>JAHFGW010000018.1 GCA_023247235.1 Candidatus Omnitrophota bacterium | reverse complement strand
GGGCGGCCGGAAACATCGTGAGGCCGCGCCGGAACCGCACGACGCGTCCGCCCTCGTGATCGATCAGGACAAGCAGTCGCCATCCTAGTCCGCGTTGGAGGTCGCGAATCAGCCGCGAGACCTGGCGGGGGTGCTGGATATTGCGTGCAAAGAGGATAATGCTCTGCGCCTGAAGCGCGCGCAGATGGCGAATCAGACGCTGGCTCGCCTGGGTTCCTGGAAATCCGACGGAGAGTTGTGCGCCGATGAGCGTCTGAAGCCGCATATCGATCGCAGGCTAGCACAGCGCCTCTCGGCCTGCAAGCAATCCGGTCGGCGGGTCCTGCCACCCGGCCGCGGAAGGCCCACCACAAAAAAGGTGCCTGGCACCTTTTCGGCCTTTAGTGCCTGGCACCTTTTTTCCCAAGCGGTGCCGCGAACCCACCGCGAGCCAGGACCCGCAACGGAGGACACTACCTCAGTAGGGCGAGGGGTTGCGCGGCCTATGCAGCCCATGTTATCTTGCGTGTAGCATGGTTCCGTTGGGCCTGTACGCCCGCCTTCCCACCGAACAGCACCCTTCGCATCGCTACGCACTCGAGACCTTCTCAACCCTTCGTCTGTTGCGTCTGATGAGCCGCGAGGACGCGCACGCCGTTCACGCCGTCACGCGCCAGCACCGCGCCATCGCGCGCGCGGTCGCCCTCATCGCACGCGCCATGCAGCAGGGCGGCCGGCTCTTCTTTGTCGGGGCTGGGACCAGCGGCCGCCTCGCGGTCCTGGAGGCGGCCGAGTGCCCTCCGACATTTCACACGCCTCCTGCCCTCGTCCAAGCGATCATCGCCGGCGGGCACGGTGCGGTTTTTCGCTCGCGTGAAGGGGCGGAGGATCGCGGCGAGGCCGCGGCGCGCCTGGTGCGGCGGCGCGCGCGATCCGGCGATGTCGTGGTCGGGATCACCGCCAGCGGCGTCACGCCGTTTGTCCGCGACGCCCTCCGCGCCGCCCGTGCGCGCGGCGCGCGGACGATCCTGGTAACCTGCCATCCCCGCGCGCCGATTCAGGCCGCCGTGCGCATCCGGCTGGCGGTCGGCCCCGAAGTGCTCGTCGGGTCGACTCGCCTGAAGGCGGCTACGGCCACGAAGCTAGTCTTGAACATGCTGACTCTCGGGACTATGGTGCGGCTTGGGAAGGTGTACGGCAACCTCATGGTGGATGTGCGCCCGACCTCGCGCAAGCTCCATGCCCGGGCCGTCCGCATCATTCAAGAACTGACCGGCTGCGCGCCGGCGACCGCCTCCCGCGCGCTGCGTCAGGCGCGTGGGCGAGTGAAGATCGCCGTGCTGATGGTGCACCGCCGCCTCTCCGAAACGGCAGCTCGACGACGCCTGGCCGCGGCAAGGGGTTCCCTGCGCGACGCGCTGCGCTGATGGCGGAATTGGCGCTCGGCCTCATGTCCGGTACATCCGGCGACGGGGTGTCGGCCGCGCTCGTGCGGTTTGTCGGACGACGCGTTGAGGTGCTCGCGCATCACACCACGCCCTACGCGCGGCCGCTGCATCGCCAGTTGCGCCAGGCCGCAATGCTGTCCGCCCCTGAGCTCTCCGCCCTGAACATGGTCCTCGGCGCGTCGCTGGCGCGCGCGGCCACCACGGTGTTGCGCCGCGCGCATGTGGCGGCGTCCGAGGTGGCCGTGATCGGCTCGCACGGACACACGATCTATCATGGCCCGCGCGACGCCATGCCCTCGACGCTGCAGCTTGGCGAGCCGGCGGTGATCGCCGAGCGCCTGGGTATTCCGGTCATCGCGCAGTTTCGCATGCGCGATCTTGCCGCCGGCGGCGAAGGCGCGCCGCTGGTGCCGGTCTTGGATGCCTGGGTCTTCGGCAATGGTCCGGTGCGGGCCCTGCAGAATCTCGGCGGGATCGCGAATGTGACCGTGGTCGGCCGGCGGCTGCAGCCGCTCGCATTCGATACCGGCCCGGGCAACGCGCTCATCGACCTGGCCGCGCGCGCCGCGACGCGCGGCCGGCTGCGCTATGACCCCCAGGGCCGCCTGGCCCGCCGAGGACGCCTGGATGCGCGTGCCGCTCGCCGGCTGCTCGATCTGCCCTACTTTCACCGGCGGCCGCCGAAATCAACCGGCAAGGAGCTTTTCAACGTAGACCTGATGCGCCGCGTGTTCGGCACGCGCCTGAGCCGCGCGCCGCTGGATGTCCTGGCGACGGTGACCTATGTCACCGCCGCCAGCATCGCCGAGAGTTATCGCCGCTTCGTCCCCGTCCCGATCCGCGAGGTGATTGTCAGCGGCGGCGGCGCGCGCAATCGCACCCTGATGGCTCATTTAACCGAGCTGCTCCATCCGGTGCCGGTGCACACGAGCGAGCGGTACGGGCTGCCGGTCATGGCCAAAGAACCCGCCGCCTTCGCGTTTCTCGCATGGCAGGCGCTCCACGGCCGCGTCAATCATCTGCCACACACCACCGGCGCGCGGCATACATGCATCCTGGGGAGCCTGACGTCCGGGGACATGTCCATTTTTCGCCTCAAGCATCTGAGGGCGAAAAATAGACACGTCCCCGTCCAAGTCAATGCATTGGATTGATTGGGCGATTGTCGGCGCGTTCGGTCTGGCCAGCTTGTTGCTCGGCGCCAGCCTGCGCCGTGTCGCGGGGCAAAGCCTTGAAGCGTACTTCGTCTCCAACCGGACCCTGGGCTGGTGGTTGGCCGGTACGTCGATTGCCGCGACCGCGTTTTCCTCGGACACGCCCCTGTTAATCACCGGCATGGTCCGTCGGCGCGGCATCTGGGGCGTGTGGGAAGTCTGGGCGCTTGGGATCAGCACCATGCTGGCCGTCTTTGTCTTTGCGCGGCTGTGGAAGCGGGCCAACGTGCTGACCGAAGTGGAGCTGGCGGAGCGTCGCTACAGCGGCCGGGCGGCCGCGGCGCTGCGCGGGTTCAAGGCGGTGTACTGGGGGCTGTGCTACAACTGTTTGATCATCGGCGTGTGGCCGATTACCGGCATGACCAAGGTGCTCCAGGAGACAACCGGGCTGGCGCGCGAGGAAGCCATCGTCGGCTGCATGGTCCTCGGAACCCTCTACACCTCCATGGCCGGGCTCTGGGGCGTCGTGCTCACTGATGCCTTTCAGTTTGTGTGGGCGATGATCGGAGCGGTCATTCTGGCCGTCTATGCCGTGGGGGCGGTCGGAGGGCTTGGAGCGCTCACGCAACGTCTGGCGGGCAGTCCGCTGCTGGCCACGATTCCGCCCGGCCCCTCCACGTCAGGCACGGGCTGGCTGGAGTCTCCGCAGGGCTGGTTCCTCGGCCTGATCCTGATCCAATGGTGGGCCTGGAAGAATACCGACGGCGGCGGCGTGATTGTGCAGCGGCTGGTGTCCTGCCGTAATGAACGACACGCGATGCTCTCGGTGCTGTGGTTCAACATCGCGCATTATTGCCTGCGGTCCTGGCCGTGGGTCGTGACGGCGCTGGCGTCGGTCGTGCTGATTCCTGATGCCACGCTCAGCACGACGCAGTTCGGCGCGACCTTCATCGATCATGAGCGGGCGTATCCGCGGCTGATTCCGATGCTGCTTCCCATCGGGCTGCGGGGCGTCGTGCTCGCCTCGTTCTTCGCCGCGTTTCTGTCCACGGTCAGCACACAGCTCAACTGGGGGGCGTCCTACCTGGTGAATGACGTGTACAAGCGATTCATGAACCGGCACGCGTCCGAGCGGCACTATGTGCGTGTCGCGCGCACCGTGCCCGTTGTCTTGGCGCTGGGCGGTATGGCGGTGGCCTTTGTCAATCAGACCATCGGGGCGTCGTTCACCTGGATTCTGAACCTGACGGCCGGCATCGGCCCGGTCTTTCTGCTGCGGTGGTTCTGGTGGCGAATCAATCCGTGGAGCGAGATGGCGGCGATGGCGGCGAGTCTGCCGGTCCTGATGACACGTCCTGTCATCGGGGCATGGTTGGGGTGGCCGGCCAACGGGTTGTTCAACCTCGCGTACATGGTCCTCGGCACCGCGCTGGTGTGGCTGCCGGTCACGCTCTGGACGTCGCCGAGCGAGGCGCAGACGCTGGAGCGTTTCTACGCGAAGGTCCGCCCGCCGGGCTGGTGGGGGCCTGTGGCGCGCGCGGCCGGCGTGGCCGCGACGGCGGACTGGGTGCGTCCGCTGGGGCAATGGCTCATCGGCACCGCCGCCCTGTTGGCCACGACGCTCGGTCCGATCGAGGTGATGATCGGCTCAGCTGTGCGCGGGGGGATCTTGTGCGGGCTGGGCGCGCTCGGCTGGGCGTGGGTATTCCGCGGCCTGGCGCGGCCGGACGAAGCCACGAGCGAGCCAAATCGACAGCTCGTAGAGGACCACTAAGGGAACGGTCACCAAGGCCAGGGTCGCGACATCCGTGGTCGGGGTGAGAATCGCCGCGAGAATCACCAGGACGAGCACTGCGTAGGCGCGTTGTTGGCGCAACCACTCGGGCGTCACCAGGCCGATGCGGGTGAGCGCCAGCAACACCGCCGGGAGCTCGAACGTCACGCCGCACCAAAACGCCAGCGTCGTGACGAAGCCGACGTAGCGATCGACCGAGATCATCGGCTCAAGCCGCCCGGCGCCCACACTCAGCAGTACGCGCAGCGAGAGCGGCAGCAGCACCGCGTACGCGAAGATGACCCCGCCGACAAAGAGCGCGCTGCCGCTCCAAATGAAGAGCAAGCCGTGACGGCGCTCCCTGCGCGTGAGGCCCGGCTGCACAAACGCCCAGAGCTGCCAGAGCAGGACCGGCATGGCGAGGATCACCCCGGCCAGCGCGGCGACCTTGAGGTAGGCGGTCAGGGGCTCCACCGGGCTAAAGAATGCCAGGCGCGCCAGGCGCGGAGGCGCGGGCCGCAGGAGCAGTCCCATCAGCCAGTCGACCTGCGTCAGGCTGACGCCGATCCCCACGAGCACGGCGGCAAGGCCGAAGCCTAATCGTCGGCGCAGTTCTTCGAGATGCTCCGTGAGGGATCGCGGTGAATCCTGCAGCGGCTCGCGCATGGGGATGAGGGTCAGTATACGCTTGCCGCGTGCGCAAATACAATAACGCCCCGCCGACTCGGCGGGGCGTTATGGCGTACTCGCAAGACGTCCGGCTTAGCGGGTCCTGCGGTGCGATCGTCTTTTTGCTACTTTGCGTCGAAGTGTGCGTCGCTTACGCATGCGAGCCCATCCCTCCTTCCGGCCTGCGATCAGGCGCGTGAATCCATAACGTCCAAACCATACCTGATCGCCGGTCGAAGTTGCAAGGGCGCGGGCACGTTGGTGCGCGCAGGGTTCAGGAATCCTTGCGGCGATGCCGCGCGAAAAATGTCCACAGCGTCTCGACACTGAATCGCGCCTGCCCGCGCGGCCAGGCGTGCGCGCCGCCTTCAATCGTCATGACGGAGACCTCGCTGTCATCGCGGCAGCCCTCGAAGCGGCTCAGCGTCATGAGGCCCTCGCGCTGCGTGTGCACAGAGGGCGCGCACCCATTGTGCGCCGCCCAAAAGCGAGCGGTCTTGGCGACCGAAAGATCCACGCGGCCGCCGCCGCGTGGACTGCGCCCGCCCTCATAGAGGATGAAGCGATCCGCGGTGCCGTGCAAGATGAAGACCGGCAGCGCTCGGGAGGGCGCGCACGATGGGGCGGCCATCGCGCCAGCCACCACCCCAATGGCGGCGATCCGATCCGTCAGCTCGCATCCTGCCCGGTACGCCATCATGCCGCCGTTTGAGGCGCCGGCGAAAAACACGCGAGCCGGATCGATCGCCTGCGTCCGCTCCAGGTCGCTGATGAGCGCGTCCAGAAAGCGCACATCATCGACGCGTCGCTGTACAGCATAGCCGCAGCAGCTCCCCGCGTTCCAGCTCCTCCAAGGCGTCCCGCCCCAGCTCGTGCCTTCGGGATATACGGCCATCCAACCTTCGCGATCCGCCACGGCATTCAGGCCGCTGCGGCGCATCATGCGCCGGGCGGTTCCGCCATGCCAGTGCAGCATGAGGATGAGCGGCAGGGGTGCTGCGCCAAGCCGGGACGCGGGCCAATGCACGAGATAGCTGCGGCGTCGCCCCTCGACTTCCAGCTCGCGGCGCTCGGTCCGTCCGGCAGTTGCCCTGGCCGCCTCCGGCGCTCGGCCCGGCAGGTGCGCGCATCCGCTGGCCACCCACAGGACCGCCACAAGCAACACCGGACGGGTCACGAACGCCATTGATTCAGCAGCCAGCCGATGGCGACGACTTGCGGCAACGTGATCGCGAGCATCCACAGCACCGGCCGACGACCCATCGCTCGCCACAATGCGGCGAGTTCCGTATAATCCGTCACGACCCCGCCCATCAAAAAGGCAAAGGCGTTGCCCAGCGCGCCGGTGTGCCGGTACAACTCGTAGGCGAGCGGCGTCGTTCCCTCGGAGCAGACCTCGATGGCCGCCGCCGCCACCAAGGTGAGCAGCAGGCCGCCCAGCGTCGGGCCGAATCCATGCGCCAAGACATGGTGCGGTACGACCGTCCCCAACAGCGCACTGAGCACGAGGCCGAGCTGCACCCATCCAAGCACCATCCGCCCGAGCGGCTCCATACCACGCAGAATACCCTGGAGGTCAGCCCGCAGTGTCTCCCGCGTCCAGGCCCGCCCGCGCCAACGTCCCGTGAGATCTCCTCGAATCGAGAACCCGCTGGGAAGCTGAACCGCATGAGGATTAGAGCCCAGGACGCCGCGGCGGTCCAGACGCTGGAAGATGAGCCCCGTCGCCATCGCGATAGCCAGTGCGGCCACCATGATCGCAACTCCGCGCAGCCCGAAGAGCCGGAGGATGACGAAGGTGAAGGCCATGCTGGCCCATGGGCTGGCAAGCAAGAAGCTGACGACGGCGGGGATCGACGCCCCCTTCCGGTAGAGCTCGATCGTCAAGGCCAGACACCCGTGACTGCAGCTCGAGGCGAGAAATCCCAGCGCGGTCCCGCGAAGGACGACGCGCTTGCGGGGACCGGTGAGCAGTTTGATGATGTACTCCTTCGGCACGAAATGGTCGAGGAGCCCGCCAAGGAGGAGTCCGAGCAGCATGGGTGGGCCCACCTTCAGGACATAGTCGCGGTAGAGCGCGCTGAATGCACCCGCGGCCGGCCACCAAGATCCGAGCCCAGCCAACAGGACGGCTGAGACCGGGACCCAGATCCAGGGATTGCGCCACGCTCCACGGCGTGAGGGCAACCCAGCCGTCTGCCGGCGGAGGTACTCTGCGGCGCAGCCTGCGCTGCAGAACCAGCGGCCGTGTCGCTCGAGGACTCCGGTCATCCCGCAGACGGGATCGATCCGGTCTATTGTGTGATCCATGCAGCCTTGCCTTCTTTCATCTCAAATCGCCATTTCCACATGGCATAGACCGCCGGATAGACCAAGAGCTCCAGGAGAAATGAGGTGAAGAGCCCGCCGACCATCGGCGCGGCGACGCGCTTCATCATGTCGGCCCCCGCACCCGTGGACCACATGATCGGTAACAGGCCCATGAAGGCCGCCATGACGGTCATCAGCTTCGGGCGGACCCGTTTCACCGCGCCATGCACGATGGCTTCTTCTAAGTCCTTGGCATCGCGCATCCGGCCGTGCTGGATCGCCTCATGGTACGCCAGGTCCAAGAAGAGCAGCATGAACACGCCGGTTTCGGCGTCCAGGCCCATGAGCGCAATCATCCCGACCCAGACGGCGATGGAGGTGTTGTAGCCGAGCCACCACAGCAGCCAGACAGCGCCGATGAGCGAAAAGGGTACCGCCAGCAGCACAATGCCCGTCTTGACAATGGACTTCGTGTTCCAGTAGAGCAGCACGCAGATGAGAAAGAGGGTGAGGGGCAGCACCACCTTGAGCCGTTCCTTGACCCGCAGCATATTCTCGTACTGGCCGCTCCACGTGAGCGCATACCCCGTCGGCAGTTTCAACTCGTGCGCCACCTTGCGCTTGGCTTCCGTCACGTACCCGCCGATGTCGCGCCCGGCCATGTCCACATAGACGTAGCCGGCCAGCAATCCGTTTTCGTTGCGGATCATCGCCGGACCCGAGACCAGCCGGATGTCCGCCAATTGGACGAGCGGAATGTGCTGCCCCTGGGGCGAGGGGACCAGGACCCGCTTGAGCTTCTCAACATCGTCCCGCAGCTCACGCGGATAGCGGACATTGACCGGGTAGCGCTCTCGGCCCTCAATGGTCGTCGTGATGTTCTCGCCGCCGATGGCCGACATGACGATCATCTGGACGTCGGCCACCGAGAGGCCGTAGCGCGCAATCTCCTGGCGCCGCAGCTCAACATCCACGAAGTAGCCGCCAGCGACCCGCTCCGCGTAGATACTCCGGGTTCCCGGCACGTCCTTGAGGATCATCTCGATGTGGGTGCCAATCTCCTCGATCTTCGTGAGATCCGCGCCGAAGATCTTGATGCCGATCGGGGTGCGCACGCCGGTCGTGAGCATGTCGATCCGGTTCTTGATCGGCATCGTCCAGGCGTTGCTGACCCCCGTGATCTTGAGCGCCCGATCCATCTCCTCAATGAGCTGCTCGTATGAGATGTGATCGGGCCAGAAGGGCCGGAAGGGGCCTTCTAAGACATCGGGAAGCCAGGAGTACCAGCGGCGCACGGCGCGCCATTCGCGCTCGGGCTTCAGGACAACGACCGTCTCCATCATGGAGAACGGAGCCGGATCGGTAGAGCTTTCGATGCGTCCCGACTTGCCAAACACCCGCTCGACCTCCGGAAAGCTCTTCAGACTTTGGTCCTGCGTTTGGAGCAGCGCCTGGGCTTCGGTCACTGAGATGCCCGGCAGCGTCGTCGGCATATAGAGGAGGCTGCCCTCGCGCAGGGGCGGCATGAACTCCGAGCCGAGCCGGAGGTAGATGGGAATGGTGGTCAGCACCAGCGTGATCGCCGTGACGATGGTCGCCAGGCGATGCCGCAAGATGAATCGGCAGGCCGGTTCATAGATGCGAAAGAGGACCCGGCTGACCGGATGCCGCTCTTCGGGGTAGTACGTGCCGACCGCCAGGGTGGTGGCGAGTCGTGATGCCGCCGCTTCCGACCGGCTGGGCAGGGAGGCATGCCGCCGCCAGGGCCAGCGGATCTGGACCGGCTCCATGCGGGCGAAGAGCATCCGCATGGCCGGATCCAGGGTGACCGCCAGGACGGCCGCCAGCGCCATGGCGAGGTTTTTCGCCCAGGCCAACGGCTTGAAGAGCCGGCCTTCCTGATCCACCAGCGTGAAAATCGGCATGAACGAGACGGCCACGACCAGCAGCGAGAAGAAGACCGCGGGCCCGACTTCCTTCAGCGCCTTGAGTCGGATCGCGTGATAGTCCCCCTGGCGGCCCCCGGCAATCCATTGCTCGAGCCGTTTGTAGGCATTCTCCACCTCGACGATCGCCCCATCGACGAGCACCCCGATCGAGATGGCGATGCCGGACAGGCTCATGATGTTCGAGGTGAGCCGCAGCCCATACAGTGGGATGAAGGACAGGATGACCGCGATCGGAATCGTCACAATCGGGATGATGGCCGAAGGGAAATGCCATAGGAACACGAGAATCACGAGGCTGACGATGAGCATTTCCTCAATGAGCTTCTCTTTGAGATTCTTGATCGCGCCGAGGATCAGCTCGGAGCGGTCATAGGTCACGACCAGCCGGACCCCGGGAGGAAATGAGGGCTCGACCTCCTTCAGCTTGGCCTTCACCCGCGTGATGACGTTCAGCGCGTTCTCGCCGGAGCGCATCACCACGGTCCCGCCGACGACGTCTCCCCGCCCATCCAAATCGACCAGGCCCCGGCGGATCTCCGGGCCGATCGCCACGGCTCCGAGGTGCTTCACCAAGACCGGGGTCCCCTGCTGGTCCGTCCCCACGACGATCTGCTCGATGTCCTCGACAGACTTCAGATAGCCGCGACCCCTGACCATATACTCGGCGCCGGAGAACTCCAGCAGCCGCCCCCCGACTTCCTGGTTGCCCTGGCGGATCGCGTCAACGACCCGCGTCAAGGGCAAGTTGTAGGCCAGTAGCCGGTTGGGGTCCACGGTGACCTGGTACTGCTTGACGAAGCCTCCGATGGAAGCGACCTCCGCCACACCCGGGACGCTCTGGAGGTAATAGCGCAGGTACCAATCCTGGAAACTGCGCAGCTGCTGCAGGTCATGCTGCCCGGTCTCATCCACCAGCGCGTACTGGAACACCCAGCCGACCCCGGTCGCATCCGGGCCCAACTCCGTCTTCACGCCCTCCGGCAGTCGCGGGATGATTTTGCTGAGGTACTCCAGCGTGCGGCTGCGCGCCCAGTACAGATCCGTGCCGTCCTGAAAGATCACGTACACATAGGAGTAGCCGAAATCCGAGAACCCGCGGATCGCCTTGACCCGCGGGGCGCCGAGCATCGCGCTGATGATCGGGTACGTCACCTGGTCTTCGAGGATGTCCGGGCTGCGGTCCCAGCGCGAGTAGATGATGACCTGGGTGTCCGAGAGGTCCGGAATCGCATCGAGCGGGATCCGCTTCATCGTCCACCCCGCACCGATCAGGGCGGCGATCACGAGTGTCAGGACGATGAATTTGTTGTGCGCGGACCACTCAATGATCCGCTCGATGAGGCCGCCCTGCCGGAGCGTCGGCTGTTCTTCCAGCTCATTGGCCATGCTGGTGGCCTTCGCTCGATAGGCCCTGGATGGCCGCCTTGAGCCGGCTCTCGGAATCGATGAGGAAATTGCCGCTGGTGACGACGGACTCCCCTTCGGCTAAGCCCGCGGTCACTTCATAGGCGTCGTCCGCCTTGGCGCCGAGCGTCACGTCGCGCGGCTCGAACAGCCCCTGGCCCCGATCCACGAAGGCGATCCGACGCGTCCCGGTGTCGAAGACGGCCTCCTGCGAAACCGCCAGGACCTCTCCGAGCGGAATTTGGATCAGGACGTTCACGTACATCTCGGGTTTCAGGACGCTCTGGGGGTCCTCCACCAGCACGCGGACGCGCGCGGTACGAGTCGCCGCATCCAGCATCGGATCAATGGCTTTCACCGTCCCGGTGAAGGCCTGTCCGGGCAGCGCGCTGACCTCCACGGTGACGGCCTGGCCGGGCCGGATGAGCGACAGCTCGTACTCGTAGATGGAGGCGTACACCCAGAACTGCCCGCGCCCCCCGAGCAAGAGTCGATGATCCGGCTGGATCGAGCTCGCCACGTCTTCAATCATCTCTTCGCTCAAGCCCAGATGCCGCAGCCGCAGTCGGCTGGACTCGACCAGCCGGCTCGCCTGCTCCGTGACCTCGGAAATCGAGCTGCTCTGGGCGCGCCGCCACGCCTCCTGGGCTTGGATGAACTCCTGCTGCGCCTGGTAGAGCTCCGGATCGTGCGCGACTACCCCGACCGTGCGGATCGTCTTCGTCAGCATCCGGCGGCTAACCGGCTCGGTCCGCATGCCGATGAGCTGCTGTTTCTGCGGGGTCACCAGGACCGGCGCGTAGCCGGCCGGCGGCTCGGCCTGCGACGGCGCGGCTCCTGCGGCCTCCTCGTAGACCGGCACCAGCTCCATCCCCATCGGCGAGGTGCCCGGCTTGTCGGACTGGTAGCCCGGAATCATGGGGTCCGTCCAATACAGGACCTTCCGCTGTCCCGGAGGCGGCGCCGCCTCGGCGATGTGCATGCCGCAGACGGGACACGTCACGGCCTCGCCGGGTTTCGCCACCACGGTCATCGGACACGGCTTGCCGGCGTGAAGCTGCGGGCAATTATGCAGATAGCAGATGGTCTTGAATTGCTCAGAGGCGTGCTCATGAGTGTCCTGGCTCTTGGTCCGTGTGGGGGCCGCCGGGGCGTCGCCCTCGGCTTTCACCAGTTTCATGAAGCAGATCGGGCAATCCCCGGGTCGGTCGCTCGTGTACGTGGGATGCATGGGGCAGTAGTAGCGCGCGACCGCGTGCTGCGCGGTCGGTCGCCAGGACCGAGTCGCCAGTACGACGACTCCACCCACGATCAGCACGAGCGCTGCGGCACACAGGATTGGCTTCATGAATCGCTTCGCCTTATTCATGGGAGTCTCCTTCCCTCGTGATGAGGGAGCGTCCGACTGCGCGCTCCAGCTCGACGAACCGGGTCCGCGCATCGGCCAGGGCCTGCTGATACGCGACCTGCGCGTTTAAGTGGACCCGCTCGCTGTCGAGCAGGTTCAACGCGTCCTGACGCCCGGCTTCGTACCCGGCCTGGTCCGAGTGAAACGCCAGCTCCGCCTCAGGCAGCAGCGCGTTTTCGTACAGTGCCACGATCGTGCGGGCCAACGTGTACCGGTAGTAGGCGTCACGGACTTCGTACTGCGTCGTGTTGCGGGCATCCCGCAAGCCGGCTTCGCTGGCCCGCAGGTTGCGGCCCGCCTCCTGGATGGCGGGCAGGATCCGGTTTTGCCAGATCGGCAGCGTGACTTTGACCGGGATCATCCAGGCGTCGCGCCCGTCGTCCGGATCGGTCGTATCGCCTGAGCCAATGCCGATGTACTGAAAGCCGACCGTCACATCCGGCGCGTTCTCAAGTCGCGCCAGGTTCGTCGCATGCCGATCACGCTGCACCATGGACGCGGCCTCGCGCAGCTCGGGCCGGCCGCGCTCCGCGATCAACAGGAGCTCATCGAGCGTGTAGGCCAGCTGGGCCTGCGGAGGTTCCGCGAGCGCGCCGATGGGCTCATGCTCGTGCCGGCTCAGCAACGCGTTCAGGCGAGCCGCCAGCGTCTGACGCTGCTGGCGCAGCACGAAGAGCCGCTCGAGGGTCATCGACACCTCAGCTTGGGCCTTGGCCACATCGCGCTGCGACCCGCCCTGGCTCGCATAGCGCGCCTGCGCGATTTCCTCAAGACCCCGCAGCCGCCCCAGCAATTCCTCGACAACCCGGATCGACGCATCGGTCGCGTAGAGAGCATAATAGGCTGCGGCGACATCCCGTATCACGTCGCGCTCCACAGCGCGATAGGCGGCTTCAGCGCCATCGGCCTCCGCGCGGGCCATCTGCCGTTTCTGCCAGAGCTTCCCGGGAAAGGGAAGCTCCTGCTCCAGCTCAAATACCTGTTCCTGCGGCCCCAGGCGCGTCTCAAGCATCCCACCCATGATCATGGTGCCGGCGGAGGGGTTCGGCAGCGCCCCGGCCTGGGCGATGCGGTGCCGTGCGGCCTGCCACCGCTCATGAGCCCCTTGGAGGGCGGCGTTGTGCCCGCGGGCCTCTTCCAGCAACGACTCCAGCCGCAGGGGGGCGCCGGAGGTCTCGGAGGAGTCTGGCGGTTGGGCGGCGAAGCCTGTCACGCTGGCGACCAAGATCGCCGCGACCACGACGCCTAGGCACAGTGCGGCCCGGGCGGATGGTCTGGGGATCTGGAACCGTTGTCTACACATGCTTGCACCTCCTGCTGACTGCGACGCCCACGACGACGGCCGCGCCCGAACACCGGGCCGGTCGATCCCGCCGCGGGTCACAGGCGGAAGGTGCAATCGAGGAGGTAGAGATCGGGTCGGAGTAGTGGGAAGGTCCGCGCCACGGCGGCCAGGCGCACGGAGCGTGCCTGGCGCATCACCGCCATGGTAACAGAAACGGCCCCTGCGCTCAGCGGCGCTCGCTCAAAGGCGCCGCGCGCGGTGGGCTGCACCGCGAGGATGGGGGCGTTCGAGTCGCGCGCCTCGCAGGCGAGCGCGCAGGAGGCCGCCGGCTCTGCGCCTTCGCAGCAGCAGGTGGAGGTCGCAGCCGCGTGGCACTGTGCGCCCACGGCCAGTGACCCGCCGCCTGCCAGGCCGGCGCACAGGAGCAACGTGAGAAAACGTCGAGAGGCCATCATTTGACGAACTGGTGGATGCTCTGCATCAGCTCGTCGATCTTCTGCGCGCCGTCGCGCTGGCGGATCGCCGTGCTGACGCACTGATTGATGTGGCCCTTCATGATCGTCATCGACACTTCTTCAAGCGCCCGACGGGCGGCTGTCAGCTGCTGGATGACGTCGATGCAGTAGCGCTGCTCCTGCAGCATCCGCGTGATGCCGCGCACCTGGCCCTCGATTCGCTTGAGCCGGGCTTCAACGCCCGGGTGATGGACGCCCTTGGGCATGCGACCTCCTGATACCTAGGAGGAGTATACATACCCCCCTGGGGTATGTCAAGAGCTCGCTAAGGAGATTATCTGGCGAGCCACTAGGAGGGGGCGGAGTTATCGAACGGATTTCTGGTCGGACGGGCCGGCAGGCCCCGTCCCAAGGGGCGTGGCGGGCCGGACGGGGCGCCGGAAGTCCCCGTAGGCCCATCCGATCCCCAGGAGGCCGAGCACGAGTGCGGCCAGGGCGACAATGATGCCGATTAATTCGTCCATCGCGAGACCCATTGTAGCATAGCGACCGGTGTCAGGCACCTGCGGTGCCAGACACCGGAGGACTTGGCCGCTGGGCGATCACCAGCAGGTAGCCGGGAACCCGCACCTTCGAGTCGGCCCCTGTGCGCATCGATTCGAGCATGGCGCGCGCGGCCGGATCGCGGATGGCGTCAAAGTCAACGGCATGCTCGGCATAATAGTCGACCGGATGACAGCCCAAGATCGTCAGGCCCAAGGTCGCGTAGAGCGCCTCGAGTTCTTGCGGCGTCTGCCAGTTATGATACTCCCCATCAGGAGAGGGTCCTTCGCCTCGGCGGACGAGCCCCGGGATCAACTCCGGGCGGCCATGCCGAACGGCCGACGCCAGATAATGAGCGAGCGGACGGTGCGACACGCAGATCAGGCCTCCAGGCCGCACCGACTCGACCAGCAGCGCCAAGAGCGCGCGGTGATCCCGGCACAAGTACAACACCTCCGTGCAGATCACGACATCGAGGCTCTGCGGCTTCACCCAACGCCGCACCCGGGCGATGTTGCCACGGTGCAACCGCACGCGCAGGTTCCGAGCGCGCGCATGGGCCGCGGCGAGGCGCAAGGCGAACCCTGAGGTATCAATGCCGATGAGGCGGTGCCCATCTTCGGCCAGCGGAATAAGCAGCCGGCCCGCCTGGCAGCCGGCATCGAGCATGAGGAGCGGCTGCGTGCCGACGTGCTGGCGGATGGCAGGGCGCAGATGTCGGAGGTACTCTTGCGCGGCCTGGCGGGCGTGCCCGTCCTCATGCATGTCGCAGAACGAGGGATCATAGTTGAAGCCGACGCGCAGGAGCCGCCGCACGAGGGACTTCATGATCGCGCCCCGCTGCGGCGTCCGAGCACATGCGCCGAGGTTCCGTAGAACAGGGCCGCGGCTTCTTGGAGCGTCTCCGACAGCGTGGGGTGCGGATGAACGGCCCGCGCCAAGGTCTTGGCCGTGGCGCCCGCTTCGATCGCCAGCACGCCTTCCCCGATCAGCTCGCCTGCGGAGACTCCCACAATGCCCACGCCGAGCACGCGCTCAGTCGTCGGCTCGATCAGCAGCTTCGTGAGGCCATCCGTCCGATCCAGGCTCATGGCCCGGCCCGAGGCAGACCACGGAAAGCGCACGATCTCAACCGGCACCCCCTGCGCGCGGGCCTCCGCTTCCGTCAGTCCGCACCAGGCGAGCTCCGGATCGGTGAAGACCACCGACGGGATAACCGCGGGCCGGGCGGTGGACGAACCGCCCACGATGGACTCCACGGCCAGCCGGGCGTCGTGCGAGGCCTTATGCGCTAACAGCGGCGGCCCGATGCAATCTCCGATGGCCCAGATCGCTGGGTCCGCCGTGCGCCGCGCGGCGTCCACCTCGAGAAATCCCTGAGCGCTTCGTCGGACCTTGGTCTGCTCAAGGCCCAGCCCGTCGCAGTACGGGACCCGGCCCACACAGACCAAGACCCGGTCGTACGACTCCTCCCGCACTCCGGTAGCGCCTTCGCAGGTGGCCCACACCGTGTTCCCTGCCACTCGCAGCGCCGTCACCCGCGTCCCGGTGCGCAGCTCCCCAAACAACGCCTGCGCCGAGCGCAGGATCGGCCGCATGAGATCCGTATCCACCCCAGCCAAGATGGTCTGGAGCGCCTCCACGAGCACCACGTGGCTTCCGAGCGTGGCATAGACGGTCCCCAACTCCATCCCGATATAGCCGCCGCCGACAATCAAGAGGCGCTTGGGAACTTCCGGAAGCTCCAAGGCCTCCGTGGACGTTAAGACGCGGTCGCTCCCCACGTCAAATAACGCCGGCAGCGCCGGTTTGGAGCCGACCGCCAGGATCGTGCGCGTCGCGCGCACGCGTTGGGATCCCTGCGCGCTCGCCACCAGGAGGGTGTGAGAATCCTCAAAGGCGGCGCGGCCCTGGAGCCGCTGCACCCCGCGCCGCTCCGCGAGGCGTTGAATCCCTTGGCCCAACCGCTCGAGGATGGACTCCTTCCAGGCGCGCAGCCTGGCGAGCTCAACCGAAGGCGCCCCGAAGCGGATGCCGCGCAACTCGCCGGAGCCCTTGGTCTCGCGCATGAGCTCCGTGGCATGGAGGAGGGCTTTGGAGGGAATGCAGCCCCGATTGAGGCAGACGCCGCCCAGCCGGGCATCTTGCTCAATGAGGACGACGGATTGCCCGCGATCGGCGGCAAGAAACGCGGCGGCGTAGCCGCCGGGGCCAGCGCCCACTACCGCAAGATCAACCGTAAGATCTGCCATCATCGATCGTGCGCGGGCGCAGGTCACGTCCGCGTACGTCCATCCTAACACGGGGGCGCCCACCGCGCACGCACGCGGTGGGCGTGAACCGCACAGCAGGAGCGATGAGACGGCGTGGTGGCGAATCCCAAGGCCTCGGGAGGAGACGCGAATACGGTCCGAGGATCAGAAAACACGGGGAGGGGAACGCGTCGAGGCGAAGGACTAGCGGGCTTGCGCGCGGAGCTCGATCCTCATGACCGGCTCGCTCAGCGAGAACTTGACCTTCTCAAACGGTGGCAGACCCAAGCGTGGCTTGGCGTCATTCGAGAACCCGAAGGACTCCGTGGGAAGCCCCAGGCGGTTACGGTCCAGCCCACGGTTGCCGTTGGCATCATGGTAGAACATCACGGCGTACTCCCCAGGCGGTAGGCCGTCTACGATCCATTCGGAGGCGCCGTTGGTGATCGGCAGATACGCCTTGCGAAGAGAGCCCCGGCGGTGGGCGTAGGCGTCCTGAGAATCGTAGAGCGCAATCTTGATCCCGCCCGCGCTAGACGGCAAGCCCAGGATGCGGACGTACAGGACTCCGCCATCTGTCACGAGTGATGGAAACGCCCCTTCCAGCCGCGTGGGCGAGGCCGTCGACGCGTGCGCCAACCAGAGAACGCCAAGTACAAGTCCCACAAGGAGTTTCCGCATATTGACTACCATCGTAGCAGAGTGAAGTCGCGTGCGCAAGAGATTTGGGCGCCGGATCAACGGAGTGTGTGAACGGTCAGGGAGCTTCGGTTGCCTCGGCCAGCGCAGGCTGCGCGTAATCGGCCGGCAACGGAAAGAGCAGCGTGATCCGGACGCCGCCTTCGGAGCGGTTCTTGATGATGACCGCGCCGCCATGCAGGTGCATGAGTTCCTGCGAGACGCTCAGGCCTAACCCGCTGCCCGCTCCGGGGGGCTTGGTCGTGAAGACTGGCTTGAAGAGGTTGGCGAGCTTCTCTTCCGGAATGCCGGGACCCGTATCGTCAATTTCGGCCGCCACGACCTGCTCGCCCAACCCGGCCGGCGGCTCGGGGTCATCCGGGTTCCGCCCGGCGATTTCTCCAAGGGACGTGAGGCTGGTCCGCACGGTCAGCGTGCCGCCTTGCGGCATGGCTTGGATCGCATTGAGGAACACGTTGATGAACACCTGGACCATCTTGTTGGGATCGACGAGCAGCCGCGGCAGGGCGGGGGGCAGATGCGTGATCACGCGCACGCGATTGCGGCCCAGATCGTGCTTGAGCAGCCCCAGCGCCTCGTTGATGATGCCACTGAGCTGTTCACGCCGACGCTGGAGCTTGCGAGGCGCCGAGAAGTCCAGCAGCCCGCGCACCGCAGAGTTGGCGCGCCGGACCGCCTCATGCATGTCCAGCAGCGTGCTCTTGGCATCCTGAGATTCGGCCGCGTGCTCCAGGAGGTATTCAATGCCCGTGGTCAGCGCGGCAAGCGGGTTGTTCACTTCGTGCGCGACGCCGGCCGCGAGTCGGCCGACGGAGTCCATCTTCTCCGCCTGAATGAGGCGTAAATGGGCGGCTTCAAGTTCCGCGTGGGAGCGCTCAAGCTCCTGGGTCCGCTCGCGCACCCGCTCCTCCAAGTCATTCCGCGCAGCGACCACCGCCTCCTCATGAACGCGCTGGACGCGCGCGCGCTCCAATTCCGCGCCGGCTTGTCGCGCAAAGACTTCCAGAATGCGCCGAGCAATGTCGGGTTCTGGCAGCGGATGCTCGTGTGCCGCCAGGAGTACGCCAACGATGCGCTCATCGGAGCCGCGCAGGGGAGCCGCCAGCAGCGTCTTGACGCGCACACAGCCTAGCCGACCGGCCATCAGCAGCGGAAGGCCTTGCCCTTGGCTGACCAGCGCCGCGCCGCGCGTGATCACCTGCTGCCACGGCGTCCCCGCCCAGGCGAACACGAACGGGTCGCGCGGCGCGTTTCCCGCCCAGACGGCCACGGTGCGAGCCAGAGTTTCGTCCTTCGGATCGAGCTCAGCGAGCAGCACGCCGCGCACGCCGAGCCCCTCTGCGAGCGTCTTGGCGATCGCGTCGAAGAAGGCGGCCCCGTACAGCCGGGACACCTCGACCAACTGCACCATCGCGCGGTCTATCTGCTTCTGGGCGGTGATATCGCGGGTGAAGCAGCGAGTATGGGCGAAGGCGCCGTCGCGCCAGCGCGCATGGCAGCTGATCAACACGTCGCGCAGCGAGCCGTCTTTGTGACGAAGCTGCACCTGGTAATCCTGCAGGGATTCATGCCGAGCCAGACGCTCCAGGAAATCGTCCAGGATCTGCTGACTGGCGTGAAATTCGCTGAGATGGTGGCCGAGGTACTCCTCGCGCGCGTAGCCAAGCAAGTCCAGCTCGGCCTGGTTGGCCCAGAGGATGCGCCCGTCGGGAGCGACCCAGTGCAATCCGACCGCCGTCTGCTCCATGAAGTCCTTCAGCTCCGCTTCACGCTCAAGCACCGCGCGCTCAGCGCGCCGACGCTCGCGCAACCCGGCCACGAGGGACAGCCCGGTCAAGGTCACCAAACCAAGAAACGCCTGCAGCAGCCCAAAGGTTTCTCCGAGCTGGCTGCGGGTAAAGGGGCCCACGTCGGTCGAGGCGCGCCACATGGACGCCCCCAGCACGACGAGCGTGGAGACGGTCACGCCTTCGGCTCCGAAGCGAAACGCCGCCCAGAGGAGCAGCGGCGCCAAGGCATAGACGACCGAAAACCTGAGCGTGCCGACCGCTGCCCCAAATATGGTGAAGGCTCCCAGGAATAGCAGCGACACCAGCAGGGCGCTTTCGAGCGGCCTGGCCACCACCGCGTCCCATGTGCTCCGCTTCCACACAAAGAGCCATGGGGTGACCAGCAGGATGCCGACGCAGTCTCCGAGCCACCACATCCACCACAGGCGTCCGTAGGCTGCCCACGAGGCGTACTCCGCGGCGCACAAGCCGGCCACGCCAATCGTAGCGGCCACCAAGCAGCTGAGGGCGGCGACCCCGGCGAACGTCAAGACCTCGGGCATGCGCTCAACCAGCCGGCCGCCTGGGCCGATCCATCGTTGAACCAACCAAGCGCCCAAGAGGGCTTGAAGCGTGGACCCGGTCGCAATCACCGCGCTGGCCTCAAGCGCAAGCGGAGAGAACCCACTGGTCTGGATGACAAACCAGACGTTGAGGAGCGCCGAGCCAATCCAGACCCCCGGCCACAGAGGTCGCCCCCACCGCATGAGGGCCGCGAGCGCAAGGCCCGAGGGAAACCAGACCGGGGTCACATTGCCTGGGGAGACCGCAAAAAGGAACCCGAGCTTTCCGGTGAGAATGTAGAGGCTGGCAAGCGCGAGGACTTGCAGGGTGGTACGCAGACGCGGCGAGAGGCGTCTCATGGTCAGATTCGCGGGAGCGGATGGTCCATCCCACACACCATGCGCAGACAGGCTTGCTGCGTCGTTGATGCCGCTGTGGCGTTGGGTAGAAGAACTACGGGCCGTATGTCAGTGATTGTACGCCGCAGCCCCCCCGCTGTCCAGTCTCATTCGCGCCTGCAAGGAATCTTGCAAGGAATCTTAGGTCACCGGTCACCGCGAGACGCTCTTCGCTTGTCTGAGCTCACTTTGAGGCGGCAGGCAGCACGTCGGCCGACGGGAGGGCCTGGGCGTCCCAGGCTCGCACGGTGCCCCGACGGTTCAAGAGATAGCGCCGGAGAATATGGTACTGGGTCAGGTCAAAACTGGCGTCCGGCTCAAACAGCGGCCGGCTGCCTTGGGCATCATAGGCGAACGCCTTGACCAAGCGCCACCGATCCAACACGAAGGCTTGCCCTGTCCCGCCGAGCGCGTGCTCTTCGACAACGACCGGCCCGGCGAAGGGCCAAGGTGTGACCGCCCGCGCGCCCAGGGCGAGCGCCAGCCGCGCGTTGTAGGCTGCCGGCCGTTCAAGACGCAGGCACGCGCCCCGGCAACGCTTCAGATGGTAGGCGGAGCAGGCCCCGCGACCGCGCTCAAGCCCCAACCGCTTCAGGCAGAGCTTGTGCATCGCGGCCTGCTCCAACAGGAACGTCTTGGCTTGGCGCCGGTCCCAGAAGATCCCCAAGGTCTCCTCAGGATCGATCGAGCCGGCCTCCACCTCATGGAGCTCCATGACATGGTATCCCTCGCGCGCCGCAGCCCGCTTCAGGATCATGAGCGTCCGCGCCACACGGCCCCGCTTGTTATAGAGCGGGGCCAGGTGTTTGATGAGGTGGGATTCCAGCAAATGGGCGCCGAGCTCGCCGGCGGTGGCATGGGTTTGAATGCGGCAGACCTGCTCTCGAATCATCCGCGAGCGGACCGACTGAAAATCGTCGGCGAAATGCTCCAGCACCCGATGACGCACCTCGAGGCTGGCTCCGACGTAGAGTGCCATCCCGCCCGATCCATAGAACACATAGACGCCCGGTCCCTCGGGCAACTCATCGAGCGCCTCCGGGGCCAAGTTCGGCGGCGCCTGCGGCCTGCGCAACAGCGCTTCCACGGCCTCCTGCAGCCGCTCGGCCTTCACGGTCTGGCCGACATGCTGCAGAAACGACCAGACGGCCTCCGCGTCTCCCAGCGCCCGGTGGCGCCGCTCGCACGACAAGCCGCAACGCTCAATCACGCTGGAGAGATCGTGGTGGTGACATCTCGGATACAGCAGGCGCGACAGCCGCACCGTGCACAGCAGCGGCGCCGAGAATCGCTCTTCCAGCCGCCCGAATTCGTGCCGGATGAACCCATAGTCAAAGCGCGCGTTGTGCGCCACGAATACGCAGCCTTCTAGCAGCCGCCGGATCTCGCCGGCGATCGCTCCGAACGCCGGCGCGTCCTCCACGGCTTCGTTGGTGATCCCGGTGAGCTGCGTGATGAACGGGGGGATCCGGCATTCGGGGTTTACGAGGCGCTCATACGAGGCGACGACCCGCCCCTGCTCGACCCGCTTAATGCCCACCTCGATGATCCGGTCGTAGGCTGCGCTGCCTCCGGTCGTCTCGAGATCGATGATGCCGAGCGTGAGGGAGTCGAGCATGGGGCGCAGCGTTTTCCGATCGGGAACGACAACGCCCCACACGCGTTCCTTCGCAACGCGAAGCCTGTGGGGCGTCGAATCCGAGCGGGCGGACGGGTTAGTTGAGGCCCGTGGCTTTCTTCATCTTCTTGCCGGCCTTGTCGAGATCTCGCCCGGTCTTCTTCGCCTGCGTCCTCGCGGCTCGCTCAGCGCGCGCCGCTTCTCGCTGGGTCCGACGCTTCGCGCGAACGGCTTCCTTGTCCAGGTCCGATTTGCCGGCCGTCGCGACCCAATCGCCGAGCTTGTCCAGCACCGTGTCGGCGTACACTCGCGCCGGTGTGGACGCCATGAGCCCTAGCGCCAGCCCGACCGCCATGATCCAATGCCCCGCGTTGCGTCTCATGTTCCCTCCTGTGTTGCGCGACGTGCCGTCGGCGTCACTGCTTCGTCGCCGAGGCGCGCGCGTCCCCCGTAATTGTATATTTCGCCAGGACCGTCTTGCGCTGGCCCTCTCGCTCAAAGACGAGAAAGACGCCCAGCTGCTGGCCCATGAGCGGATGGTCTCGCCGCACCAGCGCGCCAAGGCGCGAAGGCGCCTTGCCGCGCCTCCAGACGTGGAACCCGCGCGGCCGCTTGGAGCTCAAGAGCGGATCGAGCGGGTTGTCGCGTGGGCCGGGCAGCGGAACCAGGACTTCCTCCAGTGTGGTGCCGGGTGCCAGTGTGGATCTGCGCTGGCCTGCCACCTGTTGCGCATAGGACGCCTGGACCGGATGCGACCGGTTATCGATATCGATATAGGCGCACTCTTCCCAAATGATACTGATGGGTCGGCGGCTCGCGTTGGCCAGCCGCACCCGCAGGGCATCTGTCGGTTGGATGGCAATCTCAAGACCCCAGTCCCGCTCCGCAGGGCTGACCACGACCGGCATCGGGTGGGCGCTCAGGACCGCGTTCGGCGCAGCACACCCGCTCAGCGCAAGGGCCAGCGTCAGGCTGAGCGCAGAACACCTAGATGCGAATGCTGCCATTGACCGGCTCGATGGCATCGCGCCCTGGATCCGGTTCTTCATCCGAGTCCGCGGCCGGGGAGCTCGGTGCCGGTTGCGCCTGCTCGGCCTGGGCAGGTGCGGCGATCCCCGCCCCCTGCGGAGCCGATGTCTCTTGCTGAACCTCCGCCGCCGGGACAGTCTCTCCCTCCAGGACTGGCGCGGGCGTGGCGGCCTGCGACGAAGCTGGCTGCCCTTGGTCCGCCTGCGGAGTCCCCGCTGCCACCGGAGCCGTCTGGGGTGCAACCGATGTCATGGCCGGCGGCTCAGCTGTCACGGCCTCGACGCTCACCGGCGCTTGCGCGGCCGCTTGAGCCTCCACTGGAGCCAGCGCACTAGGTGCCGCCTGCTCGCTCGCTGTCACGGGCTGCGCAGACGCTGCCGCCGCGTCAGTCTCCAAGGCCGGCTGCTGCGAAGCGATCGCTTCTGCGGCTGATGCCGGAGCCTGGGCAGCGGTTTCCGCCTCTTGAGTCGGCAGGGATGTGACCGGCCATCCGGCCTGGGCCTGCGGCTGAGCAAGGTGCACAGCCTCCGGCTCAAACACCGCTGGCGTGAGGAGCGATTCGTCAGTCTGTGGCCGCTTGAAGAGGTCGGTCCATTGAGCGAGTCGACCCGGTGAACTGCCCAGCGCCACCACGACGCCTAACACCACAAGACCCACCAGAAGCCAGCGGGCGCCGATCTCCTGATCCGGTTCAGACCCGGTCGACGGCGCAGCCGGACTCTGGTCGCGGGGGGCGGCGGCCTCGGTACGCGCCTGCGCGGTGAGCTTGCGCTGCTCCTCAAGCTCTGTTCGAAGCTGATCCACCGACGCCTGCAGGCGATGGCACTGCTCTTGAAGCTGTTCGCTCGACACCCCGGATGCGGCGGGCGCAGGAGTCGCTGGTCCGCTGGCTGCCGGCTGGGGCGGTTCGCTTACTTCGCGCCGCAACTTCGTGGTCCGCGATTCCTCGTCAAACGTCTTGCTCATCAGGCCTCCTCTTCTCGCTTCTTGTACCAAATTCCCCTGTCAGTCAGATGACAATCTTATGACGAGTGCTTCATGTGCCCATCAGTGTGACAGATGTTGCGGCTGGTGTCCACTCGGCCAGCCCGGTGCCGGTCCAATGGCCGAACGACGTGAGATCCAACTTCGGCCACGGCAGAGTGCGCCAGATCGCCAGCATGTTCCAGAAGCGGATGTCGTCGAACACGAACACAGGCGCCGCGTGGAAGGAGCACCGCCGCAAGAGGTCCAGCAGCCGCGCTTCCATCCGCCCATCCTTGGCCGCATCGAGGACAAACAGATTCGCCCGCTCAAACAGCGCGCGATGCTTCGCAAATCCCTCGGGATGGCTGACATCATCGGTGTGCTGAGTCAGCCGGCCGTTCTGAAAATCCGCATCGTCCAGCGCGCACTCGGACCTGGATAGCCGTTGCCACGGGACGACGTCGAACGTCACCACTTTCCCATCGCGCGGCAGCGTGTGCAGCATCGACAGCGCTGAGCTGCCACCCCCGGTGCCCACCTCCACCACAAGGGCCGGCCGCATCACCTGGACCAAGGCCGCGAGGAGTCGATATTGCTCCCCGGGCCACAGATTGATATGGACCGACTCCGGGATGCGTGCGCACAACGCATCCAGGCGTAACTCTTTCGCGGCGGCGATCGTCTCCAGCGCGACGTCGAGCAGCCGGCGCGACGGCTTCGAAGGCTCGTCGTCCATAGAAAAGACCATGGAATATTCGCTGTGCCGCGCAGCCATGGGCTTGGGGAGGGTCACGCGCAGGAGGGCCTGCTTGAGCCGCCGGTTCATGGCAGCATTTTACATGTCGCGAGATGGGGATGGCGCAGAATCTCCGCGACCACTGGAGCCCGCAACCGGCGGCGTTCCCTGACGCCTGAGCGAGCCGTCAGATGTGGTCTGACAGACAAGACGCGGACGCGAACAGGCCTCAGCGTGCCACCATCGCGCCGCGGGGAGACTCGGTTGGGCAGCATGCGGCCGCCGGCGATCTCCTCGAGATGCCGTGCACTGGTTTGGGACGTCCTACAAGGGAGGGGTGAGCAGGTCGGCGTACGCTTAGACCTTGACCACGTTGGCGGCTTGCGGACCCTTCGGACCCTGAGTCACGTCAAACTCCACCGTTTGACCCTCGGAAAGCGACTTGAAGCCTTCGCCTTGGATCGCGCTGTGATGGACGAACACGTCCTTCGTCCCATCCTCCGGCGTCACAAATCCGTAGCCCTTCTGGTCGCTAAACCACTTCACTGTTCCTCGTGCGATATCAACTCACCCCCTCTCGACCGGTTGCTTACACCCTGAGACGATAGACGATGCGCCCTTGCGTCAAATCATACGGCGAGAGCATGAGGCCGACCCGGTCGCCCTCAAGGATGCGGCCGGACTGATGCCGGATCTTGCCTGCGACATAGGCCATCACGCGATGGCCGCCTGTGAGCTCGACGCGGAAGCGCGAATTGCGCAGCCGCTCGACCACCGTGCCCTCGACCCCAATGCTCTCCTCTTTCGCCATGGCCTGACCGCCTGTCTTCCTCGTAAGCAGAAAGCCCGCGAAGCATCTACAGCTTCACGGGCTCTCAGTGGCAATGCGGCTGAAGAAACTTGAATGATGTTACCATGCGCCGGGCTGGCCGTCAACTAGCTCAGCATGAAACGCTCAGCAAGAGGCGCCCCTGCGTCACGCAGCGGCAGGGCGCCAGCGGAAGCCGGTAGGTCACTCGTCCCCGCTACCGTCGGCGCACCCGGGCCAGCAACCGCAGCATCTCAAGGTACAGCCAGACCAGCGTCACCATCAGCGCGAAGGCCGCGTACCACTCCATGGCCTTCGGCAGGCCGTTGCGAGCGCCCTGTTCGATCAAATCGAAGTCGAGCACCAGGTTCAGCGCGGCCACGGCCACGATGACCAAGCTAATGCCAATGCCCAACGGGCTGGCGTCATAGAGCAGCGGGATCTGAACGCCGAACCAGCCGAGGATCCAACTCGCTAGATAGACGAGGCAGATGCCGCCGGTGGCGGCAATGATCCCCATGCGCAGCTTGGCGCTCACCCGGATCAGACGCAGGGTATAGGCGAGCAGCATCGCGGCCATCGTGCCGAAGGTGAGCGCGACCGCCTGGATGGCGATTCCAGGGTAGCGTTGCTCGAACGCCGCGGAGAGACCGCCCAGCGCCAGCCCCTCCAGCGCAGCATAGAGGGGCGCGGTGATCGGCGCCCAAGAGGGCGCGAACACGGTGCCCAGGGCCACCACGAACCCGCCGAAGACGCCCAACGCGAGGTAGCCTTGCACCGGCCCGCCGGCCATCGCGCGCCCCCACACCCACGAGCTGGCAATGAGCGCCAGACAGAGCAGCATCGCCGTCTTATTGACCGCGCCCTGAATGCTCATTCCCTGCCCAACGGCCAGGCCTTGGACGCCGCTTATGGCCTGGGCGTTCAGCGCAGGATTCTTGGTGCGCATGTCCACCTCCGGGTTGTCGTTCGGACCACACTAGTATAGCGTCTCTACACGCTGAAGCGAAAGTGCATGAGGTCGCCATCGCGCACGAGGTACTCCTTGCCCTCCAGGCGCAGCTTGCCCTGCTCGCGGGCGGCCGCCTCGGTGCGGCAGGCCAAGAAGTCCTCATAGCCGATGACCTCGGCGCGGATGAAGCCCCGCTCCATGTCGGAATGGATCACGCCGGCCGCCTGTTGGGCGGTCGTCCCCCGCCGGATCGTCCAGGCGCGGTCCTCCTTCGGGCCGACCGTAAAGAACGTCATCAGGTTCAGGAGCGTGTAGCCGGCGCGGATAAACCGGTCAAGCCCCGATTCGCTCAGGCCGAGCGCAGCCAGGAATTCGGCCCGCTCTTGCTCAGTGTCAAGCCGCGCGATCTGCTCTTCGATGGCCGCGCAGATCGGCATCACCTGAGCCCCCTCGGCCTTGGCCAGCTCGCGCACGCTTGCCAACACCTTCGGCTCTCGGCCTGCGCTCGCCTCCTGCTCGCTGAGATTGGCGACATACAGGACCGGCTTATCCGTGAGCAGATTGAGCGAGCGGATCGCCACCCATTCGGCGGAGGTCCGGTCGATGTCCTTGAGCGAGCGGGCTGGCTGGCCGGCATCAAGAGTCGCCACCAGCCGCTCCAGCAGCGCCACGACGGCGGCCGCGCCCTTCTCGCCTGACTTGGCATTCTTCTGCCAGCGTCTGAGGGCGCTGGTGGCCGCCGAAAGGTCCTTGAGGATGAGCTCGGTTTGGATAATCTCGATGTCGCGCTTCGGATCGACCGTGCCGCTCACGTGAATGACCTGATCATCCTCAAAGCAGCGCACCACGTGCGCCACCGCCTCGACCTCGGCGATGTGCTGGAGAAACTGGTTGCCCAGCCCCTCGCCCTGGCTGGCCCCTTTGACCAGGCCCGCGATGTCGACGAACTCCATCACGGTCGGCACGACGCGCTCGGTGGGTACCAGCTCGGCCAGCTTCGCGAGGCGGGCATCCGACACCGGCACCACGCCGACATTCGGGTCGATGGTGCAGAAGGGGTAGTTAGCCGCCGGCACCGAGGCGCGCGTGAGCGCGTTGAAGAGCGTCGATTTGCCGACGTTCGGCAGTCCGATGATGCCGCAGCTAAATCCCATAGGAGGCGCGCTACGTGTCTCCCGCGCGCTGGGCGCGCAGGCGCTGCTTGATGTCCGCAATCCGCTTGCGGATGCGCAACGACTTGGGGGTGACTTCCAGCAACTCGTCCGGCCCAAGATACTCCAGCGCCAGCTCCAGCGTCATCTCGCGGGGCGGGACCAGCACGATGGTGGTTTCACCGGTTTCCGAGCGGACGTTGGTCAGTTTCTTCTGCTTGCAGATGTTCAGCTCGACGTCCCGATCCCGGGAGGCCTGGCCGACGACCATCCCTCGATAGACAGGCACGCTGGGGCCAATGAACAGCTCGCCTCGCTCCTGTGCGTTTACAATGGCATAGGAGCTGCTCACCCCGTCCTCGGTGGCGACCAGCGAGCCATGCGGCTCCTGCGGTGGCAGGTCGCCGACCAGCGGCTCGTAGGCATCAAACACATGGTGGATCACGGCCGTGCCGCGCGTCTTGCGCAGCAGCGTGCTCTTCAGTCCCAAGAGCGCCCGCGTCGTGATCAGATACTCCGCATGCAGCTCCTTGATCGGACCCTGCACCATATCCTGCAACTCCGCGCGCCGGCGGCCCAACTCCTCGATGACGGTCCCCTGGTACTCCCCCGGCACGTCGATGGAGAGCATCTCGTAGGGCTCGCAGGGTTGTCCCTCGATCTCCTTATAGACGACCTCGGGTTGCGACACTTCTAGCTCATACCCTTCGCGTCGCATCGTCTCGATGAGAATCGCCAGGTGCAGCTCTCCGCGGCCTGACACCAGGAAGGTGTCCGCGCTCTCCGTATCAGCCACGCGCAGCGCCACGTTGGTCTCCAGCTCATGCTGCAGCCGCTCGCGCAACACTCGCGAGGTGACGTGCTTGCCTTCGCGCCCGGCAAACGGGCTCTTGTTGACCGCGAAGGTCATGCGGAGCGTCGGCTCTTCGATGACCACCGAGGGCAGCGCCTGGGGCCGTTGGGGGTCGGCGATCGTATCCCCGATGCCGATTTCGTCGAATCCCGCCACCGCCACGATCTCCCCGGCGCTGGCTTCATCCACCTCCACCCGCTCCAGGCCCTGGTACGCCAGGATGGCCGTCGCGACCCCGGCCAGCTGGCGCCCATCCGCAGCCATCCGCAGGAGCGGCTGCTGCCGGGCCAGCGAGCCGGCGTGGATCTTGCCGATCCCCATCTTGCCCTTGAACGCGTCATAGGCCAGGGCTAAGACCAGGAGTTGTAGCGGGGCATCCGGGACCACAGTCGGAGGAGGGATGCGCGCGATGATCGTTTCAAAGAGGGGGGCAATATCAGCGCCGGGCGTGCGCACATCCAGCGTGGCCGTGCCCTGGGTGGCCGAGGTGTAGACGATGGGGAAGTCGAGCTGCGTCGAGGAGGCGTTGAGCTCGACGAACAGGTCAAAGGTCCGGTTCACCACGTCATCAATCTGCGCGTCGTGGCGATCGATCTTATTGACCACCACGACCACCGGCAGCCCGAAGCCAATCGCCTTGCGCAGGACGAACTTGGTCTGCGGCATCGGCCCTTCT
>JAHFGW010000041.1 GCA_023247235.1 Candidatus Omnitrophota bacterium | reverse complement strand
AGGCGGAGGCCTTCTACATCGTCGTGTCAGGGCGCCTGCGGGTCTTTACGAGCGTGGGCCAGCTCGAGAAGACGCTGACCGTGCTGCACAACGGCGACTCCTTTGGCGAGGTGTCGCTGCTCACGGGAGAACCGCACTCCGCGACGGTCCAGCCGATCAACGACGCGCTGGTCCTGCAACTGGGCAAGACCGAGTTCGAAGAGCTGATTAATCGCATCCCGGCGCTTGTCCTGCACCTGAGCCGCCTCCTGTCCAAGCGGCTGCGGACCAAGGGCTCCTTCGGGGAATACGCGGAGGCGACCGTCGCCTCCGTGTACAGCGGCGCCCGGGGCATCGGACGCACGCTCTTCGCGGTCACCCTGGCCGCCAAGCTGCGAGAGGACACGGACCGGCCGATCGTGATCGTCGACTTGAACCCCGACGGGCCCACTCAGCAGCGCTACTATGGCCCTGCGGCGCGCAGCGCGGAGCGGCTGGTCGATGTCTCGGGGCTGCTGTCGGAAGACGAGGTGCGGCAGGCGGTCTATGAGCATCCGCTGGGTTTTGGCGTGCTGAGCCTGGGCGCGCTCCTGGGCCATCCGGAGGGAGAGCAGGCGATCGCGCCGCTCTTCAGCATGCTGACGAAACGCTACAGCTACATCCTCATCGATTTGCCGGTGGAGATGGATGCGCGTGTGCTGAAGTCCTGCACACAATCCGACATCACCTTCCTCCTCACCGATCAACGTCCTGAAAACGTGCTCCGCACCAAGACGGTGATCCGGCGCATTCAAGAGGCCGTGCAGCCCGCCGAGCAGCGGATCAAGCTCGTCGTCAACCGGCTGACCGGCATCGGGCTTACCGTGTCGCTCGAGGACATGGTCGAGGAGCTGGGCCTGCCGATCGCCCACGTGCTGGCTCGCGCGTCGTCGGAGACTCAGCCGCTCACGGCGGAGGAGCTGCGCGCGCTCCTGCACAAGGATCAGTCGCCCTACGGGCTGGCGATGCGTCGCATCGCGCGCGAGATGAGCGGGTCGCTGGTCGGCATGGCGTTGGGCTCGGGCGCCGCGCTCGGCTTGGCCCACATCGGCGTGCTCAAGGTCCTGGAGCGCGAGCGGATCCCCATCGATGTGATCGCCGGCTCCAGCATCGGGTCCCTGGTGGCGGGGTTGTGGGCCGCGGGCATCTCGGCCGACGAGATGGAGCGGATGGCGCTGCGATTCAAGAACCCGTGGGATATCCGGCGCCTGTTTATCCTGGACCTGGCGATTCCGCTGTACACCGTCGTCCTGGGACTCATCGCCGGCGTGTTGCTGGCGGCGCTGATGGCGCACTGGTGGCTCGGGTTCTTGATTGGATTTGCGGCGTGCCTTCCGATCGGCGTCGTCCTGGGGGCGTTGGCCGGCGGCCCGATTCAAGGCCGCCAGCTCATGGCCACGCTCCAGCGGGATTTTGGGGGACGGACGTTCGATGACACGTGGCTGCCTCTGAAAATCGTGGCGGCCAATCCGATCACTCGCGAGGAAGTCATCTTCGAATCCGGGTCGCTGGCGGAAGCCGTCCGAGCCTCGGTCTCCATCCCGGGCATTTTTAAGCCGGTGCTGCGCCAGGGACAGCTGTGCCTGGACGGGGGGGTCGTGAACCCGGTGCCGGTCAGCGTCTTAAAACGCGCCGGGGCGCACCGGGTGATCGCCGTCAACGTGTTTCCGACGAAAGCGGAGTTAGCCACGCACCGGCAGCGGGTGCTGCAGCGCCGGGTGGAACGCGAAGCGCAGCTAGCCTCCCGCAGCGTGCTCGTGCGATTCGGCGAGTGGGTCCGGCAGGAGGTCCTGCGGGCGTTCTCGCCGCTCGTGTTTGACGTCATCATGCGCTCGATGCAGTCGATGGAGCATCAGATCGCCGAAGTCGCGTGCCAGGAGGCGGATCTCACCTTGCGGCCCACGGTCGCCGGCTCGCACTGGCTTGAGTTTTTCAGCCCGGAGAAGTTCATCCGGCGCGGAGAGGAAGCGGCCTTGGAGCACCTGGCGCAGCTCAAGCGGCTCACCGGCCGCGAGCGCGGCGTTGACAATCACTAGCGGCACACCGTACGATGATGAGCTAATGCCAACCGACGTGGTGATCGTTGCAGCGCTGCGCACCCCCCAGGGGGTGTTCGGCGGCGCGCTGAAGGCCTTGGCGGCGCAGGACTTGGGCGAGGTCGTCGTCAAAGAGCTCCTGAAGCGGACCAGCCTCAAGCCCGCCGAGGTTGACGAAGTCATCTTCGGCTGCGTCGGCCAGCAGTCCGACGCGCCCAACATCGCGCGCGTGATCGCGTTGCGCGCCGGCATTCCGTTCCAGACTCCCGGCTTCACCGTGCAGCGCAACTGCGCCTCAGGCCTCCAGGCGATCATGAGCGCGACGCAGAACCTCCTGTGCGGCGATCGCGACGTCCAGCTCGCCGGGGGCACGGAAGCCATGAGTGCGGCGCCGTATGTCAGCCGCGACTTGCGCTGGGGCAAGCGGTTGCGGCACTCCGAGATGATCGATACGGTCTGGGAGGGCCTGACGGATCCGGTCTGCGGGCAGATCATGGGGCGCACGGCCGAAAACCTCGTCGAGGAGTTCAAGATCTCGCGCGCCGACCAGGACCGGTTCGCGCTGCTGTCCCACCAACGGGCTTTCCGCGCCACCCGCGAGCAGCGCTTCAAGGAGGAGCTCGTGCCCGTCATGGTGCCCAAGCGCTCGATGGGGCGCGAGCTGCCGCCCGAGCCGTTCACGCAGGATGAGGGAATCAATCCCGGGCTCAACGAGCAGGTCTTGAGCCAGTATCCGGCGATCTTCAAGGAGCAGGGAAGCGTGACGTCCGGCAACAGCTGCTTTAACGCCGATGGGGCGGCCGCGGTGCTCATGATGTCCGCGGCGAAGGCGAAGACCCTGGGCTATCAGCCGTTCGCCAGGGTGCGGGCGTATGCGGTGGCCGGCGTCGAGCCGCACCGCATGGGCCTGGGCCCGACGGTGGCGGTGCCGCTGGCCCTGAAGAAGGCGGGGCTGACGCTGAAGGATATCGGACTGATTGAGCTGAACGAGGCCTTCGCCGCGACGTATCTGGCCTGCGAGCAGCTGCTGGGCTATTCGCGCGAGCTGGCCAATGTCAACGGCGGCGCCATCGCACTCGGCCATCCAGTCGGAGCGACCGGCGTGCGGATTGTCGTCACGCTGCTGCATGAGATGAAGCGGCGCGGCGTCGCCCTGGGCCTGGCGACCGCGTGCGTGGGGGGCGGACAGGGCGCGGCGATCATCTTCGAGCGTGTCTGATCGATGTATATCTACAAGGCGGGCGTGGTCGGCGCGGGAGCGATGGGGGCCGAGATCGCGCAGGTCATCAGCTTCAGCGGGCTGCCCGTCGTCCTGAAGGACGTCGACCAGGCGCGCATCGATCTGGGCCTTGAAACCATTCGCAAAATCTATCAGCGCCGCGTCGATCGAGGCAAGATGACGCAAGACGAGCTGGAGAATAAGCTCGCGCTCGTGACCGGGGCGACCAGCTACGACGCCTTCAAGGACGTGGATCTTGTGGTCGAAGCGGTCCCGGAGAAGCTTGACCTCAAACAGCAGATCTTCAGAGACCTGGACAAGGCCGCGCCCGAGTCCGCGATCCTGGCCTCCAATACCTCCTCGCTGCTCATTTCGGCGCTGGGCGGCGTGACGAAGCGGCCGCATAAGGTCGTCGGCATGCATTTCTTCTACCCCGCGCACATCATGAAGCTGGTCGAGGTCGTGCCTGGGCTGGACACCGCTGAGGAGACGGTGGGCGACGTAATCGGTTTTGCCGAGAGCCTGCGCAAGCTGCCGATCCGCGTCAATGAATGTCCTGGGTTCTTGGTCAATCGGATCCTGATGCCGTACCTGAACGAGGCCGCCTATTGCGTGCAGGAGAGTCCGGTCAGTCCTCGGCAGATCGACGAAGCGCTGGTGGCGTTCGGATTTCCGATGGGTCCCTTTACGCTCGTGGACAACCTGGGCTTCGATGTCTGTCGCGAAGTGGTGAACGTGCTCCAAGCTGCGTATGGGGAGCGCATGCAGCCTGCGGCGATTTGGGAGCGGCTCTATGAGCGGCAGCGCTTTGGGGTCAAGTCAGGCGCCGGCTTCTACCTCTACGGCGATCGGGCAGGGCAGGCCGATCGCGAGCTTGAGGAGATCCTGAAAAGCCTCCGGGGCAGCTCCAAGGCGCCAAACGGCTTCTCCCCGCATCGGGTCGTCTTGCCGATGATCAACGAAGCCATTCGATGCCTGGAAGAGGACGTCTGCTCGGCGGCCGACGTGGACCTGGCCGTGATCGCCGGGCTCGGCTTTCCACAGTCCAAAGGGGGTATTCTCCATTACGCCGATGAGGTCGGCCTCGACAAGGTGCTGACGGAGTTGCAGGCCTTCGTCCTGCGTCATGGCAGCCGGTTCTGGCCCTCGCCGCTGTTGAAGCGGCACGTGGCGGCCGGGCACCTTGGCCGCGCGGCGAAGAAGGGTTTTTTCGACTACACGGCGGGCTGAGCGGGGGAGTGATGGCGGTCGCATCCGGGACGTGCGTCAAAGTGGGCGTTGAAGACGGCATCGCCACTGTGACCATTGATCATCGGCCGGTCAACGCGTTGAATCGGCAGACGATGCAGGAGTTGCGCGACACCCTGCAGGCCCTGGAGGCCGAGCCGTCGGCCCGCGTCGTGATCCTGACGGGCGCCGGATCGATCGCGTTTGTCGCCGGCGCGGACATCAAGGAAGTCAGCGAGTTGCGGACCCCGCAGGAGGCGCAGCAGGTCGCCGCGATGGGCCAGCAGGTCTTCTTGCAGTTGCAGCGGCTCTCCAAGCCGGTCATCGCCGCCATCAACGGCGTCTGTCTTGGGGGAGGCCTTGAACTGGCGATGGCGTGCCACCTACGGATCAGCGGGGATCGGGTGCGCTTCGGGCAGCCGGAAGTCAACCTGGGCATCATTCCAGGCTGGGGCGGCACACAGCGGCTCGTGCGGCTGATCGGCAGGGCGAAGGCCACCGAATGGATCCTCGCGGGCGATATGGTGATGGCGTCAGAAGCCTACCGGCTTGGCCTGGTGAATCAGGTTGTTCCGCAAGACCAAGTCTTGAAGGTGGCCAAGGACCTGGCTCGCAAGCTCGCGGCGAAAAGCCGCATCGCCGTGCGTGAAGCCTTGCGGTCGATCGAAGCCGCCTGGAATCTCTCGCTCGAAGCCGGGCTTGCCGCGGAGGCGGAGGCGTTCGGCCGCGTCGCCGCAAGCGAAGACAGCCAGGAAGGCATCCGAGCCTTCCTGGAAAAGCGGCAGCCGCAGTTCAAGGACCGCTGACATCCCCGCCTCTTCAGGTCGCCTCCTGACATGACGCCCCAGGACGTGCTCGCGCAGAGCGGCCCCGAGGCGTTGGATATCACCGAAGCCGCGCGGCAGACCGAGTGGCGCCATCCCAGTGTCGTCGCAGATCTCTTCATGGGCCGCCTTCGCACGGACCTCGTCTTCCCGTTCCCCCAGCACGAAGAGGCGGATCGGCGGATCGGGGATGAGCTGATGGGAACGCTCCGTCGCTTCCTTCAAGAGCAAGTCGATCCGGATGAGATCGATCGGACGGGCGAGATGCCGGCGCGCGTCCTGGAGGGATTGGCGCGGCTGGGCTGCTTCGGCATGAAGATCCCCAAGGAGTACGGGGGGCTCGGTCTGTCGCAGACGAACTACAGCCGGGTCATCGGGCTGATCGGCAGCTACTGCGGCGCCACCACGGTATGGCTCAGCGCTCACCAGAGCATCGGCGCGCCGCAGCCGCTCATGCTCTTCGGCACCGAAGAGCAGCGGCGCCGCTACTTGCCGAAGCTGGCGCAGGGCACCATCTCTGCCTTCGCCCTGACGGAGCTCGGCGTCGGCTCCGACCCGGCGAACATGCAGACGACGGCCACGCCGATTGAAGGCGGGGAATGGTATCTGCTTAATGGTGAGAAGCTCTGGTGCACCAACGGCCCCGTCGCGGAGGTCATCGTCGTCATGGCGAAGACCCCCTCGGTGACGGTGGGAGGCCGGGAGCGCAAACAGATCACGGCGTTTCTCGTCGACTCCTCGATGCCCGGCATCGAGCGCGTGCATCGCTGCGAGTTCATGGGGTTGAAGGGCATCCAGAACGGGGTCTTGCGTTTCACGAACGTCCGGGTGCCGAAGGCCAACATCATCTGGGGACCAGGGCTGGGGCTCAAGCTTGCGCTGATGACCCTCAATGCCGGCCGGATCGCGATTCCGGCCGCCTGCGTGGGAACGGCCAAGCGCTGCCTGGAAATCTCACGACGCTGGGCGAAGCAACGCAAGCAATGGGGCGCCGCGATCGGCAAGCATGAGGCCGTGGCGTCGATGCTCGGGGAGATGGCCGCGACGACCTTCGCGATGGAGGCGATGGTCGAGCTGACGGCGGCGTTGGTGGACCGCAAGACCGTGGACATCCGGCTTGAAGCGGCGATCGCGAAGCTGTTCTGCTCCGAAGCCTGCTGGAAGATCTGCAATGACGCCCTGCAAATCCGAGGGGGGCGAGGCTATGAAACCGCCGCCTCGTTGCGCGCGCGCGGCGAAGAGCCCGCCCCGATCGAACGCATCGTGCGGGATGCGCGGATCAATCTCATCATTGAAGGGACGAGCCAGATCATGCGTCTATTCATTGCGCGGGAAGCCTTGGATGCGCACATGCGGATCGTGGGCACGTTGCTCGATCCGCGGCAGCAGACCCCACGGCGGGTGGCGTCGCTGACCCAGGCCGCCGGGACCTATGCCCGCTGGATCCCCGCGCAGTGGCTCGGGATGCTGGCGCCGGGGCCGCTCGGGCCTCGCGGGATGTCGCCCGTTCTTGGGAGGCATCTGGGGTTTGTGCGGCGCAGCGCCCACCGCTTGGCGCTGACGTTGTTTGCCAGCGCCGCGCGCCACCAGACGCGCCTGGCGTCTCGCCAACAGCTGCTCGGGCGCCTGGTCGATATCGGCGCCGACCTCTTCGCGATGCT
>JAHFGW010000017.1:23503-29839 GCA_023247235.1 Candidatus Omnitrophota bacterium | reverse complement strand
GTCTCGCGGCTGATTCGCGACCTCCAACGCGGACTAGGATGGCGACTGCTTGTCCTGATCGATCACGAGGGCGGACGCGTCGTGCGGTTCCGGCGCGGCCTCACGATGTTTCCGGCCGCCCGCGAGGCGGCACAGGCCGGCACTCCCTCGGCGATTGAGCGCCAAGGCGCGACCGAAGCGCGCGAGCTGAAGCCGCTCGGCTTTGCCGTCAATCTGGCGCCCTGCGTCGATGTGGCGGTGCCGGGTTCGGATCCGGTGATCGGGGACCGCTCCTATGGCGATGAGCCGCGGACGGTCAGCCGGTTTGCGCCGGCGCGCATCCGCGGGCTGCAACGCCATGGGGTCGCAGCGTGCGCGAAGCATTTTCCCGGCCTCGGCGCGGTGCGGCGCGACCCGCACAAGATGCTGCCGACGATTCGGTTGGATCGAGCCGCCATGGAACGCGTGCACTTGGTCCCGTTTCGCAGCGCGATCCGGGCCGGCGTGGCGATGGTCATGTCCTCCCATGTGTGCTACCCGCGGCTGGGCGATCCCGAAGGGTGGCCGGCCACATTTTCGCGCCGGCTCATCCACGGCTGGCTGCGGGAGCGGCTTGGATTCCGTGGCGTCATCGTCAGCGACGATCTCCTCATGGGTGCGCTCCGATCCTTTGGCACGGTGGGGACCTGCGCGGTCCAGGCTGTTGCCGCAGGGCACGATTTGCTCTTGATCTGCGCCGATCTTTCCGCGCAGGTCGATGCGTATAAGTCATTGCAGTGCTATTACTTAAAAGACATTAGGCGTCAAAAAGCCCTTACGGCGAGCATCCGGCGAATCTACGCACTGCGCGCCAGATTCCTCTCTTGAGGCTATTGGCAATTATGAGCACAAATATGGTAAGTTCTCATGGGAGCCGATAAGGGCACACCTCCGCCAGCTGCGTGGCGGGTTCCGCTTTTGGGCGGGACGCCGAAAGGCAGGGCCGCAAAGCCAAAGACCTACGTCGCAGTGGACCAGGCGGCGAGCGCTGGAGAAGCGCATGGTGGTTCACCGCGCCATAAAGGCGTTGCCGGTCTTGCGATAGGGCGGCTTGGCTACCGAAGCTTCTGAGGGCGCTTCGCGCCTTGTCCGGCTCCCGACTTCATCCCTATGCGGCACGGTGTCGTACGACGCCGTGCCGTTTCTGTTGGGGCAGGTTCTGGGTTATAATGACGCGAGCATGCCGTCACGCCCTCTGGTCACCGAAGACGCCCTGCGTCAGTCGTTGGCGCACGAAGGCCTAGCCGTAGCCGAACGGTGGTCCAACAGCCCGCAGGCCATCTACGCGACGCACGAGCATCCGTACGGCAAGGTGCTGGTCGTCGTCTCGGGCAGCATCACCTTTGCGATCGACGGAGGGAAGCGTCACGAAACCCTGCAGGCCGGAGATCGCCTGACGCTCGCTCCGCACACGCCGCATAGCGCCGTCGTCGGCTCTGAGGGCGTGATCTGTCTTGAGGCCCACGTGCGCTAACCCGCCGCATGCCGCAGCTTTCTGCGTCCACCCTGAAGATCTTCCAGGAATGCCCCCGGTGCTTCTGGCTGCATTGCAACCAGCGCCTGGAGCGTCCGCGGGGGCCGTTTCCGTCGCTCCCCTCGGGCATCGACCGCGTGCTCAAGCACTACTTCGATCTCTATCGCAAGGAGGGGACGCTGCCGCCGCTGGTTCGCGGCAAGCTGGAAGGCGCCCTCGCCTCGCAGCCCTTGACGCTCGGCTTCACGGACGGTCCTTGCAACGCCCGGCTGTGGGGTAAGCTCGACGATTGCCTAGTCGTCGGCGACCAGCAGCTCGCCCCGCTTGATCATAAGACGCGCGCCTCGGCGCCCGAGAGCGTCGCGTACACGCAGCGCTACTACCAACTGCAGATGAACGTCTATACGCTGCTGCTGGAGCGCAACGGGCATCGCACCAACCGCATGGCCTATGTCCTCTACTATTATCCGCTCGCGGGCGAGTTGCACCGCGGGTTTCCGTTTGACGTGACCGTGCATGCCATCCGGACCGATCCCGATGCCGCCTACGCGCTGTTCGCCAACGCCTGCCGGTGCCTGGCCGGCCCGTTGCCGGAGTCCGGTGAAGCCTGCGAGTTCTGTCGCTGGCTTCAGGCGCGCGTCGCAGAGCCGGTTCGCCTGGCACCTTGAACTCGTTCCCGATGGCCTGGCCGGACACGGCAGCCTTCCTCGCCTGCGCCTTTGCCGCGGAAGTGGTGGGCACGATGGCGGGCTTCGGCGCCGCGACGGTGTTGACCCCGGTCGCCGCCCTGTTCATGGATATGAAAACGGCCATCGCGCTGGTCGCGGTCTTCCATCTCTTCGGCAACGCGTCGCGCCTGGTGTACTTCGGCCGTCAGATCAACTGGCGGGTCTGGGCGATGTTCGGGCTGGCCGCGATCACCTGCAGCGTCCTCGGGGCGGGCCTCACGGCGGCGCTGCCTTCCGCGGCCCTCCTGTTCGCCTTCGGCCTGTTCCTGCTGCTCTACGTGGGCGTGAGCGTGCGCTTCGGCGAACGGCTGCGGCTGCCCGTGGCGCAAGGCACTTTGTTGATTGGGGGGATGGTGTCGGGCTTGATCGCGGGGCTCTTGGGAACCGGCGGCGCGATCCGCTCCGCGTGCCTGCTGACCTTCGGGTTGCCACCCGCCGCGTACATCGGCACCTCGGCCGCGATCGCGCTGATCGTCGATGCGACGCGGCTGCCGATCTATCTTCGCGCGCACCTGCTGCCGTCGAGCTGGCTGCCGCTGCTTGGTGCGCTGGTGGTCGTCGCCTTCGCCGGCGCGTGGACCGGGCAACGGTTGGTACGCCGACTCTCCACCACGGGGTTCCGTCGGCTGGTCCTGGTGTTGCTCGCCGTCATGGGCGCTAAGATGCTGTGGGAGGGGTGGCATGGCCTGGTCTAATCGAACGGGCCTGGGCGGCTGGCGGGTGTTCGGCATCCCGATCCTCGTCGATCCGAGCTGGTTCGTGATCGTGGTGTGGGTGGCCTGGACGCTAGCCCACGGCTATTTTCCCTCCGGGCATCCTGGATGGCCCCCCACGATGTATTGGCTGACCGGGGCTATCGCGGCGGTGCTGCTGTTTGGCTGCGTCCTCCTGCATGAGCTGGGTCACTCGCTGGTCGCCAAGCGCGCCGGCATTCCGGTCACGCAGGTCACGCTCTTCATCTTCGGCGGCGTCGCCCAGTTAGGCCAGGAGCCGCGCCGACCCCAGACGGAGCTCTTGATCGCGTTGGCGGGTCCGATGGTCAGTGTCGCGCTGGCGTGGGGGTGCTCCGTGCTCGGCGGGACGCTGCCCGCGGAGACGCTCGGCCAAGAGGCCGTCGTGGCGATTCTCCGCTACCTCGGATTCGTGAATGTCGCGCTCTTATGCTTTAACTTGCTCCCGGGGTTCCCGCTGGATGGAGGGCGGGTCTTGCGGGCGCTGCTCTGGGCCTGGACAGGGAGTTTGCGCAAGGCCACGCGGGTCGCCAGCCTTGCCGGCGCGGGCTTGGGATGGGGCCTGGCCGGGTTGGGGATCTGGGCGCTCCTCCGGGGCGCGCGGCTTGATGGGCTTTGGTACATCGTGCTGGGGTTGTTCCTGCGTGGAGCGGCCCGCAACAGCTACCGCCGGGCCGGCCCGGCGCCTAGAAGCGAAGCAGGCGCATAACAAACAGGGAGGGCGCACCATGCAACGAGTGATCGTCGCCTTCGTATGGATCGGCGTCGCCGCAGTCCTCATCGGCTTCGTGCTGCCGTGGGTCCACATTGACGTGAATGAGCCTGGGGTCTTGAAGCAACTCAAGTCGACCGCCGTGGGCCAGGAGGCGTGGAATCGGCTGACCGGCGAGCTGGGGCGGGTGACGGCGACGGTACGACGCGGCACGGAAACCGTGACGGGGACGCTGCCGAGCCTGAAAGATATTCCATCCGAAGTCAGCGGCGTGCAGGTGCCCCAGATCGCCAACTCGCAGCATGCGCAGATCGCCGTGGCGTTGTTCGAGCTCTTCACCGGCACCCGGCAAGATCTCGGCGCCAAGAGCTACGCCGTGTATGGGCTGCCTGGCTTGGCCCTGCTGGCGGGGCTGCTGCTCACGGTGATCGCCGACCGCCGCGTGGCGTTCGGCGTCGGCCTCCTGTGCCTGGCCGTTGCTGGCTTCGGATTCTGGAAGCTCATGACCACCAATACCAATAACCTCCTGCTCACGATCACCATCGGCGAAGGTCTCTGGTTGACGTTCTGGGCCTACGCGGCCCTCGGGGTCCTTGGCCTCCTCCGCGGTGTACTCCGCCCCGCGAAGTAATGTCCCAGATACGCGGCGGGTCCTGTCAGGGCATTCGCTCGCCGCTCAGCGAATTTTTCTGCGCCACGCTCACGGCGAAGGCTCGAAAAATTCGAATTCGCGGCTCCGCGAATGCCCTGCCACCCGCCGGGGAACGCACCGCGCCAGCCGCGGTCATTCCCGTCGATTGACACCTCTTCTCGTCGATGCCTATAATGCGAGGGCCTTCCTTTCAGGAAAGGGATGGTCGTCCAGGAAGGGAAAACTTCGTTTTCCCTTCCTGGATTCAGTCACCGATTCAGGTGACTGTTGCTTCCCTTCAGGAAGGGGGAGCCCAGGGAGCGAGCCACAAGTCTCCTTTGCAAGGCGAGCGACCGCTAGGAGGGGGAAACTCGTTTCCCCCTCCTAGGGAGCACCCCTAGGACTAACTGATGGTGCGACGCCGGGATAGCTCAGGTAGTAGAGCGGCGGACTGAAAATCCGCGCGTCCCCAGTGCAAGTCTGGGTCCCGGCGCCATTTCTCTCAAGGGGACGTTTCTATTTTTCGCTTTGGTCATTCGCTGGCGAAAAATAGAAACGTCCCTGCCTGGAGCATAGCCAGTCGTTCGCATGGCCTTATCGTTAAACGTCCTGATCGTCGACGACGAACCGAAGATCTGCCGCCTCTTGGAGCAGATCATCGCGCAGCTCGGCTGCACGGTCCGCACCGCCGCCGACGGGCTGGAGGCGCTCGAGGCGTTTGACCGTGAGCGCGCGGACGTCGTCGTCACCGACCTCAAGATGCCCCGGCTGGACGGCCTGGGGCTGATCCGCGAGCTGAAACAGCGCGACCCAGTGCTCAGCATCGTCGTGATCACCGCGTATCCCTCGATCGAAGGGGCGGTCGAGGCGATGCGCTGCGGCGCCTGCGAATTCATCACCAAGCCCTTTGAACTCGCCCAAATCCAAGCGGTCCTCTATCGCTGCCAGCAGCGGGTGAGCGTGGGACGCCAGGTGCGCCAGGGCGATGAGGGGGCGGTGAAGCTCGATGAGCTCAATCGGCGCCTGGCGGACCTGAACGACCTCAAGAGCCAGTTCCTAGCGCAACTGTCCCACGGCGTCAATACGCCGCTGTGCCTCATGAGCGAATGGATCTGCTTGCTCTCCGACGGTTCCCTGGGCAAACTCGCCCCGGACCAACAGGATGCGGTCGATGCGCTCATCGGGGCCTACGGGCGGCTCCAGCGGCTCCTGCGGCAGCTCGTCGATCTCATGCAGGGGCCGCAGCTCTTGCTGCACCGGCAGGTCGTGCCCATTCAGGAGCTCGTGCAGGAGGCATTGGAGGCCGTCGCGGCCAAGGCCGGCGCCCGAGGGATTACGCCCGCCGTGCAGATGCCGACGGAGCCCTTGCCGGTCGATGTCGACCGCGTGCGCCTGGTGGCCGCGCTGCAGTACCTGCTCGACAATGCCGTCCAATACAATCGCGATGGAGGACAGATCGAGATGACCGCGGAGCCCGGCGGGGCATTCGTCATCGTGCGCGTGCGGGATACCGGCGTCGGCATTCCGCCGGAGGAGCTCGAGAAAGTGCTGACGCCGTTCTATCAACTCGATCGCGGGATGAAAGACATGTCAGCCAGCGCAGGCCTGGGGCTGACGCTGGCGCAGCGCTACGTGGAGCTGCACGGCGGTTCGTTACAATTGGCCAGCGAAGTCGATCAGGGCACGACGGTGACCCTCACCATACCCCGGCCGGCGCTCAGCGTGACGCCGCCGGCGGTGAAGCCCTCCGCCTTGTAGTCCGCCGCTCCACCCGTGTTACAATAGAACGTTCTCGCTCAACGGCTTCCTTTCAGGAAGGGGGAGACGAGGGAGCGAGCCGCTAGGACGTCGCTGGCGAGCGACCGCTAGGAGGGGGAAACTCGTTTCCCCCTCCTAGGGAGCACCCCTAAGACGACTAATGGCGCGACGCCGGTGTAGCTCAGAGGTAGAGCAGCTGTTTCGTAAACAGCGGGTCGGAGGTTCGATTCCTCTCACCGGCTTTTCTCGCTTCAGAGGAATCGGAGGGTCGATTCCGGAGCGCC
>JAHFGW010000017.1:15258-23403 GCA_023247235.1 Candidatus Omnitrophota bacterium | reverse complement strand
CCTCTCACCGGCTTTTCTCGCTTCAGAGGAATCGGAGGGTCGATTCCGGAGCGCCAACCATCAGGGTTGGCACGAAGTGGCCTGACGCCCACCGCGTCAGGCATTCCGGAGCCGCCATGATGGCGACTCCTTCACCGGAACCGGCAAGGTTCCGGCCTCTCACCGGCTCACTTTAAAAGGAGACCGCATGACTGGTGCAGTTGTCGAGTTCTCGCAAACGAACTTTGACCAGGAAGTCCTGAAGGCTGAGACACCGGTGCTCGTGGATTTGTGGGCGGCGTGGTGCGGCCCGTGCCGGATGCTGGCGCCGGTCGTGGAAACCCTGGCCGGGCAGTACGCGGGGAAACTGAAGGTCGGCAAGGTGAATGTCGACGACCACCCGCAAGTCGCCGCGCAGTACGGGATCATGAATATCCCGACACTGCTACTCTTCAAAGGCGGCCAAGAAGTTGATCGCATCGTCGGAGTTGTGCCGAAGGAAGAGTTAGCCCGTCGTATCGACAAGGTCCTCGCCTAAAGCCCAGAGAGACCGTTTGTGTAATGTGTGATGCGTAATGCGTAATGTGAGAACCAAGAAACTACGCGCTCTGACATTACGCGTTACGCATTAAACATCACACACCCGATGCCCACAAAATCTCGCCAGTCCTCTGGGCGCTTTCCGGCGCTGGGGGTGTTGTGTTCCGGGCAGGGGACGAATCTCCAGGCCATTCTGGACGCTGCGCGCACGGGCCGGCTACGCGCCCGCGTGGCGGTGGTCATCAGTGACCGGGCTGACGCCCCGGCGCTGGCGCGGGCCAAACGCGCCGGAGTTCCCGCGAGCTTCGTGGATCCCAAGGCGTACGCCGGCCGCGAAGCCTATGACCGTGCGCTCATCGAGCGGTTGGAGCGCGCGGGCGTTCGGGTGGTGTGCTTGGCCGGCTTCATGCGGATGCTGTCGCCCCGGTTCATCCGGCACTTCCGCGGTCGCGTGTTGAACATCCACCCGGCGCTGTTGCCGGCCTTTCCCGGGGCGCAGGCGATTCACGACGCGCTGGCATGGGGCGCCAAGGTGACGGGCGTCACCGTGCATCTGGCGGATGAGCAGATCGATCACGGCCCGATCATCCTGCAGGAGGCCGTGCCCATTGCGCCCGGCGAGACTCAGGCCACGCTGCTCGCCAAACTGCACCGAGTCGAGCATCGGGTCTACCCTCAGGCGATTCAGACGCTGCTGGACGGCCGCGCGGCCGTGCGCGGACGGAGGGTGGGAATTCGACGCGCCCCGCGCTAGCGGCGGAACATGTCGAGGCTGGTGCGCGGCAGGACGAGGTTGCGTCCGCTGGTCGGGTGAGTGAGGCGGACAGCGTTGAACGAATCGAACTGATAGCTGGACAGGACTTGGGCGGTCACCTTGGCCGCCCGCTCGAACGCCAGGCGCATCGTCGCATCATCGAGCGACCCTTCCCGCGCCGGCGTGACGTTCAAGATAAACGCAAATTCTCCATCGGTGAACTCCCCCTGGCAGCGGCCCACGGTCGCCACCCCGTTCTGCGTGAGCGTCTGCGCCAGCTCCTGCTGGATCCGCTGGGTCAACTGCCACGTGAGGAAATCCGACAGTTGGATCTCTCGCGAGGGGTACTGCGCGATGGTCAGCGGGTTGTCCGCCTCGACGAGGTTCAGCTCGAAGATCGTCCGCGACCAGAGCTCCGTGACGCCGATCATATTCGCGTGCGCTTTGCGGATGTCCTCGAGGCATCGGATCAGCGTGAGGTAGGCGCCGGGGATTTCGGGATCGGAAATCAGGATGAGGTAGAACCGGACGTCGGCATCCGTGCTCAGCAGCACCCGGTGCAGGCCCGTCTGGGCCTTCTGCAGCGTGGCCTCCAGGCCGGGTCCCAGGTCAAGCTGGGTCGCCTCAGCGCCGCGCGCGAGCGCCTTAGGAACCTCAAGCTGGATCGCGATCGTGCTGTTGATGAGCCGGATGGTCGCATCGAGCCCGTCCTCGGCCAGGACGTCATGCAGCGATTCAACGAGCCGCTCTTTCTTGTAGGTTGGCCCCCCGCAGCCGGCAATCGCGACGGCCATCACGGCGGCGCACGCCCACGTGATCGGGCGAAGGGCCGAGGGCATCACCGCGCCTCTAGGCGGGGTTCGCGGGCGGGGCCGAGCCAGCGGTACGGAGCAGGCGCGGGCGGCCGTACTCCGCGAAGATTGTTTCGATCTCATCGTACTCGAGCTCGTCGCGCTTGAGCAATTCATCCTTGAACCGCTCCAGCAAGGCGTCTTCGCGCCGCAGCAACTCTTCGACTTCCTTGGCGCACTGCGTGAGGATGCTCTGCATCTCCTCGTTCAGGCGTTCCTTGACCCGATCCGACAGGTAATCCCCCGAGGACTGGCCTCGGAAGATCCATGACCCGGTCAGAATCTCGTAATTGCCTACGAAACCGTTGGTACCCATCCCGAGATTCCAGACCATCTGGTGCGCCATCTGCGTGGCTTTTTGGAAGTCTGTACCGCAACCTTCCGAGGTCGACTGGCACTTCAGCTTCTCCGCGACATAGCCAGCCAGGGACACCTTGATGCTACCCATCAACCGATCGCGGGTTTGAAGCTTCAAATCTCGTTGAGGTACGCGGTACACGACACCGTGCGCGCCGCGGCGTGTGATAATTGACGCTTTGAATACGTCATCCGTCGGGTGCAGCAAGTAGGCCGTGATCAGGTGACCGGTCTCGTGGTAGGCCACGCGTTCGCGTTCCTCAGGCACCAGCTTGGTGTGAATCTTGAAGCCGAGGTCGATTCGCTCCAACGCTTCCGAGAGGTCCTTGAACGTGATCGTTTCATGCTTGTTCCGCGCCGCGATCAGCGCAGACTCTTTGACAAGGTTCTCAATGTCCGCGGGGCTATACCCGACTGTGCGGCGCGCCAGCCGAGCCACATCGACCTGCGGGTCCGCCTTGACTTTGCTGAGGTAGTGCTTCATGAGCTTCTCGCGGTCTTCCAGACCTGGTTCTTGGACGTAGATCTTGCGGTCGAGGCGGCCCGGACGCAGGAGCGCTTCGTCGAGCACCGACTCGCTGGCGTTGGTGGCGGCGATCACCAAGATGTTGGTGCGCAGGCTCTCGAGCCCGTCCATCTGCACGAGCAGCTCATTGACGGTGTTGTTGCGCTCGGTCTGCGCGCCGAAGCCCAGGTCCGCGCCGCGCGAGGTGCCGACGGCGTCGAGCTCATCGATGAAAATAATGCAGCCGCCCTCCATGCGGGCGTGCTGCTGCGCTTGCTTGAAGATCTTGCGCACGCGCGCGGGCCCGGTACCGACGAAAATCTCGATGAATTCCGAGCCGGAGATGGACAGAAATGGCAGACCCGCTTCGGTGGCGATGGCTTTGGCCAGATACGTCTTGCCGCAGCCCGGTGGGCCGATCAGGAGCACCCCACGCAGGATCTTGCCGCCGATGCGCGTGAGTTTCGTATGGTCGCGCAAGAGCTCGACGACTTCCCACGCCTCCTGCTTGGCTTCCTCCATGCCGATCACCTCGGACCAGCGCACGTTGATGTGGTCGCTGCGCACGCGGCTCTTGTTCAGCTTGCTGAAGCTGCCCCCGCCATAATGCAGCCAGTACAGCATGACAATGAAGACGCCGGCGTAGATGATGGATTGCAGGGGGAGCATCGAGGTGAAGGCCAGCAGGTAGGTGCGCTGGTAGGAGTCCAGCGCCATAAAGGCCTGAATAGGCCAGAGCACCGAGATCAGCATGGTCAGGATAATCGCCAGCTTAATCCAGTGCAGCTCGAAGAAGATGCGAACGCGGTCGTTGAAACTGACAGGTCGTTTCATCGTAATCTAAACTATAGCATGCGCGTCCCAGGCTGTCAACGCGTGCTCAGCGTCGAGACTTTCGTATGCGTAATCTTTGATAAAGGGTTTAGCAGATCAGCGAGGACCGCCTAAGATTCCATGGACAGAGCGGTTATGCGCCTGCATGGATTTCCAAGTAGGGCTGAGCTATAATCAGCCTCAATGTCTATCCGAATCCGCTCGCTGAGCGCGCGGGAGATCCTGGATTCCCGCGGGCTGCCCACCGTGGAAGTCGAGGTCTTGCTCACCGACGGAGCCTTGGGCCGCGCGGCGGTGCCATCCGGCGCCTCGACAGGCTCCCACGAGGCCCTGGAGCTGCGGGATGGGCGGTCAGACCGCTACGGCGGCAAGGGGGTCCAGCAAGCCGTCGCCAACGTGCGCAAGGTCCTCGGCCCCGCGCTAAATGGCCGGGACCCCTCGAATCAGCGCGCGCTTGATGAGCGGCTCTGCGCGCTCGACGGCACCCCGAACAAGTCCGGCCTGGGCGCCAATGCGATCCTTGGGGTCTCGCTGGCCGCGGCCAAGGCCGTGGCCGCGAGCCGGCGGCGCGCCTTGTTCGAGTCGCTCGGCGGCCGCAGCGCCCGGGTGTTGCCGATCCCCCTGATGAACGTCATCAACGGGGGCGTCCATGCCGACAACACGCTCGACGTGCAAGAATTCATGATCATGCCGATCGGCGCGCCGCGATTCGCCGAGGCGCTCCGGATGGGCGCCGAGGTGTTCGCGTCGCTTCACACGGTGCTCAGGCGCGCGCGCCACACGACCGCCGTCGGCGATGAGGGAGGCTTCGCGCCGCATCTGCGCTCGAATGAGCAGGCGATCCAGCTCTTGCTGCAGGCGATCGAGCGGGCCGGCTATCGTCCTGGCCGCCACGTGTGGCTGGCCTTGGACTGCGCCGCGACGGAGTGGGCGTCTCCCGCCACAGACCGCTGGCCCGACGGAGGCTATCGGCTCATCAAGAGCGCGCCCAAGCGCGTCGTGCCGGCCGCGACGCTGATCGCCCAGTATGCGCGATGGTGCGCGCGCTATCCGATCGTCTCCATCGAGGATGGGCTGAGCGAGGATGACTGGAACGGCTGGCAGGCGCTGACGCAGGCCCTTGGCTCGCGCGTGCAGCTGGTGGGCGATGATCTCTTCGTCACGAACGTGCGGCGGTTGCGCGAGGGGATCCGCCGGCAGATCGCCAACGCCATTCTCCTGAAGGTCAACCAGATCGGGACGCTCAGCGAGACGCTGGAGGCGATTGAGGTCGCCAAGCGGGCGCGTTACGGCACGATTATCTCGCATCGCTCGGGCGAAACGGAGGACGTCACGATCGCGCACCTGGCCGTGGCGACCAATGCGGGGCAGATCAAAGCCGGCTCCCTCTGCCGCAGCGAGCGGGTCGCGAAGTACAACGAGCTGCTGCGCATCGAAGAGGCGCTGGGCCGTCGCGCGGTGTACGCGGGAACGAGATGGCGAAACGGACGCGTTGGCTCTTAGCGCTGGGGGCGCTGGCCGCGGTGCTGGTGAGCGCCGGGCTGTTCGACTTGCTCGGCATGTCCGCGCGCCAGGTCCGCTATGAATGGGAGCTGGCCCGCCTGAAGCGGGAGCAGGCGCGCCTGCTCGCCCAGCGGGAGCGCCTGAAGAACGACCCGACCTACGTGGAAGGGCTGATCCGCACCACATTCAAGCGCTCCAAGCGCGGTGAATTAGTCATTCCGCTGAACCGAGACCGCTAGTCCCCGCCCCGCGAAAAAGGTGCCAGGCACCTTTTTGTGGCGCGTTGACTTGGACGGCTGAGCCACTTATAATCGACGGTACACTGCGGGGTGGAGCAGTCCGGTAGCTCGCCGGGCTCATAACCCGGAGGTCGGCCGTTCAAATCGGCCCCCCGCTAGACCCTCTCTACGGCTCGTGCGAACGGGCTGAGGCGTGACGCGCCTCAGCCCGTTGATTTTTCTAGGGAGACCTGGATGGTTCGGCAGTGGACTCCGGGGGAACAAGATCGTCTGCGGCACCTGTTTCTCGTCGCGCGGCTCCCGATCTCTCAGACACGGGATGGGCTCTATCCTGACGGCTCCTGCTATCTCGTGGTTGACGCGTCAGGGCGGGCCGCCTTTCTCCGTCACGTTGGTTCACTCACATTCCCGGGGCGGCGCCGCAAAACGTTGTGACGGCTCTGAGAAGATGACACAATAGAACGGTGATGAAAGTCTCCGACTTGTTCGTGCGCTGTTTGGAGAACGAAGGAGTCCGCTACGTCTTTGGCGTGCCGGGCGAGGAGACGCAGGACGTGCTCTTCTCGCTGGCGCGCTCCTCCATCCGGTTCATCCCCACCCGCCATGAGCAGGGCGCGGCGTTCATGGCGGACATTTGGGGCCGGCTCACCGGCAGGGCCGGCGTCTGCTTGGCGACCCTGGGGCCGGGCGCCACGAACCTGATCACCGGCGTCGCCGACGCCTTCCTCGACAAGAGTCCCCTCGTCGCCATCACGGGCCAGGCGGGCTTGGGCCGCGTGCACAAGGAAAGCCACCAGTCCCTCGATATCGTCGGCATGTTCCGGCCGATCACGAAGTGGAATACCGCGATCACCCATCCGGATGAGGTGCCGGAGGTCGTCCGCAAGGCGTTCAAGGTGGCGGAGGCCGAGAAGCCCGGCTCCGCCCACATCGAGCTCTCGGAAGACGTCGCCAGCCTGCGCTCGGACCGCCCTCCGATTCGACCGGTGCGCGTGCGCCGCCCGGACCCCGACCTCCATGCGATCACGCAGGCCCTGGCGCTCCTGAAGCGGGCGAGGCGTCCGCTGGTGATCGCCGGCAACGGCGCCATCCGCAAACTGGCCTCGACGCAACTGCGCAAGCTGGCCGGCCGCTTCCATATCCCCGTCGTCAACACGTTCATGGGCCAGGGCGCGGTCTCCGATGACAGCCCGGAGTCGCTCTTTACGATCGGATTGGGCCTGCGCGATTTCGTCATGGACGCGGTCGAGCAAGCGGACCTGATCCTGGCGGTCGGCTATGATCTGACCGAGTACGCGCCGGATGCCTGGAATCCCCGGATGGACAAGCGGATTGTGCACATCGATTTCACCCCCGCCGAGGTGTATGCGCACTACCAGCCCGCGGTGGAGCTGGTGGCCGATATCGCGGCGACCCTGCGCACGCTGCATGCGCGGCTGGAGCGCGCGCGGGTGCGCTTCGATCCGCGCTGGTACGCGCCGATCCGCCGACGGATCGCCGCGGATATCCGCAGCTATGATCTGAAGGAGGGCCAGCCGTTCACCGTGCCCGGCGTCTTGAACGTCCTGCGCTCGGTGATGGGCGACGAGGATTTGCTGATCAGCGACGTCGGCACCCACAAGATGTGGATCGCCCGTAACTTCCCGGTGAACTGTCCCAATGGCTGCCTGATTTCCAACGGGCTCGCCAGCATGGGCATCGCGCTGCCCGGCGCGGTCGGGGCGGCGCTGCAGGATCCGACGCGGCGCATCGTGGCCGCGATGGGCGACGGCGGGTTCCTCATGAACTCGCAGGAGCTGGAGACGGCCAAGCGGCTGGGGGTCGGCTTTACGGCCCTGGTGTTCAATGACAACGACTACGGATTGATCAGCTGGAAGCAGCGCTTGAGCGTCGGCCGCACGACCGGCACCCGGCTGACCAATCCCGATTTTCCCGCCTATGCCGAGAGCTTCGGCATTCGCGGGTACCGTCCCACGACGCTGGCCCAACTGACCCGGCAATTGCGCGAGGCGATTACCTCGCGGCAGCTGTGCCTCGTGGACATTCCGGTGGATCCGCGCGTGAATTTCGAGCTGGTCAAGCGGCTCAAGGCGCACGAGCGCGCCCGCCCCGCCCCTCGTCGGGGCGGAGCCCGCCGCCGGAGCCGGCGGCGATGACGTTCGAATCGATCAACCCCGCCACCGGCAAGCGCTTGGCCTCGTATCCCCAGACCGACCCGCAGGCGGTGCAGGCCGCGTTGGAGGAGGCCGCCCGCGTGCAAGTGGCCTGGCGGCGCACGCCGATGAGTGAGCGCGCCAAGCGGCTGCAAGCCGTCGGCGCGCGCCTACGCCAAGACCAGGAGCGGCTTGCGCGCCTCATGGCCGAGGAAATGGGCAAGCCCATCGCGCAGGGCCGCTCCGAAGTCGAGAAGTGCGCTTGGGTGTGCGACTATTACGCCGAGTCCGCCGAGCGCTTCCTGGCGCCGGAGCCGGTCGCGACCGATGCGGCAACGAGTTTCGTGTGCTTCGAGCCGCTGGGCGTCGTCCTGGCGATCATGCCATGGAATTTCCCCTTGTGGCAGGTATTTCGCGCGGCCGCGCCGGC
>JAHFGW010000017.1:0-15158 GCA_023247235.1 Candidatus Omnitrophota bacterium | reverse complement strand
GCCGGCGCGCGCTGCGTGCTCGGCGGCCGCGTGCCGGAAGGGCCCGGCGCGTTCTATCCGCCCACGGTTCTCACGCAGGTGACGCGGGGGATGCCGGTCTATGCGGAAGAGACCTTCGGCCCGGTCGCCGCCGTCATCGCGGTACGGGACGAGGCCGAGGCCGTTCGCGTCGCCAACGACTCGCCGTTTGGCCTGGGGGCCGCCGTCTTTACGCGCGATCGCGCCCGCGGAGAGCGCCTGGCGCATGAGCTCGAGGCGGGGTTCTGTGTTGTCAACGCGTTCGTGCGGTCGGATCCGCGCCTGCCCTTCGGCGGTATCAAACAGTCCGGCTATGGGCGCGAACTCTCCAGCTTCGGCATCCGCGAGTTCGTCAACATCAAGACGATCTCTGTCCAATGATCCGCGATCCGCAGGTATACTTGCCAGAGGGAGGAGAGGGCGCATGAAGCAGTGGCATGTGGTAGCAGCCTTGGGGCTCGCGCTCACCTGGGTGTCGGCGGCCGAAGCCGGCTCCGGAGTCTCTGCGCGCATCCAAGCGCTCAAGATGCAGATCGAGGCGAATCGGGCGAAGCTGCAGCAGCTGCAGATGAAGCACCAGGCGCTGCAAGGCGAGCTCCTGAGGGCGCAGCCTGAGGACCGATCGCGGCTCCAAGCGCGCGTCCAACGCCTGGTCGAGATCATCGCGACGCAGCAGCAGACGCTCGCGCGGTTGGAAGAGAAGCTGCGAGAACTTGAGGCCTTGGAGGAAGCGCGCGAGCAGGAGTTTCAACGACACCTCTCGGAGCGCAGCACGAAATCCGTTGAGCAGCGCGCGGCAGATCGGGCGACGCTCACCTCCGGTTCGGCGCCACGTTCATCAGGCGCTCGGCGGCCCTCTACCGTCTTGCCAACCCCCCCGACCCCAGCGAGCAGCTTCTTAAGGAGTTCGGGACGAAGCAGCGGATCTTCCGGCGGCTCATTGGGCGGCGGGAGCAGCTCGGGGACCTCGAGTTCGACCAGCGCTGCGAGCTCCAGTGAAAGCAGCTCGGGGTCGAGTGCCACGTCCAGTGAATTCTGGAGCTCCGGCACAAGCGGGTCCTCCTCTGGCGGGTCCTCATCTAGCGGGTCTTCCGGGGGGTCAAGTGCTAGCTCCAGCAGTTCATCGGGCGCCAGCTCGGGTTCCAGCGCCAGCTCCGCAAGCAGCGGAGACTCCTCAGCCAGCGGGGGCTCCGCCGGGAGCGGATCTGAAGCCGGCGGCTCCAGCGCCGGCGGGGGATCCGGGGGTACCGAGGGGCCTTCGACCACCTTGGCCTGGTAAGTCGTTTTGAACTGTGTTACGCTACTTGTGCTGTGTCTCCTGCCACGACGCCAACCCAGACGAAGCCGAGCCAGCCTGTGACTGTCGGGCTCCCTCCGACGGTCACTCTGCGCATGCTGCAAGAGCGGTTGGGTGGCAGCATTGAGGGCGAGGCGGATACCGTGCTGACCGGGGTCAGCTCGCTTGAGATCGCGCAGCCGGGCGACTTGACCTTCGTGGAACACACGAAACATCTCCCCCTCGTGCGGGAGAGCCGCGCCTCGGCCTGCGTCGTCTCCGAAGAGTTCCCGCACATCCCAACTCGCACGTTGTGGCGCGTCGCCAATCCCCGCCTGACCTTTGTTCAAGCGCTGTATGTGCTGCACCCCGAACCCCCGATTGAGCGCGGAGTGCACCGGCACGCCGTCATCGCGCCCGATGCGGAGCTAGGCGATAACGTCACGATTCGCGAGTGCGCGGTGATCCGCTCGCGGGCGCAGATCGGCCAAGGCACCGTTATCGAATCCGGCGTCCACATCGGCGAACGGGTGACCATCGGCGAAGAGTGCTACCTGGGCCCCAATGTCGTGGTCATGGCCGACTGCCACTTGGGCCAGCGCGTGCGCGTGCACGGCGGCACGATCATCGGGGCGGACGGGTTCGGCTACGTTTGGGAGCAGCGACGGCACCTGAAGATCCCGCAGTTGGGCAACGTCGTCATCGAGGATGACGTGGAGCTAGGCGCCAATGTGTGCGTGGATCGCGCGACGTTCGGGTCCACGCTCATCCGGCGCGGCACCAAGATCGACAATCTCGTCCAGATCGCGCATAACGATGTGGTGGGCGAGCACGTCCTGATGGCCGCGCAGGTCGGCATCGCCGGCAGTTCTCAGATCGGCGATCGCAGCGTCCTGGCCGGCCAATCGGGCGTGGTGAATCACGTCACGATCGGTCATGACGTGCGCCTGGGCGCGCAGAGCGCCGCCATCGGAGACCTGCGACCGGAGCGAACCTACTGGGGCACGCCCGCCCGTCCAATCGAGCGCACCAAGCGGGAACTGGCGGCGCTCGCCCTCTTGCCTAAGCTGATCCGCAAGCTGACCCTCGCGGCGCAGTCCGCCGCCCGGCCAACGCGCCGTCGCGCCGCGCGGTGACCCTCGCCCCGACGCCGGCACGTTGACGAGCCTCCGCCCGTTGGCTAGAATACGGACGTAATCCATGACGTGGTGTTCCCCCCCAGCGCTCCGCCAGGCGATCGTGCTACGCACCGCGATGCTGAGCCTGATGGCGTGGAGCGCGTTTGCCCGCCCAGCCTTCGCTGAGCGGCCGGCGCCGGACGTCGCGGCGGGGCGCGCGGAGTATGTGCGCTCGTGCGCGCGCTGTCACGGGGTCGAGGGCGCGGGAGACGGCATCGACGCCAAGCGCTTCTACCCCCGTCCGCGAGACTTCCGGCTCGGCATCTACAAATTCCGCAGCACAGCCAGCGGCACCGCGCCGACGGATGAGGACCTGTTTCGCACGGTGACGCACGGGCTGCCGGGCAGCAACATGCCGGACTGGCCGCACTTGGATGAGTCGATCCGTTGGCACCTGGTGGAGTACTTGAAGAGCCTGGCGCCGATCTTTCAGGAGGCGCCTGCCGAGCCTATGGCGGTCGCCGCCGACCCTGGGAAGCCGCATGCGGATCTCGCGAAGGGCCGGGCGCTGTACGAAAAACTCGGCTGTGCGGCCTGTCACGGGCCCACTGGGCGCGCCAACGGTTCCTCAGCCGGCGGGCTCGTCGATGACTGGGGCATGCCGATCCGGCCCGCGAACCTGGCGCAAGGATGGAACTATCGGGGCGGCAGCGACGCCGAGTCGGTGATGCGGCGGTTCTTAAGCGGCATCGACGGCGCCGGCATGCCCTCGTACGCGGGCACGATCTCGCCCGAGGATGCCTGGCACCTCGCCTACTACGTCGTCTCGTTGCAGGAGCCGCCTCGATGGAACCGCATCGCCCGCGCCACGCGCGTGCGGGGCGAGTTGCCCAAGGCCATCGACCATCCGGCCTGGCATCAGGCGGAACGGACGGATGTGCGCCTGCGCAGTGTGGTCACGACGGCAGGCGAATGGGCCAAGGCGCCCACGGTCACCCAGGTGGCCTTCCAGGTTCTCTATGACGAGGAGACGCTTGCGATCAAGCTGGCCTGGGATGATCCAACGGAGAATACGCAGGGGCCCGCGGATGCGCTCGCCGTCGTGTTCAAACCGGCAGGGCTGGCCGGAGATGTCGTGACATTACAGGCATGGCCGCATGAGGGCTCTTCCGCGCTCGATCTGTGGCACTGGTCGGCCGCGACCAAGCGGGCGGGGGAAACCCTCAGCCCGAATTTTGACGTCATCACCGCGGGGGGACAGGCGGCCGGCATCGAGCGCTCCAGCGCCGCGCGGTACGCGGATGGCCGGTGGCAGGTAGTGTTGCAGCGGCCGCTGGCGTCGCCGGATCTCGAGGGCGGAGCGGTCTTGAACCCTGACGAGCTGCCGACGTTGGCGTTTGCCATCTGGGATGGGAGTCATGCGTCCGAGCGCGCCGTCTCGCCGTGGATCGACGTCGCGCTGCGGCCCTTAAAGCCCGTGCAGCATGCGCAAGAATGAACGCAATGGACACGCGACTAGATAGGAGGGGACAGGAATGAACACGCAACGGGTTGCGTCGATTGCGCTCATGGCGATCGTCACCGGGATCGGGTGCGGCGGGGGGCGGGCGCAAGATGCCGCCGCCCGGACGGAGGATGCGGAGCAACAGGCCGCGAACGTACAGCTTGCTGAGACTCCGGAGACGCCGGTCAAGGCGATCCGCCCAGCGGCCGCGTCGGCCGCCACCGGCGGCGCCTCGTTACAGGGCATTGTGCACTGGAGCGGGACGGCGCCCACGCGTGAAAAGATCAGCATGGATGCGGATCCGGTCTGCCAGCAACAGCATGCGCAGGCGGCCTACAAGGAAGACGTGATCGTGAACAATGCGACGCTGGGGAACGTGCTCGTGTACCTGAAGGAGGGCGTGAGCGGTTCGTATTCAGCGCCGAGCACGCCGGTCGTGTTGAACCAGGCGGGCTGCATGTACAAGCCCCACGTGGCCGGCATCCGGGTGAACCAGCCCTTGCAGATCGTCAACAGCGATTCAACGCTGCACAACATCAACGCGAAACCGACCGCGAACCGACCGTTCAACGTCGCGCAGCCGGTGCAGGGGATGAAGACGGACAAGACGTTCACCAAGCCGGAGGTCATGGTGAAGTTCAAATGCAACGTCCACCCGTGGATGAACGCCTATCTCGGCGTCCTGGAGCACCCGTTCTTCGCCGTGACCGGGGAGGACGGCTCGTTCACGATCGCCGGTGTGCCGGATGGGACGTACGTGCTGGAGGCCTGGCATGAAGTCTATGGCGCCAAGACCCAGAACGTGACGGTCTCCGGCGGCCGGGTTTCACCGGTTGAGTTCACCTTTTCCGCTCAATAAGAAGTGGCACTTCGAAACATGGGGACAGGTCCATTTTTGCGACTTGAAGCGTGGGGCAAAAATAGACCAGTCCCCAGTTTGTCCGCCTTGCTTCTCCTTGCCGCAGCCATCCTCTGCGCGGCGCCCGTCGCCTGGGGGCAAGATGCCGGGATGCGCGTCTGGCTGCCGGAGCGCATCAGCACGTATGCGCCTGCCATCGACCGGCTCTTCTACATCGTGCTGGCGATCACGGGGACCGCGTTTGTGCTGGTGCAGGGGACCTTGCTGTACTTCCTCGTCCGCTATCGGGGCGGCGCCGGGCGCCGGGCGACCTACACCCACGGCAATACGCTCGTTGAGATTATCTGGACCGCCGTGCCCGCCGCCATCCTGATCGTGCTGGCGTTCTACAGCCAGCGGGTCTGGTCGTATGTCCGCGGGACGCCTCCGGCGACGGATCTCCAGGTGCAGATCTTGGCGGAACAATTTGCCTGGAACATCCGCTACGCGGGCCCCGACGGCCGCTTCGACACCTCGGATGACATCACGACGATCAACCAGCTGCACCTGCCGGTCGATGAACCGGTCCTCTTGCACCTGAAATCCAAAGACGTGATCCATAGCTTCTTCGTGCCTCAATTCCGCGTCAAGCAGGATGCGGTGCCGGGGATCACGACTCGTCTGTGGGTCCAGGTGACCAAGGCCGGCACGTACGACATCGCCTGCGCCGAGCTGTGCGGCCTGGGGCATTACCGCATGCGGGGATTTTTGACCGCGGAGCCGCGCGACACATTTGCCCAGTGGCTGCAGGCCGCGGAACTGGAACAACATCCGCCGCCGGCTCCGGAGCCGACGGCCGGCGAGCCGGGTGCAGAGTCTGCGCCGACATCCGCGTCAGCGCCCTCCGCTCCAGCGCCCGAGTCCCAACCGGCATCTCCCACGCCTCAGGAGCTGTTGCACCCATGAGCACCGCGACGCAGGCGCTGCCGTTCTGGCGCAAGTACCTCTTTGCGACCGACCACAAGGTCATCGGCATCCAATTTCTCTTCACCAGCCTCGTGATGCTGCTGGTCGGCGGTCTACTGGCGATGCTCATTCGCTGGCAGCTCGGCTGGCCAGGCCAGCCGCTAGGGTTTATGGAGAAGATCGCGCCGGCCGGAATGCCGGGCGGCGTGATGGTGCCCGAGTTCTACAACATGCTCTTCACGATGCACGGCTCGATCATGATTTTCTTCGCGATCATCCCGCTGCTCGTTGGCGTCTTTGGCAACTATCTCATTCCGCTGAAGATCGGCGCCGGCGACATGGCCTTTCCGCGCCTGAACATGATCTCGTTCTGGTTGGTGCCGCCGGCGATCGCCATCGTGTGCACGGGATTTTTCCTGGAGGGCGGGGCGGCCGCGTCCGGATGGACCGCCTACGCGCCGCTGAGCACGATCCTCGGCCCCGGGCAGGTGTGCTGGATCGTCGGCGTGATCGTGCTCGGCACCTCGTCGATCATGGGCGGGCTGAACTACATCACGACGGTGATCAACCTGCGCGCGCCGGGCCTCTCGTTCTTCCGGTTGCCGCTGTCGATCTGGGCGCTCTTTATCACCGCGATTATCACGGTGATGGCCACGCCGGTGCTGGCGTCGGCGCTCATCCTGCTCCTGTGCGATTCCACGCTGGGCACGAGCTTCTTTCTGCCCGCCGGCCTGATCATCGACGGCGTCGCCCAGGCCCACAGCGGCGGCCAGGTCCTGCTGTGGCAGCATCTCTTCTGGTTCTACTCGCACCCGGCGGTCTACATCATGATCCTGCCGGCGATGGGGATCGCCTCGGAGATTCTCCCGGTTTTCGCCCGCAAGCCGCTGTTCGGCTATCACTCGATGGTCTATGCGATCATGGGGATCGCGGTGCTCGGGTTTCTGGTGTGGGCGCACCACATGTTTGCCAGCGGCATGAACCCGACGCTCGGCACCAGCTTCATGCTCTCCACAATGGTCATCGCGGTGCCCTCGGCCATCAAGACGTTCAACTGGCTCGGCACGCTCTGGCGCGGGGCCATCCGGCTCACCACGCCCATGCTCCACGCCCTTGCCTTCGTCTCAATGTTCGTGATCGGCGGCCTGACCGGGATCTTCATCGCCGCCACGCCGGTTGATCTGTATCTCCACGACACGTACTTCATTGTAGGCCACTTGCACTACGTGCTCTTCGGCGGCAGCCTCTTTGGGATCTTCGCGGGCATCACGTTCTGGTTCCCGAAGATGTTCGGGCGGATGCTCAACGAGACATTGGGCAAGCTGCACTTTACGCTGACGTTCCTCGGCTTCAATGCGGTCATGTTCCCCATGTTCATCCTCGGCATCGCCGGCATGCCGCGGCGCATCTACGACTACCGGCAATACACGCACCTGGCGCATGTCGGCGAGATGAACCAATTCATGAGCGTCGCGGCGTTTCTGCTGGGGCTGGCGCAGCTGCTCTTCATCGCGAACTTTTTCTGGAGCCTGTTCCGCGGCCGCAAGGCGGGGGACAATCCTTGGCAGGCCACCACCCTGGAATGGGCGACGTCCTCCCCGCCGCCTCACGGGAACTTCACGACTCCGCCGACGGTGTACCGCGGTCCCTACGAGTACAGCGTGCCGGGACGGGCGCAGGACTGGTGGCCGCAGAATGTCCCCTCGTAAACGGGCAACTGGCGGTTCGAGTTTTCGCAACGGGGAAAACCGATGGCGAAAAGTCGAACCGGATGGAAAGGAAGTCCTTCCGGGACATTTCTATTTTTCGCCCTCCGGTGACTGCTGCGAAAAATAGAAACGTCCCGCTCTGAGCATGACGCTGCATCGCTATGCCACGCTGACCGCCGCGGCGACGTATATGCTGTTGATCGCCGGCGCGCTGGTGACCTCCACCGACTCGGGGTTGGCGGTGCCAGATTGGCCGCTCTCCTACGGCATGTGGCTGCCGCCGATGGTCGGCGGCATTCGGTACGAGCACAGCCACCGCATGATTGCGGCGGTGGTCGGTCTGATGATACTCGGGCTGAGCGTGTGGGTCTGGCGCGTGGAATCGCGCGCCTGGATCCGGCGCCTGGCATGGCTGGCGCTGGGCGCCGTCGTGGCGCAGGCGCTCGTGGGGGCGTTGACCGTCAAACTGCTGCTGCCGCCCCCGGTTTCCATCGTCCATGCCTGCCTGGCGCAAACCATCTTCTGTCTTGTGGTGATGGTGGCAGTTGGCACGGCGCCGGGGTCTCGCCAAGGGCCTCCGGCCCTCAGCGGCGCGGCATGGCCCAAGACGATGCGCCCATGGGTGCTGGCGGCGGTGAGCCTGGCCGCCGTGCAGTTGCTCCTGGGCGCGGTCATTCGGCACACCGGCTATGCGGTCCCTTGGCACGTGGCGGGCGGGCTGGGCCTCTGGGCGGCCGCTGCGGGACTGCTCACGCGCGCCGCCCAGGCGCCCGAAGCTGATGCCATCACCTGGCGCTGGAGCTTGCGTCTGCTGCTGCTGGTGAGCGCGCAACTGATCCTGGGCGCGCTGGCCTTGGCGCGCCGCGAAGCGCCGGTGGTGGTGACACTCCATGTGGCGCTGGGCGCGCTGATCCTTGCGCAAGCCGTGGTATTGGCTTGGTGGCACCGTCGAGCGCCGGTCGATGCGCCATCGCGGTCGCGGATGCGGGATTATCTCGAACTGACCAAGCCGCGCCTGACGCTGCTGGTGGCGGTCACCACCGGCATCGGCTTCTGGATCGGCGCCGGGCCGGGCTTCGACGTGACGCGGCTGTGCCTCGCGCTCGTTGGGATAGCGCTGGCCGCCGGCGGCGCCAATGCGCTCAATCAAGTGGTCGAGCGCGGTCCGGATGCGATGATGCGGCGCACGCAAGAGCGGCCGCTGCCGGCGGGCCGGTTGCGTGTCGAGTCGGCCCGGCGATTTGGGATGCTGCTGATCGTCGCGGGGTTGGCGCTCTTGGGCGCTGGGGTGAACCTGCTCGCCGGGGCGCTGGCAGCCTTGGGGGTGGCGAGTTATCTGTGGGCCTACACGCCCTTAAAGCGCAGGAGCCCCCTGTGCACGCTGGTCGGCGCAATTCCCGGAGCCATCCCCCCAATGGTCGGCTGGGCCGGCGCGCGCGGAAGCCTGGGTGCGGAAGCCTGGGCGCTGTTCGGATTGCTCTTTCTCTGGCAACTGCCGCATTTTCTGGCCATCGCGATCCTCTATCGTGAGGACTACGCGCGCGCAGGCTTCAAGATGCTGCCGGTGCTTGAGCCGGCCGGCTCGGCGGTGGGCCGGCAACTCATCCTGCAAGGCCTGATGTTGCTGCCGGTGAGCCTGCTGCCCACGCTGCTAGGCATTGCGGGGGAACGATATTTTTTTGGCGCCCTCGCACTCGGCGCGTGCTTCGTGGCGCTCTGTACCAGAGCGGCCCGCGGCTATTCGGCGGCCGCCTGCCGGCAACTGTTCCTCGCGTCGCTGGTCTATCTGCCGAGCGTCCTGGCGCTACTGGCGTTCGACAAGCGACTGCACGCCTAACCCCGATGTCCACAACCAGTCTGCCGAGTTTGAACGCCGCCTTGAACGCGACCAGCGCGTTGTGCATCGTCGCCGGGCTGTGGGCGATTCGCGCTAAGCTGATCCCAGCCCACATTCGCTGCATGCTCGGCGCGTGCGCCGCCTCGACCGCGTTCTTGGTGTTCTATCTCATCTACCATGCGCAGGTCGGCTCGGTGCATTTTACGGGGATCGGATGGGTCCGACCGGTGTATTTCGCCATCCTAATCACGCACACGGTGCTCGCGATCGTCATCGTGCCGCTGGTCATCCGAACCGTGTGGCTCGCCGCCAAACGCCGTTGGATCGAGCACGTGCGAATGGCCCGCTGGACGGTGCCGTTGTGGCTCTATGTCTCGGTCACCGGGATCATCGTCTATTGGATGCTCTACCGAATGCCCGGAGGGCGCGCATGACGCGTTGGTGGCTGGGCGTGGCGATCGGGTTCCTCGCGCCCGCCGCGGTGTGGGCCTGCCCCGGGTGCAAAGAGGCGCTCTTTGATCCTGGCCAAGCTCACCAGCTCATCAAGACCGCGCACGGCTATGCGCTCAGCATCAGCCTGCTCCTCCTCACGCCGGCGCTGTGCCTCAGCGGCCTGGCGTGGTGGATCATTCGCCAGGCGCGGCGGCACGCGCGTGAAAAAGTGGCGTCCTCATTTAGATGAGGCCGCAGGGGAGCCTTCCTTCAATCCGAAATTGACACCCTAGGGCTTTCGCGCTAGACTGCACGCAATTAGCGACGTCCAACAGGGAGGCGTGATGAAATCGTGGGCTCGGATGGCGGTGTTCCTTACGCTTGTGCTCGGGGTCAGCCAGCCCGCCTGGGCGGTGCGGACGCGGTTCCACGTGGCGGCGGAATCACCGGCCTATAAGGAGAAGATGGGCGGCATGATCGGCCGAGGCGTGATCAATGTCGCGACCTTCTTTGTGGACCTCATGGTGCACACGGTGAATGAAACGAAGGCCGGCCCACCGCTCATCGGGACGCTAACGGGCCTTGCCAGCGGCGTCGGCTGCAGCGCGCTGCGCTTGAGCTCCGGAGCCGTGGACGTCCTGACTTTCTGGGTCCCCGGCTTCAATGGCTTTGCGGTGTCCGACTCGTACCAGAACTGCCTGGCGGAGCCCTCGATGTCGGCGGCCGCGCCGATGCCCGCGACGGACACGGGGAGCTTCAATTCCTACGAGTCGACGCCCGAATCCATGCCCTCCGCCCCGGCGCCAAGCGAAGCGCCCAAGCGGACCTGGAAGAAATAGCGCCGCCCCGCACTCTCTGATCATTGTTGCCGCGGTCTGTCGCGGTGCCTCCGTTCGCCTCCTCCATGGGCGAAACCTACCTTACGAAACAAGGCCTTGAAAAGCTTCGCGCCGAGCAGCAGTCGCTGCTGGAGCAGAAGCACAAGCTCACCGAGGAAGTCAGCCAAGCGGCCGCGCTGGGCGATTTGCGCGAGAATGCGGAATATCACGCGGCCCGCGAACGGCTCGAGCACGTCTCCCAGCGCCTTGCCGAGCTCATCGCGAAGCTCAGCCAGGTGCGCCTCATTGATAATTTGGAAACGAAAGCCGGTGAGGCGCGCGTCGGCTGCCGCGTCACCCTGCAAGACGAAGAGCTGAACGAGCGGCTGACGTACGACTTGGTAGGACCCGATGAGGCCGACCCCCCCAACGGCAAGCTCTCCATTGCCTCGCCGCTGGGCAAAGGCCTGTTAGGAAAGAAGGCTGGGGACCGGGTTGAACTCAAGCTGCCGCGGGGCAGCGTGTTCTATCGGGTGATTCACGTGGAGCGCGCCCATGGGTGAGGCGCCGCTAGCTCAGCGCAAGTGTGTGCCCTGTGAAGGGCTGACCGAACCCCTGCCAGCGAGTGCTGCCCAGCAGCTTCTCAAGGACGTCAAGGGATGGGAGCTGGTGGAAGGCAAGTTGATCCGCAAGACCGTGAAGTGCAAGAAGTTCCTTGAAGCCGTGGCGTTCATCCAGAAGATCTCGGTGATCGCCGAAGCCGAGGACCACCATCCGGACCTGCACCTCACCGGCTATCGCCATCTCGCGATCGAGCTCTCAACGCATGCGGTCGGCGGCCTGTCGGAGAATGATTTCATTCTGGCCGCGAAGATCGACGAGCTGCTGGCGAGCAAGTCCTAGAACCGGCTTCATACATCCGCGCGAACCGCGTTGCGAGCGCCATGCCGCCAGGTCCAAGGAATGACGACGACGGCGTAGTCGAAGTGCTACGCCGAGGAGGAAAGACGCCGGACATGGCGGCATGCCGCCGCAACCAACAGGCAGACAGTGGGCTGGGCCGATCGGCGTCGGCCCGCGGCGTTGCTCGTCGCTCGCGTACTCGTCTTCGAGTACGCCACACTCCTCGCGCCTTGCGGGCCTCGCCGCTCGGCCCAGCGCGGCCGCGGGGATGTATGAAACCGGTTCTAAGGCAACAGGGGACATTTCGATTTTTGCCCTCGGGTAGGCTCTAGCAAAAATCGAAGCGTCCCCATGTTGCTAGAGACGCAAGACGAGGCACTTCGCAGCACCCCCCGCCTTCAGAAACTCCGAGAGGTCCACCTCGTGCAGCGCAATCCGTCGGCGCCCCAGTTGACGTTTCAGCCTGGCTGAACCGCCGGCCGGCAGGACCAGGTCCTGTCCCAGGGCGATGGCATTGCAGACAAACCGTGTCGCATCCGCCTCGCTGACGGCCACCAGATCCGGCACCAGATTCTCGAGCACCCGCCGCCCATACCGGTCGAACGCGCGCGGATACCACAGCGCCGTCTTCGGCCCCAACGGGGCAAAGCACGTGTCCAGATGGTAAAAGCGCCGATCGACCAACTCGACCGGCAGCACTTCCGCGGCCAGCAGCCTCGCGAGCTGCTCGTGGACGGCCGCATCCGAGCGAAAGCGAAATCCCAGCACCAGCGTCCCGCCCATCCATAAGGCGTCCCCCTCGCCTTCGAAATTGTGCCGGCGAGGCAGGGTCAGCACCCGGTAGCCCGCTTGGCGAAAGTGCCGTTCCATCACCGGCTCTTCGCGCTGGCGTTGGGGATGCCGGAAGTTGCTTCGGATGAACGTCCGCCCCCAGGCGAGCCCGGCATTCGCGGTGAACACCAGGTCCGGCACGCCGGGCCGCGCCCGCAGCAGCCACACCGTGACACGCAGCGTGCGCGTGAGCAGGTGGTGGAGCGCGCGCCACTGGCGGACGGCCCGCGCGTGGTTCGGCTGCTGGGTGACATGCATCCACGGGTTGATCTCATACGCGACCGTGTAGTAGGTGGGCGGACACATTAAGAGCCGAGGCGAGGGGCGAGGGGCGTGGGGCAGGGGAGAGGCCAAGCCGGGTGGTGTGGAATGTGGAATGCGTAATGCGTAAGGGAAAGCTAAATGATGGCCAGAAGGCGCGGGAGGACGATCCGGGCGCGTTCCCATTACGCCTTACGCCTTGAACATTCGACAGGCGTCCGGGTGTTGACTAGAGGTGGAGGGCGCGCGTCAACTCGCGCAGGAAGGATTCGGTATCGGAGACCATGCCGATGCTTTGGAACGTGCCGCGGTCGGTGAGCTTGGTGACCACCGCGGGATTGATATCCACGCAGACGGTTTTGACCGTCGCCGGGAGGATATTGCCGGTCGCGATGGCGTGCAGCGTCGAAGCCAACATGATGGCCATCCCGACGCCGGGGATGTGCTCGCGCATCGCATCCTGCGCCCGCAGCGTGTCGGTGATGACCTCAGGCAGGGGGCCGTCATCGCGGACCGAGCCGCCCAACACGAAGGGCACCTCGCGCGTCACGCAGGCGTGCATGATGCCACGCCGCAGCACACCGCGGCGCACCGCCTGGCGGATGCTGCCCAGGTCGCGAATCGCATTGATGGCCCGCATGTGGTGGTCGTGGCCGTCTTTGGATGGCATCCCGCGGTCCAGCGAGACGCCCAGCGAGGTGCCATAGAGGGCGGACTCGATGTCGTGCGTGGCCAGCCCGTTGCCGGCAAAGAGCGCATCGACGTAGCCGCGGCGGATCAGGCGTTCCAGGTACGGCCCGCTGCCGGTATGCACGACGGCGGGCCCCGCGACAATGAGGATCTTCCGCCCGGCGCGCTTCATCACCCGCATCTCCTGGGCCAGGCGATGGATGAGCTGGGTCTTCGGCTTTTCGGAGGAGACCGCGCTGCCCATAAATTGAAAGACGTCAGGATCGCGCGCGCGCTCAAGGGGCGTCACGCGCACGCCCGAGCGGCCGCAGACGATCCAGTCCCCGCGATGCACGTGGGTGATCGGGAGGCAGCGCGCCTGCCCGGTGCGCGGATTCACCAGGATGCCGCAGTCCATCTCAATGCGCTGCACGGGCCGCCATCGGCCGCGGAAGCGGATCTCGGTCGGCAGGTTCGTGGTCGAGTAGAACGTGGCGGGAAAGACGCCGTCCTTCGCGGCGCGCATCAAGCGGACATCATGCTGATCCAGGGGCACCGCGCCCAGCCGGGCCAAGCGGCGCAGGATGAGCTCGAGCTGCTTCGCCGTGCGCGCGTCGATGCGCAAGCGCACCGCGGAAGGGTCGGTCTTGCGCTTGCCGACCGACAGCTCCAGGATGTCGAAGGTCCCGTTCAGATCCATGATCTCATCGAGGATCTTCGGCAGGATGAGCGAATCGATGATGTGGCCGCGGACGGCCACCGTTTGAGACGCCATCTCGCCACGTAGTATACCACTGCCCGATGCTATACTAAGGCGCGCATGATCGACTCACGTCTGCTGGAGACGCGCACCCAAGCCATCGGCCGCGAGCTCTTCGCGAGCGCCCGTGCGGCCCACGCGCACCTGTCAGTCCTCAATCGCTGGACCGCCCAAGTCCTCAACTGGTGCCTCGCGGACCCTGCGCTGAAAAGCAGCGTGCTGCGGTTTCTGGATGTGCTGCCCAGCCTCGACAGCCCGCAGGCGATCGCGCGTCACGTCCGCGAATATTTTCCCAGCGCCGACTCACGCCTGCCCTCCGCGTTGCGCCTTGGCGTGACCCTGGCCAAGCCCGGCCTGCTGACGGCCGGCGCGGTGGCAGGCATCGTCGGGCAGCTCGTGCGGCAAGTCGCCCAGCAGTTTATCGCCGAGTCATCTCCCGAGGCGGTGCCGCGCTTGGTGGACGCGATGGCTGAGCGGGGCCGCACGTGCAGCATCGATCTGCTGGGCGAGCAGGTCCTGGGCGAAACCGAGGCCGATCAGTACAGCGCTCAGTGCCAAGCGCTCTTGGCTGCCGTGGCCAGCGCCGACGCCGCCCTCGGCGACCGCACGCCGCGCAGCTGCGGTCCCCGGATCAACCTCTCGGTGAAGCCGTCGGCTCTGACGCCACGCTTTGATCCCATCAGCCCGGCCGATAGCGTGGAGCGCGCCGCCAAGCGCCTGGCGCCGATTCTGCGCGCGGCGGAGAAGCATGGCGCCTTGGTGACGCTGGACATGGAGCAGTATGAGCTGCGCGATCTCACGCTTGCGCTGGCCCGCCATCTGCTCGCGCAAGCCGGCGGGGCGGCGCGTACGCGGCTGGGGCTGGTCGTGCAGGCCTATCTGCGCGATGCGGAGCCGGTGACGGAAGAGGTGTTGGGATGGATCAGCGCGCAGCATCAGCCGGTGGCGATCCGGCTCGTGAAGGGCGCGTACTGGGATCATGAAGCCGCGCTGGCTGCGCAGCTCCGCCGCCCGGCACCCGTGTTGGCGCACAAGGCGCAGACGGACCGAGCCTTCGAGCAACTCACCGCGCGGCTGCTCGGCGCCCATCCGCTGGTGACGACCGCGATCGCCTCGCACAATATCCGCTCGATCGCGCACGCCATGGCCTGCGCTGAAGCCATGGGACTTGAGAAGGGCCAACTCGAATTCCAAGTCCTCTACGGCATGGGAGACGCG
>JAHFGW010000016.1 GCA_023247235.1 Candidatus Omnitrophota bacterium | reverse complement strand
CAAGCCCTGCGCAGAGCCATGTGAGCATCTGCCGCCGCTGGAAGTCGGAGGCCTGGACCTGGGCCGGGTCGATGATCGGCGCCACCGGCACGCGCGCGCGGATGCGGTCATAGCCATGCAATCGTGCGATCTCTTCGGTCAGGTCCACCGCCTGCGTCAGATCGCGGCGGAATGACGGCGCCTCCACGTGGAGCATGGGGCCGGAGCCGGCAGAGGCCACGCGGCAGCCGATCCGCGCCAAACGCGTCCGGATCTCGGGCGGCTGCAGCGCCGTGCCAAGCCATCGGTTGAGCTGGGTGACGTCGAGCGCCACGCGGATGCGGGGGCTGGTCTGCTGGCCGAGATCGCGCAGGCCTGTGACGCGGCCGCCGGCCAGCTCAGTCATCAGCTGCGCGGCGCGGGCTGAAGCGGATTCGACTCCTTCAAGATCCACCCCGCGCTCGAATCGATAGGACGACTCGGTGGTCAGGCCCAGCGCGCGGGCGGTCCGGCGCACCATGAGCGGATCAAACCAGGCGCTCTCCAGCAGCACCGTGGACGTCCCGGGGCCGACCTCGCTGCCCTGCCCGCCCATCACGCCGGCAATCGCCACAGCCTGCGAGGCATCGCTGATCACGAGCATGGAGGCATCAAGGGTGCGCTCCAAGCCGTCGAGTGTGCGCAGGCGCTCGTGTGGTGTGGCGCGGCGCACGCGGATCGCGCCGCCGGCCAGCCGGGAAAAATCAAACGCATGCAGCGGCTGGCCGTATTCCAGCAGGACATAGTTGGTCGCATCGACAACCGCGTTGATCGGCCGCGCCCCGCAGGCGCGCAGGCGCTTGGCCAGCCAGTCGGGCGAGGGCCCGACGCGCACGCCCTCGATGAGCCGCCCGATGTAGCGACTACAGCCTTGGGGATCCTCGATCAGAATCTTCAACGAGGCTCGTGGTTCGTGGCTCGTGGTTCGTGGGAAACGTCGCGCGCCCTTGCCTCGAACCTCCAGCCTCGAGCCTCGAACGGTTGGCAGCTTCAGGCGTTGGCCGGTGATGGCGGCGACTTCCCGCGCAATGCCAAGCATCGACAAACAATCCGCACGATTCGGCGTGATCTCCAGATCCAGCACCGGCTGGCCCTCGACCTCGTGGATGCCAACGACTTCCAGTCCTGCCATCGTCAGCCGCTCGGCCAAGGCCTGCGGCTTGAACCGAATCGACACGTAGTCTTTCAACCATTCAAGCGGGACTTTCATCGATGGCTCATGCAGCCCAATCCGGCGCTCGCTCCGTTCCAAAATAGGTGTCGGGATAGCAGCGCCGAATCACGGCTCGCGGCAAGAGCGTGAACAACCCGACGGCCTCAGGAAACGCACCGATTTCCGCCTCGAGCGGTTCCCGGTCGATGGACACCTCCACCGGACGCCCGCCGCTGACCGGCAAGAGCATGAGCCGCTCCGCGAGGCGGCGCGGCCTGGCGCTGGTGTAGATCCAATACTGCGCATCTGGCGACCAGGCCACAAATCGGTCAATGCCCGCGTTGGACGTCAAGCGCCGAACCTGCGACCCGTCGGCGTTCATGACATAGAGGTCACTGCTTGGCTCGAGGGCGTGTCGCCGCTCGCTCACGAACGCGATCTGCCGTCCGTCGGGCGAGAATCGCGGTGAGTAGTCCGGGGCCTGGTGCGTCGTGAGCCGGGTGGCCTCCTGCCTCTTCAGCTCTTGCTTCCAGATGTCCAGATTGCCGCTCCGATCCGACGTGAAGACCATCGACCGGCTATCGGACGCAACGTGCGGTGCGTAGTCCGAGCCCGGGTGATCAGTGAGCCGCCGAGGGGGCTGCCGGCCGTTGAGGTCGAGCAGGTACAGATCGAACTGATCGCCATCGTAGTTAGCCGCGCAGACGAACGCCCGGCCATCCGGAGTCCAGTCGGGTGTGCGATGGTACTTGCCGCTTGCGGTGACCGGCCGCTGGTCGCTGCCACGCTCATCCATCACCCACACCTCGGGCACGCCCGTCCGGTTGGACGTAAAGAGAACCTGGGTTCCGTCCGGTGACCACCGGGGGCTGTCGTTCCACAACCCCGCTGTCGCCGTGAGTTGGGTCAGCGTGCCGGATGGCAGATCCAGCCGCCAGATGTCATAATCCCCGTCCTTCCCGGAGGAAAAGACGATCTTGCCCTTGAGCGTTTCCAGCGCAACTGGGCTCATACTCGTCTCCTGCTAGAATTGCTCCAGGAATCTCAGGTCGTTCTCGAAAAACGACCGGATGTCGGAGATGCCGTGCCGCAGCATCGCGATGCGCTCGACCCCCATGCCAAAGGCAAACCCCTGCACGCGGCGCGGATCATAGCCCACGCCCTTCAGGACATTCGGATGCACCATCCCGCAGCCCATGATTTCGATCCACCCCTTCTGGCCGCACGTCGAGCACCCGGCACCCTGGCACGCCGCGCAGCGTAGATCCACTTCGGCCGAGGGCTCGGTGAAGGGAAAGAAGTGCGGGCGGAATCTGGCGGTCGCCTCGGGGCCGAAGAGCTGTTTCAGGAAGGCCTCGAGCACTCCCTTGAGGTCCGCGAAGCTCGTGTGCGCATCGAGCATTAGGCCTTCGACCTGATGGAACATGAAACTGTGCCCCGCATCGAGCGGATCCGGACGATAGACGGTCCCCGGAACCACAATGCGAAGAGGCGGCTTGCGATGCTACATGAGGCGGACCTGTACCGGCGAGGTGTGGCTGCGCAGCAGGAGCCGGCCCTTGCGGGGATCCGGCGAGGGCGCGTCGACGAAGAAGGTGTCGAACGCCTCGCGGGACGGATGGTCCCTCGGGATATTCAGGCCGTCGAAGTTATAGTGCTCCAATTCCAACTCGGGCCCCTCGGCGATCTCAAACCCCATCGGGATGAAGCACGCCAGGATCGCGTGGGTCGTCAACGTAATCGGGTGCAGCCGTCCGACGACCGCGGCGCGTCCAGGTAGCGTCACGTCCAGGCGCGGCCCTTTCGGCTGGACCGACAGCGCCTGATTTCGAGAGGCTAATTCGGCTTCCAGCGCTTGCTTGAGCTGGTTGGCGTGCTTGCCCACCTCGGCGCGCTGCGCGCCGGGCAACTCACTGAGCGATTTCAGGATGTGGGCCACGCGGCTCTTGCGGCCAAGAAATTGCACCCGCAGTCGCTCCAACTCCTGCGCCGAGCCGGCCGCTCGCACCGAGGCGAGCGCCTCCCGCGCAAGCTGCTCGAGTTCCTGCAGCGCAGGCGCATCGCTCATGCCGGCACGCTGTTTCCCTCCCCGCTGAGGACCCAGACGCGGCTGGGCGCATGGCGCAGGACGTAGTCCACCGTCGTGCCGAACATCCCGCCGCCAGCCGGACGCGGCTTTGCGCCGAGGATGAGCAAATCGAAACGGCCCTCGCGGGCGTGCTCCACGATCGCCTCGCCGGCAAAGCGCGCCTGCTTGATCTGGGTGTTGATCGGCACTTCGAATTCTCGGCCGATCGCCTGGGCTTGCTCGACCAGCGAGTCCGCCAGGGCCAGCTTTTCCGGGAAAAAGGTCTCCAGCGGCAGCGACGGGGCAATCTCGATCACGTGCAGGACCGTGAGCTCGGCATTGTAGAGTTTCGCCATCCGCACGGCGAACTGCATGCTGTCGAAGTGGGCCGCGCGCGAGATCGGGACTAAGACGCGGCGCACGGTCACCGGCTGGTACCCGGGGATGCGCAATTTCTCGATCTGCAAGCGCGCCGCCATGGGCAGCCGTTGCCGCTTCCGGTACCAGACGTAGCAGACCAGCCCGACGCCCATCCAGAGAAACCCGAGATTCCGCCCCGCCGGCTTGGTCAGCACGACGTCAAGCCAGACGGCGGCGGTGCCCAGGAGGCCGATGAGGGCGGTCACCGGCACGCGAGCCCCCCACAGGCGCAGGTTGGCGCCGACCGTGAACGGACGCGCGAGGCCGGGTTGGCGGATGCGCAGCCCGATGAGCGACAGGTGGGCCAGCGCAAAGGACAACATCGCGCCGAAGTTGTAGAGTTCCGCGATGTGCGTCAAGCGTTTAGCGACGGCCACGATGGCGGCCGCCAAGACGGTGAACGTGATGAGCGACACGTAGGGGGTTTTGAATTTCGGGTGGATCTTGTAGAAGATGCGGGGCAGCGTAAAGTGCTCGCTCATGGAAAACGTCAAGCGCGAGGCGCCGATGAGCCCCGCATTCGCCGCGACGAACAGGATCGTAGCGCCCAAGAAGCCGACCCAGGGTGCGAGATACTCGCGGCCGAACGGCATCGAGGCCGCTAGACCAGCCATGGGATCTTCCAGGTAGACCGTCGTGAGCTCCTGCGGGCTGAGCGCCGTCAGGGCGATCGTCGAGATCCCAAAGTAGAGGACGAGGAGGGTCGTCATCGCTGCGAGCATCGCCCGGGGAATCGTCCGGTTGGGATGGCGCGTCTCGCCGGCTAGCTGCGAGATCGACTCGATCCCGATGTACGCCACCATCGCCATACCGATCCCCTTGAAGAACTGGGGCCAAGTCGGCGACCAGGGGTTGTCCGGCGATCCAACCTGGAGATGCACCCAGAGCAGGCGCAGGTTGTGCAGGAACTGTTGATGGTTGAACACCTGCAGCAGGAAGAGGGCGCCGAGGGTAATGATCGCCAGTTGCGTCACGGTACTGAAGATGCACAAAAGGAGGGATACCCGCGTCGATTCCTTGACGCCGAGCACATTGAGCCCCAGCAGGACGGCCAGGATGCACAGGGTCAAGGGTACATTGCCGACGGTCGTCTGCAGAATCGGGAAGAGGTGGCTCAGGTACGGGCCGATCGAGTACGCGGAGATCGCAATCGTCACGACGTAGTCGAGCAAGAGAGCCCAGCCCGCGATGAAGGAGACGAGGTCGTTGAACGCGTAGCGCGCAAAGCTGCAGGAGCCCCCGGCCTCCGGCATGGCGGTGGAGAGCTCGGTATACGTGAGGACCGTGCAGAAGAAGACGACGCCCGCGATGGCGAGCGCCAGCGGGGTCGCGCCGAGCGCATAGAGGGTCGTGACGCCCAGCGCGTAGTAGATCGAGGAGCCGACGTCCCCGTACCCGATCGCGTAGAGCTGCGCGGTATTCAGGACGCGCGAGAGGTGCCCCTTGTCGAGCACCGTCACGTGGGACGTCGGTTCTTGCGAAAAATCAATGCTTTGCCCGTCAGCCATCACGTTGTCGGGGACGTTTCGATTTTGCCCCTCGGACGACGCCGGGAACAATCGAAATGTCCCCGATCAGTTAGCGCGCGGCGGTCACCTGCGCGACGATCTGGTCAAACGCCGCCTGGTCGTTGACGGCCAGCTCGGAGAGCTGCTTCCGATTCAGCCGGATCCGCGCTCGTTGGCAGGCCGCCATGAGCTGGTTGTACGTGAGCCCCCGCTCGCGGGCTGCGGCATTGAGACGGATAATCCACAGGCTGCGAAACTCCCGCTTGCGGACTTTGCGATCGCGCGTGCGATACGCTTTGGCGCGCATGACGGTTTCCTTGACCTTGCGCAAGTGCAACCGTCTGGCGCCGTAGTAGCCCTTCGCCTGCTTGAGCAACTTCTTGCGCCGTCGACGCGACGCGACGGACCATTTCACCTTCGCCATCAATTCCTCCTACTGACCGGGGACAGGTCCATTTTTCTTCATGGGAACCGAGAGAGAAATAGACCAGTCCCCGGAGGGTCGCTGTTAGCGGTACGGCATCAGCGGGCGGAGCTTCTTGCCTTCCCAGGGGGCGAGGACCCGCTGCCGCCGCTTCTTACGCTGGATCTTTGCACGCTTGCCAGCCAAGAGGTGGCGGCGGCCGGCCTGAAAACTGACGACCTTGCCGCGTCCCGTCACCTTGAATCGCCGCGAGGCGCTCTTGACGGTCTTGATCTTCGGCATGTCACAGCTCCTTACGAAGAGGCGGCCTGGCCGCTCTCGCGGCTTGTCCCAGCCTTCAGGGTGGGGCCCGCCCCGGTGGGGCGTGGTTCCGCCGACGACCTGGCGGTTCTGGCCGTCTGCTTTTCCAGGCGCTTGATCCCATCCCGGTCAGGACTGAGGATGGTCGTCATGAACCGCCCTTCCATGAACGGGGTGCGCTCGACCTTCGCGATGTGTTTGAGATCCTCGATGAGCCGGTTGACGATTCGCTGGCCTAGCTCCTTGTGCGCCATCTCCCGGCCTCGGTAGACCATCGTCACTTTGGCCTTGTCTCCCCGCGTGAGGAAACGTTTGAGCATGCCGAGCTTCACTTCATAGTCGTGTTGCTCGATTCGGGGCTTGAATTTGACTTCTTTCAGTTTGGCGATGTGGTGCTTTTTCTTCCCCTCGCGCTCGCGCCGCTCCTCGTCATAGCGGAACTTATTGAAATCCATGATCCGGCAGACCGGCGGGATAGTCTGAGGCGACACGCACACCAGGTCCAGCCCCCGCTCCCGCGCCATGCGCAAGGCTTCGGCAGGCTGCAGGACCCCCAACTGCGCGCCGTCTTCGGCAATCACCCGTACCTGATTCGCCCGGATTCGCTCGTTCACATACAACTGTCTCACGCTGCTCCTCCCACGCTTAGGTCTATCCCGCTGCTCCGGTCCGCATCCTCCTGCTGGACCTTCGTCGCAAACGCGTCGACGCCCATCACTCCCACATCGCCTTGCCGGCGGTGCCGCACCGCGACGCTGTTGGCCGCCGCCTCGCGCGCGCCGACGACCGCCATGTAGGGTACCTGGGCTAACTGCGCGTCGCGAATTTTGGCCTGCATCTTCTCATTGCGCTCATCGACCTGCACGCGCAGCCCGCGCGCGCACAGGACGCCGGCGGCCTGGCGCGCGTACGCGATCGCAGCATCGGCGATTGGCACCACCACGATCTGAACCGGCGACAGCCACACGGGCAGCGCCCCGGCGTAGTGCTCCAGCAGCATGCCCAAGAACCGCTCGAAACTGCCCAACAGCGCCCGATGAATCATGATGGGTCGATGCGGCCTGCCGTCTTCGCCGGTGTACGCGAGGTCGAACCGCTCGGGCAGCGCAAAATCGCATTGGATCGTGCCGCATTGCCAGCGCCGTCCGAGCGCATCACGAATCGCCAGGTCAATCTTCGGGCCGTAGAAGGCGCCGGCGCCCTCATGGACGTCGTACCTCAGCCCGCGCGCCTCCAGGGCCTGCCGCAGCGCCCCCTCGGCATGCGCCCAGGCCTCGGGGCTGCCGATGTGTTGGGCCGGCCGCGTGGACAGCTCGAGATCGTACGCGGTGAAGCCGAAGGTGCGCAGCACGTCAAACGCGAACTCGAGAATCGCGCCCAGTTCTCCAACGAGCTGATCCTCCCGCAAGAAGATATGGGCATCGTCTTGGGTGAAGCCCCGCACCCGCAAGAGCCCGTGCATGACGCCGGATTTTTCGTTGCGATAGACCGTGCCGAACTCGAAGAATCGAATGGGCAGGTCGCGGTAGCTGCGCAGCTTCGACCGGTAGATCAGGATGTGGCCTGGGCAGTTCATCGGCTTCAGGCCAAAGGCCTGCTCGTCGGCCTCGAAGAGAAACATGTAGTCCCGATAGTGCTCCAGATGGCCCGACTGCTTCCACACGTCGGTTCGAAAGACGTGCGGCGTGGCGACGAGATCGTAGCCGCGGGCCAAGTGGGTGTCGCGAAGATACGATTCGATCAGCGAGCGGATCAGCGCCCCTTTCGGATGGTAGAAGACGACCCCCGGCCCGGCCAGCTCCTCAAAACTGAAGAGCTCCAGCTCCCGCCCCAGCCGCCGGTGGTCCCGGCGCTTGGCTTCCTCGAGGCGCTTCAAGTGCGCGTCGAGCTCTTCTCGCGACTCATACGCCGTGCCATAAATGCGCTGCAGCTGCGGGTTGCGCTCGTCGCCACGCCAGTAGGCGCCGGCGACGCTCAGCAGCTTCATCGCCTTGATGCGGCCGGTCGATTCGACGTGGGGGCCTTCGCAGAGGTCGACGAAGTCTCCGTCGGTGTACAGCGAAATCTTGCCCTCCGGCAGCCCCTGGAGGATGTCCACCTTGAACGCCTCGCCGTGCGTGCGAAAATGCGCCAGGGCCTCGGCTTTCGTCATGAACGACTGCACGAAGCGGTGGTCTTCTCGGATAATCTTGGCCATTTCCGCTTCGATCTTCGGCAGGTCCTCGTCGGTGAGCTGCACCGGCACCTGGAGGTCATAGTAGAACCCGTCTTCGATCGGCGGCCCGATGGCCAGCTTGGCCTGCGGATACAGACGCCGCACCGCCTGCGCCATCACGTGCGCCGTGCTATGCCGCAGCGCGTACAGCGGATCCCGGGCCTTCAGCCGCTCTTTCTGTCCAGTGTGTCCCATGTGCTCTCACTCACCCGCTCGGCAGAAACGCTGGGCGATAGAGGACTCGAACCTCTGACCTCTTCCATGTCAAGGAAGCGCTCTAACCAACTGAGCTAATCGCCCATGATCGCCAGATCGCGCTCTCACCCCCGCCCCCTGCACCAAGCTCAGGGGCGGGTCCGCCCCTCGCCCTATCCGCGGGGGCGGAAACTGAGCTACTCGCCCCCAAAAGCTGTGCAATGTTGAATGCGTAAGGCGTCATGGGGAGAACTCGTTGGCGTGCTCTTGCATGACACATTACACCTTTCGTATGACACAGATTGTATGCCGGGGGTGGGAGTCGAACCCACATGTCCCTTTCGGGACAACAGATTTTAAGTCTGTCGTGTCTCGCCAGTTGCACCACCCCGGCATGCGAATGATAAATGCAAGGCGGCGATCGGAATCGAACCGATGTATAAGGGTTTTGCAGACCCTCGCCTTACCACTTGGCTACGCCGCCATACATCGATTGCCGGCTCCGCTCGGGATGCCGAGCGAAGTCGTCCCTCGGCTCGCTAGGCTCGCTCGGGACGACACCGAGCGAGCTTGCACGCTTGCAACGCGTAACGCGAGTCGAGGTGTCGAGGCACAGACCCTCGCCTTACCACTTTCCGCCGACCACGTCGCGATCCATGGGCGGATCCGCCGTAGGCGGAGGCTACGCCGCCAGACACTTTGGGAATCGTCGCTGACACGCGGGCATTACAGCGCGGGATTAAAACTCGCCGCTCGGCTGGAAGGTAACCTGGCCACCCACACGCAGGACATTGACGCCATCCGGGTGGTTGTCGTCTTTGTCCTCGGCGACCGGGTCGGTCGAACGGCTGGCCGGGGAAACCCCGGTGCGATACTCGTAGTCGCCTGCCGTCGGGGATGACGGCACGGGGTTGGGCGAGGAGGGGCACTTGAACACTTCCAAGTCGTCAATGTAGCGATCGTAGAGCTCGTCCAGGCTCTGGGGGTAGCGTTCTCCGTGATCATCCCGGTAGTTCTGCACCGCCAAAAAAATTTGCCGCAGGTTGTTTTGGCATTTCGCCCGGCGGGCCTTTTCGCGCAGCTTCATCGCTCCCGGAGCCAGAAATCCGATCAGGATGCCGATGATGGCCACGACCACGAGGAGCTCGATCAGGGTAAACCCCGTCCGAGACACGGACGGGGTAACTGACTGCCGGCCTTTGAGTAACATCTCAAGTCGTCGCATGCGCCTACCCGGAATGAATTTGACCGTACCAGAGGCCCTCAATTTTGTCAAGAAGCGCCCGCGCGACGCGGGACTTCGCGGCGACTCCCAGCGGGTGCGCCGCACCGCCTGGCTCCAGCAGCCAGGCGCGTACCGGCAAGCGTCCAAACGGCGCGCGGCGGCTGGCATCCTGTGCGAGCACCAGGTCAAGCCGTTTCGCGCGCAGCTTGCGCCGGGCCCGCGCCAGCACCCGGTCCGTTTCCAACGCAAATCCCACAACAACCTGCCCGGGCCGGCGCGGCAGCCGCGCCACGATATCGGGGGTCGGCTCAAGGGCCAGCGTTCTCGAACCCGCGCCGCGGGCCTTACGCGCCAGCTTGCGCCGAGCCGGCCGGGCCGCCCGGAAGTCCGCCACGGCGGCCGCCATGATAATCACATCCGCCTGCCTCGCCCGGCGCCGCAGCGCGGCTTCCATCTGCGCGGCCTGCTCGACCCGAATGACGCGCGCTCCGCGCGGCAGGGTCTCGGTTCCTGGTCCGCTGATCACCGTCACCTGGTGGCCGCGGGCCAGCGCCGTCGCGGCAAGCTGCGCGCCCATGTACCCGGTCGAATAGTTCGAAATGAACCGAACCGGGTCCAGCGGCTCGCGCGTCGGCCCCGAGCTGATGAGCACTCGCAAGGATCGCAGCACGGACCGCCGAGCCATGGCGCGTTCACGAACGGCCGCAGGCCTCGCCTAGCGGCGGGCTTTGCGCCGAGCGGACGCTTTGGGCTTTGACGCGTGGCGGGCCGGGGCGGGCTTGGCCGCGCCGGGCACTCCGGAGGCCGGCACGAGTTGTTTGACGGCCCGCAGGATGTCCTCAACCTCAGCCAAATGGCCAATCGCCTCGTAGCCGCAGGCCAGCTTGCCGACGTCAGGCCCCACGAAGCGGTGTCCCAGGCGCTTGAGCGTCGTGACATTGCGCTGCACCGTCGGGTGCTGCCACATGTGGACGTTCATGGCGGGCGCGACCAGCAGCTTCGCCCGTGTCGCCAGCACCGTGCAGGACAGGAGGTCGTCCGCAATCCCGTTGGCCATCTTGGCGATGATGTTCGCCGTCGCCGGCGCGATCACGATGAGCCGCGCGCGGTCGGCTAATGTCGTATGGGCGATCGGATCCGTGCCCAACTCGAAAAGGTCGGTATAGACTTTGCGCTCCGAGAGCGCCTGGAGCGTGAGCGGCGTGAGAAATTTCGTCGCCCGCTGCGTCATGATGCACGTCACCGCATAGCCGGCCTCCCGCAGATGGCGGACCACATCCGCCGTCCGATAGGCGCCGATGGAGCCCGTGACTCCGAGCACGATCTCTGGCGCGTTGGTCATCATGCGTCGCCTCGCTTCTCCTTCGCCTTCGCAGCCCGGCTTTTCGATTTCTTCTCGGGCTTCGCCGTCCCCTTCACGAAGACCTTGCCCTGGCGGATTTCCTGCAGGGCCACCGTCGTGACTTTCTTCGTGTCCACCTCAACCAGCGGCGGCGCGCCCTCCGCCAGTTCCTTGGCGCGCTTCGCGGCCAGAATCACAAGCTTGTAGACGCTATCGCAGCGCGTCATGAGCTCTTCCATGGGCACTTGCGCCATCGGGTTCGTTCCACCTCCTCGTTGCCTTCGGGTCCTGCCGACTTAGCGGCGCGTCCGGCACCGCTGGGCGATCACAATGGCTTCCAACTGGTCCACCGCGTCCTGAAGCCGGCCGTTGACAACCGTATAGTCGTACCAGCGAGCGCAGGCCAGCTCCCGGCGCGCCGCGCGCAAGCGGGCCTGAATCCCCGCCGGGCTGTCCGTCCGGCGGCGCATCAGCCGCCGCGCCAGCTCCTTCAACGAACGCGGCAGCAGGAAGATCAGCACGGCGCGTCCGCGGGCCAACCGCCGCACCTGCCGCGCGCCCTGCACGTCGATGTTCAGCACCACGTCGCGCCCGTGCGCGAGCGCCTGGTCAATCGGTCGGCGCGGCGTCCCATAGTACGCGCCGTGGACCTTGGCCCACTCCAGCAACGCCCCCCGGCGGCGAAGCGCCGCAAAACGGGCGCGCGAGATGAATTGATACGCCTTCCCTCGCCGCTCGCCGTGCCGCGGCGGTCGCGTCGTGACCGACACCGATCGCCTCAGGCCGGGCTGGCGATGCAAGAGATGTTGCACCAGCGTCGTCTTGCCGCCGCCCGAGGGGCTGGAGACGACAAAGATCCAGCCCTGTCGCTGGGTCATCCCCGCAGTTCCGCAATCCGCTGCACCAGCGTTTGCGTCTGCAGGCTCGAGAGGACCACGTGGTCCGAGTCGGTCACGATGACCGCCCGCGTACGCCTGCCATTGGTCGCGTCAATGAGCTTCTGGTGGCGGTTGGCGGCTTCGCGCAACCGCTTGATCGGCGAGGGGTCCGCGGAGACTACCGCCACGATGCGCTCCAGCGCCACGGCGTTGTCAAATCCCACGTTCACTAAGGTCATTCCAGATTCTGCACTTGCTCGCGGATCCGCTCGATGGCCTCTTTGATGTCCACGACGTGCCGGGCGGCTTTCGCGTCATTGACCTTGGCGCCCAACGTATTCGCTTCCCGCATCAGCTCCTGGGCGATGAAATCCAGCCGCTTGCCCACAAGTCCCCCGGACGCCAACGTCTGACGCACGTGGCCCAAGTGGCTGTCCAGACGCACAAGCTCCTCGTGCACGTCAGTCTCTTTGATCAGGGCCACCGCCTCATCCACGCGCGGGACGGAGGCCGTCGACTCGGGGCCGAGCAGCTCCAACAGACGTCGGCGAATTTGGCGGCGTTGGTGCGCCAGGGCCTTGGGCAGTCGCACGGTGACGGCCCGGACGCGCCGCTCGATTTGCCGGATATGGCTACGCAGATCGCGCACCAGTTTGGTGCCTTCCCGCTGCCTGGCGCGCGCTAGATCGCGGATCGCCGCCTCGGCGGCCTGGCGGACAAGACCCCAGAGCGGCTCCGCCTCCACGCGCGTTTCGATGACCGTCATCGCTTGCGGCAGCGAAAGCAGTTGCTCGAGCGTCACCGGGCCTTTCAGTCCAAAGCGCGCCTTGAGGTCCAGCAGCGCCGTGTGATAACGGGTCAAGAGCTCTTCATCGAAGCTCACACGGCGCTGATGGCGCTCGGTGGTTTGGACGAAGACGAGCGCTTCGACGCGGCCGCGGTGCATGTGCCCTCGAAACAGCTCGACTAGCCGGCCTTGCAGCGCGGCGAAGCCGTTGGACCAGCGCTGGTCGACTTCCAGATACCGGTGGTTGGTGCTGCGCAGCTCGATCGTCACGCTGCCGGCTGGGCCCCGACGCGAGGCCCGGCCGTAGCCTGTCATGCTCTGGATCGGGCCTCCCCGCTCCGAGCTCATCCCTTCGCCGCTTTCGCGCTCGGCGGACTCAGGACGCCCCCGCGCACCAGCTCGTGCGGCTGAAACCACAGCGCGATCTCGCGCTGGGCCTCGTGAGCGTCCGAGGACGCGTGCAGCAGATTTTCCATGACGCCCGCCGTCGTCACGCGGCCAAAAGCCCCGCGGATCGACTGGGGATGGGCCTGCTCGGGATTGGTTGCGCCTGCCGCTTCGCGCACGCGCGAGACGGCCTGCGGTCCCCACAACACGAGGGCCAGAACCGCCCACGTCTGATGGAGCTTGCCTTCGAGGTACTCCAACAGCTCCTGGTAAAACGGTTTCTCCCGCAAGTGCCGGTAGTGTGTTTCCGCAAGCTCGCGGCTCACGCGGACCATCTTCGCCCCGATCAGTTCAAGGCCCAGCGGTTCCAGGCGCGCCAACACCGCGCCGACCAGCCCCCGTCGGATCGCATCAGGCTTGATGATGACCAGCGTCGCCTCGCTTGCCATCATGCCCCGGTTGAAAGCCCTAGCGCGCCCAGAATCCGAGCCAAATCCTGTGGTGAGAAGTACTCGATCACAATCCGGCCGCCCTTCTTTCGCGCGATCAGGTTCACTTTTGTCCCCAGCACCTGCCGCAACTGGGCTTCCAGCGCGCTCAGTTGTGCATCCGTCCGCGGCGTCCGCCGGCGCCGGCCAGGCTGCGCGCTGGTCACCAACACCTCTAGCTGTCGCACCGAGAGTTTTTCCTGGGTGGTCTGCTGCAACAATTGGAGCTGCCGCTCACGTCCCTCGATGCCCAGCAAGGCGCGTGCATGGCCCATCGTGATCGTCCCCGCACGCAACGCATCCTGCGCCTCGCTCGGTAAGTTCAACAGCCTCAGCATGTTCGCCACGGTCGCTCGGTCCTTGCCGACCCCATCGGCGATCTGGTCCTGCGTATGCCCGAACTCATCGGCGAGCCGGCGATAGGCTCTGGCCTGGTCGATTGGATTCAAATCGGTGCGCTGGACATTTTCGACCAGCGAGTATTCCAGCGCATCCCGATCGCTGAGCGTCTTGACGATCGCCGGGACCTCGGAAAGCCCTGCGGCTCGCGCCGCTCTCCAGCGCCGCTCCCCCGCGACCAGCTCATAGGTCCCATGCGCCAAGGGACGCACGATGACCGGCTGGAGCACCCCCTGTCGTTTAATAGACGCCTTGAGCTCCTCCAGCTCCTCCTCGCGGAACTCCGATCTTGGTTGGAACCTGCTCGGTCGAACTTGCTCAATCCGGATCATGGTGAAGTTCTGGCTTGTCGGCGCCACCGTCCCTCGCGTCGAGTCAAACAGCTCTTCAAGTCCACGCCCAAGTTTCTTGCTCATCATAGCGCTCCATGTCGTGTCATAAGCTCTTGTGTCAGATTACGATACGCAAATGCTGCTGTTGAGTCAGGGTCGTACTGGCAAATAGGTTTTCCAAAGCTCGGCGACTCCGCAAGCCGAATGCTCCGTGGGATGCAGGTGTCGAATACGAGCTCCTTGAAGAAGTTTCTGACCTCCTGTGCAACTTCCTTGGTCAGATTCGCCCTAAAGTCCGTCATCGTCAACACGATACCGCCCACATGCAGCGATGGGTTAAGCCGCTCCTTCACCAAATTAATCGTCCCCATCAGCGAGCTGAGCCCTTCCAGCGCAAGATACTCGCACTGGATCGGAATCATCGTGCTATCAGCCGCGACTAACGCATTAAGCGTCAGCAATCCCAGTGACGGCGGACAGTCTAGGAGGATAAATTCGTATTCCTCAGCCAGGGGCTCCAGAGCTCGCCTCAGAATCATTTCGCGCTCTGGCATCGCGACCAACTTCAACTCCGCGCCAGCTAAATCCATACTTGCAGGCACGACATCCAGTCCTTCGATCGATGTGTGCTTCACGGCGTCGCCCAGTGGAGTTCCCTCAATTAACGTCCCGTAAAAATCTTCTTCAAGCTCGCGTCGGTTAATCCCGAGGGCTGTCGTCGCGTTGGCCTGCGGATCCATATCAATCACGAGCGTGGATTTCCCTGAGAGCGCCAGGTAGGAAGCCACATTGACCGCGGTTGTTGATTTACCAACTCCACCCTTCTGATTGCAGACCGCGATCACTTTCGCCATTGTTCCACGTGGAACATCGCTCTCGGTTGCAATATCGCTGCTCACTTCGGATTGTACCGGCAAACTACTAGAAATCAAGCGCGAATCTCACGAAATCAAAAAGCTTGTGCGTCCGATATTAACACCTGTGGATAGTTTGTGAATAGCTCATACGGTTCGATACCAGGCAATATTCACGAGCGTACTCGTCAGCCAATACAACACTAGCCCGGCCGGAAACTGGTAAAACATCACCCCGAAGATAATCGCCATGGTTGGACCAGACATAGCTTTAGCCATCGGATTGCTGCTGTCCTGCGGCATTCGCTGCTGAGAGAGCTTCATTTGCACCAGCATCGCTCCTGTCATCACGATGGGAAGAATGTTCAGGTGATTCCCAAGAATTGGCAGACTCCACGGTATGGTCGCCGCACGGTCAGGGAGTGACAAGTCTTTGATCCACAAGAATCGCGCGCCACGCAATTCGATGAAATGCGAGATAGTCCTGAACAATGCCATCAGGATCGGAAACTGGATGAACATCGGAAGGCACCCGCCCATAGGGCTTACCTTGTGTTCTCGATAGAGCTGCATGACTTCAAGGTTCGCCTTTTGTGGATTGGCCTTGTGTTTGGCCATCAGCTTGTCAATCTCAGGCTTCAGCGCCTGAAGCTTCTTCATGGATCTCATCCCTAACAGCGTAAATGGAGCCAGCATGCAGCTAATCAAAGCTGAAAACACGATGATAGCTATCCCGTAATTCTTCGTCAGGACGGCCACCATGTGCATTCCCCAGAGCAGACAGAGTCCTACCCATCCAAGGAATCCAAGCGGAAATGCCCGCTGGAACCCAGCCGACCGAAGCGCACCAAAGTCCCTTGATCCAAGATAGATCGCGACTTCGGTTTCCTCGTTTCCTGAAAGTTCAGCGAGTGCGGCCAGATGCCCATTATCTCCAGCCATGACCTTAACTTTCGCGCTCTCAGAGCCAAAATTGATCGATTGGCAGAAGTATCGATCCGCCAGCGTAAGCACTTGTGTTCCACGTGGAACACTTTTCTGACTTCTTTGGAGCCCAGCGTACCGCAAGTATTCTCGCTGAAACGCCTGCGTCCTTGTCGTTAAGGCTATGATCTCAAGCATGTTATAACGATTAGGCAGCTGGTCAGCTTTCTCCCACGTACTGAGCAAATCGACTCTTGACCCAGCAGTTTCATGTGCTCCGGAACTGTATGATAACATAAATGATATCAATGGGTTAGAATCATCAAGCTGGACTACCATCTGCTGATATTTATCGCCGCTAGGTTCAAGGTTCCACTTGGCAGACAATCCTCCTCTCTCCTCAAGTACCAGCTGAACCTCCTCAGGGAATATCACTCTCGAAATAGGTATCATGCCGTTAAATGTCACAGCGCCAGTATCTTCCAGCGATCTATGCTGCTTGAGAACGACCCGCCTGACCGCTGCCGTTTTCTTACCGATCTCCACGAGCAGCGCTGGATTCTCAAGTGTTAATAACTCTTCATCCGGCAATTTGTTACGCTGATACAGCGTGCCGGCGCCAGGGCTGGAGAGCTCCGTCTGCGCGTTTGGAGATGCGGAAGTTTCAACCTTTGCTGCCGCAGGGCGCGGTGCGTCAAACCCCATAATTCGAGCGTAGCTCACCATGACAATCGCCGAGAGCAACGCAGCCAGCAGCACCCGCCGTTCCATCATGGCACAGGGTCCCAGCCACCGTCGCAGAACGGATGGCAGCGGACTAGCCGTTTCATGCTGAGCCAGGATCCCCGCCATGGGCCGAGCCGCTTAATAGCCTGCTCCGCATACCTCGAACAAGAAGGCAGGAAGCGGCACGACCGTAACATCATAGTACCAATCGTGTTACGATATATACACACCAGGGCTATCAGTGAGCCGGTTATGAGATCAGGCCAAGTCTTCGGCATGTTTTAAGGAGGTCTTGCTCGAGGTGGCTGATCGGCGTCGGCACGCGCTTGGGATGCAGCACGACCACAATGTCATGTCCTGGGATGAACTCAACGTGACGTGCCTGGTAGATGGCTCGCAGTTGGCGCTTCAGTCGGTTGCGTATCACCGCGCCTTTGAGCCCTCGTTTGGTCCGTAGGCCGAGCCGGACGACTCCTCGCCGGTTTGGGCAGGCTCCTACGGACACCGAGGGGCTGTGCGCCCATCGTCCTCGTCGATAGACCAACCGGAAGACGTTATCGAGCTTCAGTCGCTCGTGGCGGAGGGTGGTCACGGTAGGGAGGCCCCGCCCGTGGCGGGGGATCTCTTAGTCGGGTATCAGCTGCCAGCGGCCCTTAGCTCGACGTCGGCTCAAGACGCGCCGCCCGCCGCGCGTGGCCATTCGTTGCCGAAATCCATGGGTCCGCTTGCGCCGAAGGTTTGAAACCGGATGCAGGTGCTTCTTCATTCGGCGGCATTATACGAGGGATACCGACTGAAAATCAAGGAGAAACCGCTTGAGTTTTTTAGGTTCTGGTTGCTATAATACGGTTTTGGCCTTAGGATTTAACCTGTGCAAAACGTGTGGAAACTGTGCAAAACTCTCCGCTCGACTGGCCCAGAACCCGAGAGGCCATCAAGCAGCGCCTTGGGTCTGAGGTCGCCAGCCGCTGGATCGACCCGCTTACGCTAGCCTCCGCAGGTGAGGCGCGCGTTGTGTTTGAAGCGCCGAACGCCTTTTTCCGGGACTGGGTGAAGGCGCATTATCTGGAGGCGCTGCGGCAAGCTGTCGGGGGCCGGGAAGTGGAAATCCTCCTCGCCTCGACGCGACCCGAAGCCGGCGCAGCCGCTATCGAAACGTCGAGCCGAATCCGCACGCTCGCCCCACCGCCGCGAGCGGCCCAAGCACCCCTGCGGGCAGGGAATTCCCCCGCGTGGGATCAAACCCTCAATACCAGGTTTACCTTCGATCGCTTTGTCGTTGGCCCGGGCAATCGCTTTGCGCATGCGGCGTCACTGGCCGTCGCCGAATCGCCTGCGCGCGCGTACAACCCGCTGTTCATCTACGGCGGGGTCGGGCTCGGCAAGACCCACCTGATGCAGGCGATTGGGCACGCCACCCTGAAGCGCGGCCCCGGGACTCGCGTGGTCTATGCCTCCAGCGAGGCCTTTGCGAACGAGTTGATCACCGCGATTCAAACCAAAACGACGGCTAGATTCCGCGACCGCTATCGCACCGTGGACGTCCTGCTGATCGATGACATTCACTTCGTCGCCGGCAAAGAAGCCACGCAAGAAGAGTTCTTCCATACCTTCAATGCGCTGTATGACGCGCACAAGCAGATTGTGATTTCGAGTGACCGGCCGCCCAAGGAAATCGCGGGGCTTGAGGAGCGCCTGGTTTCGCGCTTTGAGTGGGGGCTGGTCACGGACATCCAGCCGCCGGATCTGGAGACGCGCATCGCGATCGTCCGAAAAAAAGCCGAGGAGTCGGGCGTCGACGTCCCGTACGAGATCACCGATTTCATCGCCAGCCAAATCCGCTCGAACATCCGGGAGCTGGAGGGCGCGCTGATTCGCGTCATCGCCTGGTGCAATCTGTTTAATGAGCCGCTGACGTTGGCCGTGGCCCAGCGAGTGCTCAAAGACATGGTGCGAGAGCTTGAGTCGCGGATTACCATCGAGCTGATCCAGCGGCGCGTGGCGGGCTATTTCCAGTTGGAAGTCGATATCCTGCGCGGCGCAAGTCGGCACCGCTCGATTCTGCAGCCGCGGCAATTCGCGATGTTCCTCTGCCGGCGCCTGACGGATGCGTCGCTGCCGGAGATCGGCCAGGCGTTTGGCGGGAGAGATCACACCACCGTGCTGCACGCAGTCGGGAAGATTGAGCGTGAAATTGCACAAGATCTGCACAAGAAAAACCTCATCGAGCACCTGAATCAATTGGTTGTGGCAAGCTCCCAGTCGGGGGACGCCCGGTGATTTCCACATGTTCCACAGGCCCGACGACTACGACGAGTCTTTATAGTAAGAAAGGTTCTTATAGTACTCGCTGATTTACACAGCTCGCTGGAGCATCTCCAATGCGCATGACAATCCCCCAACCGCAACTCCTCAAGAGTCTGCAGATGGTCGAGCGCGCGGTGAACGACCGCAGCACGCTGCCAATTCTTGGGAATATCTTATTGGAAACTCGTGATGATCAGTTGACGCTGACGGCGACCGACCTGGACGTAGGGATCCAGTGCCGCTTTCCGTTAACCCAACCCTGGGAACAGGGTGCGGTCACGCTGCCGGCCCGCCGCCTGGCGACGATCGTCCGGGAGCTTCCCGATGACACCGTAACGTTTGAAGCTAAAAAGAACCACACGGCGACCTTAAGTTGCGGAACCAGCAGCTTCCGGGTGCCGGGGTTGCCAGCCGAAGACTTCCCGGTATTTCCGGGGGCCGAAGAAGCCGCCGGCGCGACGATCCCGCAAGCGGCGCTGAAAGCCCTGATTACGCAGACGAGCTACGCCATGTCCATGGAGGAGGCGCGATTCATCCTCAACGGCGCCCTCTTGAGCCTGCAAACGCACGCGGCAACCTTCGTCGCAACCGACGGCCGCCGCCTGGCGGTAGCGACCAGCGGCCTGTCGGGCGCGGCCCACCAACCGCTTGAGGCGATCTTGCCAGCGAAAACCGTTCGGGAGCTGGGGCGGCTGCTCGATGCCAGCGAGCCGGAAGATGTGCGGATCGCGCCGCTGAAGGACAATCAGCTCACGTTTCAATTCGGCGGGGTCACGGTCATCACGCGCCTGCTCGAAGGGCAATTTCCGCAGTATGACAAGGTGATTCCTGCGCCCTCGAAAACGATTCTCAGCTGCGATCGCGGCGCGCTGCTGAGCGCGGTGCGGCGCGCGAACCTCATGACCAGCGCCACGTCGCAGGCGGTGCTCTTCGAGCTGGAAGGGAATCGGCTCGTCGTGTCGAAGGAGTCCGCGGAGTTGGGCAGCGCGCGCGAAGAAGTGCCGGCGCGCTACGACGGCCAGCCGATGCGGATCGCGTTCAATCCTGAGTTCTGGCTGGATGTGCTCAAGGTCTTGGAGCAGGATCAGGTCCACATCGAATGCTCGAACCCCGACCGGCCGGCGGTCATTCGGATTCCCCGAGCGGCCGAGCTGACGGGCGGGGCGCAACCGAGTTTTGTGTATCTCGTCCTTCCCATGAAAGTCGCGTAAGACGTCACGGATACCGTCATGGCCGTACGCAGTAAGCCTGAGCGACTCGGTGACCTTGTACCGGGCGTGCTGCGCGCGGCGCGTCGCAAGAGCCAACCGCTGGTTCGCCTCCAGCAGGCGTGGGCCAAACTCGTCGGTCCTGAGTTGGCGGACCATACGAAACCGGTCAGCTTGCGGCGGGGGCGCCTGCTCGTCCATGCGGAGCAGCCGGGGGACAGCTACGCGCTGCACTTCCAGCGCGAGGCGATCCTGAAGCGGCTGCAGCGAGCCGGCGGCCAGCGGATCGAGGAACTGGTCGTTCGGATCGGCGAGGTCTAGCGGCGCATGGGGTTCTTGATCGATCGGCAGCGCGGGCTCTGGACGCGTACGATCGTCGCGGTGTTGAACGTGCGGCTGCGGCGCATCCGAAGCCGGCTCGTGTTGGCCGATAATAGCTTGTACCACACGCTGTCGACCTCGCGCACCCTGATGCGGCGGGCGCGGGAGTCGGCGGCTCTGCCGGGATTCCTCGGCGCCCCGGCGCGAAGACGCACAAAGGAGCAGCATGGCGAAACGCACGCAGGCGGCTAAGGCGAAGACACCCAAGCCCGAGCGCAAAGACGGCCCGGCGCAGCCGGCAGGCTATGATGCCAGCGCGATCCAGGTGCTTGAGGGACTGGAAGCGGTGCGCCGGCGTCCCGCGATGTACATCGGGGACACCGGCAACCGCGGCCTGCATCACCTCGTCGAGGAGGTCGTCGATAACTCGATTGACGAAGCGATGGCCGGCCACTGCAGCCGGGTCGATCTCGTCATCCACCGCGACAACTCGCTGACCGTCACCGACGACGGTCGTGGCATTCCCGTGGACATGCACAAGACGGAGAAGCGGCCGGCGCTGGAGGTCGTCCTGACGAAATTGCACGCGGGCGGGAAGTTCGACCGGCGCACGTACAAGGTGGCCGGCGGGCTGCACGGCGTCGGGGTCTCGGTGGTCAACGCGCTCTCGGAGTGGCTCGAAGCCGAAGTGCGCCGCGACGGCAAGCTGCACCGCCAGCGCTACGCGCGCGGCAAGCCGGTCGCCCCGATGGCCGTCATCGGCAAGGCCACCGGCACCGGGACGCGGATCAGCTTCAAGGCCGACAAAGAGATTTTTGCAGGCGGCATCAACTTCAGCTATGAGACGCTCTCCAACCGTCTGCGGGAGCTCGCGTTTCTCAACAAGGGGCTCGCGATCGCGCTCAAGGATGAGCGGAGCGACAAGGAAGTCGTCTTCAAATTCGACGGGGGACTGAAGCAATTTGTCGAGCACCTGAATAAATCGAAAGAGGCCCTGCATCACGTCGTCCTCTTGGAGGGCACCAAAGAAGGCGTGGAGATGCAGGTCGCGCTCCAGTACACCGACGGGTACGCCGAGCACCTGTTCTCCTTCGCGAACAATATCAACACGCCCGACGGGGGCACGCACCTGTCCGGATTCAAGTCGGCGCTCACGCGAACGATCAACCAGTACTGCAAGACGAAAAACCTCTTCAAGGGCGACCAGCTCACGCTGGAGGGAGAAGACACCCGTGCGGGTCTGACGGCCATTATCAGCCTCAAAGTACCCAACCCCCAGTTTGAGGGCCAGACCAAGGCCAAGCTCGGGAACCCGGAGATCGAAGGGCTGGTCGCCTCGCTGATCAATGAGCAGTTGGGGCTGTTCCTCGAGGAGCATCCGTCGGTCGCGCGCAAGATCGCCGATAAGTGCGTCGTCGAGGCGCGGGCCCGCGAGCGAGCGCGGCATGAGCGCGAGCTGGTCCGCCGGAAGGGGCTGTTGGAATCCAGCGCGCTGCCGGGCAAGCTCGCCGACTGTTCCGAGCGCGACGCGGCGCTGTGCGAGCTGTACATCGTCGAGGGCGATTCCGCCGGCGGCTCGGCCAAGCAGGGTCGGGACCGCCGATTCCAGGCGATTTTGCCGGTCAAGGGCAAGATCCTGAACGTCGAGAAGGCCCGCCCCGAGAAGGCGCTCGCGAACGAGCAGGTCCGGACGATCATCACGGCGCTGGGGTGCGGGATCGGGAGCGAGCTCGACCTGGAGAAGCTCCGCTATCACAAGACGATCATCATGTGCGACGCGGACGTGGACGGGAACCACATTCGCACGCTGCTGCTCACCTTCTTCTACCGGCAGATGCTGCCGCTGCTGGGCGCGGGGCACATCTATATCGCGCAGCCGCCGCTCTACAAGATCAAGCGCGGCAAGCGGGAGGAGTATATCGAAAGCGAAGAGCAGCTCTCCCGCCTGGTCCTTGAGCTCGGGGCGGAAGGGAAGGAGCTGGTACACATGAAATCCAAGCGCGTCTTCAAGGAGAAGACGCTGCTGGAGCTCATGCGCGCCTTGGCCAACCTGGAGCACCACGCGACAGGGTTGATTCGCTACCGCCTCGATGCGGCCGCCTACTTCAAGCAATGGGATCGGAAGAAGGGGTTGCCGTTGTATGTCGTGCGGATGGACGGCGAAGACCATTTCCTCTTCGATGACGCGGAGCTGAGCAAATTCGCGAAGCAGCACGATCTGGATGTGGAGGAGCTGGAAAAAGGCGGCGCGAGCTCGACGACGCACTTTGCCGAGCTCTTCGAGGCGTCGGAGCTGACGGCGATTGCCAAGAAGCTGGCCCAATGGGACCTGTCGATTCATGAGTACTTCCCGCTGGATTCCAAACCGGCCTTGAAGCTGAGCGAGGAGAAGGTGTCCAGGACCCTGGGCGGGCTCCGCGAGGCGCTCATCGCGATCGAGGAGGCGGGCCGGCAGGGCATGACCATCCAGCGGTACAAAGGGCTCGGGGAAATGAACCCGCAGCAGCTCTGGGAAACGACCATGGACCCGGCCAAACGGACGCTGCTGAAGGTGACGTCTGAGGACGCGGTCGAGGCCGAGCGCATGTTTACCACGCTGATGGGCGAGGTCGTCGAGCCCCGCAAGCAGTTTATTGAAGAGCACGCGCTCGACGTGAAGAACTTGGACGTCTAACCAACAGGCGAGGACCCCCCGCGCGATGTACACCGCTGGCGAGAAAATTGTTCCGCGCGAGATCGAAGAGGAGATTAAGGACTCCTACCTCTCCTATGCGATGAGCGTCATTGTGGGTCGGGCGCTGCCCGACGTGCGCGATGGGCTCAAGCCGGTGCACCGCCGGGTCCTCTTTGCCATGCGCGAGTTGGGGCTGGATCCGGGCAAGCCGTACAAGAAATGCGCGCGCATCGTGGGCGAATGTCTTGGAAAATTCCATCCTCACGGCGATATGGCCGTCTACGACACCCTCGTGCGCATGGTGCAGGACTTCAGCTTACGCTATCCGCTCATTGACGGGCAGGGCAACTTTGGCAGCGTGGACGGCGACGCGGCGGCAGCCATGAGGTATACGGAAGCGCGCCTGGCGCATATCGCGGAAGAGCTGCTCACCGACCTGGACAAGGATACCGTGGATTTTGGGCCGAACTTCGACGGCTCGCTCACGGAGCCGAAACTGCTGCCAGCCCGGCTACCGAATTTGCTCGTGAACGGCTCCAGCGGCATCGCCGTGGGCATGGCCACGAATATCCCTCCGCACAACCTGAATGAAGTCATCGACGCCACCTGCACACTGATCGACGAGCCGGACAGCTCGGTGGCGGTCCTCATGAAGGACGTGCAGGGGCCAGACTTTCCGACAGGCGGCATCATCTGCGGCCGCGAGGGCATCAACGAGGCGTACGAAACGGGGCGCGGCTCGCTGCGCGTGCGGGCTCGGGCGCAGACCGAGCAAATGAAAGGCAATCGGCAGGCGGTGGTCATCACGGAGCTGCCATATCAGGTCAACAAGGCGACGCTGCTGGAGACGATTGCGAGGCTCGTCCAGGCCAAGACGGTGGAGGGGATCTCCGACCTGCGCGATGAGTCGGACAAGGACGGGATGCGCATCGTGATCGAGCTCAAGCGCGAGGCGAACGAGCAAGTCGTCTTGAACCAGCTCTACAAGCATACGCAGCTGGAGACGACCTTCGGCGTCATCATGCTGGCCCTGGTTGATGGACGGCCGCGCCTCATGGGCCTGAAGCCGATGCTCTCCCGCTTCATCGAGCACCGGGTCGAGGTCGTCACGCGCCGCACGAAGTATGAGCTGACGCGAGCGCAGGACCGCGCCCACATCCTCGAGGGCCTCAAGAAGGCGCTGGCGCATCTGGACGCCATCATCAAGACCATCAAGGAGTCCAAGACGCCCCCGGAGGCGCGGGCGGCCCTGGTCAAGAAATTCAACTTCACGGAACGGCAGGCCCAGGCGATCCTGGAAATGCAGCTGCAGCGGCTCACGGCGCTGGAGCGCGACAAGCTGGAAGCCGAGTACTTGGAGCTCCTCAAAAAGATCGAGTACTACCAGTCGCTGCTCAAGAGCGAGCACAAGGTGCTCGAGGTGATCAAGGCCGAGCTCCAGGAGCTGAAGAAACGCTACGGCGATGACCGGCGCACGGAAATCCTCGGGGCCGTGCAGGATTTCAAGCTCGAGGACCTCATTGCCGAAGAGGACGTCGTCATCGCGATCAGCCACACCGGCTACATCAAGCGGCTGCCGGTCTCGGCGTATCGCAAGCAGCGGCGCGGCGGCGTCGGCGTGACGGCGATGGACATGAAAGAAGAGGATTTTGTCGAGCACCTCTTCGTCGCCTCGACGCACGAGACGCTCCTGTTCTTCACCAACCTCGGGCGCTGCTACTGGCTGAAGGTACACGAGGTGCCCCAGGCCAGCCGCTATGCGCGCGGGATGGCGATTGCGAACCTGCTGGCGTTGCAGAAAGACGAGCGGCTGTCCACGTTCGTCGCGGTGAAGGCGTTTGATCCTGCGGCGTTCCTGGTGATGGCGACGAAGCAGGGCGTCGTGAAGAAAACAAAACTCGATGCCTATGCCAACCCGCGCAAGGCGGGGATCATCGCGATCACGCTCGAGAAAGGCGACGAGCTAATTGAGGCGGAAGTAACCGACGGCTCGCGAGAGCTGGTCCTGGTCACGCAGCAGGGCAAGGCGATCCGGTTCCCTGAGTCGCAGGTGCGCGAGGTCGGCCGCTCGGGGCGCGGCGTGCGGGGGATCCGCCAGGGCAAGGGCGATGCGGTGATCGCGATGGTCCTGGCGCGGGAGAAGTCGGACCTCCTGACCGTGACCGCCTTCGGCTTCGGCAAGCGGACGTCCTTCGAGGCCTATCGGCTGCAGAGCCGCGGCGGCAAGGGCATCATCAACATCAAGGTGACGAAGAAAAACGGCGAGGTCGTCGGAGCCAAAGGCGTGACGGAGCAGGATGAAGTGATGCTGATTACGCAAGAGGGCATGATGGTGCGCTGTCCGGCCAAGGACGTCCGCGCCACCGGCCGCGCCACGCAGGGTGTGCGTCTGATTAACATCAAGGGGAAGGATCGCGTGGCGTCCGTCGCCTGCGTGGTCCCGCACGAGAAGGAAGAAATCGAGGGGCCAGCGGCGGTTCAGCAGCGGACCGTCGCGGGACCGGGCGGCAAAGAGGTGCAGGCAGCTCTGGAGGCGCCCGAAGCACCAGTTGAAGCCACAGTACCCGCGCTGGAGGCGCCCCAAGCCGCGAAGAAAGCCCGCCCAGCCTCTAGGGGCGCGAGCCGCGCGCCCAAATCGAAGACTCGGGCATCGGCGCGCGCCGCAAGCAAGCCGAAGGGCAAGGGCAAGCGACGCTCCTAGGTACGTCCCCATCGTCTAATGGCTAGGACACGAGCCTTTCGAGCTCACAATGGGGGTTCGATTCCCCCTGGGGACACCAAGTCGTGGCTGATGTTTGGCTAAGCGGTGGTCGCCTGATTACGCCACGCGGCGTGATCGAGGCGGCCCTGCGCGTGCGCGGCGGACGCATCGCCGCGATTCGCCCCAGGGCGCCGCGGGCCGGACGCATCCGGCATGTTCGAGGCGCGTACATCGCGCCGGGGTTCATTGACTTACACGTCTGGGGGGAGCCGGCCCTGGTCGCACGGGAGGCCGTGCGGCAGGGCACGACGGCGTTCTTGACCGCGGTCGGGCCCATGGCCCCGACGGCGTGGTATCACGCGCTGGCGCGCGTGCCCGATGAGGGCGCGCTGGCCGGGGCGCAGTGCCTTGGCGCGCACGCCGAGGGCCCGTTTCTCAATCCAGCTCGCGGCGGGGCCTTGCCGAAGCGGTGGATGCGCGCGCCCAGCTCGCGAGAGCTCCGGTTGCTGATGCGCGATCGGCATGTGCGAGTGATGACGCTGGCGCCTGAGCTGCGAGGGGCCTTGGCCGCCATCCGGTGGCTGGCGGCTCGCGGCGTGGTGGTGTCGCTGGGGCACAGCGAGGCCGACGCTCGCACGGCTCGCGCGGCGATCGAGGCCGGAGCCTCCGCCGTGACGCATCTGTTTAACGGGATGCCACGATGGGATCATCACCGGCTGTCCCTGCTCGATGTCGCGCTGACCGATGCGCGGCTGACCGCAATGGTGATCGCCGATGGGATCCATGTCAGCGGCGAAGCACTGCATGTGGCGCTGTGCGCGAAGGGATCCGAGCGGCTCGCGCTCGTGACGGATTCGATTCGGCTGGAGCCGGGAGCCGCGCGCCTGCGGGCCGGCGCGTACTATGTGAAACACGAGACGCTGGCCGGCAGCGCTCTGACGATGATCGGCGCGGTGCGCAACGCCGTGCGCCTCGGCGGCGCGAGCCTCGAAGCCGCCGTGCGCATGGCCACCGAAGTGCCTGCGCGACTGCTGGGGATCGAACGCACGCGCGGGGTGCTGGCGCCCGGACGGCGGGCGGACCTGGTGGTATTCACGGAGCGCCTGCAGCTTCTCGCAACGATGGTCGAGGGTCAAGTGGTCCATGAGTCGTGAGCCGCGTCGCCACCGCGAGACGCGGCACCAGGAGTAGCAGACAATGTGCGGCATCGTAGGATATGTGGGCCGGGCCGAGGCGATGGGCACCATTCTGGAAGCCTTGGGGCGGCTGGAGTACCGAGGCTATGACTCCGCGGGCATGGCGGTGCTGAACGGCCGCGCCATCCAGGTCTGCAAACGCACCGGCAAGCTGAAGGTGCTGGCCGAGACGCTGCGCGCGAAGCCCTTGGCTGGAACCGTGGGCATCGGGCACACGCGCTGGGCCACGCACGGCGAGCCGTCCGAGGCCAACGCGCATCCGCACACGGACTGCCGGGGCGAGCTTAGCGTCGTGCACAACGGCATCATTGAGAACTACGCGCCGCTCAAGGCGCGGCTGCTCGAGCAGGGCCACCGGTTTCGCTCCCACACGGACACGGAAGTCATCGCCCATCTCATCGAAGAGTACGCCAAACACGCTCCGCTGCCCAGCGCCTTCCGCCGCGCGCTGAAAGACCTGCAAGGCTCCTACGCGCTGTGCGTGCTCTTTCGCCGGGAGCCCGGCCGCCTCTTTGGCGCGCGCAAGGGCAGCCCGCTGATCGTCGGCGTGGGGAAGGGCGAAGCCCTCTTTGCCAGCGACGTCACCGCGTTCCTGGATCGCACACGCACGGTGGTCTATCTCAACGATGACGAGGTGGTCGAGCTGGCCGCCAAGGGGCCGACGATCACCACCCTCGCCGGCAAAGCGGTCACTCGGAAATCCTCGACGGTGTCCTGGGACGTGTCGGCGGCCCGGAAAGAGGGCTACGACCACTTCATGCTCAAGGAAATCCATGAGCAGCCGCAGGCCATCGAGCAGACGCTGTTCAATCGCCTGGACGTCGGGCGCCGCCGCATCGCGTTCGACCGGCGCACGCAGCGGTTCCTGGATCGCATCAGCGCGCAAGAGAAGATCGTCATCATCGCCTGCGGCACGGCCTATCACGCGGGCCTGGTCGGAGAGTACATGCTGGAAGAATTCGCGCGGCTGCCCGTCGATGTCGATTTTGCGAGCGAGTTCCGGTACCGCGGCCCGATGCTGGATCGCCGCACCACCGTGATCGCCATCACGCAATCCGGCGAGACGGCGGACACGCTGGCGGGCGTGCGGCTGGCGAAGCGCAAGGGCGCCAACGTCCTGGCGATCTGCAACGTCATGGGCTCTTCGATCGCGCGGGAGGCGGACGCCGTGCTCTACACGCATGCCGGCCCGGAAATCGCCGTGGCCTCGACGAAGGCCTACACCGCGCAGTTGACCGCGCTGCTCCTCGTCACGCTCGCGCTGGCGAAAGCCCACGGCCGGGTGAGGCCCGAAGCGTGGAAGCGGCTGCTGGCGGAACTGGGCCGATTGCCCGACCTGGTGCGCCAGGCGCTGGCCACGGAGCCGGCTCTGGAGGAGATCGCGGCGAAGTACGCGCGGGCGCGCAACTTCTACTACCTGGGACGGCGGTACAACTATCCCAGCGCGTTGGAAGGCGCGCTGAAGCTCAAGGAAATCTGCCCGCTGATCCATGCGGAAGGCTATGCGGCGGGCGAGATGAAGCACGGCCCCATCTCGCTCATCCGCCAGGGCTGGCCGGTGGTGTTCGTGGCGCCGCGCACGCCGGTCTCCGAGAAAGTGATCTCGAACATCGAGGAAGTCCGCGCGCGCCGAGGCACTTGCCTCGTGGTCGCCTCCGAAGGCGATGATGACATCAGCCGCTATGCGGACAGCTTGGTGCGCGTGCCGCGCACGGATGAGCTCTTTTCGCCGGTGCTGGTGGCCGTGCCGCTGCAGTTGCTGGCCTACCACATCGCCAGGGCGAACGAGTGCGACATCGACCAGCCGCCGAATCTCGCGAAGAGCGTCACCGTCGAATGAGCCCGCGTGTTCGGTGTTCATTGTTCGTAGTTCGTTGAGGGTCACCGAACAATGAACAATGAACAATGAACAGAAGTCGGGGCACCCTCTACATCATTGGCACACCGATTGGAAACCTGCGCGACGTGACGCTCCGCGCGCTGGATACGCTTCGCGACGTGGCACTAATCGCCTGCGAGGACACGCGGCAGACCGCGAAGTTGCTGGCCGCTCAGCAGATCCGCACGCCGATGGTCAGCCTGCACGATCACAACGAGCGGCAGCGCACACCGGAGCTCCTCGCGCGGTTGAAAGCCGGGGATTCCGTTGCGCTGGTGTGTGACGGCGGCACCCCGTTGATCTCGGATCCTGGCTGGTGGCTTGTGCGGCGGGCGCTGGATGCCGAGGTCCCGGTCGGCTGGGTGGCTGGACCGACGGCGCTGATCGGCGCGCTGGTCCTCTCAGGCCTGCCCACGGAACGGTTCGTATTTGAAGGCTTTCTGCCCGCCAAACCCGGCCAGCGGCGCGCGCGGCTTGAGTCGCTGAAGGGTGAGCCGCGAACGGTGGTGCTCTATGAATCGCCGCACCGGCTGCTCAAGATGCTGGCGGATGTCGAGGCGATCTTCGGCGACATCGTGATGTCGGTCAGCCGGGAACTGACGAAGCGGTTTGAGGAGACGCGCCGCGAGCCGGTGAGCCGGCTGCGCGCCCATTTCGCGCAGCAGCCGCCCCGTGGCGAGTTCGTCATCGTGTTCACACCCAGGCAAGGCACACATGCCCAATAAGGTGCATCCCAGCGCCATCCTCGGCTCGCGCGTCCAGCTCGGCGAGGGCAATGACATCGGTCCCGGCTGCGTGCTGGAGGACGGCACAGTCGTGGGCTCGCGCAATCGGCTCTGGATGAACGTCTACGTCGGGCCGGGCACGACGATCGGAGATGACAATCAGATCCACATGGGGGCGGTAATCGGCCACGCGCCGCAGGACGTCGCCTTCACCGGCGCGCCGAGCTTCACGACCATCGGCCACCGCAACACGATCCGAGAATATGTGACGATTCATCGTGGCACCACGGAGGGCTCCGCGACCGTCGTGGGCGATGAGGGGTTCTTCATGGCCAACGCGCACATCGCGCACAACTGCCGGGTCGGCCACCGAGTGGTCTTCGCGAACCTTACCACGCTGGCCGGCTATTGCGTGGTCGAGGACGAGGCATTTCTGTCCGGCCTGGTGGTGCTGCACCAGTTCACGCGGGTGGGGCGCTTGGCGCTCCTCAGCGGGCTCTCGGCCGTGAACAAGGACGTCCCCCCCTACATGCTCTGCGGGGGCCGGCCGGCCGTCATCCAAGGCCTGAATGTTGTTGGGCTGC
>JAHFGW010000015.1 GCA_023247235.1 Candidatus Omnitrophota bacterium | reverse complement strand
GCCTTCAAAGAGCTGGGGCTCTTGGGCTTGATTCCCGAGGCGCACCCGAAGCTCTACGCCGCACAGGCCACGGGCTGCGCGCCCATCGTGAACACGATCAAGGAGCGCTCGGACATCGTCAAGCCTGTCAAACCGGCGACGATTGCGAAATCACTCGCCATCGGCAATCCGGCCGACGGCTACTACGCCACCAAAGCCGTGCTGGACTCCGGCGGCTGGGCTGAGTCGGCCTCCGATGACGAAATCCTCGAGGCGATGCAGCTGTTGGCGCAGACCGAGGGGGTCTTCACCGAAACGGCCGGCGGCGTGACCGTCGCCGTGGCCAAGAAGCTGATTGAGCAGGGCCGCATTCCTCGCGATGAATCGATCGTCATCGCCGTGACCGGCAACGGCCTCAAGACCCAGGAACCGATCATGAACCGGCTCGGCCAACCGGTTCGCATCAAACCCACGCTCGCCTCGTTTGAGACGAATCTCGCCGACCAACTCGCTTCCGCCCGTCGATGATCATGATCAGTGCCTGGCACATGTTTCACAATGCTATTCTGTGTAATGTTCAAGGTGTCATGGAAAGGCGAATGGCTCTTCCCGTGGATAGCCAGTGTTGTCTTCGCATGACACATGGCCCATGACACATTACACACAATGGGAGGAGGATAAATGGCGGTTGTGGTGAGAATACCAACGCCGCTGCAGCGGCTGACCAGCGGCCAGAGCGAGGTCCAGTGCGAAGGCCAGACCGTCACCGAGTTGCTCGCCGATTTGGAACGGCGCTATCCCGGCATCAAGGAGCGCATCTGCGACCAAGACGGCAAGCTGCGGCGGTTCGTCAACGTCTTCGTGAACGAGGAAGACATTCGGTTCTTGCAGGGGGACCAGACGGCCGTCAAGGCCGGCGACGAAGTGTCCATTATTCCAGCGATTGCAGGAGGTGCGCTCGCGCGCTAAGAGCCGATGGGCTTGTCCAAGGACCAGGTCGCCCGCTATAGCCGGCAGCTCCTCCTGCCCCAGATCGGCCCGAGGGGTCAACAGCGCCTCGCGGAGTCGTCCGTGCTGATTGTGGGTGCCGGCGGCCTCGGCTCTCCGGTGGCGCTCTACCTGGCAGCGGCCGGGGTGGGGACGCTCGGCCTCATCGATGATCAGGTGGTGGAGCTCAGCAACCTGCACCGGCAGCTCCTGCACACGGCGGCAGATGTCGGGCGGCCCAAGGTCGATTCGGCCTCTGCGCAGCTGGCGGCGCGCAATCCCGAGGTCCGGCTGCTTGCCAGGCTCCAGCGACTCACGGCCGCCAATGCCCGCGAACTCGTGCGGGAGCATGACGTCATCGTGGACGGCTCGGACAACGTGCCAACGCGCTATGTGGTCAACGATGCCTGCGTGATGGAGCATCGGCCACTCGTCCATGGCGGCGTGATCGAGTACGAGGGGCAACTCTTCGTCGTGCGGCCTGGCCAGAGCGCCTGCCTTCGCTGCATCTTTCCCGAGCCGCCTGAGGCGGGAGGCGCGTTGCGTTGCGAGGAGGCCGGGGTGCTCGGTTCGGCAGCCGGCGTCATCGGCAGCCTCATGGCGCATGAGACGCTGAAGCTCTTGCTCGGGCTTGGAGAGCCCCTGACGGATCGGCTGCTGGTGTTTGAGGGCGCGGCCGGGCGCTTCCGCGACGTGCCGGTGCAACGCGACCCGGCCTGCGCGGTCTGCGGCGAGACGCCGTCGATCCGGGATGTCGCCGACGACGCCAACGCGTGTGTCAGTCAACGAGTTCACGTCTAACCCAAGCACAGGAGGAGGCATGGCGAAGAAGCAAGTGACGTTGGTGTTTCCGCAGCACCTGATCAAAGAGCCCGTCATCTACATGATGGCGAAGGAGTGCGAGATTGTTCCGAACATTCGCCGGGCCAAGGTGACCGAAACGATGGGGGAAGTCACCTTGGAGCTGGAGGGCTCCGACCAGGCGCTCAAAAGCGCCATTGCGTTTCTCGAGAAGAAGGGCGTCAAGGTCGAGCCGCTGGTCGGCGACGTCGTCAGCGGCTAACCCCGCCCCAGGCCCCGCGCCGTCCGCCTCAGCCCGCGCGGCACTTCCGTGGCGGCCCCCGCCACGCCGGCAGCACATGCCGTTCGCCACGACGCCATGATCGCAACCGTCACCCTCAATCCCTCACTCGATGAGTGGGTGGAAGTCCCGACGCTGCGCACCGGGGTGCTGCATCGAGCGCGGAGTTTCGCGCGCTACCCCGGGGGCAAGGGCATCAATGTCTCGCGCGTCATTCACGAGCTGGGCGGCCGCAGCGTGGCCTATGCCTTCACCGGGGGCGGGGATGGGCAGATGCTGCGCCATGCGTTGGCGCGGCTGGGCATCACCGGTGTCTTCGTCTCGGTGCACGGCGCGACTCGAAACAACTACAAGATTCTCACGACGCGGCCGCGTGCCCTGACGGAAATCAATACGCCGGGGCCTCGCGTGCGCGCTGGGGATGTGCGGCGCCTGGGCCGGGCGTTGTTGGGGCGCGGGCGCCGCCTGGCCTGCGCCACACTCTGTGGTAGCCTGCCGCCGGGCGCTTCGGCAGGCGTCTACGCGCAGTGGATCAGGATGCTGCGAGCGCGCAGGGTCCCCGTCGTCCTGGATACCTCAGGCGCGGCGCTGCGGTTGGGCGTCGCCGCGCGGCCGTTCCTCATCAAACCGAATCGGCAAGAGGCGGAAGAGCTCTTGGGCCGTCGGCTGCCGGGTCGCGCGGCGCTGATCGAGGCGGCGCGGGCGCTGGTGGCGCGAGGTGTCGAAGTCGTCATCTTATCCCTGGGTGCCGAGGGAGCGCTGCTGGCCTGTGCCCGGGAGCGCGCCGTCTGGTGGGCGCGCCCGCCCCGTGTTCGCGTCAACTCGGGCGTAGGGGCCGGGGATTCGCTTGTCGCGGGATTCCTCGTGGGATGGCTGGGCGCCAGCCGCGCTCCAGCCGAGGGGGCCGCGCGGCGCGCCTGGTTGCTGCAGGCGTTTCGTCTTGGCGTCGCCTGCGGGACGGCGACCGTGATCACGCCCGGCACCGAGCTGTGCCACCGCAAGGATGTGCGGCGGCTGCTGCCCCGTGTCCACATCACGCAGCTCGTATGAGCCCGTCTGGGGCGGCGGTTTGACGGCGCTGGGAGCCTCTGCTACACTGACGACGCCATGGAACCGCTTGTGAGCGCGTTGATTGTGGCGACCGGCGGACTGGCGCTTGGCACCGGACTGCTGCTGGCGCGAGCACGCCTGCGGACCGCGCGCCGCGCGCACCGAAAGACCGCGACGCTCCATGCCGCAATGCCGGATGGATGGAGCGCCTGGTTCCTGGATGGATTTTCCGGCCTGGCCTTGGGCACCCACTGGCTGCTAGCCGCAGCCGGCGGGATCGCGTGGACGCTCGCCGGCGTCTATCTGATCGGGTTGGGGATTCGCCTGCTGGTCCGCGCGTAACACGGGTTTGTCCGCCGTTTGCATGAGCCTTCCGCACGTCACCGTCGTCGGAGCCGGGCAAGTCGGCGCCACGACGACACACCTCTTGGCGCTTCAGGGCTTGGCCAACGTGACGCTCGTCGACATCGTCGAGGGGCTCGCGGAGGGTAAAGCTCTCGACCTCATGCAGGCGGCGCCCATGGAAGGCTTCGCCGGCTGGGTCCGCGGCTCCACGGCGTATGCCAGCTTGGCCGGCAGCCGCCTGGTCATCGTGACCGCGGGGCTGGCGCGCAAGCCCGGGATGACCCGCGAAGACCTCTTGGCGGCCAACGCGAGGATTGTGGGACCGATCGCCGAGCAGGTGGCTGCGCACGCCCCGCAAGCGATCCTGCTCATCGTGACGAATCCGCTTGATCTGATGGTGGCCTTGGCGCTCAAACGCAGCGGGTTGCCGCGCACGCGCGTCATGGGCATGGCCGGAGTCCTAGACAGCGCCAGGCTCCGGGCCTTCATTGGGGAACGCCTTCAGGTGCCCTCCTCGACGGTGCAGGCGATGGTGCTCGGCTCGCATGGTGAGCTTATGGTGCCGATCGTGAGCTCCATCACGGTGGGCGGCAAGCCGGTGACCAGTGTGCTGTCCGCCCAAGAGCTCGAGGCGCTCTTTCAGCGCACGCGAGATGGCGGCGCGGAGATCGTCCGGTATCTCAAGACCGGCAGCGCGTTCTACGCGCCGGCCAGCGGCGTCGTGGAGATGGCCGGCGCGATCCTGCGCGACACCCATGCCACGCTGCCCGCGTGCGCGGCGCTGGAAGGCGAGTACGGGTTGCGCGATGTCTGCTTGGGGGTGCCGGTCCAACTGGGCGCGAAGGGCATCGAGCGGATCGTCGACATGCCGCTGGCGCCCGCGGAGCGGCAAGCCCTGACCGCCGCCGCCGCGCAGGTCCGCGAGGGCATCGCGCGCTTGAGTGCCGCCGTCGCGGCTTCACCAACGCCGGCCCCATGATCCCACCACCTGCTGGGTTTCGCCGCACCCCGCGTTGCCGTCCCTCAGCGGCGAAACGGCCGCTGTCACGGCAGCGATCGTGTGGTGACAGCGCCCGGCCTTCAGCCAGCCAGCAGGTGGTGGGATGAGCGTCCCAGACCGTTCCGCCAACACCGTTTCCGAGGTGCGCAAAGGCCTCGAGGGAGTCATCGCGGGCGATACCGCCATCAGCGATGTCGATGGCGCCAATTGCCGCTTGATCTACCGCGGGTATGACATCGGCGAGCTGGCCGGCAACGCCAGCTACGAAGAAGTCAGCTATCTCCTGCTCTTCGGCTCGCTGCCGACTCAGGCCCAGCTTGGGAATTGGGCCGCGCAACTGGAACCATCCCGTGCCATCGAGCCGCCCATCCTGAAGCTTCTGGACCAACTGCCCAAGGAAGCCTCGTCAATGGGCATCCTGCGCACGATCATCTCAGCCCTCGGACTCTACGCCCCTGACTCAGATGAGCGCACGCTGCCTGAGCTGCGGCAGCAGGCAATCAGGACCATCGCCCAGACCCCGGCCATCGTCGCGGCAATCGGGCGGCTTCAGAACGGCCAGCGGCCGCTTGCGCCCAAGCCTGGGTTGAGCCATGCCGCGAACTTCCTCTATATGCTGCATGGCGCCGAGCCCACGCCGGAGCAGGCGCAAGCGCTGGATACCTATTTCGTCTTGCTGGCGGAGCATGGATTCAATGCGTCGACCTTCACCGCGCGGATTGTGACGGGGACCCGATCGGACTACTATTCGGCCATCAGCGCGGCGATCGGGTCGCTCAAGGGTCCGCTGCACGGAGCCGCCAACCGCAAGGCGATGGAGATGCTGCTGGAGATCGGCGAGCACGAGCAGGTGGACTCCTACGTGCAGAAGACCTTGGCCGATCACCGGCGCTTCATGGGGTTTGGGCACCGCGTGTACAAGGGCGAGGACCCGCGAGCCAAGCACCTCAAGGCCTTGGCGCATCGGCTTGGCCAAACGGCTGGCGACCTCAGATGGTTTGCCATTTCCGAGCGGCTTCAGACAGCGGTCTGGAATGCCAAGCAGCTCTACATCAACGTCGACTTTTACTCGGCGTCGCTGCTGCATTACCTCGAGATCCCAACCGCACTGTTCACGGCGATGTTCGCGTGCGCCCGCATGGCCGGCTGGTCGGCCCATGTCTTGGAGCAGATGGCGGACAATCGCCTCATCCGGCCCTTGGCCCGCTACACGGGGCCCCGGGACCTGCGGTTTGTGCCCATCGAGCGGCGCGTCGCCCAATCCGCAGCTTCATGATACGTGCTCGTGGCTCGCCCGCCCCGGCAACAACAGCTGGCGGGCCGGGGTGGCTCGTGGCCGGCAACCCACCAGCCTCGAGCCTCGAGCGATGTTCTCGATGAAACTCCACGAATACCAGGCGAAGCAGCTCTTTGCGTCCGCCCAGATCCCGGTGCCGCGTGGGCGGGTCGCGCAGCTCGCCGAGGAAGCCGCCTCGGCGTATACCGCGCTCAAGCAGGCCTGCGGCAACCCGGATCCGTTTGTGTGCAATGTGAAAGCGCAGGTGCATGCCGGGGGCCGGGGCAAAGCAGGCGGCATCCTCATCGCCAAGAGCGCGCAGGAAGCGACCGCGCACGCGCGGCAGCTCCTTTCCCGACGCCTCGTCACCGCCCAGACCGGCCCGGAAGGGCTGCCGGTTTCCGCGGTCTTGCTCGAAGAGCGTCTGGCGCTGGCCCGGGAGCTGTATCTTGCGCTGACGCTCGACCGTTTCGACGCGTCGCCGATGCTCCTGGCAAGTCACCTCGGCGGCATGGACATCGAAGCGGTGGCCGTCTCGCAGCCCAAGGCGCTGATCCGAGAGCCGGTGGCGATTGATGCCGGGCCGACCCCCGCGGTGTCGGCCCGGCTGGCCGCCGCGCTCGGCTGTTCCGACGAGCAAGGCGAGACGCTCGCGCGGGTGCTGGCGGGCCTGTGGCAGCTCTTTCTGCGCTGCGATGCCGCCCTGATAGAGGTCAACCCGCTGGTCATCACCGAAGAGAAGCGGCTGGTGGCGCTGGATGCCAAGATGACGCTCGATGACAACGCGCTGTTTCGGCACCCCGAGTTGGCGGCGCTGCGCGACGAGCGGCAAGAGCACCCGTTGGAGCTAGAGGCTGCGCGCATCGGGATCTCCTACGTCGGTCTCTCAGGTAACATCGGCTGCCTCGTCAACGGGGCGGGGCTGGCGATGGCCACCAACGATATCATCACCCTGGCAGGGGGCGAGCCGGCCAACTTCCTTGATGTCGGCGGCGGGGCGAATGTCGAGCAAGTGACGAAGGCCTTCGGCATCATCCTGCGGGATTCGCGCGTCAACGCCATCCTCGTGAATATCTTCGGCGGCATCATGCGGTGCGATTGGATCGCCCAAGGGTTGCTCAATGCCAGCCAGGCCCTGCAGGTCAAGGTCCCCGTCGTTGTGCGGCTACAGGGGACCAACGTGGAGGAGGGCCGGCGGCTGTTGCGCCAGTCACAGGGCCTGAAGCTCGTCAGCGCGGATGAGCTGGCCGAAGCCGCCCACAAGGCCGTGGAGCTGGCCCGATGAGAAACCCGCTTGAGGCTCGAGGCTCGAGGCTGGTGGGTTGCCGGCCACGAGCCACGAGCCACGAGGCACGAGCCATTCGATGAGCATCCTCGTCGGCAACGACACGCGCGTGCTGGTGCAGGGGATCACTGGCCAAGCCGGCGCCTTCCATACGGAGAAGATGCTGGAGTACGGCACGCGCGTCGTCGGCGGGGTCACGCCAGGCAAGCGCGGCCAGCTGGTGCATGGCGTGCCGGTGTTCAACACGGTCCGCGAGGCGGCGGAGGCCACGGGAGCCAATGCCAGCGTCATCTTCGTGCCGGCACGTTTCGCCTGTGACGCGATCCTGGAAGCGATCGACGCGCAGGTCGCGCTGATCGTCGTGATCACGGAAGGAATCCCCACCCTGGATATGGTGCGCGTCCGCAAGCGCCTGGGCCCGCCTGCCCAGCGCCCGTCGGCGGGGCAAACCGGCCTGCCCATTCGACTCATCGGCCCCAATTGCCCGGGCTTGACGACGCCAGGGGTGTGCAAGCTCGGCATTATGCCCGGCTATATCCATGCGCCGGGTGGCATCGGGGTGCTCTCACGCAGCGGCACACTGACGTACGACGCGGTCTACCAGTTGACGCAGGCAGGCTTGGGGCAATCCACCTGCATCGGCATCGGCGGCGATCCGGTGCTGGGATCCAGCTTCGTCGACCTCCTGAAGCTGCTTGAGCAGGATTCGCAGACCGAGGCGGTCGTCCTGATCGGCGAAATCGGCGTGACGGAAGAAGAGGAAGCGGCCTCGTTCATCCGCGCGCACATGCGCAAGCCCGTCTTTGCCTTCGTGGCGGGCCGCATGGCGCCGCGGGAAAAGCGCATGGGCCATGCGGGCGCGATCATCGCGGGCGGGCGGGGCACCGCGGCGGAGAAAATCGAGACGCTACGGCAGGCCGGGGTGACGGTCATCGACAGCCCGGCCGCGATCGGCCAAACTGTCAAAACCGCTCTGGGAGCGCTCCGCAATCCCAAGGCCGCTCGAGTCGGCTGAGGTCCTGGGGCTTGATTGACCTTAGGACCGCCCTGTGCTAGGCTTTGAGCAAGACGGGGGTGTCCGTCGGGAGGAACAGATGAAAGATCGCGTCGAACAAGTCATCAACCGGATCCGCCCCGCGGTCCAGATGGACGGGGGGGACATTGAGCTGGTGGACGTCGTGGACGGCATCGTCAAGCTGCGGCTGGTCGGCAGCTGTTCCGGCTGTCCGTCCTCGACCGCCACGCTGCAGATGGGGATCGAGCGCGCCATCCGCGCCGAGGTGCCGGAGATCAAGGGCGTCGAGGCCATCCCCAGCTAACCCAACCTGGTCTCCACAACAACGCGCCGAGGCATCCGCCCCGGCGCATTTTTTTCGTGACGCGGTGCCTGGCACGATGTTCGTGCCTGGCACCGCACACGAGAACCGCTACTCGTCGGCCAAACGCTCCAGCTCCTCGACGTGCTCTTGGCTGTCTTCGAGGATATGCTCGATGGCCTCATAGAGGATGGGCTCATCCGGCGGGAGGAGATTCAGCAGCTTGCGGTAGAACTCGACCGTGTCCCGCTCGTATTTCAAGTTGATCTGGACCGCCTTCAGGGAGTCCTTGTGGATCTGAATCTCACCCACGTTCGTCGTCGGCACCCCGCCCAGGGCCACGATCCGCTGACGGATGATCTTCGCGTGCTCCGCCTCGTCCCCCGCGATTTCCTCAAACCGGCTAATCAGCGCCTCCGCGTAGGGTCCGCGCGTCACCGCCGCCTGCGTCACGTATTGGATGTGACTCGCGTATTCCATTTCCAGGCCCTCGTTCAGCAGGGCAAGGATCTTCTTGGTATCGAACGCCATCCGGACCTCCTTCGGTGAGGCCCACACTATACGCGCGGCGCCAGGACGTGTCAATCGACGTGGCCGGCGGGGAGTGTCCTCAGGTGCGGGTCCTGCCCCTCGCGGTGGGTTCGCGGCACCGCGTGCCGCTCAGCCATCTGCTCGCCGCCCGCACATGAGGAGATCGCCGGCCGGCGTCACCCGCCACGCGGGGGCTGGCAGGCACATTTTACGCTTGACACAGAGACGGCCTGATCGGTAGAATGCCGTACATTGAGACTCAGTCTCAAACAGTTCCATGAAGCGCTACATCTTCGTCCGCCAGCTCATCAGGGATCGCGGCGTGCGCCTGACCGCTCAGCGCGAGCTTGTGCTGCGCCGGGCCCTGGCCCACCTGCACTTCACGGCGGAGCAGCTCGTGGAGGACGTGCGGAGAGTTGATCCCTCGGTGGCCCGAGCCAGCGTCTACCGGGCGCTGGCCCTGTTGCATGAGCTGGGAGTGGTCGAAAAGCACGACTTCCACTACGGCGCGCCGAACTATGAAGTCACGGAGGGGAAAGCCCACCACGATCATCTGATGTGCACGCAATGCGGCGAGATTATCGAGTTTCAGGAGCCGCGGGTCGAGCGCCTGCAGGCGGAGATCGTCAAGCGCTACGGCTACCAGTTGCTCTCGCACACCCATAAGCTGTACGGCTTATGCCCTGCGTGCCAGCGGACCCAGAAGCCGCATTCGGCGAAGCCGCCGGCGCTGCACGTCACGGAGATGGTGTCGTGAGACGCCTCGCCTGGCGGCTGACGCTGCTCGCGTTGCTGCTAGCCGGCTGCGCCAGTCATCCTCCGGCCGCCATGCGCCTGGCGCGCAGGCCGGAAGTCATGTGCAAGCACTGTAACTGCCTCATGCCGTCCGACCTGCCGGCCGAGACCATGTGCCCTGTGTGCGACTGTCAGCGGCAGGCGCACCAATGCGTGCGGGGCCGCTAGGCGATGGCGCTGCCGCCGACGATGCTGCGCGAGTTGGAACGAGCGCTGCGGGGGTTGGAGTACGGCTCGATCCAGCTCGTGGTGCACGAAGCGAAAGTGGTCCGCATTGAGCGTGTCGAACGAATTCGGCTGACCGATTCCCCGGAAGCCCTCGCATCTTCTGGCCGACCGACCGCTGCCGCGGAGGAACGCCGCCATGTCCTCTAGGAGGCAGCATGCGCGGAGGGATGGTGCTGGTGGGGTTGTGGCTGTGGTGCGCGGCGACGCCTGCGGCCCAAGCGCACCTGCGCGATTACCTCGTCAACCAGGACTACTATACGGCGAAGCAGGGAGAGTTTGAAGTCGAGCTCTGGACGGACCTGAATCTCGTCGACGCGGATCGGGACGACAGCTATACCTTCCGTGAGCAGGTGGAGCTCGAGTACGGTCTGACGAGCCATCTCCAGCTCGCCTACTACGAAGTCTACACCTGGAACCGGGCGAAGGACTGGGAGCGTGATCAGTTCAAGATCGAAGCGAAGTACCGGCTCGCCGAGGCAGGGCAATGGCCGGTCGATGTGGCGCTCTACACGGAGTACAAGAACCCGGACGGCCCGCGGAATGCCCGCAGCGACGCGTTCGAGAATAAACTCATTCTGACCAAGGATCTGGGCCCGTGGAACCTCGTCGCCAATCTGATCAGTGAGAAAGACATCAATACGCACAGCGACTGGGAATTCGAATACACGGCTGGAATCAGCTACGGCATGACGCCGCGCACCCGGCTGGGTCTTGAGCTGAAGGAGAGCCTTGGCGATGCCGATGAGTTCGGCATCCGGCGCAAGGACCATCAGCTCTACCTGGTTCCCGGCCTGTACAGCAGCCTCACCCCCCATCTGCGCCTGTTGGTCGGCCCGGCATTCGGGCTGACGCGCGCCAGCGACGACGTCCAGCTCAAGAGTCTTGTCGAGGTGGAGTTCTAATGATGGCCACCGGAGCCTAATGGTCCAAGCGTTTGTCATCGTCCTGCGGGAGAGCTTCGAGGCGTTTCTCATCGTCTCGATCATCGTGGCGTATCTTCAGAAGACGCGGCGGATTGGACTCCTGCCGCCGGTCTATTGGGGCATCGCCGCCTCGCTAGCGATCAGCGCGCTGCTGGGATGGCTGCTGGCGCAGCGGGGCTTCGACCCGCTCTGGGAAGGCGTGCTGGGTCTGGTCGCCGTCGTGTTTGTCTCGACCCTCGTCGTGCAGATGTGGCGGCACGCCCGGTACCTGAAGCGCGAGACCGAAACCAAGCTCGACGCGCTCTCTGCGCGCCCCTCCCCCTGGTGGGCCGCCTGGGGGGTGTTTGTTTTCACGGTGCTGATGGTGGCGCGGGAAGGCATCGAGACGGCGCTCATGCTGACCCAGGTGCACCATCCCGCCTTTGTCCTGGGAGCCGGTTTGGGGGCGCTGGTCACGGTGGGGATGTCAGTGCTGTGGGTCAAGTGCAGCCATCTCATGAACCTCAAGCTGTTCTTTCAGGTGACAAGCCTGTTTCTGTTGCTCTTCCTGGGTCAGATCCTCCTGTACTCCTTCCATGAGTTGAGCGAGGCTGGCATTCTGCCTGCCAGCGAAGCCTTCCATGCTGCCACCGAGCCGTTTTCCCCAGACGGCCTGTACGGCCGGTGGTTTTCCCTTGCCACGGTCGGGGTCTGCCTGGGCTGGCTCCTGCTGGCCTGGGTCCGCGACCGGCTTCTCAAATCCTCGCAGTCAGCCTCCTGACGGGGCCCTCCCAGCCCAACGCGGCCGGAAGGGCGGACAAACCGTGCTATAATACGTGCCTTCCTTGGCGTCCATGCCTGTTCTGCGTCTTGCGTTAGCTCAACTGAATGCCACCGTGGGAGATGTTGCCGGTAACCGGCGGCGCATCACCGACGCCATCCGCCATGCCCAGGCGTGGCTGGCGGATCTGGTGGTGGTGCCGGAGCTGGCCCTCCCAGGTTATCCGCCTGAGGACCTGCTCCTGAAGCCCCAGTTCGTGGAAGAATGCCGGCAGGCGCTCAGGGATTTGGCCGGCTGGGCGCGCGGGATCACGGCGATCGTGGGATGCGTCGATCGCGATCGGTCGGGCCGGCTGTTCAACGCCGCCGCCGTGCTGGCGCAGGGACGGGTGGCGGCGATGTACCACAAGCGGTATTTGCCTAATTACGGCGTCTTCGATGAGCAGCGCTACTTTCACCCAGGCTCGCAGGAGCTCCTCCTGCAACTGAGAGGCGTACCCATTGGGCTGGAAATTTGCGAGGATCTCTGGATGCCGCAGCCGACGCAGGCGTTGGCGCGGGCGGGGGCGCGAGTGATCGTCGCCCTCTCCGCCAGCCCCTACCACGCCGGGAAGTTGCGCCAGCGCCAGGCGCTGTTTGCCCGGCGGGCGCTCGACAACCGGGTGGCGATCGCCTATTGCAATCTCATCGGTGGGCAGGACGAGTTGGTGTTCGACGGCGCGAGCCTGGTGTTGGATGCCCACGGGCGATTGGTGGCCCAGGGCCGCCAGTTTCAGGAGGACCTGTTGCTCTGCGAGCTCTCGCCCAACCACCTCGGCCCGGCCAGGCCGGTGCGAGGCGCCCTCAAGATCCCCGTCGCGCCGCCGGCTAAGCGCCCGCCCGTGCCGGCCAGGCGGATCCGGATGCTTCGGCCGCTGGCGGAGGTCTACGAAGCCCTGTGTCTTGGGCTTCGGGATTACGTGCGCAAGAATCGGTTTGAGACGGTCGTGCTCGGCATCTCAGGCGGCATCGACTCCGCCTTGACCGCGGCGCTGGCCGTGGATGCCTTGGGGGCCGACCACGTCGTCGGGGTCGTCATGCCCTCGGCGTACTCTTCCCGAGCGACGCAGGAGGATGCGAGGCATCTGGCGCGGGCGTTGGGCATCCGCTGCGAGGAGCTGCCGATTGAGGGGCTGCGGCGCGCCTATCGGGCGGCGCTGGCAGGGCGCCTCGGGCGTTCGCCAAGGGGTTCGGTGAGCGTCACGGAGCAAAATCTCCAAGCCCGCATCCGCGGGACGCTGCTCATGGCGCTCTCGAATGCATTCGGCTGGCTAGTGTTGACGACGGGCAACAAGAGCGAAATGGCGACCGGCTACACGACGCTCTATGGCGACATGGCCGGGGGATTCGCGGTGCTCAAGGACGTGCCGAAAACCCTCGTCTATCGGCTGGCGCGCTACCGCACCCGGCGCGGGCCCGGCGCGCCGATTCCGGCGCGCGTCTTCCGGCGCGCGCCCACGGCGGAGCTCGCACCACGCCAGCGGGATCAGGACACGCTGCCGCCGTATCCCGCGCTCGATGCGATCTTGAAGGCGTACGTCGAGGAGGACCGCAGCCTCGCCCAGATCCAGGCGCGCAACCGCTTCGCCCCTGGGCTGGTGGCGCGGGTGATTCGAATGGTCGATCGCTCCGAGTACAAGCGGCGCCAGGGGCCGCCTGGCCTGAAGATTACACCCAAAGCCTTCGGCCGGGATCGCCGCATGCCCATTACCAACCGGTACGAAAGCGTGCAGTGACGATGCATCGCGTGCTGGTGATCAGCGACGATTGGGACCAGAAGAAGACGCTGAAGTCCGGCCTCCTGGAGCACGGATTTACTCCGGTGCCCTTCGGCTCGTCCCAGGCGCTGGCGGAGACCTTTGCGCCCGAGCGGATTGAGGTCGTGGTCGTGGACCTGGAGCGCCTGGCGATCGACGGGGGGCGGCTCTGCGCCAGCCTGCGGCGGGAACGGATGCTGAAAGACTTGCCCGTGGTGTTGTTGGTTCCGGAGTCCCAGCTCGGCCGCCTGGATCTGGGCTGGGGGTTTGAGGACTACCTGACCCTGCCGGTCAGCTCCCAACGGCTGGCCCAACGGCTCGCGTTCCTCATCTGGAAGCTCCACCGGGTCGAGTCCAAGAACGGCTTCGCCGTGGGCGGCCTGCACCTGGATTTCGAGCGGTATGAAGTCCGGGTCCATGGGCAGCCGGTCGATCTCACCTACAAAGAGTTCGAATTGCTGAAGTTCCTGGCGACCCACCGGGGCAAGGTGTTCACCCGCGAAGTCCTGCTGGACAAGGTCTGGGGCTATGATTATTTCGGTGGCACCCGCACCGTGGATGTGCACATCCGCCGCCTGCGCGCGAAAATCGAGCTGGGTGGCGCGACCTACATCGAGACCATCCGCCACGTCGGCTATAAGTTTTTCGGCCCCCCGGCCGAATGACCCCCGCCCGGGCTGTCAGGCCCATTTAATTCTGCTGAAATTTTAGTAGTCCCGCTCTTCTCACCCGCGCGCCCCATCAGGCATACTTAAGGACGTGTGGCTGGCAGAGGGTGTCGCACGGCCAGCCTGAGCGGGGGGAATGAGCAGATGCCCAAAGAACTCCTGGTGGTGGATGATGAACTGGAAATCAGCAGCGTCTTGAAGGCGTTTTTTGAGCAGAAGGGCTTCCACGTCTCCACGGCCGCCACGGCCCAGGCGGCGTTGGACCAAGTCTCGCACCGCCCAACCGAAGTCATCCTCCTGGATGTCCGGCTGCCGGACGCATCGGGTCTGGACGTCCTCTCGCGCATCAAATCCGAAGCGCCTAATACGCGCGTCATCATGATCAGCGGCTACGCCGACCAGTCCACGATGGACGAGGCGCGGCGGCGCGGGGCCCACGAATTCTTCGCCAAGCCGTTCGATTTCACGGCGTGCTTCTATGCCGCGATGGGTTTTGACACCGTCAATCTGAGCGACGTGCTGCCCCGAGCGGAGGCCTTGGCGCGGATGTCGGTGTCGGTGGCGCGCCAATACCAAGCCCTGCCGATCCGCTGGGAGCACGAGGTGCTGGACTTGGCGATGGCGGATCCGCTGGACACCTCACGGCTTGATGAGTTGCGGATGCTGCTGGGCTGCCAGCTCAAGCCCTTTGCCGCGGTCAACGGCGACATGCTCGAGGCGATTCATCGCTACTACGGCGTCGGCGCGGGCGTGGCGGCGCATGGCGAGACAGAGGCCGAGCCCGTGGTGGCCTCCGGCCGCGCCGCGCTCACCGGGCCGGCGGAGTCCGCCGGCGACACCGGCATCGTGCGGCTGGTGAACGAGCTCCTCCAGCACGCGCGCGCCAACCGCGCGACCGACCTTCATCTGGGCGTCGGGCTGCAGGGGCCTTGGATTCGGGAGCGCATCGACGGGGTCCTGTACGACGTTGCCGTGGCGTCGCAGTTCGCGCAGCTCTACAGCAGCGTCGTCTCGCGCATCAAGGTCATGGCCAACCTGGATATCTCGGAGCACCGCGTGCCGCAGGACGGCCGCATCTGGTTTGAGCAGGATCGAACCCGCCTGGACCTGCGCATCTCGGTGCTGCCGTCGCTGCACGGCGAGAGCCTCGCGATCCGGCTGCTGGAGCCGGAGCTGAGCCTCCAGCTGTCGGACCTGGGCCTGGCGGACGCACAGGGGGCATTGCTCAAGCCGATGTTGGCCAAGCCGACGGGGATGCTCCTAGTCACCGGACCGACGGGGTCAGGTAAGTCGACGACGCTCTACGCCTTTCTCTCGATGCTCGCCGGCCGCCGCGTCAATATCGTGACGATCGAGGATCCGGTCGAGCATGAGTTGCCCGGCGTCACGCAAATCCCAGTACAGCCGAAAGTCGGCTTGACGTTCGCCACCGGGCTGCGCTCGATGCTGCGGCATGATCCGGACATCATCATGGTCGGCGAGATCCGCGACCAGGAGACCGCGAGCCTGGCCGTGCGCGCCGCGCTCACCGGGCACCTGGTGCTCTCGACGCTCCATACCAACGACGCCTCCAGCGGCATTACGCGGCTGCTCGATCTAGGGGTTGAGCCGTTCTTGCTCTGTTCCACCCTGACCGGCATCCTCTCCCAGCGGCTGGTGCGCCTGCTGTGCCCTAAGTGCCGCGCGACCGTGCAAGCCACGCCCGCGAGCCTGGCCGCGATGGGGCTGGTGGTGCCGGAGGAGCCGAGCGTGATCGAGGTCGCGCGCGCCCAAGGATGCAAGGCCTGCCGGCAAACCGGCTATCACGGCCGGACCGGCGTCTTTGAGTTGCTGCAGATCGATCACCACGTGCGCTCGCTGATGATCAAGGGCGCCTCCAGCGCGCAGATCCGCCAATCGGCGATTGCCAAGGGCATGGTCACGCTCTCGCGGGCGAGTTGGCAAAAAGTCTGCGCCGGCGTCACCAGTCTTGAGGAAATCCTGCGCGTCTTTCCCCCGGAAGTCCGCTAGGCGGCCGGTGTCAGGCGCCTGCGGTGCCAGACACCGGAACTGTTACATCGATTTAGCCTGTCCGTAATCTTACCGTAACGCATCTCCTCCATCATGCGGGCGGTTATGGGGTCCGCATGCCCTCCACCCAACTCCTGCTACGATTCGGCGATCTCACGATCGATCTGGAGCGCTACCAGGTCCTGCTAGGCGGCGAGCCGGTGATGCTACCCTACCGGGACTATGCGCTCCTGGTCTACCTGGCGACGCGCCCGGGCCAACCGGTGCCTAAGCGGCGCCTGCTCGAAGAAGGCCTGGGCCGCCATGACCCCGGCGGATTGCGGACGGTCGACGAGCGCATTCGCTACCTCAAGCATACGTTAGAGCGCGGGGGCCGCTCCTTCATTGAGCCGGTCGGGGAGGGCGCCTACCGGTTTGCGCTCAGCCCGCCTGTAACACCGAATTAACATGGGCGTGATACGGGCGTAACGCGGTCCGCGTAGGATCACGGCCAATCAACATCACCCCCAACCTAACCAAGGAGGGAGGCAATGCCGTCAGGATTCGCAGGTCAGCAGGGACGTTCGGTCTGCCAGCTGCTGGCGCTGGTAGTGGGGATGGTCAGCCTTGTGGCTCAGACGCCTGTGGTGGTTGCCGATGAGGCGGAGACCGCCGGGCTCAAAGCGGAAATCCAAGTCTTGAGGGACCGTCTGAACAAGCTGGAGCGGCAGGTGGCGACCACCGAGACCAAGGGGATTAGCAGTATGGGAGAGAAGCCCGTGCCGAGTCTCGAGCTGCCCAGCGGCCTGGCCGGGCTGCAGATGAGCGGCTACGTCGACGTGGCCGCGGCTTACAGCTTTAACGAGCCGGACAACGGCACGACGACGACAGGGCGCGTCTTCGACACGGAGGCCAGCGGGTTCACGCCGCACGCAGCGGAACTCGTGCTGGAGAAGCCGATGACGGACACGATGCCATTCGGCTTTCGCACCGATCTCTTCTTTGGCGATGATGCCGAGGTCTTCCACTCCACCGGCGGCGGGACTGGGACCGACCAGTTCGACCTGCAGCAAGCCTACGTCACCGCCCGCGCGCCGATCGGCGAGGGCCTTGACTTCAAGATTGGGAAGTTCGTCACGTTGCTCGGCGCGGAAGTGATTGAGAGCCCGGCCAACTGGAACTACTCACGGTCCTATATGTTCGGCTTCTCCATCCCCTTCACCCATACGGGCATGCTGGCGAGCTACCCGCTGGGCGAGTGGGGATCGGTGACCGGTGGGGTGGTCAACGGCTGGGATGCTGTGGATGACAACAACAAGGCGAAATCGCTGATCGGAAGCCTCACGCTGACCCCTGCCAAAGACCTCACGTTGCTGGTGAACGGCATCACAGGAGCGGAGCGCTCGCTCAACAACAGCAACAAGCGCAGCGTGATCGACCTCGTGGCGACCTACCAAGCCACGGAGCAGCTTGCCTTCATGGCCAATTACGACTACGGCCATGAGAGCAATCTCACGCCGGGCACCGCGACGACCATTACCACGAACGGGTTTGAAGGCGCGAACTGGCAAGGGGTGGCGCTCTATGCGAAGTACGACGTCACGCCGATGTGGGCGCTGGCCAGCCGGGTGGAGTGGTTTGATGACAAGGATAATGTCCGGCTGGGGTTGACCGGCCCGGGCGGCGGGACGATCACTGACATCGACTACTACGAGCTGACGCTCACCAGCCAATGGAAGCTCTATGACCATGTGCTGGCGCGCCTGGAATACCGGCACGACAAGGCCGATGACCAAGTCTTCGCGCGGCACGAGGGCTTAAGCGATTATCAGGACACGATCGCCGCGGAGATGATTTACCACTTCTAGTGCGTGCGGGCCTGGCGATGCGGCCGTCCCCACCGACCTCCTGGCCGCATCGCCTTGCGCCCGACCGCGTCACGTGACGAGCACGAAAGGAGCGTGGAATGGATCCAAAGGTCGTAGCGGACACGATGTGGGTGTTGGTGACCGCGATGCTCGTGTTCTTCATGAACCTGGGCTTCGCCTGCGTGGAAACCGGGTTCTGCCGCGTCAAGAACTCCACCAACATCCTGTCGAAAAACTTCATTGTCTTTGCCGCGTCGTCAATCGCGTTCTTGGTTTTAGGTTTCGGACTCATGTTTGGGAACGGGACCGGGTTCATGGGGACCGACGGCCTGCTCTTTCTCGGCGGCCCGGACACCAGCCCCGCGACGGGCGAGGCCTACAAGGGTGTCTACGCGTCGCTGAATTGGACCGGCGTTCCGCTCTTGGCGAAGTTTTTCTTTCAGCTCGTCTTTGCCGGTACCGCCGCGACGATCGTCTCCGGGGCGGTGGCCGAGCGGATCAAGTACTTCTCGTTCATCGCGTTCAGCTTCATCATCGTCGGCGTGATCTACCCGATCGTCGGGCACTGGATCTGGGGCGGCGGGTGGCTGGCACAGAAGGGGTTCCTGGACTTCGCCGGTTCGACCCAAGTGCACTCGATCGGCGGCTGGGCGGCGCTGGCCGGCGTCATCGCGCTGGGTCCGCGCTACGGCAAGTACAACAAGGACGGCACGGTCAACCCGATCCCTGGGCACAACCTCTCGCTGGCCCTGATCGGCTGCTTCGTGTTGTGGCTGGGGTGGTTCGGGTTCAACCCGGGCTCGACGATGGCGGCGGACCCTGAGGCCATCTCGCGCATCTGCGTCACGACGAACACGGCCGCCGCGGCCGCGATGCTCTCGGCGACGCTCGTCTCCACGATGATGCTCGGCAAGCCGGACTTGGGGATGACGATCAATGGGTGCTTGGCCGGTCTGGTCGCCATCACGGCGCCCTGCGCGTTCGTGAGCGTCATGAGCTCCCTCATCATTGGGCTCTTCGCCGGGGTGCTGGTCGTGTTGGCCGTCGCCGCGTTCGACAAGCTCCGGCTGGATGATCCGGTCGGCGCGCTTGCGGTCCATCTCGCCAACGGGGTGTTCGGCACGCTGTGCGTCGGGCTCTTCGCGGAGTCGCAATGGACACCGGGGCAGGCCGCAGGCCTGTTCTTCGGCGGCGGGCTGAAGCAGCTCTCCGTGCAAATGACCGGGGTCCTGGCGGCCGGCGCATTCGTCTTCGCGGTCTCGCTGCTAGCCTGGCTGCTTCTCAAAGTCACCATGGGTATCCGGGTCAGCGTGCAGGAGGAGATCGAGGGCCTGGACATCGGCGAGCACGGGCAGACCACCTACCCGGAGTTCGTCACGCGCAAGCCGGTCTACTCCTACGTCAATATTGCGGAACGGATCGCGGAGTGAGGGGCACAACATGAAAAAGATCGAAGCCATCATCCGGCCGGAAAAACTGGGCGACGTGCGCCAGGCGCTCGAGAAAGCCGGCTATCCTGGGGTGACCATCAACGAGGTGGAGGGCCACGGCAAGCAGAAGGGCGTGACGCGCCAGTGGCGTGGCGAGTCGTACAAAGTGGACCTGCTGCCCAAGGTGAAGCTGGAGATCGTCGTGCTCGATAAGGATGCCGAGCGCATCCTGAGCGCCATCGCGACGGCTGCCAAGACCGGGGCCGTCGGCGACGGGAAGATCTTCGTCTCCGACGTCGAGCAGGTCGTGCGGATCCGGACCGGGGAAAAAGGCGAGCCCGCACTCTAGCCGTTGACACGGATTGGTCTGCCCCCAGGGTTTGCCCGGGCGGGTGAGCCCTGGGGGTGTTGGCCTGGTGCGGGAGGCGCTTTTTGGTTGACCGGGAGGGGAAGAGGCGTATACTCAAGCCGACGTTCCTCCCAGGGACGTGCCACCGAAACGCAGGGACCCGCACTCACCACGCATCAACAAGGAGGTCCATTCATGCCTAGAGTCACTGTCGCCAGTCGTCGGCCAGCGCGCAGTCGTGTCGCGCCCGCCCGCCCCGCCCCTGGTGGCGGGGCCCGCGGACAGGCCGGGACGAACTCTAAGCATCTCGTCCCCACCTTTACCGAAGACGCGGTGAAGCGGGTCTGGCAGATCATCAAGCAGAACAAGATCACCGTGGTGGATTTGAAGTTCAATGACTTACCGGGGTTGTGGCAGCACTTTTCGATCCCGGTCGAAGAAGTCGCGCAGAGCGCGAAGGAAGGCATCTGGGTGGACGGCATCGGGTTTGACGGTTCTTCCATCCGCGGCTTTCAGAAAATCCAAGAGTCGGACATGAACCTGTATCCCGATCCGACCACCGCGGTGCTCGACCCGGTCTGCGAGACGCCGACGCTGAGCCTCATCTGTGACATCTACGATCCGCTCACCAAAGAGGCCTACAGCCGAGACCCGCGGTTCATTGCCCGCAAGGCCGAAGGCTACCTCAAAAAAACGGGGATCGCGGACGTCAGCTACTGGGGGCCGGAGCCGGAGTTCTTCATCTTTGACGACATCCGCTTCGACTCGACCGAAAACGCGGGCTATTACTTCATCGACTCGGTTGAGGGGGAGTGGAACTCCGGCAAGGATGAGAAACCGAACCTGGGCTACAAACCGCGCTATAAGGAGGGCTACTTCCCGGTGCCGCCGCACGATCAGCTGCAGGATATCCGCAGCGAGATTCTGCTGAAGGCCCGCGCCGTCGGGGTCCCCGTGGAGAAGCACCACCACGAAGTCGCGACCGCCGGGCAGTGCGAGATCGACATGCGCTACAGCACGCTGACCCGGATGGCCGACAACCTCCTGATGCTCAAGTACATCATCAAGAACGTCGCCCGCCAGCACAACAAGGTCGCGACGTACATGCCCAAGCCGCTCTTCGGGGACAACGGCTCCGGGATGCACACGCATCAGAGTCTGGCGAAGGCGGGCAACAACCTGTTCTTCGACAAGAACGGCTATGCGAAGATCAGCCAAATGTGCAAGTGGTATATCGGCGGGCTGCTCAAGCACGCGCCGGCCATCCTGGCCTTTGCGGCGCCGACGACCAACTCGTACAAGCGCCTGGTGCCTGGCTACGAAGCGCCGGTGAACCTGGCCTACTCGGCGCGCAACCGCTCGGCGATCTGCCGCATCCCGGTGTACGTGGACTACCCGAAGAGCAAGCGGGTCGAGTTCCGCGCGCCTGATCCGTCCTGCAATCCCTACACCACCTTCGCGGCGATGCTGATGGCGGGGTTGGACGGCATCCAGAACCGCATCGACCCGGGCCAACCGGTCGATGAGAACATCTACGAGATGTCGGCCGAGCGGGCGCCGAAGCAGGTACCGGGTTCCCTGGAAGAGTCGCTGAACGCTCTGGAAAAGGACCATGCGTTTTTGCTCAAGGGCGACGTGTTCACCAAAGACGTCATCGAAGTGTGGCTGGAGTACAAGCGGCAGGAGATCGACAAGGTCCGCCTGCGGCCGCACCCGTACGAGTTTTACCTGTATTTCGACGCCTAAGCCGCCGGCTGCGCGGACGCGTGCAGAAACACGGGGCGCCAGCCGCCCCGTGTTTCTTTTTGGAGGCCATGAATCATGCCGACCATGACGAGGAAACGCTCCAGCCTGCGCAAGGATAAAGCCTACGTCCTGCGCTTGGCCAAAGAGCATGATGTTCGGTTCATCCGGCTGTGGTTCACGGACATCCTGGGATTCTTGAAGAGCTTCGCGATCACGATTGATGAGTTGGAGAAAGCGTTGGAGGAGGGCATGGGCTTTGACGGCTCCTCCATCGAGGGGTTCGCGCGGGTTGATGAATCGGACATGCTCGCGATGCCCGACCCGAACACCTTCTGCCTGCTGCCCTGGCGGCCGAAGGAGAACGCGGTCGCGCGCATGTTCTGCGACGTCTCCTATCCCGGGGGGCGGCCCTTCGAAGGCGATCCGCGCTATGTGCTCAAGCGCAATGTCGCGCAGGCGGCCAAGGCGGGCTTCACGTTCTACGTCGGGCCGGAGCTGGAATTTTTCTTCTTCAGGAGCGCCGAGGCACCGGAGCCCCTCGATACAGGCGGGTACTTCGACCTCACGCCGCTGGATGCCGCCTCGGACCTTCGGCGCGAGATCATCCTCTCGATGGAGGAGATGGGCGTCGGCATTGAGTATTCCCATCACGAGGCCGCGCCGTCACAGCATGAAATCGACTTCCGCTACACGGACGCGCTCACCATGGCCGACAATGTCATGACCTATCGGCTCGTCGTGAAGGAAATTGCGTTCAAGCACGGCTGCTATGCGAGCTTCATGCCCAAGCCCCTCGCCCAGCACAACGGCTCGGGCATGCATGTGAACATGTCGCTCTTTCGCGGTGAGCGCAACGCATTCTTTGACCCGAGAGACCGGCTGCATCTGTCAAAAACCGCCAAGCATTTCACGGCCGGGCTGTTGAAGCACATTCCGGAAATCACGATCGTGCTGAACCAGTGGGTCAATTCCTACAAGCGCTTGGTGCCGGGCTACGAAGCCCCGGTCTACGTGACGTGGGCGTCACGCAACCGCTCCGACTTGGTGCGGATTCCGATGTACAAACCCGGGAAGGAGGAATCCGCGCGCATTGAGTTGCGCTCGCCAGACCCGGCCTGCAATCCCTATCTGGCCTTTAGCGCGATCCTCGCGGCCGGGCTCGAAGGTCTGGAGAAGCGTTTGGAGCTGCCGGCTCCGACGGAGGCGAATGCGGCTGAGCTGTCAGCCGCCCAGCGCGCGCAACGGGGGATCCGGCAATTGCCCGGCAGCCTCCAGGAAGCGATTGAGCTGGCCGAGGGCAGCAAGCTGCTGCGCCGCGCGCTGGGGGAGCACGTCTTTGCCTCCTTCCTCGAAAACAAGAAGATCGAGCACGACAACTTCCGCCGCGCGCTCACCGATTACGAACTGAAAACCTACCTCCCGTTGCTATAGAACAATTGGGGACGAAAATGGGGACGTTTTGATTTTCGCCCCAGGCCTTTCGGCCAGCGAAACATCGAAATGTCCCCATTTTCCCTAGCGAGCCGCTCTTACCGAAGCATCGCGAGGGCGACGTCGGCGGCGCGCTCAACGGCCCCAGACGGCCCCAGCGTCTTGGCCACTTGCCGCAAGTCCGTTTGCATCAGCGCGCGCCGCTCCGGCTGACGCAGCAGCTCCACGATCGATGCGGCAATCAGCTCCGGCTTGGCGCGGTGCTGGATGAATTCTGGCACCACCTGCCGCTGCGCAATCACATTGACCATGGCGATGTGCGGGATGCGTAGGACGGTGCGCGCCGCCAGGTAGGTCGGCCATGACGTGCGGTACACGACCGCCATCGGCACGTCGAACAGCGCCGCTTCCAACGTCGCCGTGCCTGAGCTGACGATCGCAGCATCGAGCAGCGGCAACACCTCATAGGGCGAGCCGTCAGCGATCTGCAACTCCAGCCGCCCTCGCGCCGCGCGGGCGAACGCGTTCGGCGGCACCCCAGGCGCTTTGAGCAGCACGCTCTGCACGCCCGGCATCTGCCAGCTGACCAGCCGGACGGCCTCGAGCATGATCGGAAGATGCCGGCGGACCTCGCCCTCTCTTGAGCCGGGCAACACCCCCAGGGTCATTCGCCACGGGTTCAGCCCGAAACGCCGCCGCGCGTCCTCAGGGCCAAGCGTCGGACGAGCCGCGTCGATCAGCGGATGCCCAACCCAGGTCACCGGCACCCCCTCGCGCCGATAGAGCGCCTCTTCGAAGCGGAAGAAGACGCACATCCGGTCCACGTACCGGCGCACATACCGCAAGCGGAAGCGGCCCCATGCCCAGATCTGCGGGCTGATGTAGTAGAGAATCGGAACGCCGTAGCGCTTGACGAGCGGGGCGATGACCGGAAGGTTGAAGTCGCCAAAGTCCACCAGGACGACCAGCTGCGGATGCGCGGTGCGCAGATGGTCTTCGAGGCGGTGCCTGGCCCGGATGAGGTGGCGCGCATGTCGCGCCGCATCGAAGGGGCCAATGGCGGCCGCGCGAGTCAGCTCATCCAGCAGTTCCACGCCGGCTTGACGCATGGCCGGCCCGCCAAGCCCGGTCATCACGAGGTCCGGACGCCTGGCGCGAAGGGCCGTGGCCAGGTGTCCGGCGTGCGCGTCGCCCGAGGGATCGCCTGCGACAAAACAGATGGAGGCCATCGCTGTTGCCTAGAGAAGGGAAGCGTGCTGAGGGCAGGTTCGAGGCTCAAGGTTCGAGGCTCGAGGCAAGAGCAGTTCCCACGAGCCACCAGCCACGAGCCACGAGCCAGGGACGCCGGCGGCCTCAAGCGTGCGCATGCCGCCGATTCCGACGCATCGCGCGCTCGATCCGCAACGCGAGCGCCAAGGCAGCCGTGCCGTCCTCGCCCGAGACCAGCGGGGCAGAGCCCGTGCGCACCGATCGAATGAACGCCGCCAACTCGGCCTCCAGCGGTGCTTGGCGATTGACCGGCAGGTGCGCCCGGCGAATACCTCGCGGAGTCTTGACGGCCAGCCGCACGGTCTGCGCCAGCGTATCAATGGAGAGGTAGCGGTCCTCCTGAAAGACGCGGATGCGGCGCACCGGCTCGTCGCTGATGCGACTGCTGGTGAGATTGGCGACACAGCCGGAGGCGAATTGAATCCGCGCATTGGCAATATCTTCGCTGGCAGACAAGACCGGCACCCCGACGGCGTCCAGACGCACGGCAGGCGAGCGCACCAGGGCCAGAATGACATCGAGATCGTGGATCATGACATCCAGCGCCACGCTCACGTCGGTGCCTCGGAACGGATAAGGCGAGAGGCGGTGCACCTCGATGAATCGCGGATGCCGCAGATGCTTCATGGCGGCTTGAAACGCCGCATTGAACCGTTCGACATGGCCAACCTGGAGCACGCAGCGGCGCCGGCGGGCAATCCGGATGAGCGCCTGCGCATCAGGCAGGGAGGTCGTGATCGGCTTCTCCACGAGCACGTGGATGCCGCCTTCTAGCAGCGTGCTGGCCAGCGGGTAGTGCAGGCTCGAGGGAGCCGCCAGACTCGCGGCCTGCACGCGACCAATGAGCCGATGCGGCTCCGTCAACGCCTCGCATCCTAGCTGGCGGGCGAGCGCCTCGGCGCGCCGGCGGTCAATATCGCAGACCGCGACCAGGCGTACGCCGGGCAGCCGCGCATAGATCTGGGCGTGACGAGACCCGAGGTGGCCGACACCGACCACCCCAACCTGCAAGCTCTTTGGCATGGGATGTAACGTCGTAACTTACAGTCGCGCTGACCCTTGAGTCTAACAGAATGGCTTGTGCGCCGTCAATCGGCGTAGTATAATCACAGGTCTGTATGAGAACCTACTTCCGGCTGCTCCGCTTTCTTAAACCCCACCTCGGCGTCTTTGGCCTGGCGGTGGGGTGCATGCTGGTGTCAAGCCTCCTGAGCGGCGCCCAGCTGGGGGCCCTTTTTCCGCTGGCCGACCGCATTGTGACCAACAAGGCCATTCCGGTGGCGCCGTGGCTGCCCGGGTGGCTGCGCGGGCTGGTGGAGTGGTTCAACGCGGCCGACCCCCTGATGCTCCTGACGGTCTTCGCGGTGTCGATCCCCATCTTTTTCTCCCTGCGGGCCCTCTTTGAGTTCTGGCAGACGTTCTACATGGCCGATGTCTCGCAGCGGATCATCCGCGACCTGCGGCACACGCTGTTCAGCCGATTTCTGGACCTCTCGCTCGATTACCATAAGCGTTCCTCGACGGGCGCGACGATGTCGCGCATCATCTTCGACACCGGGGTGATCCAGAACTCGGTGAGCGAGGGCATTACCGATGTGATCCTGCAGAGCTTGACGGTCCTCGTGTCGATCGCCATCGCGCTGGCGATCAACTGGAAGCTCTCGCTGGTGCTGCTGGTCCTGGTGCCGCTGATCGCCTGGCCGATCGGGCAGCTTGGCAAGCGGCTCAAGAAGCTCTCGCGCGAAACGCAGATCGTCATGGGCCAGCTCAACAGCGCGATCCTGGAGGCCATCGACGGCATCCAGATCGTGCAGGCGTTCCGGGCGGAAGCCACCGCGCGGCAGCGGTTCGCCGCGGCCAACCAGCAAACGTATCGGTTGCTGCGCAAGGTGCAAAAGCGCATGAACGCGCTCTCGCCGTTGACGGAATTCATCGGCGCTGCCGGCATCGCGATCGTGTTTTGGCTTGGCGGGCGGGCGGTGGTGATGAATACGATCACGCTCGGCACCTTTCTGGCGTTCATCGGCGCGATCGCCTCGCTCATCCGCCCCTTGAAGCGCCTCGCCAGGCTCCATGGGATCAACCAGCAGGCGCTCGCCTCAGGCGAGCGGATCTTCCAAGTGCTCGACGAAGCCCCCATGATTCTCGAGCACCCCAAGGCCCGGGTGCTCCCTCGATTTCATCGCGAGATCGTGTTCGAGCATGTCTCGCACCACTACGATGCGCAGCCGGCGCTGCGCGGCGTAACGCTGACGATCCCCTTCGGCGAAACGCTGGCCCTAGTCGGGCCGAGCGGCGGAGGGAAGACCACCGTGGGGAACCTCGTGGCCCGGTTTTATGATCCCAGCAGCGGGCGCGTGAAGCTCGACGGGCTGGATGTGCGCCACGTGACGCTCGGCTCGCTCCGCGACCAGATCGGCCTGGTCACCCAGGAGACCGTGCTGTTTAACGATACGGTCCGCGCCAACATCGCGCTCGGCAAGCCCGAGGCCTCCTTCGCCGAGATCGTCGAGGCGGCCAAGGTGGCCAACGCCCATCAGTTCATCACCAAGCTGCCGCAAGGCTACGACACGGTCATCGGGGAGCAGGGGGGATTGCTCTCCGGAGGCGAGCGCCAGCGGCTGGCCATTGCGCGGGCGCTGGTGAAGGACCCCCCGCTGCTGATCCTCGATGAAGCCACCAGCCAGCTGGATGCCGAATCCGAACACCTCATTACCGAAGCGATTGAGCGCCTCAGGAAAGGCCGCACGGTGCTCTTGATCGCCCACCGGCTCTCTTCCGTGCGGCTGGCCCACCGGATCGCGTTGATCCAAGAAGGGCGCATTGTCGAGCAGGGCAGCCACGACGAATTGCTGCGCAAGAGCTCGCTGTACCGCCGGTTCTGTGAGCTGCAGCTCATTGAAACTGGGCGGCCGGCAGACTCTGCCGCGGCGCACCGTGGCGCCGGCGAAGTACGCAAGGAGTCGTAAGCCGTCCATGACGCAGGCACTCGTCCAGCAGTTGTTGGAAGCCGGGGTTCATTTCGGGCATCAGACCAGGCGGTGGAATCCCAAGATGCGGCAATACATTTTCGGCAGCCGATCCGGGATCCATATCATCGACCTGGAGCAAACCGCGCAGTACCTCCAGCGCGCCGGGGACTTCCTGGAGGACACCGCCGCCAAGGGCCACCGCATCCTGTTCGTCGGCACCAAGAAGCAGGCCCAAACGTTGCTCAGGGAAGCGGCCACGCAGTGCGAGATGCCCTATGTGGTCAACCGCTGGCTCGGGGGTACGCTGACCAATTTCCAGACGATCAAGCAGAACCTCGCGCTGTTGCGCGAGCTGCGCGCCAAGCAGGAAAGCGGCGCCCTGGCCCAGCTCTCGAAGAAGGAAGGTAAGCGCTTGGGACGCAAGCTGCAGAACCTTGAAGAGCGCTTCAGCGGCCTCGCGGATATGGAGAAGCCGCCGGGGTGCCTCTTTGTCGTGGACACCAAGCGCGAGACGATCGCCGTCTTGGAAGCCAACCGGCTGGGCATCCCGGTCGTCGCGATCTGCGACACGAATACCGACCCGGACTTGATCGCCTACCCGATCCCGGGGAACGATGACGCCATCCGCTCCATCCGGGTCGTCATCGGGCTACTCATCGACCGTATCCTGGCCGGGCGGCAGAAGGCGCTGGAGCGGGCGGCTCGCGTCGCCGCCGAGGCCCCCGCCACGCCTGCGCCCAGCGCAGGGCCTGCCGCTCCGGTGGCGGTCTCCTACGAGCAGCTCTTGGCCATGAACAACCCCTCGGCGGGCCGACGGCCTCGCCCCGCGGGAGGCGGCAGCGCATGAAGGTGAGCGTCGAGGCCATCAAGACGCTGCGCGAGAAGACGAGCGCGTCGTTGAACGACGTGCGCGAGGCGCTGGTCGCGACGAAGGGCGATGAACAGAAGGCCCTGGCATGGCTGCGGCAGCGCGGCGCCATGGTGGCGGAACAACGGCAAGGCCGCGCGACGGGGCAGGGCCGCATCGAGGCCTATGTCCACCATGACGGGCGGCTCGCCGCCCTGGTCGAGGTGAACTGCGAGACCGATTTCGTCGCCCGCACGGAGGAATTCGCGCAGTTCTGCCGGGACGTCGCGATGCACGTGGCCGCGACGAGCCCGCAATGGGTTCGCAAGGATGAGGTGCCGGCCCAGGGCGCCCACGAAGCCCATGCGGTGCTGCTCGAGCAACCGTTCGTGAAAGATGAACGCACGACCGTTGGCCAGCTCTTGCAAGCCTTGATCGCGAAGACAGGAGAGAATGTCGTGGTCCGACGCTTTGCGCGTTTTGCGCTGGGCGAGAAGCTCGAACCCGCATCCTGAGGATCCCCCTGGCCCGTACGAGGACGCGCACCCGCCCCACCCCCCAGGCCCCGGCGGCTTCCGCCGGAGCGAAAGCCCAGCATCCCGTCTACAAGCGGATTGTCCTGAAGCTCAGCGGCGAGGCGCTCCAAGGCCGGCTGGGCTTCGGGATCGATTCGAAGACCCTCGACCATCTGGCCAGCCAAATCAAAGAGATCCAGGCGCTGGGCATCCAGACGACGGTCGTGGTGGGTGGGGGCAACATCTTCCGCGGCCTCACGGCGTCCTCGCAGACCGGGATGGAGCGCGCGACGGCCGACTACATGGGCATGCTGGCCACGGCCATCAACGGGCTCGCCCTGCAGGATGCGCTCGAGCGGCAGGGCGTGCAGACGCGAGTCCAAACGGCCGTGGAGATCGCCAAGGTCGCTGAGCCCTACATCCGACGCCGCGCCATCCGGCACCTGGAAAAAGGGCGCGTCGTCATCTTCGTCGGGGGAATCGGCAACCCGTTCTTCACCACGGATACGACCGCCGCGCTCCGGGCCATGGAGATCGGCGCTGACGTCGTGCTCAAGGCGACGAACGTGGACGGCGTGTATTCGGATGATCCGATCACCAATCCCAAGGCGACGCGGTTTGAGGCCTTGACGTTCATGGACGTCCTCAAGAAGGGGCTGCGCGTCATGGATGCGACCGCGGTGAGCCTCTGCATGGAAGGCAAGATTCCGATTGTGATCTTCAACCTCCATCGTGACGGCAATATTAAGCGCGTCGTCTGCGGCGAGCAGGTCGGCACGCGCGTGACGGGCTGAGGACCGCATGGCCGCGCTGCAGGCGCTCCTGAAGGACGGCGAGGACAAAATGAAGAAGTCCCTCGCCACGCTGACGCGGGAGTTCGGCGAGCTGCGGGGCGGGCGCGCCAATCCGGCCATGGTCGAGCACTTGACGGTCGCGTGCTACGGGGCCAATACGGCGCTGAAGCAGTTGGCCGCCATCACGGCCCCCGAGCCCCGCCTGCTGGTCATCCAGCCCTGGGATGCTGGCCTGGTGCAAGAGGTCGAGAAAGCCATCCTCAAGGCCGGGTTGGGCCTCACCCCGGTGGTGGACGGCAAGCTCCTGCGGCTGCCGATTCCGGCCTTAAGCGGGGACCGGCGGGCCGAGCTCATCAAGGTGGCCAACCGCATGGCGGAGGAAGGTCGTGTGCACCTGCGCAACGTCCGCCGCGAGGCCAACGAGCAGGTCAAAAAGCTCAAGGCCGAGAAACAGGTCAGCGAAGACGAGGCCTTCAAGGCGCAGGACCAAATCCAAAAGCTCACCGACCGCTACATCGAGCAGGTGAACGCGGTCCTGAAGACCAAAGAGCAAGAAATCCAGAGCGCGTAAGCCGCCACGGTTTGCCGACCACTGTCTCCACGCTTGCCCCGCCTCCGGCGGGGCATGTTGCTATATAATAGACGGCATTAGTCGTTTCCCGTCGAGCGCCTCCGTTCTTTCGCAACCGTTCGGGCCGCTAGCTCATCAGGCAGAGCAACAGCCTTTTAAGCTGTGGGTGCTGGGTTCGAGTCCCAGGCGGCCCAGCTTTATCTGGTGATATGAATCAGGGCTACGAATTCTTCGACCACACCGCGGATGTTGGCGTGCGCCTCCGCGGGGGGACGCTTCAAGCGCTCTTCAGCCACGCGATGGCGGCGCTGACACAGCTCATTGCAGAAAACAGTTCGCTTGAATCCAGCGAGGAGCGGGTGGTGGAGCTGAAGGCGTCGGACGCCAGCACGTTGCTTTTGAGCTGGTTGCAGGAGCTGTTGTTTTGGTTCTCGACGGACCGGTTCTTGCCGGCTTCCTGCAGCTTTGACACCCTCACACCGACGGGTCTCCGGGCGCACGTCCGCGGCGAGCGGTTCGATCCGGCACGGCACGTCTTCGGCACCGAGGTGAAAGGCATCACCCGGCATGCGCTGGACGTCCAGCAGACGCCGGAGGGTTGGGAAGGCACGGTGATCTTCGATGTCTGACCGCCATGCGTGACGCGCATGCCACGGCAAGCTTGGCAGGGACCCCTTGAGCAGGTCGATGAGTACCGCTGGCGCATTCCGACCTCGTATGACCGCCGGATGCGCGTTCCGGGGCTCGTGTTCGCCGATGAGAAGCTCCTCCAGCACATCACCCAGGATGAGTCGCTCCAGCAGGTTGCCAACGTGGCCCAGCTCCCCGGGATCGTCCGCGCCTCACTGGCGATGCCCGATATCCACTGGGGCTACGGGTTTCCGATCGGCGGCGTCGCGGCGACCGATCCAGACGCCGGGGGCGTCATCTCGCCCGGCGGGGTGGGCTTTGACATCAACTGCGGCGTCCGATGCCTCCGGACCGATCTGACCGTCGAGGAGGTCCGCCCGAAGCTTCGCCAGCTCATCGCGACCCTCTTCAAGACGATTCCCTGCGGGGTGGGCATGAGCGGCGACATCCGCTTCAGCCAGAAGGAGGCGTCGCGCGTCATGGTCCAGGGGGCCAAGTGGGCGGTCGACCAGGGCTACGGCACGGCGGCGGATTTGGCGCATACCGAATCGCAGGGCCGGCTCGACGGTGCGGACCCTGAGACGGTCTCTGAGCGCGCCGTCACGCGCGGCCAGGGCCAGCTGGGCACGCTGGGCTCCGGCAATCATTTTCTGGAGGTCCAAGTCGTCGAGACGATTTTCGATGCACGGGCCGCCGCCGTCTTTGGCGTGGGCGTGGGGCAGGTAGTCCTGATGATCCACTCCGGCTCCCGCGGGTTCGGCTACCAGATTTGCGACGACCACCTGGGCATGATGGAACGGGCGATGTCGCGCTATGGCATCACCGTGCCGGACCGGCAGCTGGCCTGCACGCCGGTCACCTCCGAGGAAGGCCAGCGGTATCTGGGCGCGATCCGCTGCGCGGCGAACTTTGCCTGGGCGAACCGGCAGTGTTTGATGCACCTGGCGCGCCAGGTGTTCGAACGCGTCTTCGAAAAGAGCTGGGAGAGGCTCGGGATGACGTTGCTCTATGATGTCGCCCACAACATCGCCAAGTTCGAGCAGCATCGGGTCAATGGGAGCCAGAAAACCGTGTGCGTGCACCGCAAGGGCGCCACACGCGCCTTTCCGCCTGGCCATGCAGATCTGCCGGAGGACTACCGGGCGATCGGGCAACCCGTGATCATCCCAGGCGACATGGGCCGCAACTCCTACCTCCTCGTGGGGACGGCGCGGGCGATGGAAGAAACCTTCGGCACCGTCTGTCATGGCGCCGGCCGCATGATGTCGCGCGCGCAGGCCGTGCGCCAGGCGAGTGGCCGCTCCATCGAGCGCGAACTGGAGCAACAGGGCATCATCGTCATGGGCCGGGGCCGCAAGGGCATCGCCGAGGAGCAACCCGAAGCGTACAAGGACGTCAACGACGTCGTCCATGTCGTCCATGAAGCCGGGATCGCCACGCGCGTGGCGCGGATGCGCCCGCTCGGGGCGATCAAGGGGTAGCCGGTGCTCGATCCCAAGCTGCTGCGCGAACAGCCCGATGTCATTCGGGAAGGCCTGAAACGACGAGGCCTCATGACATCACTCGACGATCTCGTGCGTCTGGATCGCGAGCGGCGGGAGCTCATCAGTACGATCGACCAAGACCGGCAGCACCTCAGGCAGCGCTCGGATGAATTCGCAAGACAAAAGGGCGC
>JAHFGW010000014.1 GCA_023247235.1 Candidatus Omnitrophota bacterium | reverse complement strand
GAGGCCAGTCGGTCAACACCACCGATTCGGCCGTGCGGATCACCCATCTTCCCAGCGGCTTGGTCGTGCAGTGCCAGGACGAGCGGTCGCAGATGCAGAACAAGGCCAAGGCCATGCGCGTCCTCACGTCGCGCCTGGCGGAGCTGGAGCGGCGCAAGCGGGACGAGGCGCAGGCTAAAGAGTATCACTCGAAGCAAAAGATCGAGTGGGGCTCGCAAATCCGCTCGTACGTCCTGCACCCGTACAATATGGTCAAGGATCACCGCACCGAGCACGAGACCGGCAATGCCCAAGCCGTCCTGGACGGCAAACTCGACCCCTTCATTGAAGCGTATTTGCGATGGCGCGTGCAGCAAGAAGGGAAAGGCGAATAATGCGGCACCGGCCGGTGTGTCACGCGCTGGCACGCCTACTGGTTGTGGGGTGCATGAGCCTGATCGCAGCCGCCGGCGCGGCCGCCGCGCCGCCAGAGCTCACGGCGACGGTGGAGGGCCAGCGCATCCCGGTGGTCCTCGGGTCGCATTGCTGGCCGAAGGATCCGGCGCAGGCGCCGCCTGCCGCAAACGCCTGCGTGGAGAAGGCGAACGCCCCGGACCTGATGGCCAAGCAGGCGCCGACCATCGTGCAGCCCAATGCGGAAGTGGAGCTGAGCTTCGAGGATCGGCCCCGGCAACTCGCGGTGGCGCAGTGGGTCCGCGGCAAGCCAACCTGGCTGCCGCCGCTGAACGCGAATCGGGTCGTGGTGCCCCCGACGCCTGGGGCCTATCTCTACGAGCTGCACGGGACCTGGGAGCAAGGCGACGCCAGCTACATCTTTGCGGTCCAGGTGGGCCAGGGCGGACCCGCTCCTGAACGAACAAGCTACCGCAGGCGACGATGGTAAACTGGGTGCTTCAGAAACTGATCGGGACCCACCACGAGCGCCAGCGCAAGCGCCTCTGGCCGGTCGTCGAGCAGATCAATGCGCTGGAGCCGCGCATCCGCGCCCTCTCGGACGAGGCCCTGCAGGCCAAGACCGGCGAGCTGCGCGCGCGCATCCGCGAAGGCCTCGCCGGGCAGACGTTTCCTGATTCTTCCAGCCCCCAGTGGTACGAGCTCGATCCGGATGAACGCCAGGCCGCGCGGCGGCAGCGCCGCGCGGCTCAGCAGCAGGTGCTCGGCGCCGCCCTGCCGGAAGCGTTCGCGGTGGTCCGGGAGGCCTCCCGGCGCACCGTCAACATGCGCCATTTCGACACCCAGCTGCTGGGCGGCATGGTCCTGCACGAAGGCAGGATCGCAGAGATGGCCACCGGGGAAGGCAAGACGCTGGTGGCGACCCTGCCCGCCTATCTCAATGCGCTGACCGGGCGCGGCGTCCATATCGTGACCGTGAATGACTACCTCGCGCGCCGCGACGCCCGGTGGATGGGGCCGATTTACCACGCCCTGGGCCTCTCGGTGGGCGTCATTCAGGGCGTGGATCCGGCCGAGCCGCGGCCAGGAGAGGACTCGCTCTCCTTTCGCTATGATCCAAGCTTTATTGCGGCCAACGAACGCTTCATGTCCTTGCGGCCGGTGAGCCGGCGCGAGGCCTACCGGACGGACATCACCTACGGGCAGAACAATGAGTTCGGGTTCGACTACCTGCGCGACAACATGCGCTTTCGTCTCGACGATCTGTCCCAAGGCGAGTTTCACTATGCCATCGTGGACGAAGTGGACAGCATCCTAGTCGATGAAGCGCGCACCCCGCTCATCATCTCCGGGCCGGCGGAGGAGTCGACCGACCTGTACGCTCGGCTGGACCGGGTCGTGGGGCGCCTGGAGAAGCCCCGCGATTTCGAAGTGGACGAGAAGCAGCATGGAGTCAGCCTGACCGACGAGGGCATCCGCCGTTGCGAAGAGCTGCTGAGCGTCCAGAACCTCTATGACGAAACGAACATGCGCCTGGTGCACCATATCAATCAGGCGCTCCGAGCGCATGAGCTGTTTCGCCGCGACGTCGACTATGTCGTCAAAGACGGCGAGATTATCATTGTCGATGAGTTCACGGGCCGGATGATGCCGGGCCGTCGCTGGAGCGACGGGCTTCACCAGGCGATCGAGGCGAAGGAGCAGGTGCAGGTCCGCCAGGAGAACCAGACGCTGGCGACGGTGACCTTTCAGAATTATTTCCGCATGTACGAAAAGCTCGCCGGCATGACGGGGACCGCCTCGACCGAAGCGCAGGAATTCCAGCAGATCTACACCCTGGACGTGGTCATCATTCCGACGAACCGGCCGCTGATCCGCACCAACTTCGCCGACATCGTCTTTAAGACTGAGGCGGAGAAATTCATGGCGATCGTCCAAGAGATCGTCGAGCTGCATCGCCTCGGCCGGCCGGTGCTCGTCGGCACCATCTCGATCGATAAGTCCGAGCGGCTCTCGCGCATGCTCAAGGAGCCCGGGCCGTTTATCCGCCGCTTAGGCCTGGTCTGCGAGGCGGCGCTCGGGGAACTCAAGCAGCGCGCCTGGGATCCCGCCCTGGCCCAGCGGGTGCAGCAGGCGCTGGCGCGCCCGGCGCTGATGCAAGAGCGCGAGGCCGCCGAGCTCTTGCAGTCGCTGAAGCTCAAGGACCCCAAGGCCATGCTCACGTATCGCATCGAGGACGCGTGGCGCCTGACGCAGACCATCGCGGCGGTGAAGGCCGGCCTGCCCCATAATGTGCTCAACGCGAAATACCATGAGCATGAGGCGCGCATCGTCGCCCAGGCGGGCCGCAAGGGCGCGGTCACCATTGCGACCAACATGGCCGGGCGAGGCACCGATATTCTGCTCGGCGGCAACCCACAGGCGCAGGCGGATGAGCTGATCCGGCATCAGGAAGCGGAGCGGCAGGCGCCGCTAGAGCCGGCCGAGCAGCGCGCGATCCTCGAGCGCTTCGAGCGGGCCTGCAAGGCAGAGCATGAGCAGGTCGTCGCCGTGGGCGGGCTGCACGTCCTGGGGACCGAGCGGCATGAGGCCCGGCGGATCGACAACCAGCTGCGCGGCCGCTCGGGCCGGCAGGGCGATCCGGGCTCTTCGCGTTTCTACCTGTCGCTAGAAGATGAGCTGATGCGGATCTTCGGCTCCGAGCGGATCGCGCGGCTCATGGAGTTCAAGTGGTTCCAATGGGAAGAAGGGCTGCCGATCGAGCACCGCATGATCACCCGCGCGATCGAATCCGCCCAGCGGCGCGTGGAAGGGCAGAACTTCGAAGTCCGCAAGCAGCTGCTCGAGTACGACAACACGATGAACCGGCAGCGGGAAGTGATCTACGAGCAACGCCGGCGCATCTTGGAGGGCGTCAATCTCCAGGGGCTGATCGAGCAGATCATTGCCGAGGTCGTCGAGGGCCTGGTGGGGGCCTTCGCGCCCGCGGACCGTCGATCGGACGCCTGGGACCTGGAGGGGTTGCGCGCCGTGCTGCAGAGCCAATACGGCATCGCGCTGTCCGGGCAGCTCTCGGCGGAGTCCTTGGAGACGCTGAGGCATCACCTGGAAGACGCGGTCCGGGCCGCCTATGCGGCCAAGCGCCAGACGATCGGCCCCGCACTCATGGATCAGCTGGAGCGTTCGATCCTCTTAGGCATCATTGACGCGAAGTGGAAGGACCATCTGTACCTCATGGATGCGCTGCGGGAAGGGATTGGGCTGCGGGCCTACGGCCAGCGCGATCCCGTCGTCGAGTACCAGCGCGAAGCCTACGGCATGTTCCAGAACATGATCGGCTCAATCAAAAGCGAATCGCTCATGATGCTGTTGCGGGTGTTTCCTCGGGAAGCGCCCCGCCCCGCGGGGCGGGGTGAACCGGCGGCTGAGCCAGTGCAGCCCAAGCCGGTGTTTGATTTGACGAAGACCAAGCTGGTCCACCAGGAAGCGCCGACGATGGGCAGCGCGGGACCCGTCTCCGATGCCGCCCCTCAGAGCGCAGGGCTTTCGATCGACGCCGCTCGTCCCGCCCCGCCCTTCAGGGCGGGGCCCGCCCCCGGGGGCGGGCCCCGCCGCGTGCCGCAGACGGCCGTCGCCGGCGCGGCCAAAGTCGGCCGCAACGATCCGTGCCCCTGCGGCAGCGGGCTGAAGTACAAGAAGTGCCACGGCCGGTAGGCACATGGGGGCGGAACATGGGGGCGTTTCGATTTTTGTCCTCGCCGCAGCGGTAGCAAAAATCGACATGTCCCTATTTTCCCATGGTCGGTTCTGACACCCGACGTCAGTGACTCGCCGTCGCCATCCGTCGCCCGCGACCGCCAAGCTCTTTCTGGCGCTGAGCAGCGCCGCGCTGCTGGTCGTGTCCTTCCCGCGGTTCAACCAGCTGTGGTGCGCGTGGATCGCGCTGATCCCATGGTTGGCGCTGATCAACCGCTCCTCGATGCGCGCCGCCGCAAGCTGGTCCTACTTCATCGGCCTGCTGTTCTTCATTGGCTCCATCCGTTGGCTCATCCATGTGACGCTGCCCGGCTGGCTGCTGTTGTGCGCTTACCTCGCGGTGTTCTTCGCGCTCTTTGGATGGATCGTGCACCGGATCCAGCGCGTGCGCGGGGAGCTGCTACCTCCGTGCTTGATCGCCGCGGCCTGGGTCTGCCTGGAGTATCTGCGCAGCCATCTGCTCTCAGGGTTCGGCTGGAACCTCCTGGCCTACTCGCAAACCTCCTGGCCGACGCTGATCCAATTGGCCGATGTGACCGGCTGCTGGGGCATTTCGTTCTTGATCGTGTTCGTCAATGCGGCCCTGAGCACGGGGGCGGGCCTGGTGCGCCACGCGCACCGGCGCCGGTCGGCTTGGCCGGAGGGCCTGGTGTCGCTGGGGGCGGTCGTGGCCTGCCTGATCGTGGCGGTCGGATATGGCCGATGGCGGTTGCAACACCTGCCGGCGGGTCCTCCCCTGCGCATCGCGATCGTGCAGGGCAACATCCCTCAACAGCAGAAGTGGGACCCGGGCCGGGCTGAGTCGATCCTGCAGCGGTACGAGCAGCTGACGCGGGAAGCCGCGCGCACGCAGCCGCAGCTCATCGCCTGGCCGGAGACCTCAGCACCCGGCTCCGTCGGCCTCGACGAATCGATGACCTCGCGCCTGGTGGCGCTGGCGCGGGCCGTCAGGATCCCGCTCTTGATCGGAACCCCGCTGGAACGCAGCGAAGGGGACCAGATCCGCTGGACCAACAGCGCGGTCCTCATGGATGCGCGAGGGACGCTGGTCCAGCGCTATGACAAGCTGCACTTGGTGCCCTATGGGGAGTTCTTGCCGTTCGAGCGCCTCGCGCCCTGGCTGCGGCAGTGGTTGCCGCCGATGGGCGATTTTGTGCCGGGGACTGAGGCGATCGTGTTTCCTGTAGGCGGTAAGCCCACGTTCGGCGTCTTGATCTGTTTCGAAGACGTGTTTCCGGACCTTGCCCGCCGATTCGTCCGGCACGGGGCGCGCCTGCTCATCAACATCACGAACGACGCCTGGTTCGGCCCGACGGCCGCCGCCTACCAGCACGCGCAGGCCTCAACCTTCCGCGCTGTGGAGCTGCGCGTGCCGGTCATCCGGGCGGCCAACACGGGCTGGTCAGGCTGCATCGACGCGACCGGCGCCTGGGGACGCCGGGTCGCGGATGAGACCGGCCAAGAGCTCTTCACGGCCGGGACCGTGACGTGCGAGCTCGCGCAAGGCGCCACCACAAGCGCCTACGCGCGGTGGGGCGATTGGTTCCCGGGGCTCTGCTTGGTGGCCGTCGTGAATTGGCTCCTCGCGCAGCGAATGCTCGTGCGGCGCCGCAGCATCCTGCCGATTCGCTAACCGTTGCGCGGTACCGTATAATGCCCCTTTGGGCCACGCATGCAGCAGCCCAGCGAGACGGAGAACCGTCGAGATAAACTAGAGGCGCTGCGCCAGCAGCGCATCATGCCCTATGGGGGGAGCTTTCCGAAAGCCACCCCCTTGGGCGCGCTCGTGGCTGAAGGCCGCGAGGGGCAGGCGGTGACCACTGCCGGGCGCCTGAGCGCCAAGCGAGGCCACGGCGGCCTCACCTTCGCGGACCTGCGGGATGCCACCGGCAAAGTGCAGATCTGCATCCGCCGCGAGCGGCTCGGTGAAGCGGCCTACGCGCTCTTTGAGAAGCTGGACCTCGGAGATATCCTCGGAGTTGAGGGCGCGCTCTTCAAGACCAAGACAGGGGAGCTGACCGTCGAAGTCGAGCGCTTCACGCTGCTCGCCAAAGCGCTGCGGCCGCTGCCGGAGAAGTGGCACGGCCTGAAGGACATCGCGGTGCGCTACCGGCAACGGTATCTGGACTTGATCGCCAACGAGCCGGTCCGCCAAGCGTTCGTGCAGCGCGGCCGGCTGCTGCAGAGCCTGCGCCAGACGCTGGACCGGCGCGGGTTTCTCGAGGTCGAGACGCCGATGATGCACGCCATCCCCGGAGGGGCGGCTGGCGAGCCGTTTCGCACGCACCATGACGCGCTCGATCTGGACCTGTCGCTGCGCCTGGCGCCGGAGCTGCACCTGAAGCAATTACTGGTCGGAGGGTTGGAGCGTGTCTATGAGCTCAACCGGTCCTTTCGCAACGAGGGGCTCTCAACGCAGCACAACCCCGAATTCACGATGCTCGAAGCCTACGCCGCCTATCAGGACTATCGGGGGATGATGGAGCTGGTGCAAGAGCTGATCACGGAGGCGGCCCGAACGGTCGTCGGGTCGCTGCAGTTTGAGTTTCGCGGGCAGCCCATCGATGTGACGCCGCCGTGGGGGGAGGTGTCTTTCGCCAAGACGCTCCAGGAGATGGGGCTGTCGCCGACGGCAAGCCTCAAGGACATGCAGGACGTCCTGACTCGCCGCGGCATGACCGTGAAAGGGTTGAATCGCTCGCAGCTCACCCGGCTCGTCGAGCAGCTCTTCGAGCCGAAGCAGAGCACGAAGCCGCTCTTTGTTCTGGACTACTGGACGGAGCTCTCGCCGCTGGCCAAGAGCCGGCCGGATCACCCGGCCATCGCGGAGCGCTTTGAGCTGTTCATCGGCGGCATGGAGGTCGCCAACGCCTACTCGGAGCTCAATGATCCGATCGAGCAGCGCCGGAGGTTTGAGGCGCAATTAGACGCGGCTCGAGGTTCGAGGCTCGAGGTTCGAGGGAAGAGCCGAAAGGTCGCAGGCCACGAGCCACGAGCCACGAGCCACGAGCGGCAGATCGACGAAGGCTTTCTCGAAGCCCTTGAGTATGGCATGCCGCCGGCCGGCGGGCTGGGCGTGGGCATCGACCGGCTGGCGATGCTGCTGCTCAATCAGCCCTCGATTAAGGACGTGATTTTATTTCCCCTGCTCAAGCCAGAATGACAGCGCGTACCATTCCAGTCCCTTGGCTCGAGGTTCGAGGCTCGAGGTTCGAGGGAAGAGCCGAAAGGTCGCAGGCCACGAGCCACGAGCCACGAGCCACGAGCGTCTTCTGATGCGATACGAATTGTGGCTGGCACTGCGGTACCTCTTCGCGAAACATCGCGAGCGGTTCATCTCCATCAGCGCGGTCCTGTCGATCGGCGGCGTGGCGCTGGGCGTGGCCGCGCTCATCACCATCCTGGCGGTGATGACCGGGTTTCGCCATGACTACACCGAGAAATTCGTGGGCGTCAATGCCCACCTGCTGGTGACCAGCCCGGAGGGCATCCCGGAAGCGGAGGTGGCTTCGCTCTCGCAGCAACTGCGCAGCCTGGAGCATGTCGTCGGGGTGAGCCCGTTCATCACCGGCCAAGCGGTGGTGCGTACGCCGGAGCAGCCGCTGGGCGTCTTGGTGCGGGGCATTGACCCGGAGCACGAGCCGGAGGTCACCCGGCTCCACACCTACCTGCTGGCCGGGACACTGCCGACTGACGACCGGCAGGCCCTGATCGGCACCCAACTGAGCCTCTTTCTGCGGGCAGGACCTGGCGATCGTCTTGTCCTGATCAGCCCGGTAGATGGCCGCGCGCATGAGCTGACGATCAGCGGGATGTTCCGCTCCGGCATGTACGAGAGCGATGCGTTCCTGGTCGTCATGCACCTGCGCCGGGCCGAGCAGGTCTACCAGCTGAAGGATCGGGTGCATGGCGTGAGCCTGCGGCTTGATGCGCTGGAGCACTCCAACGCGGTCCAGGAAGCGGCCCGCGCGCGGCTAGGTCCCCGCTATACGGTCAAGACCTGGATGGAGCTCAATCCCGCGCTGTTCGGGGCGCTGCGCGTCGAGAAAATCGTGATGTTCGTGATCGCCACGCTGATTGTCCTGGTGGCGGCGCTCAACATCACCTCGATGCTGACGATGATCGTCATGGAAAAGACCCGCGAGATCGGCATCCTGCGCGCCTTGGGCGCCACGCAGGGCTCGGTCGCGCGGCTGTTCCTGGCCCAGGGCTGCCTGGTGGGGCTCCTGGGCATCGGGCTGGGCCTGGCCGGCGGCCTGGCGCTGACGCTGAATCTGACGAACCTAATGCACTGGATTGAACGGACCTTCGGGGTGGCGCTCTTTCCAGCGGACATTTATTACCTGGACTATTTGCCGACGCAGATCAACTCCTCGGATGTCATCGCGGTCGTCACGGCCGCCTTCGGGCTGGCGGTGCTGGCCGGCACCTATGCCGCGTTCCGCGCCGCGCGCTTGATCCCTGTCGAAGCGCTGCGGTATGAATGACCGTGAGCGGTGCCAGGCACCTTTTTCGCAGCCGTTCCCCTCGATGACGAAAAAGGTGCCAGGCACCGCCCGCGAGGCGCCGCTCATCGAGGCGCATGAGGTGGAGAAGACCTACCGGATGGGCGCGGTGAGCCTGCCGGTGCTGCGCGGCGTGAGCCTGCGATGCGAGCCAGGCGCGTTTCTCGCTGTGACCGGCCCCTCAGGGTCGGGCAAATCGACGCTGCTGCACCTGTTGGCCGGGCTCGATACGCCGACGACAGGTCAGATTCGATGGGAAGGGCAGCCGATTGCCCGGTGGAGCGATGCGGAGCGGAGCCGATGGCGCCACCGCATGATCGGCATTGTGTTCCAGTTCTATCACTTGGTGCCGGAGCTGTCGGCGCTGGAAAATGTCATGCTCGCTGGGCTGGTGAACGGGCGGCCCGACCGCAAGGCGGTGCGAGCGCAGGCCTTGGAATGCCTGGAGGCGGTGCGCCTCGGCGCGCGCCTGGCCCACCGGCCGAGCCAGTTGTCGGGAGGCGAACAGCAGCGCGTGGCGATCGCGCGGGCGCTGGTCAACCGTCCGGCGGTGTTGCTGTGCGATGAGCCCACCGGCAATCTCGATTCCGCCACCGGCGGAGCCGTGATGGAGTTGTTGTGGCAGGTGCAGGAGCGCCAGCGCGTGGGCCTGATCCTGGCCACGCACGACGTCTCGCTGGCCAAGCGCGCGACTCGTCAAATCGTCTTGCGGGATGGGCGCATCGTTGGTGAGACTTCTTCTTGACGTTTTGGGAGCACAGTGGGGGACGCTTCTATTTTTCGCGGTCGGATGACCGCGGCGAAAAATAGCAGTGTCCCCACGCCTCAAGGCTGGCTGTGCAGATGAGGAGGATTGGATGAAAGTCTATCTGAACGGGCGATTCGTGGAGCGGTCGAAGGCCGTGCTGTCCGTGTTCGACCACGGGCTGCTGTATGGCGACGGCGTCTTCGAGGGTATTCGCTCCTACGATGGGCGGATCTTCAAGCTCGCGGAGCACATCAGCCGCCTGTACGAATCGGCCCACACCATCATGCTCAAGATTCCGATGAGCCGCGCGGAGCTGGCCGACACCGTGAAGCAGACGGTCCGCACCAACAAGCTGCGTGACGCCTACATCCGCTTGGTCGTGACCCGCGGAGAGGGAGACTTGGGGCTGGATCCGCGCAAGTGCGCGCGGCCGTCCGTGTTTGTCATCGCGGACCGCATCGAGCTCTACCCGAAGCAGCTGTATGCCGAGGGGTTGACGTTGGTGACCGTGGCGACGCAGCGCAATGTCCCGGAGGCGCTGAACCCGCAGATCAAGTCGCTGAACTACCTCAACAACATCTTGGCGAAGCTTGAGGCGATCAACGCGGGTTTTGATGAGGCCATCTTGCTGTCGGCTTCCGGCTATGTCACGGAGGCGACCGGTGAAAACCTGTTCATCGTGAGGGACCGGCAGCTGCTGACGCCGCCGCCCTACATCGGCGTCCTGCGCGGCATTACCCGCGCGACCGTCATGGGATTGGCAGCCCGCCAGCGCCTGACGGTCCGCGAGGAGCTGCTCACCCGTCATGACCTGTACAACGCCGAGGAATGCTTCCTGACCGGCACCGCCGCGGAGATCGTGCCGGTGGTGAAGATCGACGGGCGCGAGATCGGCGCCGGCAAGCCGGGCCCGGTGACGAAACGGCTCCAGCAGGCCTTCCACCGCCTGACGAAGACGGAAGGAATCAGGTATTAGCGTATCGCGTTGAGCGTATAGCGGATAGCGTATAGACAGCGCGGTGCTCCTAAACGCTATACGCTGAGCGCGATACGCTAATCCTGAGTCTCCTGGGCAGACGCCTGGCGTGGGATTGACAAACCTGGTAGACTGATTCTTGAGGACGACAATGCTGTGCGAGCTGTGCAAGGAAGCCCAAGCGACCGTGCATCTGACCGAGATCGTCAACGAGCAGATGGCGGAGCTCCATCTCTGCGAGGCCTGCGCGAACCAGAAGGGCACGCAGATGGAGAGCCATTTCGGGCTCTCCGAGCTGCTCGGGGGCCTGGCCGAGGGTGGCAAGGCGCCGGAGCCGGAGGAAGGCGTCCAGGAAGCCTGCGCCACCTGCGGGATGACCTACGAGGAGTTCCGCAAGGTCGGCCGCCTGGGCTGCTCGGAATGCTACACGACGTTCAAGCGAAGCGTGGGGACTCTGCTCAAGCGCATCCATGGTTCCACGCACCACGTGGGCAAGTCGCCCACGCGCCTGGCCAAACCGGCCAAGGTGAAAACTGAGCTCATGGAGTTGCGGCGCAAGCTCGAGCGCGCAATCGAAGTGGAAGAGTTTGAGGAGGCGGCCCGTCTGCGCGATGTGATCCGCCAGATCGAGCAGCCGGAACCGCCGCCGAGCAAGCCCCGGAAACCATCGTGATGGCCAAACATCTCGACGCGCTCCTGAATCGACCGAGCGAATGGTTGCGCGGCTCCGGGCCGCTCTCGGAGATCGTCATCTCCAGCCGCATCCGCTTGGCGCGAAACCTGCAGAAGCTGCCGTTTTCCTCTCGCGCGACCGAGCAGACGATGCAGGACGTGCTGCGCGAGGCCACGGAGGGGTTGCGGCAGACCGCCATGCTGAAAGACGGGCTCGTCGTGGACCTGGGCGAGCTCGACGAAGTCGACCGCCAGTTTCTCGTCGAGCGGCACCTGGTCAGCCGCGAGCACATTGTCCAGCCCAAGCAGAAGGCGGTGGTCATCAGCCCGGATGAGGTGTTCAGCGTGATGATCAACGAAGAGGACCACCTGAGGCTGCAAGTCATGCAATCCGGCTTCAGCCTCCAGCAGGCCTGGACGCTGATGGATGCGCTGGATGACGAACTGTCCGCCCACGTCTCCTATGCCTACTCCAGCGACTGGGGCTACCTGACCTGCTGCCCGACGAACACCGGCACGGGCCTGCGCGCCTCCGTCATGGTGCACTTGCCATCGCTAGTCATCACCAAGCAGATCAACAAGGTCCTGCATGCCATCACGAAGCTGGGGCTGACCGCGCGCGGCTTGTTCGGGGAGGGCACGGAAGCCTCCGGCAACTTTTTTCAGATTTCCAACCAGGTGTCGCTGGGGCGCGTGGAGGAGGAGCTGACGGAGAACCTGGCGCGCATCCTCAAGCAGGTCCTGGAGCACGAACAGAACGCGCGGGAATCCCTGCTGAAGAACAACCGCACGGAGCTGGAAGATCGGATCTGGCGGGCGTTCGGCATTCTCCGACATGCCAAGACGATGAGCTCCGGCGAGACGCTCGATTTGCTCTCGGCGGTGCGCCTGGGCGTCGATCTGAAGCTCATGAACGGGCTGGACCGCACGACGGTCAACGAGCTGTTCCTCTTTTCGCAGCCGGCCCACCTGCAGAAGCTAGAGGGCAAGCGGCTTTCCGCGCAGGAGCGCGACACCAAGCGCGCGCAACTCATTCGCACACGACTCGGCAGTTCATCATGAAAGCGCTCGAGGCTGGAGGCTGGAGGCTCGAGGGAAAGACCAGAGCGTTGGTCGCCACGAGCCACGAGCCACGAGCCACGAGCTACGCACGAGGAGCGGACCATGTTTAACAAGTTCACGGAACGGGCTCGCAAGGTGATCCTCCTCGCCAAGGAGGAGGCCAAACGATTCAACCACGACTACATTGGGACCGAGCACATCCTGCTCGGCCTGATCCGCGAGGGGGAGGGGGTGGCGGCCGCCGTCCTGCAGAAGCTTGGGCTCTCGCCGGAAAAGATCCGGCTTGAGGTCGAGAAACTGGTCCAGAGCGGCCCGAGCACCATGGTCTCGGGGGATATCCCCTTCACGCCCAAGGCGAAGAAGGTCATCGAGCTGGCGATGGAAGAGGCGCGCAGCTTGGGCCACAACTATATCGGGACAGAGCACTTGCTCCTCGGCTTGATCCGCGAGGGCGAAGGGGTGGCCTCGCAGGTCCTCATGAATGTGGGACTGGACCTCAACCGCGTGCGCAACGAAGTCATCACGCTCCTCGGGTCTTCCAGTCCCGCGCCGGCTCCCGGTACGGGCGGCGCCCGCACCAAGACCCCGGCGCTGGACGCCTTCGGACGCGACCTCACGCAGCTGGCCCGCGAGGACAAGCTGGACCCGGTCATCGGCCGCTCGGAGGAGATCGAGCGCGTGATCCAGATCCTCGCCCGCCGCACGAAGAACAACCCGGTCCTGCTCGGGGAGGCGGGCGTGGGGAAGACCGCGATCGTCGAGGGCCTCGCCCAGCGCATCGTGAAGAACGATGTGCCCGAGATCCTACGCGACAAACGGGTCATCATCCTGGACCTCGCACTCATGGTGGCCGGCACCAAGTACCGCGGCCAGTTCGAAGAACGGATCAAGGCGGTGATGGATGAGATCCGCCGCTCGGAGAACGTCATGCTCTTCATCGATGAGCTCCACACGCTCGTCGGGGCCGGCTCGGCCGAAGGGGCGATCGACGCGTCGAACATCCTCAAGCCGGCGCTGTCGCGCGGCGAAATCCAATGCATCGGCGCGACCACCCTCGATGAGTACCGCAAATACATCGAGAAGGACGCGGCGCTGGAACGGCGCTTTCAGACGATCGTGGTCGAGCCGCCCTCGGTGGAGGAAACCATCCAAATCCTCAAGGGGCTGCGCGACAAGTACGAGGCCCATCACCGGGTCAAATACCTGGATGAGGCGCTTGAGGCGGCGGCGAAGCTCGCCGACCGCTACATCGCCGGGCGCTTCCTGCCCGATAAGGCGATCGATCTCATCGATGAGGCCGGCTCGCGCGCCAGGATCTCGGTCCTCACGGTCCCGCCGGACGTCAAGGATCTGGAGGAGCGCATCGAGCAGATCCGCAAAGAAAAGGAATCCGCGATCAAGGGCCAGGATTTCGAGCTGGCGGCGTCGCTGCGCGATCAGGAGCGCGAGGCGCGGGAGCAGTTGGAGCGTGTGAAGGCCGAATGGAAGAAGACCAAGGGCGAAGCGATGCCGGTCATCACGTCCGAGGAGATCACCATCATCGTCTCGAAATGGACGGGCATCCCGCTGGCGCGCTTGGAGGAGAAGGAAACCGAGCGGCTGCTGAAGATGGAAGACGAGATGCACCGCCGGCTCATTGACCAGAACGAGGCGATCGCCTCGGTGGCGCGGGCCATCCGCCGCTCGCGCGCAGGCATCAAGGATCCGCGCCGGCCCATCGGCTCCTTTGTCTTCCTGGGGCCGACCGGGGTGGGCAAGACGCTCCTGGCCCGGGCGCTGGCCGAGTTCTTGTTCGGCGACGAAGAAGCCCTGCTTCAGCTCGATATGTCCGAGTACATGGAGAAGTTCAACGTGTCCCGCCTGGTCGGCGCTCCACCTGGGTACGTCGGCTACGAGGAAGGCGGCCAATTGACCGAGCGGATCCGCCGCAGGCCGTACGCGGTCGTGCTGCTGGATGAGATCGAAAAGGCGCACCCGGATGTCTTCAACCTCCTGCTCCAAGTGCTGGAAGACGGGCGCCTGACCGATAGCTTCGGCCGGAAAGTCGATTTCCGCAACACCGTCGTGATCATGACGTCCAACATCGGCGCGGAGCTCATCAAAAAGCAGGGCAGCCTCGGTTTTACCGCGAGCACCGAGGAGGTGACGTATGAGAAGATCAAGCAGCAGCTCCTCGAGGAGGTCAAGCGCGCGTTCAAGCCGGAATTCCTGAACCGGATCGACGAGGTCATCGTCTTCCAACCGCTCACGCGGGAGCACTTGGCGGAGATCGTCGAGCTGGAAGTCCGCTACGTCACGGAGCGCCTGCGCGAGCAGGGCATCCTGATCGAGCTCGACCAATCGGCCAAGGACTTCCTGATCGAGAAGGGGTTTGACCCCATGTATGGGGCGCGGCCGCTCAAGCGCGTCATCCAGCGCTACGTGGAAGATCCCCTGGCGGAAGAAGTGATCGCCCGCCGGTACAAGCCCGGCACGACGGTGCGCATCTCGCGCAAAGGCGACTTGTTGGTGCTGGAGGGCGAACTCGCCACGCGGCCGGCCGCGGCCGCCTAACGCATGCGGCGCCTGGCACCTTGTTCGAATTGGTAGCTTTTTCGAAAAAGGTGCCAGGCACCAGTAGGCACCGCTCACGATGATTACGCCCTTTCGGGACTCCTTCGTCCAATTGAGCGCCCAGACCGGCGCCTGGGCGGTCAGTGCGCTCGAGGGAGCCGGCAGCCTCAGCCTCCTGTTGACCCAGACCCTCGGCGGCTGCATGACCCGCCTGCCGCGCTGGGACGCGGTCCTGCGCGAGCTGCAGAAGATCGGCGTCCAGTCCTGGTTCATCGTCTCCATCTCCTCGCTGTTCATCGGCATGGTCCTGGCACTGCAGAGCGCCTACCAAATGCAGCGGCTGGCCGCCGAGATCTACATCGCCAGCCTCGTCGCCCTCTCCGTGGTCCGCGAGATCGGCCCGGTCATCACCGCGCTCATCGTAGCCGGCCGGGTGGGCTCCGCGATCGCCGCGGAGCTCGGCACGATGAAGGTGACCGAGCAGATCGACGCGCTGCAGACGCTGGCGACCGAACCGGTGCGCTATCTCGTGGTCCCGCGGTTCGTCGCGATGCTCATCGCCCTGCCGTTGCTGACCATCTGGGCGGATTGCATCGGCATTTTCGGCGGCTTCCTCGTGGGGTCGTTCAAGCTGGGCATTCTGCCCAGCCTCTACTGGAAGATGACCACGCTGCCCCTGGTGTTCAAAGACGTGTTCTCCGGGCTGCTCAAGTCGGTCATCTTCGCCATGATCATCTGCATCGTGAGCTGCTTCGAAGGGTTTCGGACGATGGGCGGAGCGGAAGGCGTCGGGCGCGCGACGACGACGGCCGTCGTCACGTCCTTTCTCATGATCATCGCGGCGGACTGTCTGTTCACCGCCATCTTCTACTTCATCTGGCGATGATCGACATTCGAGGCCTCGTCAAGGGATTCAATGGCCCACCGGTGCTGGACCATCTCGGCTTGACGATCAAGACCGGGGAGACCATGGTCGTGATCGGCCGCTCAGGCGGCGGCAAGTCCGTGCTGCTCAAGCACATCGTCGGCCTCATGCGCCCGGATGAGGGCGCGATCGTCATTGATAACGTCGACGTGAGCCGGCTGTCCGGGCGCTCGCTCAACCGGCTGCGCTCGCGGATCGGCATGCTCTTTCAAGGCGCGGCCTTGTTCGACTCCATGACGGTCCAAGAGAACGTCGGGTTCTTCCTGCGGGAGCACACGACGATGGCGTCGGAGGCCATCAAGCAGCGGGTCGGGGAGTGCCTGCAGCTTGTCGGGCTGCAGGACGTGGAGGAGCTGTCTCCCGCCGAGCTCTCTGGCGGGATGCGCAAGCGGGTCGGGTTGGCGCGGGCGCTGGCCCACGGCCCGGAGCTTATCCTGTACGACGAGCCGACGACCGGCCTGGATCCCATCATGGCCGATGTCATCAACGACCTCATCAACGCGCTGCGCGACCGGCTGAAGGTGACCTCGGTCGTGGTCACGCACGACATGCGCAGCGCCTACAAGGTGGCGGATCGCATCGCGATGCTTTACAATGGGAAAATCCTTGAGGTGGGGACGCCGGAGGCCATCCGGGGCTCCGGCAACCCGATCGTCCAGCAATTCATCAAGGGCGAGGCCCGCGGCCCGATCCAGGAAGCCTTGCCCGACCGCCGCGTGTTCTCCCGGTGGTCAGGGCACACCGGGCTGGAATGGCACCGGTAGACCGGAGCAAGCTGAGCGACGAGGAGCATGGCGCAGCGATTAACCCTTGAGCTTCGCGTGGGGGCGTTTGTCGTCGGAGCCCTGGTCTTGCTGACGGTCCTGTTGTTCGCCATCGGCGACTGGTCGACGATCATCCAACCCAGCTACCTGGTCCGGGTGCTGTTCTCCTCGGCCAACGGCATCACGGAAGGCTCGCCGGTGCAGTACGCCGGGGTGGAAGTCGGCAAGGTGCAGCGGGTCCGGGTCACCTATCCCTCCAACGACGGCGGCCCGCGCGTGGAAGTGCACATCCGGCTGCCCTCCACGATTACCGTGCGCTCGAACGACTCCGTGGCCATCAGCACCTTCGGCCTCCTGGGCGAAAAGTACCTTGAAATCACGCCCGGGGACGGCACCGGCGAGATGCTGGGGCCCGGCAGCGAGCTGGCCGGCAAGCCGCCGGTTTCCACGGAGCGGATCATTGAGCGGTCGGATGAAGTGCTCACCGAGCTCAAGCGGACGCTCGAAGGCGTTAACGGCCTGGTGGGCGATCAAGAAACCCACATCTATCTTCAGGAGACGCTGAAAGAGGCCCGCGACGCCACGCGGCAATGGCGCATCCTGGGGGAGCGGCTGAACGGGGCCGTGTCCTTTGCCGAATCGGGGCAGGGCAACTTGGGCAAGCTGCTCTACGATGACGAGCTGTATCAACGCATGAACCTCTTCGTCGAAGATCTGCGCGCCAACCCCTGGAAGCTCCTCATCAAGCCTAAGCAGCGCCAGAAACAGTAGGACCGCTAGAGGCTATAGCCTCTCGCGAATTCTTCATGCCGAAGGTCAAAACCGTCTTCACCTGCCAGCAGTGCGGCTACCAATCGGTGCGCTGGCTAGGCCGTTGCCCCTCCTGCGACCAGTGGAATACGCTGGTCGAAGAGCTCGTCGATCCTGCCCAAGCCTCCGAAAGCCTCGCGAGCCTCCAGGAACCTGTCAGCTCGACCCCGCTGGCGGAGGTGTCCGTCGAGGAGACGCCCCGCCTTCGCACAGGACTTGAAGAGTTCGACCGCGTGCTGGGCGGAGGCCTGGTACCGGGGTCGGTGGCGCTGGTCGGGGGCGAGCCCGGCATCGGCAAGTCCACCCTCCTGCTGAGCGTCGCCGGAGCCCTGGCGGCTTCGGGCAAGACCGTGCTGTACATCAGCGGCGAGGAATCATTGCGCCAGACGAAGCTCAGGGCCACGCGGCTGGGGTTGAGTGGGGCTGCCGTGCACCTGTTGTCCCACACGCAGCTTGAGGTCATCGCCGAGGCGATTCGCCAGGGCCGTCCCGACGTGGCCATCGTGGACTCCGTGCAGGTCATCGAAACCGACGCGTTGCGCTCAGCACCTGGCTCCATCGGCCAAGTGCGCGCCTGCGCCCATGAGCTTGTGCGATTGGTCAAAGCGAGCCGGTGCGCCCTGTTTCTTGTCGGCCACGTGACCAAGGAAGGAGCCCTCGCCGGGCCGAAGGTGCTCGAGCACTTGGTGGACACGGTGCTGTACTTTGAGGGGGAAGCGTCCACCGGCTTGCGCCTGCTGCGCTCGACGAAGAACCGCTTCGGCGCCACGCATGAGCTCGGGGTCTTTCACATGACCGCCGAGGGGCTGGTCGAAGTGCGCAATCCCTCGGAGATGTTCTTGAGCGACCGCAGCGAGCCCGTCCCCGGGTGCATGGTGACGGTCAATCTCGAAGGGAGCCGGCCGCTGTTGGCCGAGGTCCAGGCGCTCACCAGCCCGTGCAGCTTCGGCCTGCCGCGCCGCAGGACCATGGGCGTGGATTATAACCGGGTGTCGATGCTGCTCGCCGTGCTGGAGCGTCGCGCCGGCCTGGGCCAGCTCGGCCAGCAGGAGGTGTTTGTCTCCTCGTTGGGCGGCGTGCGGCTGTTCGAGCCGGGCGCGGATCTGGCCATCGCGTTGGCGATCGCCTCCAGCCTCAAAGACCGCGCCGGCGCCCGGACGGACCTGGCGATTGGAGAGGTCGGGCTGACCGGGGAAGTGCGGCCGGTCATGGGCCTGTCGCAGCGGCTCGCCGAGGCGCGTCGGGTCGGGTTTCGTCGCTGCTTCGTGGGCCCCACCCGCGCGCCGCTGGAGGCGGACGGGTTGGAGATCGTGACCGTCCGACATCTCCGGCAGGCGGTTGAACACCTCCTGCGCAAGGACCCGGCCCCGTAGAGGCCGGAAGGTGGCGAGAGCTCCCTTGCCGCGCCGCCCGGGTGGGCGGCGCGATGGTTTTGCGGTACAATAAAATATTGGGCTTAGGGAGCCAGGCGGTGCAGCCTTTTTATCCATTATGAGGTGAGCGGTCATGGACCTTCGATTTGTCCGGGTAGGGTTCGTCATCATCAGCGCGTTATTGGGGTCTCAAGTCATCGGCTATACCTTGGGATGGCCGTTTTGGGTTCGGATGGTCGCCGGGGCCGTGGCGGGCGCGGCGCTCGTCGTCCTGGAAGCGCTGATTCACCGGCTGGGGCGCGTGTCGGTCCGCGGGGTGTCGGCGGCGGTGTTCGGCCTCTTGTTCGGCCTGATCATGGCGAAGCTCGTCTCGGACGCCATCGCCCTGATCCCGCTGAATCCTGGCACGGCCTCGACGATCCGGGTCAGCTTGACCTGGGCCTTCTGCTACCTGGGGATGGCGATGGCGCTGCGCGGGCGCGATGAGTTCAGCGTCGTCATCCCCTACGTCCGCTTGTCGCGCCATGACCGGGGCGAGGACGCGTTTGTCGTCGACACCAGCGCCATCATCGACGGGCGCATCGTGGATTTGTGCAAAGCCCGCTTTCTGGAGGGCCGCCTGATTGTGCCGCGCTTCGTGCTCAAGGAGCTCCAGACCGTCGCGGACAGCACGGACCCGATGAAGCGAAGCCGCGGCCGCCGGGGCCTTGAAGCCCTGAACCAACTGCGCCGGCTGCAAACGGTCGACGTGCGCGTCCATGAGGAGGACCTGCCGGGCATCGCCGAAATCGACGAGAAGCTTGTGAAGCTGGCACAGCTGCTCGGGGGGCGGGTTATCACGAACGACTACAACCTCGAGAAGGTCGCCGAGATCCAAAACGTCAGGGTGCTCAACGTGAATGAGCTGGCCCAGGCGCTGCGGCCCGTGGTCTTGCCTGGGGAGACGATTGACGTGAGGCCGATCAAGGAGGGCAAGGAACACCACCAGGCGGTCGCCTATCTGAATGACGGGACCATGGTCGTCGTGGAGCAGGGGCGAGGGCTCATTGGGCAGACCATTAAGGGCCTCGTCACAAGCGTCCTGCAGACCTCGGCGGGGCGCATGGTCTTCGTCCGGCCCGAAGGCACCCCCGCCAAGGTCGAGGACCACTAACGAGCCAGGGAGGTCGGCTGTGGCAGCGGAAACGGTCATGCGGGTGGCCGCGATTGTGCCGGCCGCAGGGGCTGGCCGTCGGCTGGGCAGCCGGGGCGCCAAGGCGTTCGTCCCGATCCGCGGGGAGCCCTTGGCCATCCATGCCCTGAAGATCCTCGAGGCTCATCCGGCGGTTCGGTGGATCATCCCTGTTGTGCGCGAATCGGATCGCGACGCCCTGCGCCGGCTGCTGCGCCGCCACCGGCTCGACAAGGCCCTGGACCCGGTTTTGGGCGGCCCCTCGCGCGCCGACTCGGTGGCTCGCGGGTTCGCCGCCGTGCCCGAGCGGGCGAATTGGATCTTGGTGCATGACGCGGCCAGACCATGCTTGCGGCTGCGTCTCCTGGAAGCCGTGCTGAAGGTGGCGCGGCGCGAGGGGGCGGCGGCGTGCGGGTTGCCCGCCTCGGTCACCGTGAAGGCTGCCGACGATACCGGCTCGGTCCGCCTGACGCTTGATCGTGACCAGCTCTGGCTGGCGCAAACCCCGCAGGTCTTCCGCCGGGATTGGTTTGCGCAGGCCCTCACCCGCGCCGATCACGAGCTCAGCGGATTCCCTGATGACGCGTCGCTCGTGGAGGCGGCGGGCTTTCCCGTGCGGATGGTGCCCGGCGATCCGTGGAATCTCAAAGTGACCACGCGCGAAGACCTGGTGCTGGCGGAGGCCATCCTCGCGCATATGGATCAGGAGGCAGCCCGCCGACCACTCTGGCCGGGGCGGGCTGACTTCTGAGCGCACATGATGAGAATCGGAATAGGGTATGACATTCATAGGTTCAACGGCCGCAGGCCGCTGAAGCTCGGCGGCATCACGGTGCCGTTCGGGCGGGGGCTGGCCGGGCATTCCGATGCCGACGTCCTGCTGCATGCCATCGCCGATGCGCTGCTGGGCGCTGCCGGCGCGCCGGACTTAGGCGAGCTGTTCCCGCCCGGAGACGCGCGCACCCGCGGGGCCGACAGCCGTCTCTTCGTCCGGGCGGCGCTGAGCCGCGTGCGGCGCCTGGGCCTGGCCGTGGGCAACGTCGATGCGACCGTCATCGCGGATGCGCCGAAGCTGGGGCCCTATAAAGCCCGGATGCGCCGCTCCATCGGGCGATTGCTGGGGCTGGCGGATTCGGCGGTCTCGGTCAAAGCCAAGACGACGGAAGGGTTTGAACCCAAGGGCCTCGGCGTCGCGGCGCAGGCCATTGTGCTGCTGGAGAGCGCTCGAGGCTCGAGGCCGGAGGCTCGAGGCAAAGGCCGAGCGCATCCACGAGCCACGAGCCACGAGCTACGAGCGGCCAGAAAGCGGGTCAGGTAATGGAGTGGATCATCGGTGTCCTGGCCACCGCGGCGGCGCTGGTGGCCGCCCGCGTCGTGTTCGCCCCGGAGATCCGGGCCTGCTTCGAGCGAGATCCGGCGGCGCGCAACGTCCTGGAAGTGCTGCTCACCTATCCGGGGCTGCATGCGCTCATCGCCCATCGCCTGGCCCACCCGCTCAATCGGCTGCGCGTCCCCGTGCTGCCGCGCGTGATCATGGCGATCGCCCGCGGACTGACCGGGATCGAGATCCATCCCGCCGCGACGATCGGCCGCGGCCTGTTCATCGACCACGGCGCAGGCGTCGTCATCGGCGAAACCGCGGTCATTGGCGATGGGGTGACGCTCTTTCAAGGCGTGACCTTAGGCGGCACCGGGAAGGAGCGGGGCAAGCGCCATCCGACGATCGGCAACCATGTCGTCATCGGCGCGGGGGCCAAGGTCCTGGGCGACATCACGGTCGGCCAGGACTCGATGGTGGGCGCCAACGCGGTCGTCGTGCGCAGCATCCCGCCGCACTCGACGGTCGTCGGCGTGCCAGGGCGGGTGGCGCGCACGAAGGATCGGGAGTTTCCCGGGATCCATCTGGATCACACCCATCTGCCCGATCCCCTGACGGAGCGCTTGCACGATTTGCAGCATGAGATCGATCTCATTGAGCGCCAGCTCAAGGAGCACCGCAAGAATCAGTCCCTGCCGGGCCAACCCCCAGGCGAATCGACGTGACCCTCCGTCTCTACAATACGCTGACCCGCTCGGTTGAGCCGTTCGCGCCGCTGTCGCCTCCCCGCGTGGGCGTCTATGTGTGCGGGCCGACCGTCTACGACGTCCCGCATCTGGGCCATGTCCGCAGCGCTTACAGCTTTGATGTGCTGCGGCGCGCCCTGGAGTCCCGTGGCTTCCAGGTGCTGTTCGTGCGCAACGTCACGGATGTCGATGACAAGATTATTGAGCGGGCGCGTGAAGAGACAGGGGCAGGGGGCGAGGGGCAGGGGGCGAGGGATCTGAAGACGGCCTGCCGTCAGATCAGCGAGCGGTACCTCGAAGCCTACCACAACACACTCGCACAACTGGGGATCGGCTCGCCGACGCACGAGCCGCGCGCGACGGAGCATGTCGTGCCGGACATGACGGATGGCATCGCGCAGCTCCTGATCAATGGCGCGGCCTACGAGGCGGGCGGGGACGTCTACTTCGCCGTGCGGAAGTTTCCGGGCTATGGGCGGCTCTCCAATCGCACGGTGGATGAGCTGCAGGTCGGGGCGCGCGTGGAGCCCGGGGAGCGCAAGCGGGATCCGCTGGATTTTGCGCTCTGGAAGGCCGCAAAGCCGCAGGAGCCATCCTGGAGCAGCCCATGGGGTTTAGGGCGACCGGGTTGGCACATCGAATGCTCGGCGATGAGCGCGAAGCTGCTCGGTGACGCGTTTGACATCCACGGCGGCGGCGTCGACCTGGTCTTCCCGCACCATGAGAACGAAATCGCCCAGGCCCAGACGCTGGGCAAGCCGTTCGCGCGCTGGTGGATCCACAACGGGTTGCTGACGGTCAACGGGGAGAAGATGTCGAAGTCCTTGGGGAATTGGATCAGCGTGGAGGACGTCTTGCGCGCGTATCCGCACCCCGACTATCTCAAGCTCTTCTTCCTGAAGACGCACTACCGATCGCCCATCGACTACTCGACCGAGAAGATGGCGGAAGCCAAGAAGAATTGGGAAGAGTTTTCGCGGTTCTTTCAGCACTACGACCAGCGCAAAGCTGACAGCGGACCTGCAGGCGCCGCGGCCGCTGAGGCCGTCACGGCCCGCGGCGTCTTTGACCAGGCGATGGGCGATGACTTGAACACCCCCCAGGCCCTGGCCGTGCTGTTTGATCTGGTGAACGCGGGACATCGGTTATTGGAGTCGAACGCTCCAGAAGGACGTGTGGGCGCCCGAAGCGTCTGCGAAGTCCTGGTTGAGTGCGGGGGCGTCTTAGGCTTGTTCCGCCAGGGCGTGAGCGAAGAACCCTTGGAGGTTCAACAGCAGGTCCAGGCGCGGATCCGCGAGCGGGACGCCGCCCGTCAGGCGAAGCACTTCGCGCGGGCCGATGAGATCCGCGAGGCACTGCGACGCGATGGGTATTTGCTCACGGACACCGCAGGGGGAACCCTGTGGCGTCGCGCAGGATGAGGCGGGGCGTGTTCATTACGTTCGAGGGGCCGGAAGGCTCCGGCAAGTCGAGCCAGGCCAAACGATTGGTCCGCTGGCTTGGGCAGCGCGGGTACCCGGCGGTGTTCGTGCGAGATCCCGGCTCGACGTCTCTGGGACGAGCGCTGCGGTGCGTCTTGCTCCATGCGCCGCTGACCGCGATCAGCCCGGTGGCGGAAGCCCTGCTGTTTATCGGCGCGCGCGTGCAATTGGTTGAAGAGCGGATCCGACCGGCACTGGCGAACGGCCGGCTGGTGGTGTGCGATCGGTTTCATGACGCCACGCTCGCCTATCAAGGCTATGGCGGTGGCGTTGACGTCGAGTGGCTGGATCGCGTGGGGCGCCAGGCGATCCGTGGCGTCGTGCCGCAGGTGACGCTCCTGTTGGACGTGCCCACATCTCTCGGATTTCGCCGCTTGCGGCGGCGGCGACGGCGGGACCGGATGGAAGAGAAAGCGGCCGCGTTTCATCGCCGCGTGCGCGCGGGCTACCGCCGGCTGGCGGCGCGGTGGCCCAAGCGCGTGATCCTGATCGACGCGTCGCAGCGACCCGACGTCGTGCAAACCCACATCCGCCGCGCCATCCTGCGGCGGCTCAACCGGATCACCCCATGAGTTGGCACGACATTGAAGGGCAGGCGTTCGCCAAGCAGATTTGGCAGGCTCATCTGGCGGCCGGGACCGTGGCCAACGCGTACCTGGTCGTGGGGCCGGCGGGCGTGGGCAAGCGGCTGCTGGCGCAGGAGCTGGCCAAGGCGCTCCAATGCGTGTCCCCGGAGCCGCCTCCATGCGATCGGTGCGCGCCCTGCGGGCAGGTCGGCCGCCGGACGCATCCGGACGTGCATTGGCTGCAGGCCGAGGGATCCTCCGGCTTCATTCGGCTTGAAGCGGTGCGCGAGGTCCTGGGCCGCATTGCGCTGCGGCCCTTCAGCGGCCGCTACCAAGCGGTGATCGTCGACGGCGCCCATCGCTTGACCGACGAAGCGGCCAATAGCCTGCTGAAATCGCTGGAGGAGCCGCCGGCGCACGCGCGATTTGTCTTGCTGACCGAGGCCTTGGCTCGCTGCTTGCCCACCATCGTCTCGCGGTGCCAGCTCATTCGCGCGCATCCGCTGGCTCCGGAGGCGCTCGAGCGCATCCTGCGCGCGAACCACGTTGACCCGGAAGCGGCTGCGGCGGTTGCGCACCTGGCCGGCGGCAGCGCGGCGCGCGCCCTGGAGCTGGGGGAAGACTGGGCGGGCTATGAACAACTCATGGCGCTCTTGGCCAGCGAACAGTGGACCCAGTGGTTTGAGAGTGAGCTACCCGACACGCGTCAGGGCGTGGAGCGCCTGCTTGATGGCATGGTCGCCTGGTTGCGGGACGTGGCCGCTGCGGCCACCGGACCCACGACGAGCCTGGTGCATCAGCGGTTCGAGGCTCCGGTGCGGCGAGCCGCGTCGCAGGTGGCTCCGGCGCGCTGCGTGCAGACCGCGTTGGACCTGGCTGCGCTGCGCGATTCGCTCGATCAGTTCGTCAACCCCCGCTTGGCGGCAGCCCTGGCAAGAGAACGATGGTTGTCGCTCATGGCTGCGTAATGTGGAATGCGTAAGGCGTAATGTTCACAGTGCGGATACGCAAAGGCACCTTACGCATTACGCATTCAACATTCCACAGTCGCCCATGAAGACGATATATCTGACGACGCCCCTGTATTACGTGAATGCGGCGCCGCATCTCGGGCATTCCTACACGACCATTGCCGCTGATTGCTTGGCGCGCTATCACCGGCTGGCGGGCCGCTCCGTGTTCCTGCTGACCGGCACCGATGAGCACGGGCAGAAAATCCAGCAGGCCGCCCAGACGGCGGGCCTGAGTCCCCAGGCGTTCGCCGATCGCGCGGTTGAGCAGTTCGCGTCCTTATGGACGCTGCTGGAGATTTCGCACGATGAGTTCATCCGCACGACGCAACCGCGCCACCAGCAGGCGGTGCAGGCCATTGTGACCAAGCTCCATGCGGCCGGCCAGCTCACGCGCGCTCGTTACCAGGGCTGGTATTGCACGCCGGAGGAAACCTTCTGGACCGAAGCCGAATTAGGCGAGCCCCGCCCCTCGGGACCGGAGGGGCGGGGCGGGCGCCCCGCCGGCACCCGGGCGCCGCTGTGCCCGGCCTGCCAGCGGCCGCTGGAGTCCGTCAGCGAAGACGGCTGGATGCTTCCCCTGCGGGCCTCCCAGCCGTGGCTCAAGCGATACGTGGAAACTCATGAAGCCTTCGTGCAACCGGCCACCCGGCGCAATGAATTGCTGGCATTGCTGGAGCGGCCGCTGCCTGAAGCGCTCTGCATCACGCGGCCGCGCCAGCGCGTGGACTGGGGCATCCCGGTGCCGTTCAGCCCGGAGCACGTGGTCTATGTGTGGTTCGACGCGCTGCTGAACTACATCACGGTGCCCGGCTACGTCGAGGATCCGGCGCGTTTCGCCCAGCTCTGGCCGGCCGATGTCCACTTCATCGGCAAGGACATCCTGCGCCACCACGCGGTCTATTGGCCCATCATGCTCCATGCCCTGCAGGTGGAGGAGATGCCGCGCATGGTGTTCGCGCACGGCTGGTGGAAAGTGGGTGAGCAGAAGATGTCGAAGTCGCTTGGCAATATCGTCGATCCGACCGCCGTCATCGGCCAGCTCTTGCAAGGGCAGCCCTTCGCCGCCGACATCTACCGCTACTTCCTGCTGCGCGAGATCCCCTTCGGCCAGGACGGGCATTTCTCCGAGGAGGCGCTGGTCACGCGGCTCAATGCGGATTTGGCGAATGACCTCGGCAATCTGGTGAACCGCACGCTCTCCATGATCACCGGCTATCATCGCGGGACGATCCCGCCGGCCGGGCCGCACGGCCAGCCACTGGCGCAGGCCGCCATGCGGTTGGCGGAGGCGGTGTCAGCGGCTATGGATCGCCTGGAATTTTCCGCAGCCCTGGAGTCGATCATGCGCGTGGTGGCTCAAGCCAACCAATACGTGGAGTCTTCGGCGCCCTGGAAGCTGGCCAAGGCTGGCGACACGCAGACGCTCTCCCAGGTCCTGGGGACGTTGGGCGAGGTCCTGCGCATCGTGGCCATCGTCCTGGAACCCTTTATGCCGGCCGTGGCTCAAGAGATCTGGCGCCAGCTTGGCTGCGGGGAGCGTCCCCGCCGCCTGGCGGATGCGGGCCGCTGGCCCGGGCTGGAGACGGATCAACCGATCGGCCGACCGAGCGTCTTGTTTCCGAAGAAGGCATCATGAGCGTTGCACGACGACCGAGCCGCACGCGCAACGTGGTCCAGCGATGGCTCCGCGGCTGGGCGCTGTACGTCGGGCTGGTGGGCGTCGTGGTGGCGCTCTTCGCCTATGCTCGGGGCGCGCAGATGGGCCCGTGGGTGCCGTCCCACGTCGCGATGGAAGGGCAGCCCCGGCTCACGGACCAGTGGTGGATGCACGAGCGGGACGCCGACCTGCTGCGGGCCGTCACGCAGGCCTCACCGGCGGTGCAGGCGCTCATCCTGTTGCTCGGCCTGATCATGACCGGCCTGATCTTCGGGGGGATCGGCTTGACGCTGTGGGCCGTGGCCAGCGGGCGCATCAAGGCCGTGTGGCAGGGGCCGTTTCGCCGGCCGCCGCCGTGGACCCTGGGGGAGTTTTTCCGCATTGCGCTGCTCATGGTCCTGATCGCCACGCTGCTGCAGTTCACCCGGCTGGCCTTGATCATCCTCTGGCCCGGCTGGTGGCTGGACGGCAACTTGTGGACCAACCTGTCGACGCTGGGCCTGCAGGTCATGTTGGTGATGACGATCTTGGCGTTCGCGGCGGGCAAGACCTCGGTGCCCCTGCGCGCGGTCGGCCTGAGCCTGCGGCGCGCGGGCCAGGCGATCGCCACGGGATTAGGCAGCTACGTCGCGCTGTTCCCGTGGCTGCTGCTGTTGTTGACGCTCGTGGTGCAATTAGCCGAGGTGCTGAAGCTTCAGCCGCCGGTTGAGCCGATCCATCAGATGATTTTTGGAGAACAGCGTCCGGCCCTCCTGAGCCTGACCGCGATGCTGGCGTGCCTCGGCGGGCCCGTGGCGGAGGAGGTCTTCTTCCGCGGGGTGCTCTTCGCGGCGCTGCGGCAGCGCATATCGCGCTGGCCGGCGATGCTGCTCAGCAGCGCCCTTTTTGCCGCGAGCCATACGAATCTCTTGGGCTTCCTGCCCATCATGGTGCTGGGCTGCCTGCTGGCGGATCTGTACGAGCGGACCGGATCCCTCCTGAGCTCGATCGCCGTCCACGTGGTGCACAACAGCCTGCTCCTAGCGCTCGCCTTAACGTACCGAGCGCTGCTCGGATGAGTGGGACGCGTCCATTTTTCGCCATCGAATCGCTGCGGCGAAAAATGGACATGTCCCAGACAGCATCTTTCGTCTGGGCTGGTCCTCAGGTGAGGTATGATCGTCAGCGATCTTGGTGAAATGAACCTCATTGAGCGTCTCAAGCGACGCCTGGGTCGGACGCCGCTGGTGGTGCTTGGCATCGGGGACGACACGGCCGTGCTGCGGCGGCCAACGCTGCCAGGCGTCGGGGCGAGCGACACCGTCTTGCTGCTGGCGAGCGATATGGTGGTGGAGGGGGTTCACTTTACCCGAGCGTCGGTGTCTCCCCGCGCCATCGGATGGAAGGCGCTCGCGGGCAATGTCAGCGACGTGGCCGCCATGGGAGGGCGGCCCTGCGCGGCCGTCGTCTCGCTCGGCCTGCCGCGGACCATCCCCGTGCGGTTTGTCGAGGCGCTGTACCGCGGGTTGTCCGCGTGCGCGCGGCGCTTCGGGCTGGCGATCGTGGGAGGTGACACGGTCCGGGCCCCCTGCGTCATCGTGGACGTGGCGATTCTTGGTGTGGCCGATCGGCGGCGGCTGGCCCTGCGCCGCGGCGCGCGGATCGGCGATCAGCTCTACGTGACGGGTCGGCTTGGGAATTCGCTGCGCAGCGGACGCCACGCGCGCTTCCTGCCGCGCCTGCGCGAGGCTGTTTGGCTGACCCGCCGCGGCGCGGTGCACGCGATGATCGATGTGTCCGACGGGCTGTCCTCGGATCTGTGGCAGGTGGCTCGGGCCAGCCGCGCGACCCTGCGCGTGGAGGCGGCGCGCATTCCCACCGCGCGCGGACTCACCGGGCGCCGGGGCCTGCACCGCGCGCTGACGGACGGGGAAGATTTCGAACTTCTGGTGGCCGTGCCGCCGCGCGAGGCTAAACGCCTGCCGCGGCGCATCGGCCGCTGCCCGCTGACGCGCATCGGCTCCGTCGTGGGGCGCGGCGCGCGCGTCGAGCTTCAAGAACCGGATGGGACTGTCCGGCCGCTCGCCCCGGGCGGGTTTCGGCACTTCTGACCATGCCAAGAGCAAAAGCACCGAACGATGTCATCGCATCGCACGAGCGCACCAGCGGCTCCGAAGGGGAGACGCGCGCGCTGGGCGCGCAAGTAGGCGCGGCGCTTGAGCCGGGCGATGTGGTCGCCCTGTACGGTCCGCTGGGCAGCGGGAAGACGACCCTGATCCAGGGGATTGCGCAGGGCAGCGGCCGCCAGCCTGATGTGGTGAAGAGTCCGACCTTTGTGCTCCAACGCGAATATCCCGGGGCGGTTCCGCTTGTCCATGTCGACGGCTACCGGTTGGACGGGGCCGAGGAGGCTGCGTGGCTGGATGTGGAGCTGATCTTCTCGCCGCGCAAGATTACGCTGATTGAGTGGGCCGAGCGCTTCGAAGGCCTTCTGCCTGCGGACGTGCTGCAGGTGCACTTGAACCATGTGAGCACGAACCGCCGCCACATCGCGCTGCGAGGCACGGGTCCGCGCTCGACCAAGATCATTAGCCAACTCCACTCAAACACAGCGGCCGATTCTGTGTAATGTGTAAGGTGTTATGTGTAATGGCAAAGCAGAACCGTCTTCCCGGAAGAGCTTTTGTCTTTCCATTACACATTACACATGAAACATGACACAGAATATGTCCGCATAGTTTGAGGGGTGGCTCAGCATAATGGCGTTGTTGGCGATTGAGACGGCGACGCAGCAGCTGGGCGTGGCGGTGTGGGATGGCGGCCGCGTCCTGTCCTCGTACGAGCTGCTGGCGGAGTACCCGCACGCGGTGGAGCTGCCCGGGGCGGTCAAGCGGGTCCTCGAGGCGGCGCATCTGCGGCTGAATCAGCTTGAGGCGATTGCCATCGATCTCGGTCCCGGCTCCTTTACCGGGCTTCGCATCGGGATGGCCTTCGCCAAGGCGCTGGCCTTTACGCAGCAGCGGCCGCTGGTCGGCGTCGCCTCGCTGGATGTCCTGGCCGCGCAACTGGTCAGGACCCATGCCACCGTCGTGCCGATCCTGGATGCCAAGCGGCAGAATGTCTATGCCGCCTTCTATCGGATCGAAGAGGAAGCGCCTGTGCGCCAAGGGGACTACCTCTTGGCGCCGATCCAAGGCGTCTTGGAGCGCGTCAGCGGCCCCACCCTCTTCGTCGGGGATGCCTGCCCGCTGTACCGTGAGCAGATCAGCGCGAAGTTGCCTGCCGCCCAGTTCGCTCCGGCGGACTGCTGGTGGCCTCGAGTGGGAGCGTTGGCGCGCCTGGCCGCCGCGCGCCTGGCGAAGGGCCAGGGCGATGATCCGGCGGCCGTCGTGCCGCTCTACCTCTATGCGCGGACCTGCCAGGTCCGCCTCAGCGATCGTCCCGCAGGGGCTCCGCGCAAGGCGCTCGCCAAGCCGGTGTGAGACACGCCGCGCACGTCCTACGCTGGATCACTGATGCCTCTCTCCGAATTCATCCATTCGAGCCTCGTGCTCTCGACAGGGCTCATCCTGGGCATGCGCCATGCGTTCGATCGCGATCATATCGCGGCGGTCACCCACTTCATCTCGCTGGAGCCCGATCCCGTGAAAAGCGCTTGGTTCGGCTGCCGATGGGCTCTGGGCCACGCGGTGACGGTCCTGTTCCTCGGCTCATTGATCCTGCTCTTGCATCTGAAGCTCGAGCCCTCGCTGCAGCGATATGCCGAACTCGCCGTGGGAATCACGCTCATCGGGCTGGGAGTCTGGCGGCTGCTGCTGTTAGCCTTGGAGCGGCGGCATGAGCACGCGCATCGTCATCGCCAGACACGCCATACCCATATGCATTCCCACGCGCCCGGTCGGGAGCATGTCCATCGGATGGCCCCGACGCTGGTGGGGGTCGTGCACGGCGCCTCCGGGACGGCGGAGGTCTTTGTGCTCCTCCCCATCACCCTGATCAGCGCCCCCTGGCTGGCCTATGCCTATCTGGCCCTGTTTAGCCTGGGTTGCGCGGCCACCATGAGCGCCTACGGGTACGTGGCCGGCCGCTTCTATCGACGGGCCAATCAAACCGGCCAACGCATCTATCAGGCGCTGGTGATTCTGACGTCTGTCTCCGGCCTGGGGCTTGGAGCGATCTGGATTCTCAAGAACCTCTAGGGTTTCTGCTATAATAAACGTTTGTCATGGCAAAGCTCAAAGGCGCCCAAATCCTCGTGGAATCCCTCAAGCGCGAAGGGGTGGATGTCGTCTTCGGCATCCCCGGCGGAGCGAATCTGCCCACCTTCGACGCCTTGCACGGCTCCACGGTCAAGGTCGTCCTGACGTCGCACGAGCAGGGGGCCGCCCACATGGCCGACGGCTACGCGCGGGCCAGCGGGCGGGTCGGGGTGTGCCTGGCGACGTCCGGACCGGGCGCGACCAACATCGTGACCGGGCTGGCGACGGCGTGCATGGACTCCATCCCCGTGGTGGCCCTCACCGGCCAGGTGCGGACGTTCATGATCGGCAACGACGCCTTTCAAGAGGCCGATACGATCGGCATCACCCGGCCGGTCACGAAGCACAGCTACCTGGTGAAGGACGTGCGGGATCTGGCCCGCGTGCTCAAGGAAGCCTTCTATATCGCCTCGACCGGGCGGCCCGGGCCGGTGCTCGTCGATCTGCCCGTCGACATCACGACCGAACAGACCGAGTTCTCGTATCCCGACACCGTGAACATCCGTGGGTATAAGCCGGAGGTGCTCGCGGGGGGCGACGCCAAGCAGATCGAAGCGGCGGCCGAGGCCATCGCCCGCAGCCGGCGCCCGGTGCTGTATGCGGGGGGCGGGGTGATCCACGCCGGCGCCGCCGAGGAATTGGCGGAGCTGGCGCGCAAGACACGCATCCCGGTGACGACCACCCTGCTGGGGCTGGGCGGGTTTCCGGAATCGGATCCCCTCAGCTTGGGGATGCTGGGGATGCACGGCTACGAGTACGCTAACTACGCCGTGGGGGAATGCGATCTCTTGATCGCCATCGGGGCGCGTTTTGATGACCGCGTGACCGGCAAGACCGACGAATTCTCGCGACGCTCGAAGAAGATCCACATCGACGTGGATCCCTCCTCGATCAGCAAGACGATCGTGGTGGATTATCCCGTGATCGGGGACGTGAAGCAGGTGCTCCGTCAGCTCAACCAGATCGTAAAGGCGCCGGACACGCGCGAGTGGCTCAAGACGATCCAGGAGATGCAGCGTAAGTACCCGCTCGTCTATCGCGAGAAGCACAAGCTGCTGCCGCAGGCCATTATCCAGGAGATCTCGCGTGTGACGTCAGGCAACGCCGTGATCGCCACCGGGGTGGGCCAGCACCAGATGTGGGCGGCGCAGTACTATGCATTCAACCGGCCGCGGTCGCTGATCACCAGCGGGGGTTTGGGAACGATGGGTTTCGGGTTGCCCGCGGCCATCGGCGCGCAATTCGGACGGCCGAACGACGTCGTCTGGGATATCGACGGCGACGGCAGCTTCATGATGACCGCGCAGGAGCTGGCGACGGCCGCGGCGCATCGGCTGCCCATTAAGATCGCCATCATGAACAACGGCCACCACGGCATGGTGCGGCAATGGCAGGACCTGTTCTATGAGGGGCGCCATGCCCAATCCAAAGTGAGCCCTGTGGATTTTGTGAAGCTCGCCGAAGCCTATGGGTGCGTGGGCCTGCGCGTGGCCTCCAAAGAGGACATGGGCCAGGCCTTGGAACGCGCCATGAAGACCACCGACCGGCCAACCGTCATCGACTTTCAGGTCGAAGAGACGGAGGATTGCTGGCCGATGGTGGCTCCGGGGAAGCCGAGCCACAAGATGATCGGGACCTACGAAGAGCTCAAGGCCGACGGCGCCAAGCCCCAGCACCGCCACGTGCCCTCGACCGATGAGGCGGACCTTAGTCTCAGTTAGACGGGCATAGCGAGTATGGTGAGCGGGGACATGTCCATTTTT
>JAHFGW010000040.1 GCA_023247235.1 Candidatus Omnitrophota bacterium | reverse complement strand
TGGCCGAGAGCGTCAAGGTGACGGCCGTCGAGGTGGTGCTGGCCGCCCCGCCGTTGATCACGACCGTGCCCGTGGGCGGGATCGTGTCCGGGGCGGGCGCGGTGTCGAGCGTGATCGTGTCGCTCACCGGGGCCGACCAGGTCCCGGCCGCGTCCTGGAACTTCGCATAGACCGTCTTCGTCCCGTCGCCGGGGGAGAGGGTCCAGGGCTTGCTGGTGGCGTAGGCCTCGGGCGTCGAGTAGGTCACATTGTCATTGGAGAACTGCATCTGACTGACGGGGCCGGCGCTATCCGTGGCGTTGAGGCTCAGGGTCACGGCAGTCGTCGTGGTGCTGGCGGCGCCCCCGTTGATCACGACCGTGCCGGTCGGGGGCGTCGTATCCAGCGTGATCGTATCGCTCACCGAGTTCGACCAGTTGCCCGCCGCATCCTGGAACTGCGCCCAGACGGTCTTGGTCCCATCGCCGCTGGGTAGGGTCCAACTCTTCGTGGTCGCATAGGTCTCGGGGCTGGTGTACGTGGTGCCGTCATTCGAGAAGCGCATCTGCGTGACCGGGCCCGCGGTGTCGCTCGCGCTGAGCGTCAGGGTGACGGCCGTCGTGGTGGTCGTGGCGGCCCCGCTGTTGATCAGGACCGAGCCGGTGGGCGGGGTCGTGTCGCCGGCGGGGGGTGGGCTGCCCAGGTAGACCTCGACATCATCCGCCCAGAGGGTGCCCGGGCCGTTGAGCCGGCACTCCACGCGCAAGGAGGTGGTGCCCGCCGGGGCGGTAAAGGCGACGGTCACCTGGGTCCAGTCCTGGGTGCCGGTGAGGCTGATCGGGGAGCCGTTGGTGCCCAGGTGGGTGCTCCCGTTCCAATAGTTCATCGCCAAGAGCGCGGACTGGCTCACCCCCGCCGTCTTGAGCCACACCCGCGCGGTGTAGAGTTGTCCAGGAGTCGCGGCAATCCGGCTGGTCTGGCTCAGCCAGCGGGTGAGGCCGCTGTCGGTCGAGACGATCTTGAGGCTGTGGGTGCCGGTGTGGGCGGCGTCCGTGGCCCAGGTGAAGGTGGCCGGGCCGTAGGTGTAGTAGTCGGTGTTGGGATTACTCTCAAAGCTCGCGTTGGGGGCGAGGTTGGGCGCAGCGGATGCAACAGCAGCCCCCGAGCTGGAAGCTAAAAGGAGAGCGACAACGAGCGGCCCGGTGAGTCGAGAGGGAGCAAACCGGGTGCCGTGTCGCCTGAGAACAGGCGGTGGAAGCTGATCGATTGGAGAAGCGCTAGATTTCTGGCTCAGCTCTGGTGGCTCCGAGCTCCGTGCACCGTTCCGTCAGAGGCAAAATCGTTGGAGCCCTGGTGAGATCGCTCGCTCGAATCGTCATCCCGCCTGCCTGCCAGGCGACGATGCCCCCTTCTAACACGTGGGCATTGTCGAACCCCTTCTGGCGAAGCGTACGCGCGGCTTCCGGGGCCCGGTGCGCGGAGTGGATGCAATAGAGGATGATCGGTCGATCGTGGGGGAGGTCGTCCATCTTGCCAACCACGTCTGCGGAGCGGACGTTCACCGCACCCGGCAGGTGGCCGGCAGCAAACTCGTCGGCTTCCCGCACATCCAAAAAGAACACGGGCAACTCTCTCCCCAACCAGTCCTTGACCGTCTCAGGCGTCACGTAGGACACCTCCAGATGCTGTTCAGCCTGTGCGCGACCCGCCGGCAGCACGACCAAGATTCCAAGAGCCACCAACAAGGCTGTGCCGACGCGCCCACCGACTCCGTGAGCGCCGACCCCGTCGTGCATGACGTGATGCCTCCTTATTGATGTGCTACCCGCTGAAGTGCGGTGAGCTCTGGAGTCCATTGAAGCAGGAATTTGATTAATTGTCAATTACCATATTTAAGAGGAAGACTAGCTACACTCGTTCGAAGGGGTCGAACAACTTCTTGTACTCTTCCAAACAGTAGCGGTCGGTCATGCCGGCGATATAGTCGCAGATGACGCGATAGGGCTCTTCCCCGCGCCGCAGTCGCGAGTGCGTCGTGCGCGGCAGCTGCTCAGGTTTCTTCAGGTAGAGCGCGAAGAGCTCGCCCAGGAATCGCTTGGCCTTGTCCGCCATCCGCACGACGCGATAGTGCTGATAGAGCTGGGTCCATAACAGCCGTTTCAGCGGCAGACGCAGGCGCTGCATCTCCTCGCTGAAGACCACCAGGCGCTCCGGGCACGCCCGGACGTCCTCCACCGAACTGATTTTCAATCGGCCCAGTTGTCGGATCGTCGCCTGGGTGAGGTCACTGACCTGCCAATTGATGAGGTGCCGGATCGTCTGGTACTTGGCGATCTCGGCGCTGGCCGAGCCCCCGGCGGCCTCGACGGCTTCGTGTGCGCGCCGCCACAGCTCGGATGCCGCCAGTTCCTCCTCTTTGAGGATGCCCGAGGTGAGCCCGTCATCCAGGTCATGGTTGTCATAGGCGATCTCATCCGCGACATCGGCGATTTGGGCTTCCAACAGGGGCGAGAGGCTGGGATCCAGCGCCACTTCCATGTCGGGGGGCGCGTAGGGGGTCCGGTGCTTGTTGATGCTCTCGCGGACCTCCCAAGTCAGATTCAGCCCCGGAAAGCTCGGATAGCGCTGCTCCAGCAGGTCGACGACGCGCAGCCCTTGCAGGTTGTGATCAAAGCCCCCATGATCGGCCATGAGCTCGCGCAGGGCGTCTTCGCCCGCATGGCCAAAGGGGGGGTGGCCGATGTCATGCGCCAGGGCGACGACATCGACGAGGTCCTCATTGAGGCGCAGGACGCGGGCGATGGAATCAGCGATTTGCGCGACTTCCAGCGTATGGGTCAGACGGGTCCGATAATAGTCGCCCTCATGATTAACGAACACCTGCGTCTTGTACTCCAGGCGGCGAAACGCGGTGGTGTGCACGATGCGGTCGCGATCGCGCCGGTAGACCGTACGGAACGGATCCTCGGGCTCCGGGTGCTGGCGGCCGCGCGTGCGCCCGCTTTTCATGGCGTAGGAGGCCAGCCACTGCCCTTCGCGCGCTTCCAGCTCTTCTCGGCTGGCCAGCGGCGCGCTGGGATCGCTGGAGGTGATCGTCATGAGGCGGCCTGTGATGAGGCGGAACGGCGGCGCAACACCTTGAACAGCTGCTCCAGCGACTGCGGCATGACCTTGGTGCCGGCAAGGACGGGCATGAAATTGGTGTCTCCAGACCAGCGCGGGACAATGTGGAGGTGGAGATGACCGACGATGCCGGCGCCTGCCGCGCGTCCGAGGTTCATGCCGACATTCAATCCATGCGGTCGTACCTCGCGCTTGAGGCGCTTGATCAGCTCGGCCGCCAACGCCCAGATGTCCTGCCACTCCTGCAGGCGCAACGCCTCCAAGCGGGCCACATGCCGGTACGGAGCCACCAGCACGTGGCCGGTGCTATACGGGTAGCGGTTGAGCATCCCGAACGCATGGCGGGCGCGCACCACGACGTGCGACGCGCGGTCAAGGCGGGGATGTTTTGCCGCGCAAAAGATGCAGCGTGTGGGCCTCGGGCCCGCGACAAAGGCGTGGCGCCAGGGCGCCCAGAGCTGCTTAACGGGTTGCATGGGCGCCCAGCTCGTGCGTGGAATGGTAGAGCGTGCGGAGCACGTCGAGCTCTCGGGCACCCCAGACCCACATGTTCGAGGCCTTCGCGAGCACCTTGGCATTCTCGTCGAGCCCCTGGCTTGCGACCAAGACTTTCCGTACCGGCTTCGGTTGTCGTGATCGACAAAATGTCTCGAAGCGGACGATCCCTTCCTCCGTGACGGGCTCATCCGCAATCGCATAGCACCAGCGACGCCCTTCGGCCTCGGCCAGGAGAAACGTGCCCGAATAACCGGGCTCACTCTGGGGCTCAATGCGTTCAAATTGAGGCAACCGCCCGGTCTTCTCATCCAGGCACACCAGCTCGTCCTCAAAGCTCGTGAGCAGCTCGGTCACATGCTCCGTCAGCGTGCGCTGGCTGCGCTCGATCCACGCGCGCCACAGGCCGCGAAGATACTCCGCCAGCCGTTCCCGCAACTGCTCGGGGTTCCACCCGGCCTCGGCCCGATGCATTGACAGCACGGTCGAGACCCAGCACCGCAACACGGGATCCGGCACAATCCAGCAGGTCCCGGTTCGCTGCGCCAGATCATAGTCGGACAGCGTCTCCAGCGCTTGCGCCAGCCCGCCGCGTCCGATGCGCTGCCCGACCGCCGTGGCGGTTCGAGCGCCCTCTGCTAATTGGAGCAGCGCTTCCACGGCCCGGCCGCCGGCGACGACATGTTCGAGTGGCTCCAGGCGCCGTACGCACCATTGATACAGCGGGCCGTCCGCGCTTCCCAGCACGTCCCACGCGGCTCGGAGGAAGAGGCCCTCGGACAGCTCGGTGACCTGACGCAAGGCCGCCTGCTCGCGCAACCGGCGCACGAGGACATGCAGATACCAGGGGTACGGGCCCAGCCACCAGTTCAAGAATGGCATGAGCGTCTCGTTGCTTCCGCACAGCGGCCGCAGCTCCCATTGCATCCAGGTGTTGACCCGCGACGCATCGAGGCTGTCTACCGTGATGAGCTCGAACTGCCCGAACAGCAGCTGAAACCGCTCTCGCAGGATCCGCCGAGCGCGCACGGGGCTTGAGCTGGCCAGGACGAATTGCGTCGAGGGCCACGTCATGACCCGTTTCCCGAGCTCATTAAAGGCGTGGGAGAACCCCAGGTCTTCAAGAAACAGGAACTCATCGAGTATGAAGAGGCCCGGCCGCCGCAGCTCCAGGTTCAGCTGGGCGACCGCATCGAGCGCGCTGCTGAACGCGTCCGCGAGCGCGCGGCGATTCAAGAGGCGCTCGACATGACGCAGCGCGTCAGCCGTCTTGGGAAGACAGGGCTGAGCCGCCGTGAGCAAGGTCTCCAACGAGCGCTCCGCTCCCAGGCGCTCGATCCCGGCCGCCAGACTCGCGGGGCGTGGCCCGCACGCGTCCAACCCAGCCTGCAGAATCGCGGAGCTGAGTCGTGTCAGAAAGGAGCGGCTGGATTCGCGGTAGACCGGGCAATAAATGGCGGCCATGCCCTCGGGCAACTGCCCCATCACCTGCTGCAGCTGGAAGGTCTTGCCAATGCCCGGTGGGCCCAGGAGCGCGAGGTTGTGGCGGAAGCCTTCCTGGAAGGCGCGCACCCGCTGAAGCAGGTGCGTCGTAAGGGCCGGCCGGAGATTCATGTCCGCGATCATGCGGGGCATCCGATTCTAAGGAAGCAAGGTGCGAGGATCTGTTGCATACACGCCCCGGCGGATCTGAAACAGCAGTGCGTGGGGGCCGGCGCGGCCGATGGGGAGTCCTTGGGCCACGACCTGCCCGGGCCCGGTGAGGATCTCTCCCAGCCCGGAATAAATAGAGACATAGCCATCGCCGTGATCAAGCACCACGAGCTTGCCCCAGCCCTGGAGCGAGTTGGCCGCCACGGCGACATGGCCGCCCCGCGCGGCCCGGATGACCGTCCCTGGGGGGACTGCGAGCTCAAGTCCCAGAGCGCCCAATGAGCGTGGGGTGCCATGGGCCGGCCAGATGAACCGTCCGCTGTCGCGCACAAGCGGAATGACCAGCCGCTGCCCCACACGGAGCTTGGACGCGTTGGAGACCCGATTGGCTCTGGCGAGCGTCTCGACATCGATGCCGTACTCGCGGGCGATGGCCCAGAGCGTATCGCCACGCTGCACGCGGTAAGACAACGCGCTCGGAACCTGAGGCGGAGGCGGTGCCTCGCGCACAGCCGCCTCAATAGGATAGTCAGCGACGGAAGGCGACGCAACTGGGTCCACCCAGTCCGTGGCACATCCCAATGCCAGCGCCGCCAGCAGGATGCAGGCCGCTCGATTCAGTTATGTTCCGCCGATTCAAACAACCGGGACACGTCTCTTGTGCTGAGATAAGCGGGTAGCGGGAATCGAACCCGCGTGGCCAGCTTGGGAAGCTGGTGCACTACCACTGTGCTATACCCGCAAACCGCCTGCTGTCATCAGACGGGCGGTTCCTAGGAAGGAAAACCTAGGTTTTCCTTCCTAGCGGTCGTTCGCCATTGAGATCCCATGGCTCACTCCCTGGTCTTCCTTTCCTAAGAGGAAGCGACGCTCAGCGGAGTATTTCTCTGGCGGAATTCCGCATTCCGAACTTCGCATTCCGCACTGACGCGTAACCATTATAGGGAGGAGGGGGAGGGGGTGTGATGGAATTGTTCGAGGATACGCTTGAGGGCCCGGGTCGCCTCTTCGGGATCTGCGGCGGCGCAGACAGCCCGGACCACCGCCACACAGCCGGCGCCGGCCGCGAGCACCCGCGGCAAGCGCTCCGCATCAATGCCCCCGATGCACACCACGGGCCTCAGCACGCGCCGGCGTACCTCGGCGATCACGTCCAGGCCGATGCACCCATAGTCCGGCTTCGTCGGAGTTGGAAAGATCGGACCCAACCCTATGTAGTCCGCTCCTTCAGTCTGGGCGGCAAGCGCCTGTTCAAGGCTGTGCGTGGATTTCCCGATGAGCCGGTTGGGTCCCAGCACCGACCGGGCCCGGGCGAGTGGGAGATCCGCTTGCCCCAGGTGCAGACCGGCACCAGGCAACGCCTGCGCCACGTGCGCGCGATCGTTGATGATCACGGGGATACCGGCCGCCTGGGCTAGCGGCGAGACGGCGGCCCCGAGAGCCAGCACCTGGGCATCCGAACCGTCCTTCTGGCGGAGTTGGATCACGTCGGCGCCGCCGCGGATCGCCGCGGCAGCCACGTCAACCGGATCGCGATCGCCGCAGGCGACGCGATCCACGATGACGTACAGCCGCCACGAGGATGAGGAGCTCGCGTTCTGTTTCATACGTTTGAAAACGCAGCCGTTGGAAGTCCGCGGATCGCCGGGGCTCCAGGCACCGTGCGCTCTCTTCCAGGACCCGCAGGGATTCCTTCGCGCGTTGGAGGTTCACCAGGAGCAACCGTTCGAGGGACGGCAGGGGTCGACTGGGCGCCGCTCGACCGACGTCTTGGCGGCTCGCCCGGGATTGGGCGAGCGTCACAGGGGAAACCGGGAGCCGTCGAACCGCACCCGCAATCCCATGGCGTAGCGCGCGCAGCCGGCGGAAGGCGCGCGCCGATCGGAGGTGAAAGCGCGCAAGATCCTCGACGACGCGCAGGCCCTCAAGCGCCCGGTTCGCGTTGGCGTCCACGATGCGAAGGAGCGCGCGCCGAGACGTAGCGTCAGGCATCGGCCTCAGCACAAGCCGAGGCGCTGCAGCAGGCCAGTGGTCGAGCGGCCAGGCACCAGCGGCAGCCGGACCACACGCCCGCCGCGCCGCTCCACGAGGTCCCGTCCGACAATCGCCCTGGCGCTCCAATCGCCGCCTTTGACGAGCACGTCGGGGGTGAGGCGAGCGATCAGCTCATACGGCGTCGGCTCGTCAAAGATCGTCACGTAGTCCACGCTGGCCAGGGCGGCAAGGACGAGCGCCCGGTCCTGCTGGCCGACCACCGGCCGTCCCCGGCCCTTGAGCGCGCGCACCGACCGATCGCTGTTGAGGCCGACGACCAGCACGTCACCGAGGCTTCGGGCCCGCTCGAGCAACCTGACGTGCCCGGCATGGAGCAGGTCAAAGCAGCCATTGGTGAACACGATGCGCCGGCCCCTGCCGCGAAGCTGGTTGATGGTCCGAGCCAGGGTCGTACGGGCGACGATCTTTCGGCCAAGCGAAGCCCGTGGGGGAGTCATGCCGCGGCTCTGGCGCCCTAGCGATGGGCCGCCCGGCCCTTAGGGCCTGGGCCCGTGGAGCCGCGCCCAAAGAGGGCGGCTTCCACAAGCGCGCAGAGAATATGGCCGATCGCCAGGTGCGCTTCCTGGATTCGAGCCGTCACCTTGGAAGGGACGCGGACGCAGATATCGCACAGGG
>JAHFGW010000002.1:70906-132987 GCA_023247235.1 Candidatus Omnitrophota bacterium | reverse complement strand
AGCGCGGGCACCAAGACGGATCCGAGATAGCCCGCCCCGCCGGTGACCAGAATGTTCATGACGGCCTGACCGGCTCGGCCTGGCGCCTGGCGAGCCGCTCGGCCTGCGAGCGCCAATAGCTCAGGAGCAGCTCCACGCTCTCCTCCAATGAGTAGCGAGGCGCCCATCCCGTGGCCTGCCGGAATTTCTCGACGCTGGGAATCTGCAGCGTGACGTCCGCCGGCCGCAGCAGGTCCGGGTCGAGCCTCGTGCGGATCGGCACGCGGCTGTGCTTCAGCAGCCGCTCGAGGAACTGCCCGACGCTGATTGTGGTCGTGCCGCCGATGTTGTAGGCTTGCCCCGGCTCGCAGTGCACCAGGGCTTCCCAATACGCCGCCATGGCGTCGCGGACATCAATCAGCGTGCGGATGGAGTCGAGGTTGCCGTGCACCAGCTCCTCTTGCAGCCCGCACTCGATCAGAGCCACTTGCTTGGCGAACGAGCTGGCGAACAAATCGCTGCGCCGGGGGTTGATGTAGGCGAACATCCTCGTGCGGATGATGCGCATCCCGTAGCTCTTGAAGTACGTCCAGCCCAGCAGGTCTTGCGCGGTCTTCGAGACCGCGTAGGGGCTGGCGGGCTTCAACGCGGTCGCTTCGGTGATCGGCACGTCCTCGGGGCCCACTTGCCCGTAGACCTCGGAGGTGCTGCACAACTGGACGATCGGATCCAGCGGCACCAAGCGGATCGCCTCGAAGAGATTGGCGGTGCTCATGATGTTGTTCTGCAACACCGACAGCGGCGTGATGAAGGACGCCCGCACGTTCGCATGCGACGCCAAATGGAAGATCGCATCCGGCCGCACCGATTTCAGCACCCCGAAGACCGAGCTCAAATCGGTCAGGTCGCATTCGTGCACGGTCACCTTCCCCGCCACCTGCGAGAGATGCTCAGCCCCGGCCGTGCTGTGCCAGCGGGCCAGCCCGTGCACCTCGAGCTGCGGATGATGCTCCACAAGATACTCGGCCAGATAGCTGCCGCCTGAGCCGGTGATGCCCGTAATCAGCACCGTGCGAAGCCGCGGCGTCGGCGGTGTGGTCATGCGAAAAAGGCGCGGACGGCCTGCGCCGCGTACACGAGGTCGTCATCGCTCAGGTATTGGTGCACGCCGAAATGCAGCCCGGTGCGGCCGATCCGCTCGGCCACGGGAAACTGCCCTTCGCGATGGCCCAGGAATGCAAACGCCGCGTGCTGGGTCGGCAGGGAGCCAAACAGCGTTTTGCACTGGATGCCCTGCGCTTCCAGCCGCTGGTAGAGCGGTTCCATCGAGGCCTGCGCGTCCCGCAGGACGATGGGCAACGCGTGCGGGCAGATGATCTCGTCCGGGCCGTCGCGATACAAGAGGAGGCGGTCCTCGAGGGGGCTCAGCAACTCCCACAGCCGGTTGAGGTGGCGGCGACGGATGGCGAAGGTCTGAGGGAACAGCTCCAGGCCCTCCAGGCCGATGGCGGCTTCGAGGTCGTTCATCTTGGAGTTGAAGCCGATCCGGTCAAACGCGAAGTACAGCTGGCCCCCGCGCCGCCCGTGGCTGCGGATGGAGCGGCACAGGCCAGCGAGCTCCGGGTCATTCGTTGAAATCATTCCGCCCTCGCCGCTGCAGATCAGGTGCGCGGTGTAAAAGCTGAAGAGGCCCAGGTCTCCAAACGAGCCCACCACGTGGCCGCCCCGCGTCGCGCCGTGCGCCTCGCAGCAATCTTCGATCACCCGGAGCCGATGCCGCCTGGCGATGGCAAGAATCGCGTCCATGTCGCAGGGCTTGCCCATCGTGTGGACGACCTGGATCGCCCGTGTCCTGGGCGTGATCGCCGCCTCGATCAGGGCCGGGTCGATGTTCAGCGTCTGGAGCTCCACATCGACAAACGTCGGCACCAGTCCCGCGGCCAGGATGCAGTTGGCCGTCGAGACGAACGCCAGGGCCGGAGTGATCACCTCATCGCCCCGCGACGCCCCGCAGTCCAGCAGCGCCGCCATCGCGACGATCCCTGCATCGGTGCCCGAGCTGGTGGCAATCGCATGACGGTACCCGAACAGCCTCCCGAATCCCGCTTCGAAGCGTTGCACGTTGGCGCCTTCGGAAATCCAATTCCGGTTGAGGGCCTCATGCACGTAGCGCCGGCCGGCCTCGCCCACCTCGATGTGCCCGAAGCTCACCCGATACGGGGTCTTCCGCTGCGGGGGCGCTGCCGCGGTCGGCGCGCTCGTTGGACTCATGCGGAGGCTCCCGCCGAAGCGGAGCCGGCGAGCTCCTGCGCCGCCCGCGCATAGGACTCGGGCGTGCCGATGTCCAGCAGCCGGGCGTTTGAATAGAACAGGCCGGCGCGCGCGCCCCGCAGCAGGCGAGGCGCCTCGGCCTCAAGGCTGTAGGATCCCGTCGGCCAAGCCAGGACCAGGGCTCGCTTGAACACATACATGCCGGCGTTCACCCATCCAGATGAGACGAGATCCGGCGTGGTGAAGCCGCGCACCTCGTGCTCCGGTCCGATGTCCCACACCCCTTTCTGTGACGCGCCGCACTCCACGCGCGCGGCCGGCGCCACCACCGCCGTGCAGTCCCGACCGGCGTCAGCGTGCTCCTGAAGCACCGGCGCGATCGTTTGTGTCATCCACGTGTCGCCGTTGAGCGCCACGAACGTCTCTGAGCGCACGGCCTCCGCGGCAAAGCGAAGCGCGCCGCCGGTCCCCAGCGGGTGCGGCTCGACGAGCAGCTCGAGCTCCGGCACCAGCCCGCGGTGAGCCAGGACGAATGCCCCGAATTGCGCGGCCAAGTAGTGCGCCGCCAGCACGACCCTCGTGACGCCCTCCCGCGCCAACCGCTGAATGAGGTGCAGCACAAACGGCTCCCCGCCTACCCGCAGCAGCGGTTTCGGCGTGGCGGCGCTGAGGGTCCCCAGGCGCGTGCCGCGCCCTCCGCACAGAATCACGGCCTCGACGTTCGCCGGGCTCATGAGGCGACCCTCGCCACCGCGGCGGCATCGTGGGGCGCGCCGGGATGGTTCACCAGGCGCCTGATCACCGGGATGGCCGCCCCGAGGTCTTCCACGAGATGATCGGTGTGGGCTTTGCAGGCTTCGGCCATCCGCGCGCCGTACCCGGTCCGGACCAGGAACGTCGTGGCCCCGACGCGCCGCCCCAGCTCCACGTCGCAGGCCTTGTCACCGATCACGAAACTGTCCCGCGGCTCAAACCCCAGCTCGCGCGCCGCGCGCTCCAGCAGGCCCGCCCGCGGCTTGCGACAGATGCAGCCATCGTCCGGACGATGCGGGCAATGGTAGATCCCCTCCACCTGCGCCTGCGCCGCGCGGAGCAGGTCCGTCATCCGTTGATGGATCGCCGCCAGGCGACGCGCGTCGAAGAAGCCGCGGCCGATCGCCGATTGGTTCGTCAGGATCACGATGCCCAGCCCCATCTGGCGTAATTGTCGAAGCGCCTCCGCCACGCCGGGGATCAGCTCCACATGCTCCGGATCCGACAGATAGTGCCGCTCCACGATCACGGTGCCGTCCCGATCGAGGACGACAAACCGCCGGTGCGCCACGCGCTCGCTCATGCCGTCACCTGCACCCGTCGCGCGGGCGCCTCCAGCAACGCCTGATGCTGGCGCAGGAACGCCGCGCCGATTCTTGAGCGGATGTGCCGGTGGTGCTTGCTGTGGGCGAACAGCTTCCAAAAGCGGCGCTGACGCTCCTCATCCTCTTCGTGGGTCTGCCACGTCCCCTTGAGCCGCTCGTCCATCTCCACGGCCAACGCCGCGATGTCTTCCGGGGTGTTGTCGATCGCGTCAATTCCGGCCTGCTCGTACAGCTGCGCGTCCATCAATCGCCCGATCCTCGAGCCCATGATTTCGGGAAATGTCAGGAGGCGCTGCTCGGACCGCAACCAGAGGAGCTTGGGCAGGAAGAGATCCTGAGGCGCCCAGCTCCAGGCGTATTCCAGAGGGATCGAATTGACCATCGCCACCGGGCGCCTGAACACCATCGGGACGGACGCCAGCCCGCCGCTGTCCCCCAGGAAAAAGTGGCACCTGGCGCACAAGTAGACATCTAGGAAATCCGTCCGCGAGTCGATCGCATAATCCAGAATCCGGGGATGCACGACGCCAAGCCGCTGGGATACGCCCGCACCCATCCGGACCGCGACGTAGCCGCGCTGGGCCATGGCGTGCATGGCCGGGACTTGGGCCCGGATCTCCGAGTTGCGGTGGTCGTGCTGCCGCTCCGCCGTCGGGCTGCGCACGGAGGGACGGCTCAGGTAGTAGGCCGCATCACGAGCATAAAAGCACACGATGTCCGCTCCGTCGCCAACGCCGATCCGGCGCAGCTCCGCGCGGCCATGCGCTTCTTCTTGCGCCGTGAAGGCGATGTGCGGACGTGTGTGCGCCAGCAGCCCGTGCAGGTCATAGCACTGCGTCCGCTCCCACGGTACCCGGTTGCCCCGGCCGCCAGGCAGCCAGCGGTTGACCCGTTCGGCCGCGCGAATAAACCGGCTCATGGGCACGACCCGTTCCCACATCTTCGTCAGCTGCTCGTTGCACACCAGCTGACTGCGGCAGAACAGGTCGATAGCCCGCCGGCCGTGCAAGCCAGCCTCGCGCTCGCAGAGGTAGATCTCCAGCGTCGCCGCCAGCGTTCCCATCCCTTCGGTCGGCAGCCCGGCGAAGCGGACGGCCAGCAGCGGGCGCAGTAGGCGCACGACGAGCACGAATGGAATCGCCAGGAGCATCTCACACGACATCAGCGCCTTGCGCCAGGCAACGGGCACGCCGCCTTCGCGTAGGTCCCTGATCTGCCGTCGAAGAAATCGCGCCAGGCGTGCTCGCGCGCTCATGATCGGTCCCGGTAGCGCTGCAACACGTCGATCACCCGCTCAACCTGCTCCAGCGACAACGCGGGCCCGCACGGCAGGCACAGGCCCTGCTGGCTGAACCGCGTGGAATGCGGGAATTCCCCCCGGTTCATCAGATGGGGCGAGCGGTGCAGATCCGGCAGGAACAGGCGTGTGCGCACCCCGCGGGCCGCGAGGAACTCCACGCACGTCGCCCGCTCCGGGCACAGGACCTCGATCCACAGCGGCACTTCTCCCCCAGCCACATCCACGGGGATGAGCCGCATGAACGGCAGCTCGGCCAGGGCCTCTGCGTAGCGCGCGTACACGCGGCGCGCATGCGCGATGCGCTCGGACCCGCGCGCCAATTGCGCCAGGCCGATCGCCGCGAGGAGATCCGTGAATTTGAAATTAAACCCCCCTTGTTGGAAGCTTCCGGTCAGGACGTCGTCGACGCCGTGGTTGCGGATGAGGCGCAGGCGCTCATAGACGTCTTGGCGTCTGGTGACCACGAAACCGCCCTGGCCGGTCGACAGCAGCTTCGTCACCCCCAGCGAGAAGCAGCCCGCGTCCGACTGGGTCCCGAGCATGCCGCGGGCATTGCGCGAGAACAGTGCCTGCGCCGCGTCCTCGATGACCAGCAGGCGGTGCGCCGTGGCGAGCGCGCGCACAGCCTCCATGTCCACGGCTCGCCCATTCAGGTGGACCGGCATGATGGCCTTGGTTCGTGGGGTGATGAGGCGCTCCAGCTGCGCGACGTCCATGTTCGGGGACTCGGGCTGCGCATCCACCAGCACCACCTTGGCGCCCAGAAGCCACGGGGCATGCGCGGTGGCAATGAAGGTCCGGTTCGGCACGATCACCTCGTCATCCCGCCCGATCCCCAGTGCCATGAGCGCCATGAGGAGCGCGACACTGCCGCTGGTGGTCGCGACGGCATAGGGGACCTCCAGGGCCGCGGCGAGCCGGGTCTCAAGCTCTGCGGTCACCGGCCCCTGGCTGATGTGCTCGCCGGCCGCGGCGTCCAGAAACCGTTGGATCTCCTGGGGTCCGCAGATAGAGGTCTTCCACCATGGGACGTCATGGACGACGGTCTCCTCCAGCGCGTTGAGAGGGCTCATGAAGAGGCCACCAGCGCGGCTTTCGGCTCGCGCAGCGCCGCCCGCCACAGGTCGTCGATCAGGCGCATATCGTCGAGCGCATCCTGCCCGCCGGCGAGCGGCTCACGCCCTTCCTGCACATCTCGCACGAACGCCTCCGCCTGCCGGCGAAACGCCCAGCTCCAGCCACATTGAGGCGCTTGCACCTGCTGAATGCTGCCGCCTTGATAGAGCTCGACGGTGGCCGGCACGTTCCGCAACATGGCGGGCGGCAGCACGACCCGTAGCCGGCCGTGGGCGAAATAGATCTCGAGCGACTCATCCCATCCGCGCGAGGTAAACCGGCCTGCCTCCAGCACGGCCCGCCATTCGCCGAAATCGAGCACGGCCACGCGGCCATCCGCCCGCTCGAACTGCGCGTAGTCCACAGAGGGCGTGCGGCCCATGAGGTACCGCAGGAGATTGACGGTATGACAATAGACATTGAGGAAGCCGGCGTAGTCCGCCTGCCGCTCCTGTGGCACCCAGGCCGGCGCCATGGGCCACTCGGGCATCGCGTCGCCAACCGGCTCCGTCGTCGTGATCTGCCCATCGATGTTGGCGTACCCTTCTCCCATGAAGCAGTGGGCGCGCGCGAAAATCACCGGCCCCAGGTCCCCGCGACGCAGCACATCGTCCATCAGACGTTTCGCGCACTCGACGCCCTCATCGTGCCGCCGCATGTAGCCCACCGCATAGCGAACGCCGTGCGCTTGGGCCGCGCTCACTAATCGCTCCGCTTGCTCGACGGTGGAGGCCATGGGTTTCTCGGTCAGCACGTGCTTGCCGGCCTCCAGACACTCGAGCGCGACCGGGCCGGTCGCGCGGCGCGGAGTCACCACGACGACCGCGTCCACCTCGGCATCCGCAAGCAGCTCCCGGTGGCTCGGGTACGACCGAGGAATGCCATACCGCTCGGCCACGCGGCGCCGCAGCTCCGGCCGCAACTCCGCCAGCGCCGTCAGCCGGCAACCCGGGATCTGCTGGTAGTTCGCCAGATGCGCCAGCTGGCTCATCAATCCGGCGCCCACCACCCCCACGCGCACCGGAGCGCTCATCGGGGGCTCACGCTGGGCTGACGGGTGACGCGCAGCTGGCCAAGATCCGCGAGCTTGCGGGCCATCGATTCGTGCGTCTGCAGGGACACGCCTCCGTCAACGACGAGATTCTGGCCGGTGATCCACGAGGCCTTCGGGCTGCACAGGAACGCGATGACCTGCGCGACCTCTTCGGCCGTGCCCATGCGGTCCAGCGGCGTGATGCGCCGGTAGAGCTCCGCCAGCGGCTCATTCGCCAAATAGAATGCGCGGGACTCCGCCTTCAGGATGGTCCCGGGCGACACGGCGTTGACCCGGATCCCTCGCGGCCCGAGCGTGGTGGCGTAGTACCGCGCCATCTGCACCAAGCCTGCCTTCGCCACGTGGTAGCTGGCCGGCTGCTCTTCGGCCACGAAGCGGCTGGCGATCGAGCTTACCAGCACGATGGCGCGGTCATCGGCCATCGGGTCGAACTCCTCCGCGAGCCGCTCGATCAGCCGCTTGGTCGCCGTCAGGCTCGTCGCGAGCTCCCCGTCCCACGCCTCGCCGTCCCCCCGGTACTTCTGAAAGCAGACCAGCTCGTGCAATTTGCCTTGCGCGCGCATGACCTCGCGCAACACAACCGTCAGGCGCTCCTCGTCCAGCACGTCCGCCGTCCACGACCGGACCCCGGGCAGTGGCTCGTCGGACTCCGACCCGGGACGACGTCCGATCACGGAGAGGGCATGATCCGCTTGGCCCGCCAGGAGCCGCACGAACGCGCGGCCGATCCCCCGCGTGCCCCCAATCACAAGACAGTGGCGCTTCTCCATCATGCGCTGACACCGCGCGCCTTGCGAAACACCGCGAAGTGATGCGGCAAGCCCCAGCAGGCGATGAAGGCCGGGTCCGTGTTGCACCACTGCATCACGCGCTCGGCCTCACCGGCCGCCAGCCACCGCAGGAGCTGCTGCAGACCGCGGATCAGGCGCAGCGCTTGGGGCTTGTCCTGGGGGGAATCCGCGAGAAACGGCGCATGCCGCAGGAGCTCCTCGAGTTGACCGAGCGCGTGGAGGCCCCGCGCGATGGCCTCGGGATCGAGCGCATCGATCAGCTGATCCATGGACTCCAGGACATCCCGCAACGACGCGCGCATCGACATGACGGTTGCTTCGGACTCGGCGCAGCAGAACAGCGTTGTTCCCAATGCGACACTGAGGCTATTGCGCGCGATAAACTTCGCATCCTGCGCCTGCCGTTGCGCCTTGGGCACGTCCAGCTTATGCCAATGGACCCGCAGGCCGTCGGTATAGGCCGGCCACGACGAATATAACGAGAACCCGGCCTCTGCGAGCCGCGCGCACAACGCGCGGGCATCGAAGAAATAGCGCAACCGCACCGACGGGTTCTCCAGCACATCCATCACCCACGTCGCCAGCGTCCGTGTGTGCGGGACGGAATCCCATTTGGTCTGGAAGAGCTTGGCGGCGATGGCCTGGCTCTCCAGGTGTGTCAGGGCCCTCATCCGGGCATGGATCGCCCGCAGCACCAGGTCCATCAGCGAACCGTAGGCTTCATAGTAGGAGATGAGGCCCAGCCCATCCTCCGCCAGGATCCGGGTGAACAGGCCGATCCAGACGGCATCGGGGATGGTGTACACGAACCCTTCGGCGACGACGATGTCAAAGCGCTCCTGGCTCTGGAACCCCTCCAAGTCCACCTTCACCAGGTCGCGCAGCCGCTCCCGCAGCCCGAACCGCTCAAAATACGCCTGGATGTTGGCCCAGGAGCTCGGGTTGGGCTCCACGAGCGTCACCTCGGCGCCCCATCGCGCGAACACGAGGGCGTTTTCGCCCGAATCGGGGCCGAATTCGACCAGACGCGCCCCACGGAAGAGCCTCGGGGGCAGATGGAGCTTCTCCACGAGCAGCCCGGCCCGGCGCCGCTCATGCTCGTCCAGCTCGCGCGCGCTGGCCAGGCCTTTGTAGGTCGGCGAGATGCCGCGCTGCTGATAATACAGGTCCTGCCGTTCCGACACGTCCAGCCTCATGTGGCCCCGGCCTCCACCGCGCTGGGCAGCGCCGCGCAGGCGAACTTTCGATACATCATCTTGAGGTTGCTGCGCTGAATCAGGCGGCCCAGGCCGACGGGAGTCGACGTGTAGACCGCCATCTGCTTGGCGATGTGCTGCCGCTGATGGTCGTCATGCGCAAACGTGTATTCGACCGGGCTCCGCGTCGCGAGCAGGTTCGGATCGACCTCGTAGTGCAGCTTGCCAATGGCCCCAAAGTCATAGGTGTACTGGTCAACGAGCACCTGGTCGGTCTGGTCGATCGCCCGCTTGCGATGCAGGATGAACCGGCGCACCTGCTCCAGGTACTCCTCCACCGCCGGCGTCAGCAGGCTCCGCTCGCGGAGGCACGTCCTGACGGCCGCGAAGAGCAGCATCGAGAGGTCCTCCAACTCCATATACAGGAGCGCCTTGTGGACCAGGAGCTCATTGATCCCCAGCTCGCCCCCCACATACCGGTTGATCATCTCGGGGGTCAGCACGAGCCGTTCCGCCTCGTCGCGCGTGCCGTAGAGGTCCTTGCTGGTCTGAAAGATAAACTCGTCGAGAATCTGCCGGATGCGCGGCGTGTGCAGCTCCGGATGGTCCTTCATGTAGAGGAGGGCGTCAAAGACCGGCACGCGCATCGCCCGCAGCATGTTGAACACTTCCTCGAACAACGCGTTGTTGTAGCAGGTCTCGACGAGCAGGTTCACCACGCGGCATTCGATATAATCCTCAAACGGCATCGTGTTGTTGCCGACGATGATCTCCTCGATCTCCGCCACCGGGTGGACGCCCCCGAAGAACTCGTAGTTGCCGACGCAGCCCGGCACGGTCCGGAACTTCGTCATTAAGCCGTACTCCCGCCGGGTATGGCGTGAGGCCATCTCCGTGCCCACGAGCAGCATCGCCTGGTACATCCGGAGGCTGTTGACCCGGTTGTCGATGCCGAAGCGCAGCGAGGCGAAGTGCTTCTCTTTGGTGTCGGCCGGCATCCCCAGGATGATCTCGGTGTACGTCAGGGCATCTTGGCTTACGTGGTTGCCGAACTCGATGAATTTTTCGAAGGACTCGCTGGAGATGTTGCTGCGCTTGATCGCCTTTAGCACCTCGGGGTCGGAGGACTGAATCGCCGCGCCAAGCATCCAACTGCCCTTGAGGATGGTGGCCGCCTCGATGATGCGCTCGGTCATGTTCTTGCCTGCGGAGGCCTTGACCAGCACGGGCCAGTGGTACTGCTGCTGGAGCTGGGCGATATACTCGCAGGTCACTTTGTCTTCGGCATACATGCCGAAGTTCAGATCGGTGACGATAATCTCATCGGTCTTCGTCACGTGTTTGGCGATGTACTGCAGCTCCTCTCGCGTGCGCTCGGTGTCGTAGCGCTTGACCTTGCTTTTGATGGCGATGCCATCGGCGCAGAAGGCGCAGGTGAAGGGGCAACCTCGCGTCGTCTCCACCATCGGCACCAGCGGCAGCTCGAAGAAGGGGTCGAGCAGCCCGGTCAGGTACGGAGAGGGAATGACATTAATGTCCTTGATCCGCTCAATGACGCCGGTCACCAGGCGTCCCTCGACCAGGTAGCTGCAGTTCTGAATGCGCTCGGCCTGTGCCTTGAGGCGCACCGCGTCGAAGCCGTGCGCATCGAGCCGTTTGATGAGCTCGACGAAGCCGATCTCCCCTTCCAGCTCGATGTAGAAATCGATCGCCGGGCGGTGCTGGAGAAACTCGATCTTCTCTTCATCGTCGATCGGGAAGTTGGGCCCGCCCACGACCACGTTCAGCTCCGGGCGGTGGGCTTTCGCCAGGCTGGCCAGTGTGTAGGCCAGCTCGAAGTTCCAACTGTAGTTGGAAAGGCACAGCACATCGGGACGCCCGGTGCGCAGCGCGGCTTCCAGGTCCGCGGGGAATTTGAAGAGCTGCACGTCGAAGTCGCGGGCGCCCAGCTCCTGCATGGCGTAGGCGGCGACGAAGCTGACGCCCAAGGGAAACGTCGGCGCGCCGATGCCTTGCGCCGTGTGCGTGAGATCCGCGAAGAAGATCTTCCGGCGCGCCGTCACAGGCTCACCCGCTGTTGAGAGATCCGATGCACGCGCGGCAAGGGCACGATGAACTCGCCTCCCTGATCCAGGAACGCCTGATGCTTCCCCAGGATCGGTTCCACATAGCGCCACGCCAGGATTACCACGGCATCCGGCCGGCGCTCGTAGAGCGCCGCGGGGGCCACCACCGGCAGATGGCAGCCGGGGCTGAAGCGGCCCTGCCGATCCGGGTTGTCATCCGCAATGAAGTCCAGCACCTCGCGTAGGCCGAAGTGGTACAGCAGCACCGTGCTGGTGGCCGACGCCCCATAGCCGGCCAGCCGCTTGCCTTGGGCCTTGAGCACCCGGAGCGCTTCCATGAGCTGCGCTTCGATAGCGTCGATCCGTGCGACGAAGGCCTCGAAGATGTCGCGCCGGTGCAGCCCAATCCGCGCCTCGTGGGCCTTGAGCTCACCGACCGACGACGCGACCGGTCGCGGGCCGCCGGCGCGCTGCACCGTGTAGCGCAGCGAGCCGCCCTTGGTCGGCACGCGCTGCACGTCGATCAACTCAAGCCCCATCCGCCGGAAGAACGCCTCCAGCGGCGTGACGGAAAAGGCGGACAGGTGCTCGTGGTAGATGAAGTCAAAGACCATGTTCTGGATCAGATCGGCGAGGTAGAAACTCTCAAACACCAACACGCCATCCGGCGCCAGCCATTCCCGGATCCCGGCGGTCATGTCCTCAAGGTCATCCACGTTGGCGAAGAGGTTGTTCACCGTCACCACGGCGGCCGGCCCACGCTCCTGTCGCAGGCGGCGGCCTTCCTCGGCGGTGAAGAAGATCGGCAGCGTCTCCAGTCCCGCGGCCGTCGCGGCGCGCGCGATCTCGCGCGCTGGGTCGATGCCCAACACGCGCAGGCCGTGCGATGTGAAGGCCTTCAGCAGCGTGCCGTCGTTGCTGCCGATATCCACCACGAGCGCCCCGGGTGACGGCTTGATGCGGCGCATCACATCCTCGGCATAGCGCGCGAAGTGCTCGGGCAGCCCGAGCGAGCTCGTCGTGACATAGAGGTACTCCACGTACAGCAGCTTCGGATCCACCACGTCCAGCAGCTGGGCGTGGCCGCACCCGCGGCATAAGAACAGGTCCAGCGGGTAGCTCGGCTGCGGTTCCTCCAGCCGATCGGCCGGGATGTACGCGTCCACGATCGGGGCCGGCGCCAGCGGCAACACCAGGTCGTGGTCCGTCCCGCCGCATAGCCGGCAGGTCCGGCGCCGTGAGCACCCGGCAGCCGCGGGCTGCGGCGGACTACTTGTTCGAGAGTCCCAGGTCATGATAGAAGTCCTGCTTGCGCTGAAAGACCAGGGCCAGATCCGACGGCGCCCCGAACACCTCGGCCGCGCGCACGGTCTCGGGGAGGCGGCAGAAGAGGCGTTTCGCTTGGATATGGCGCAGATAGGGGTTCAGGGCGATGCTTCGCTCATACTGAGCCAGCGCCTGCGCATAACGCCGCGCGCCGAGATAGATGTTGCCGACGAAATCGTGGTGCAGAAACGAATCGGGCCGCAGCGCCAGCGACCGTTCCAGGCACGCGTCGGCCAACTGATCTGCGCCCGCCTCTTGAAGGAACTTCCCTGCCAACCCCAGCTTGTAGTAGTCGCCGGCGCAGCCTTGCACCGCGCCCATGAGTTGCTGTAACCCCTCCTCCCGCTCGCCCAGCTCAACCAGCAGCGCGCCTGAGGCGACCGGATCGCTCGTGCCGGGATCCGAGCCGAGCCGCCCCACCAGGTCCCTGACAATCGCGCGGGCCGGCGCCTCCGAGGTCGAGGCCCTGAGGACGCCAAGCAGCACGGAGACGCGGGAGCTGGGGAGCTGATCCCACACGGCCCGGCACGTCGTCTGCAGGACATCCGCCGCGCCGACCCGCGCGGCGGTGCGCGCCAGCGTCGCCAGCCGCGGCGAGTCCCATCCGTTCTCACGGGCCAGCAGCTCCAGGCGCCGACGAGCCGACTCGGCGTCTCCCGCCGCCTGCTCAAGCTCCGCGCACTTGAGCGCGACATAGTAGTCAAGGCGCGGCGCGCGCGCCGATCGCTGCAGCATGTCGTGCGCCTGTGCGCACTGCCCGAACCGCATTAGCAGATACGCGAAACGCGTCAGCCAGAACGGATTCGATGACCCGCGCGCGCACTCCGCCAAGAGCGCGATCGCCGGCTTGCGGTGGCCCAGAACCAGCAGCAGGCACGCCACGTACGCGGACCAGTACTCCGATCGGGCGGTGTCGCCTAGCGGCAACAGCTGTTCGCCACAGGTCTGCTTCAACCGCGCGCGAAGAGCCTCCGCCGGCCACGCGGCCGGGGCGTCGGCGGCCGCCTCCATGAGCTGGAGCACCGCAGACTGCGTCGCCCACACCGCTTCGGCGTGCCGCTGCTTCAAATCTTTCGCCTGGCGCGTCGGAACCGGCGCCACGCCATACAGCGAGACGAACGACGCGGGGGGAAAGTAGCGCGCCTGCACCAGCGGCGCGAGGAGGTCCTGCCCGATCGCAACCCCGTGGCGCCGCAGAATCTGTTCGATCTGGGGCACCGCCTCCGAGGCCGCGCAGCGGCGCGGCACGCCCGCCAGCTCACGCACCAGCGCCGGGGAGTTGGCGATCCGCCCCGTCACCAGCCCATTCCAGAGCAGCCGCAGGATGAGCGTTCGCGTCTCAACCGACTCGGGCTGTGGCGCCCGGGCGAAGATAAACCGGGCCTGCTCCGACTCCGCGCAGCAGTCCATCTGCGAAGCCAGCTCAGCCGCCTCGATCGTCCAGTTCGCATCCAGGCGGTACTCGGAGGGCTCCGGCACCGAGGACGTGCTGTGACCGTAATGGTTCTGAAAGTAGAAGAAGCCGCCCGGGGCGATGTTCCGCTCCAGGTAGCGCAGGTAGGCCTCGGCGGTCTCGCGGGTCATCTCCTGCATCGAATCCGTGTTGATGGCGGCGTCCAGCGCAAGATCCTGGCTGTCCAGGACGTAGGCATTGATGAAGTTGATGCCGCCGCGGCGAAACGCCGCAGGAGCTTCGCTGGCTTTGTAGGTCCAGGCCGCCTCGGGGAAGCACGCCCGCAGGTACCATTCCTGAATCAAGAGGGTCTCGGGAATATCAGCGAGATAGAGCGTCAGCCGCTCGCCGTAGTAGCGACGCAGAATCGAGGCTAGCCCACCCAACCCTCCGCCGATCTCCAGGATCGAGGGCTCGCGCAGACCTCGCGCCTCGATCGCGTGGATGATGCGCGCGGCATAGCCGACGTAATGCAGAAAATTGCTGGCCATGCTGCGGCCCTCGATGACGAGGTCCTTGCGCGGCGCGCCGAACTCGCTCTCCCCAAGTTCCAGGAGCCGGCGGACCACCGGGTCGCTCTGGTCGAGTGCCGTCTGGTCAATGAGATACTGGAGGTCATCGATCCAGAAGTTCACTGTGTTGCCCGGCGAGAGCATGCGCATCATGTCGTCGAACTCATAGAGATGCCCGCGGTGCCGCAGGGTCTGCACCCAGGTATCCGACAGCGGCACATCCCGCGGCGGACAACTACGGTAGTGGGCGAGGACCTCGTCGTACAGCGCGCGCAGCGTGTCGCTCATGCGTGCACCTGCAGCGCCTCGACCTGCCCGCTCAGCATCTGGAGAAACCGTTCGACCGCCGGCTGATCTTCTTCGGCCGGCGCCCAGGGCGCGATCACCATGTCCGCCTTCCTGAAGGGACCGCTCGTGGCCTCATGGAACACCACGTGCTCCGATTCGATCAGGAGCGTGTGGTAGATATCCGCCGCCAGCCGGTAGTAGAAGGCGCGGCCGGTGCCGTACTCGCCCATCGGGATGACCGTCCGCACCGACTGGTCGTCTGCGAAGATCACGACGGTGATCGCCCCCTCAATCAGGTGCAGCGATTCTTCTTTTCCTGCGTGCTTGTGCGGCCTCACGTAGGCGCCCTTCGGGTGGACGATCAGCATCTCATGCACCGAGGCGTCCAGGTCTCGGTGGGCGCAGAGGCGGATCCGTCCGCGGCGGGTGCGTCGGGACCAGTCCTTCAAGCGCTCAATGTCCTGACGGCTCACCGTGGTCAGGTCCTGCGTCGTGACCAGGACCTCCTCGCTGACTTGCCGCACGTCTTTCATCTGGTCGCTTCGCGTGACGCCCTCAGCGCGCTCCAGCCAGTCCGACGGGTGTTCGCCCGCGGTCGGATCCCGAGCCAGCGTCGACGGACTCCGCCACGCCCGCTTGATCGGCCGTCACGTCGCGTGCCATCGCAATGACGCACCGCGCCGCCTCGCCGCGCTCGACGAGCTCCATCGCCTCGTTGATGTGATCCAGCGTGAAGCGATGGGTAATCTGCTCCTCCAGCTTGAGCCGGCCGTTCCGGTAGAGCCGGATGGCGCGCGGGATGTCCAGATCCGGGCGCGTGTCGCCGCCATGCGAGCCGATAATCCGGCGGCCGAAATGCAGCGGAAAAGAATCCAGGGTGAGACGATCCTCTTGGGCCGGCACGCCGGCCAGCACGGTCATCCCGGTATGGCTGGTCAGCTCATACGCCAGCGTTCGGACCGCCGCCAGACCGGTGGTGTCGACCGTGGCGTCAAAGAGCTGGCCGCCGGTCGCCTCCAGCGCCCGAGCGCGCACCCCGTCCCCGTTGGCCAGCACGGTGTGCGTGGCCCCGAAGGCCTGCGCCTGCTGCAGCTTCTGCGCGTACCGATCCACGGCCACGATGGGATGCCCGCTGACCAGGCTCGCGGCCTGCACGACATTCAGGCCCACACCGCCCACGCCGAAGACGGCGATCGACTGGCCCGGCTTGAGCGCGGCATTGTTCAGGACGATCCCCATGCCGGTGGTCACGGCACAGCCGAGCAGGCACGCCACATCCAAGGGGACATCGGGCGGGATGGGTGTCAGCCGGTTTTCCGACACGATCGTGGACTCGCTGAAGGTGGTCACCCAGCCGGCATTCACCGGCATGCCGTTCCACCGAAACCGGGGCGTGACGGAGTCGATTCCGGAGCCCTTCATCCAGTGCAGGACCACATGGTCGCCCGGCTTGACCTTGCGGACACCCGGCCCGATGGCGCGGACGGTGCCGGCCCCTTCGTGCCCGAGCAGGTGCGGCAGGAACGGATCCGGACCGCGCCGCCCCCGGAGCTCCTCGAGTTGTTTCCCGCAGATGCCGGTATAGGCCACCCGGATGAGCACCTGGCCGACGGCCAGCTCAGGGATCTCGACGTCCGCGATCGCCAAGGGGGCGTTCTGCTTCACCAAAATAGCCGCCTTCATGGTCTCGGTCATGGCGCGCAATGCCTCATGTGACGAAGTCGGTTCGCCCGCAGCGTCTCCGCCTGGAGCGTCAGCCCAGCCCGGATGAGCACGGCTTCCACCTTCGTAGGGCCCTTCCACCAGTCAAATCGCGTGACTCGCGCGTCGCGCTGCATCGTCATCCACCTCTTGATGGTTCGAAGCCACAAAAACACGCCGGGACTGCGCCGCACGATGGCCTTGAGCCGCGCCGAGCATCCGCCGGAGCGTGCGCCGCGGCGCGGGGGCGCTGGGCGATTGAACCGCGCGCGGCTGGCTTCAGGCGAGTACAGTTCGGCGAACGTCCGGGGAAACCGCGCGGGCATCCGCGCAACCGCTGCCTCCAGCTCCTTGAGAAAATGCCAATAGCGAGGCGCCCGCTCCGGCGCCGGGAGCGCCTCTGGCGGCCGCAGTTGACGGCTCCGCGCCAGGCACTGCCACGCGTACTCAAACTGATGAAACACCACGGCCATGAAGGCGAGTTTGCGCGCCATAACGTAGCCCCCAAGCCCCTCGACCTCGAGGCGGTCCAGCCGCCTGACATAGAAGGCATCGGCGGACAGCGCAAACCCATCGCCCCGCAGGCCGACCGGCGCCCGGGACGGAGCGAACGGTGGATGGAGGTGCGAGAACTTCACGAAGTCGAATCCCTGCTCCGCCAGCAACGCCGTGACATCCCCGAACAGCTTCTGCCCGCGATAGCGCTCGTGAAAGGAGACCTCAACTACCAGCGCCAGGACGTGCGCGCGCAAGGTCTCCTTCGCCCCGGAGAGGATGTCGTACTCCGCCCCCTCGACATCCAGCGAGAGGAAGTCCGGCGCCGGTGCGCTCAGCAAGCCCGACTGGATCAGATGGTCCAGGCTGACCAGCTCGACCGCCCGTGTTTCCACCGTCCGGGTCGCCTCACAGAGGAGGTAGTCATGGCGCGCATTAAAAAAACAGTAGCCGCCGTAGCGGGGATTGCCGTCTTTCAGCGAGCTCGTGAAGGGATCGTGGTTGATCTTGAACGTCGCCGTCCGGCACGCCTCCCCCAGGCAGTACGGCAGCACGTGCGTCTCGCCGCTCTGCGGATCGGCGCCGCGCACCTGGCCGAGGCAGTCGGCGTCCGCATCGTAGAGCACATTGACCACGTCCGGCTCGAAGGCGCCGATGCCGGGGAACCCGCGGCTGCCGTCCCGTCCTCCGACGTGGTGGAGGCAGAGCTTCAGCGAGGGCTCGCGCCTTGGGCGGCTCGGCCGGCTCAGCGTGTCCATGCCAGGCTGTGATGCGCTCGTAGGCACCGTCATTCAAACGCGATGTAGGAGTAGTCGCCTGTGTAGCCGCTCTGGGCAAACAGCCACTCCCATTCCTTCGGCGTGTGGAAGGCCCGGCAGGTGAGCTGCCAGTAGAGCAGGTTGGCCTTCTCCCGCTCGTTCCGGTAGCTTTCGACCATCACGTGCTTCTTGCGCTTGCCGACCCGCTCAATCTCTTGGAGCGCCTGCTTGAGCTCGTAGTTGTAGAGGTTGTGCAAGGTCCCGAGCGACACGACAAAGTCGAAGCGCTGGTCCGGCCACGGCAACGTGACCGCATTGCCGACGCGCAGGAACGGCTTAACCTCCTCCTTGGCGTGTTCGATCGCATACGGCGAGAGATCGAGGCCGGCAACGGTCACGCCCGGCAGCACCTGCGTGAACTCGTACAGCAGGAATCCCTTCCCGCAGCCGACGTCGAGGATGGAATCGGTGGGCTTCAACTGGTAATGGCGCACGATATCCTCCGCGACCGACCGCGATCGGCCGTCATAGCGGAAGCCTCCGTATCCATACTTGCGATCTCCGTCCCAATACTCCTTCCCGTACTGAATGGCGACCTCTGAGCAGGCGGGCTTGTCATGCTGGACGACCCGCTCCAGGTAGTCGCGCTTCGTCGTGTTGTGGAGCTTCATGACGAAATCCACGTACGCCATTACGATCGGAGCGCCTCCATGCGTTGCGCCGGTCGTGCGCGCGTTCCCTCCAGCAGCTCCGCCACGGCCGCGATCAGCGCCTCGGTGGTAATGCCGAATCGTTCCATCAGGCTGGCCTGTGAGCCGTACTCCTCCGGGAAGCAATCCGGAATGCCGATTCGCTTCAGCCGACGGGCCGGGCTCATCCCCGCCTCGGCGATCAACTCCGCCACCGCGCTGCCCAGCCCTCCGACCACCGTATGCTCTTCCACCGTCACCACGGCCTTGGCGCCGGAGAGCGCATCCAGGATGGCGTCGCGATCCAGCGGCTTGATTGTGGGCACATGCAGGACGCCGGCCTGGATCCCCTGCGGGGCCAGCCGATCAGCCGCTTCCAGCCCATGCCGCAGGGTGATCCCGGTCGTCACGATGAGGGCATCTGTTCCCCGTCGCATGGGAATCGCCTTGCCGATGCGAAACCCCAGCTCCTCCCGCGTGACGACCGGGTCATTGCCCTTGGCGAGCCGGATGTACATCGGCCCCGGGTAGTCCACGCTTTGGAGCATCAGCCGCCGCATCTCCTGAGCATCCGCCGGCGACACGACGGTCATGTTCGGAATCGCCCGCAGGATTGCCAGGTCCTCAATCATCTCGTGCGTCGGCCCCAGCGGGGCATAGACCAGCCCCCCGCCGTTGGCGATGAGCCGCACGTTCGCCTTGTGCAGGCAGAGGTCCACGACGATCTGCTCGAAGGCGCGCCGGGCGAAAAACGTCGCGATGGTGTTCACGTAGGGGATTTTGCCCTCCAGGGCAAGCCCAGCCGCCATCCCCAGGAGGTTCGCTTCGCTGATCCCTTCCATGAAGAACCGCTCGGGCATTTCCTCCTTGAATTGCTGTAGCGTGCCCACGCCCAGGTCCGAGCCGATGAACAGGACCCGCGGATCCCGTTTGGCCAGCTCATACACCATGTTCAGGCACGTTTGCCTCATGATCCAACCTGCCGGGTTCTGTTCATAGTTCGTTGTTCGTAGTTCGGTGACCGTCAACGAACAACGAACAATGAACACCGACCAAGCGGATGCCAGCGCGAGTCGGAGGATCCCCCGGCCCGCTCCGGCAGGCCGCGTCACCCGCCGGCGGCGCTGTGCGGCGCGGGCGGATCATGGAGCGGTCTCCAGCGCGGCGAGCAGCGACTCGATTTCTCCGGCTGCGATCTTGGCCTTGTGATGCCAATGCATGTTATGTTCCGTAAACGCGATGCCTTTCCCCTTCACCGTGTGGGCGATGATCACGCTGGGCCTGCCGGGTGCAAGGGGCAACCGCGCGAAGACGCCGCGCAGCGCGTCCACGTCATGGCCATCGACTTCGGCCACGGCCCATCCAAAACTCTCCCACTTGTCCCGCAGCGGTTCCAGGTTCAAGACTTCCGCCGTGGGGCCGTAGGATTGCTGCTTGTTGGAGTCGACGATCGCCGTGAGCGACTCCAGCCGGTGCTTGCAGGCGCACAGCGCCGCTTCCCAAATCGCGCCCTCGTTCGACTCCCCGTCGCCGATCACGACGAAGGTGCGAGATGGCGCCCGGTCCAACCGCGCATTCAACGCGAAGCCGATCCCAATCGATAAGCCATGGCCCAAGCTGCCGGTCGATGCCTCGACCCCCGGAATCCGAATCTCAGGATGCCCGCCCAAGAGGCCATCCTTCTGGCAGAACTTGAAGAGCTCCTCCGCCGGGAAAAAACCCTTGTCGGCAAGCACCGCGTACAGCGCGAGGCAGCCATGACCCTTGCTGAGAATGAACCGGTCCCGTCCAGGCCACTTCGGCTGCGTGGCGTCAAAGCGCAGCACGTCGTCATAGAGCACCCGGAGGATCTCCAAAATCGAAAAGGCCGAGCCGAAATGGCCGCGTCCGCCCGCTCCCATCGCGCGCACGATCGTTTTGCGCAGGTCGCGAGCGCGCTGATCCAGCACGGCGGAGGCGGTGGGCATCAGCCTACCCGCTGAAGGACAACCCGTGGTCGCTCTTCATCGCGCGCGCCAGCATCTGCTTCGCCTTCCCCAACTGGACCGCCAGCACCTGGTCGTCCAGCGTGTCGGCCCCATCCGCGAATCGACGCCGCGCCAGATGCTCCGGCACAAACTCATTCAGGAGAATCGTGCACCACTTCAAGCCGCACAGCCGGTGCATCACCACGGTCCGCTCGGGCAGCGATTTCAGCTCCGCAAAGTTGCGCAACACGCCCGCCGCAAATTGCCGTTTCAACGGCTCTGACAGCTCCATCCCGGGATGCAACAGGAAATCCGCGAGCATCTTCGCGGGATCGTCCCAGCCGAAATACTCGAAATCGAGGTACACCAGCCGGCCGTCGGGCCGCCGCAGCGCGTTATGAAAGCCGAAGTCCGACGGGCTGAGCGTTTGGGCCATGCGGTCCAATTCCGTCTCCCACGGTATCGCGGCGCACTCAAACGCCTTCTTGGCCCACGTGACCGTGTCTCGGAGCGCGGGCGCCAGTTCCTGCGCAAGAAACGCGTGGCAGTCTCGGACGCCGGGGGCCTCGCGGGGGAGTGCGGCCAGCCGGTCCACCCGCCGTTCAATGTGACGGATGGCGGCCTCACCCGAGAGGCAGGCCTCCGACGCGCCTGCAACATCCTGGCTCCCCTGGACTCCGCGCAGCGCCTTCAACTGCGCCAGGAACTCCACCCCGGCTTGGACGTCGGCTTCGCTCACCGTGGCCGGGGGCACCGGGTCCCCCTCAATCCATTCGTAGACCGCAAGGCCGAGCGTCTCGTCGGCGCCCAACGCGCGGGGGATCGGTTCCACGCCGTGGGCCCGCAGCCAGTGCATGACGCCGAACTCCGTTTCAAGGCGTGCGCGGCCATCCAGGCGATGGCGGAAATACCGCTTCAGGCAATAGCACGTTCCATCCTCGCCCACCGCCTGATAGATCCGGCTGTTTCGGCCGCCGCCGAGGCTCGTGATGAGGCGGATGGGCTGCCCGATGAGCCCCGCGGCGACCGGCGCCAGCTCCGGGTCCTGGACGTCAAGCCCTTGCGCCAAAGAGATGCTCATGGATTTCGCCCCAGGTGCGGTGCACTCGCACGCCTGCCAGGGCGCGGGAGGCGCCTTCCGGCGCGTACAGGATCTTCTCCGTCAGACCCGGAAAGCCGGGTTCCGAAAACGTGTCTTCTAAATCGTCGATATAATGCGTGCATCCGAGGGCGGTGATGCGCTGGACTTTTTCCCGCCGCGTGGATTCGAAAAACACGTGGCTGCGGGACAGCCCGAACCTTCCGGGCGCGAAGAATCCGTGTTCCTCCATCCAGGCCAGCGCCGCCGCGCGAAGATTGGACCCGGCTAGGTCCGCCGCGGCCGACGCGGTCTTGTGGCTGACCACGTACACGGTCGCGCCGCGCTGCCTGCACGCCACCAGGAACTCCTCCACCCCATCCATGAGCGGGGCTGCGGCAATCTCCGTCCCATACGCCCGCGCCTGGAGCCGTTGCCACAGCGTCTCGCCATCAGTGAGGCGGCGGAGCTGATCGCGAATCTGGCGCTTGTTCGCCCCGCGCCCAGAACCGGCGCCGGCCGCCTCCAGGCTGAGCCAGCCCTCCTTGAGCGCAATCGCCTGCATCAGCTCGTCGTAGCTGACCAGCGTATTGTCAAAATCGACTCCAATAATCGCGTCGGCTCGCATCACGTTCCGGTGTAGAACGCTCGGATCGCCTTGCAGACCTCATCGATCTGGTCATCGCTCAAGTGCTGGTGAATCGGCAGCGAGAGAATGCGCCGCGCCTGCGCTTCGGTCACCGGAAAGTCGCCGGGGCCATAGCCCAGCCCGCGGCTGGCCGGCTGCAGGTGGATTGGCGTCGGATAATGGATCTTCGTGCCGATGCCCCGCTGGGCCAAGAATTGCTGCAGCGCATCCCGCCGGTCGCCTTGAATCATAAACAAGTGGTAGATGGCATACTCCTCCGGACGATCGGCCGGGCAGCTCACCAGGCCATGCAGCGCCGCCTGATACCGTGCCGCGTGGCGGCGGCGCGCGTCGGACACGGTGGCCAGTCGCGCCAACCGACACCGAATGACCGCTGCCTGGACGGTGTCGAGCCGCGAATTGAGCCCCCACAGGACGGCTTCATCGCGTCCCCGCAGGCCGTGGTTGCGCAGGAGGCGCAACCGCTCGGCGAGCGCGTCCTCCTGCGTCACCACCATGCCGGCGTCGCCGATCGCATTGAGATTCTTCAGCGGGTGCAGGCTGAAGCAGCCGATGGTGCCAAAGGCTCCGGCCGCCCGACCCTTCAACGTGGCGCCGGCGGCCTGGGCCGCATCCTCGATGACCGCCAGCCCGTGGCGCCGGGCCAGCGCGCCGATGGCCTCCATGTCCGCGCAGCGTCCGGTCAAATGGACCGGCAGGATCGCCTTCGTCCGCGGCGTGATCGCGGCCTCGATGCGCTGCGGATCGATCAGAAAATCGTCCCGGACATCGGCAAAGACGGGCCGCGCCCCCACGAGCGCGATGCAGGACGCCGAGGACACCCAGGAATTCGGCGCGGTGATCACTTCATCCCCCGGGCCGATCTCCAGCGCCCGCAGCGCGAGGATCAGCGCATCCGTCCCGCTGCCCACGCCGACCGCGTGGCGCACGCCGCACAGCGCGGCGAACTCTCGCTCGCACTCCACCACCTCCGAGCCCAGGATGAAATCGCCCCGCGCCAGGACGCGCTCGATCGCCTCGAGCACCTCCCGCCCCTGCGCCTGGAACTGCGCGGGAAAATCCGTGTAGGGCACACCCGAACGCCTGGACAGGGTCGCCTGGGCCGCCGGCATCAGGATCCTCGGTAAAACTGGGTGACCGTCTCGATCACGTAGCGCACCTCGCCATCGGTCAGGTGCTGGTCCACGGGCAGCGTGATGAGCGAGGCCGCCTGCCGCTCGGTTTGGGGGAAATCCCCGGGCCGATAGCCCAGGTGCGCCAGGGCCCGCTGCTGCGGCAGCGGAATCGGGTAGTGGACTTTAGCCTCAACGCCCTGCGCGTGGAGATGGCGCAGCAGCCCGTCGCGATCCTTCGCGTAGACCTGATAGAGATGAAACACGCGCCGGACTCCGAGCCGCCGCGGCGGCAATTGAATGTCGCCCTCCAGCGCGGCGAACGCCTGGTCATACGTCGCGGCGTTGGCGATGCGGCGGTTGGTGATCTCCGGCACCTGCCGGATCAGCCAGTTGCCCACGATGGCCTGGATTGAGTCCAGCCGGCTGTTATACCCGAGGATCTCCACCTCATCCCGCCCCGTGAGGCCGTGGTTACGTAGCAGCCGCAGCCTGGCATTGAGGTCGGAGTCGTTCGTCACGATCACACCCGCGTCGCCCCAGACATTCAAGTTCTTCAGGGGGTGCAGGCTGAAACAGCCTAGCAGCCCCATGGTGCCGGCCGCGCGGCCACCGACGCTTGCGCTGATCGCCTGGCAGGCATCCTCCACCACCGGCAGTCCCCGGCGCCCCGCCAGCTCCAGAATCGGATCCATGTCGGCCACTTCGCCGCTGAGGTGCACCGGGATGATCGCTTTTGTGCGCGGCGTCAGGGCTCGCGCCATCAGCGCCGGGTCGATCGTGAAGGACGGGGTCACATCCACCAGCACCGGCCGCGCGCCCGTGGCGTTGATCGCGCCGACCGTGGCGATGAACGTGTTGGCCGCCGTGATGACCTCATCCCCCGGACCGATCCCCAACGCTCGCAGGCTGAGCGTCAGCGCGTCGGTGCCGCTGCCCACCCCGATCGCATGGCGCGTGCCGATGAGCGAGGCGAACGCGCGTTCAAATTCCTCGACCTCCGGGCCCAGCGTCAGCCGGCACGTGTTCAGATGCGCCCGAATCGCGTCAAAAATCTCTTCCGGGTGCTCGAACTGCTGCGGCAGATACGAGTACCGGACGCGCATCCTGGGCGCCAGTGCCGTCCCGTGGACCGGGGCAGGCGGTGCGGCGGCGGAACGCTCAGCCACGAGGAGCCTCCTCCATCATTTCATCAGCGTAATCACGCTTTTCGCCAAGGTGGCTTTGTTGATCGTGACCCGGTTGCCCAGCTCCGCCACCATCTGCGCCCCGGCAATGTTTCCCAAGAATCCCACGAGATCCCACGGGGCCCGCTGGGCCACTAACAGCGACGTGACTGCCAGCACCGCATCGCCGGCGCCCACACGGTCCTCGACCCGCGTGGCGAACGCCGGCACTTCGGTGAAGCCGGCCCCGGCCGCGTAATGCATGGTCCCGTGCTGGCCTTGCGTCACCGTGAACCTCGGGCAGTCGATGCGCTTGGTGACTTCCAAGATCAGATCGCGCCATTTCGCATGGCGCATCCGGGTTTCGAGCGCGACTTCGTGCCCCGCGAGACAGACGTAATCCGCGCGTGGATAGCGGGAGATGGTGTTGAAGCCGCGGTTGCCGGCGTTCGCCTGCGTGTTCACAGCTAAGAAGCGCGCGGAGCGGCACAGCGAGGCGATCGCGGCGGACGTCAGCATGCCGTGCCCATAGTCCGCCACGATCACGACATCGTACTCCCTGAGGATGCCCGCCAAGGTCTCGACCAACATCCGCTCCTCATCCTCGTTCAACGGACTGTCCTCGATCAGGTACAGCTCGAACATGCGGGCGCTCGTATGCGTATCGACGAACCGCCGCTTGTGGATCGTCGGCGCGCCCTGCCGCGTGAGAAAATGCGGCCGCACGTTGGGCATCATGGCCTGCTGGATAAAGTCGTCCCGGCGGTCCGAATCTCCCAGGAACGTCAGCAGGCCGACCTCTCCGCCCAAGCCGGCGACATGGTTGGCGACCGCCAGCGTGCCGCCGAGATACGTTTCGGTTGAGCGGTACTGAAAGGCCAAGATCGGATCCTTCGTCGATTTGCCCAGCCCGTCGCAAAACACGTACTCATCAATGATCGCCTCGCCCACCACCAGCACCTTGAGCTTCGCGGCGCGCTCCAGGAACTCGAGGACGCCGTCAACCGTGTGGCGTTGCTTGAGCCCTTTCAGCCACTGTTCGGTTTTGGGCGGGTGGATGCTGAAGTGCTGGTTGATGAGCTGCGAGGAGCTGAACGTGATGTCATCGGTGAAGTGGATCCGGCCTCCCACGGACTGGATCGCTTGTTCCTCGTCATAGATCTTGCCGGTGACGTCGTGCTCCGGACGGGCGTACTCGCTGCCCTTGACATAGACGTCAGGACGCAACAGCCGGATGGTCTCCACCGCTGTCGGCCATTCGTTGACGGCGACGTAGTCCACGCACGCGAGCGCCGCCAGGGATTCCGCGCGTAGGTGATGATTGAAAATGGGCCGGCCCGGACCCCGGTTCACGTGCTCATCGGGCGTGACGGTCACGACGAGGACGTCCCCTTCACGCTTGGCCATCTCGAAATGCCGGATGTGCCCCAGATGCACGAGGTCGAAGACGCCGTGGCAGTGCACCACGCGCTTGCCCTGCGTCTTCATCCGACAGATGAGCTGGGCCAGCTCTGCCACGGAGCGGATTTTCGCCGGCCGCGCCCTGGCGGCGCGGCGCGCCGGCGGTGTCAGCTCCGGCTGGGCTACTTCAGGCATGCAAACCACTCCTTCGTGGCCGTGGCGATGGTCTCCGGCGTCCAGATCGGCGCCCGTCGCCACGATTCAATATGGTCCAGCATGGTGCTCACCCCGGTTTCAAATGAGACGGCCGGCTCCCAGCCGAGCTCGCGCCGGATCGTGGTAATATCGGCCCACGTGCAGTCCGGTTCACCCGGCCGCTTGGGCACATGCACGACCTCTCCGCCCAGCAGCTCGACGAGCCGGTTGACCGGCTGAGGCTGCCCGGCCCCAACGTTGTAGATGCCATTCGGATGGTCGGACTGCGCGGCGAGCCAGAACGCCCGGACCAGGTCGCTCACGAACACGAAATCGCGTCGCTGCGCGCCATCTCCCACGACCGTGAACGGCTTGCCTGCCAGCTTTTGAGCGAGGAACACGCCGAACACCGCGCCGTACGCCCCGGTCGTGCGTGAGCGCGGCCCGTAGGCGTTAAAGATGCGGATCGAGGCGACCGGCAGCCGGTAGACCTGCCCCCAGTGCAGGACAGCTTGTTCGCCGAGATATTTGCTCAGCGCGTACGGGTATTGGGGGGCGATGGGCGCGCGCTCCGAGGTCGGCAACTCCGTCGCCAACCCATAGCATGATGAGGACGCCGCGTAGACAAACTTGCGCACCTGGGCGGCGCGCGCCGCCTCGAGCGTGCAGACGGTGCCCATGACATTGGAGGACAGATAGTCCACCGGCCGCTCGATGGACGGCACGATGTCTCCGATGCCGGCGAAATGGAACACGACGTCCGCGCCCTGAAAGGCCGTGTCGCCCGGCTTAAGGTCCCGCACATCACGCTCCTCAAACGTCAAGCCGGAATGCCCAGCGTGGTGCGCGAGGTTCTCCCGGCGGCCGCAGGAGAGGTTGTCGATCGCGCGCACGGCATCGCCCTGCGCCAAGAGCAGGTCCACCATGTGGCTGCCGATGAAGCCAGCCGCCCCGGTCACGACGGCCACGCGTGAATGACTCATCAGATCCTCTGCTCATTCGTCGCCCGGGGCTCGTGGCTCGTGGCTCGTGGTGTGGCCTCGAGCCTCGAGCCTCCAGCCTCGAGCAGAAGTGTTGGGGTCAATCGCTTCAGCGTCCTCACGTTGAAGTAGCGGTCCTCGGTCAGGCTGTTCGGGAACCGACCCGCTTGAAAGGCTCGGCAGAGATCTCGGATCGCATCGGCGATGGTCCGCCGCGGCACAAAGCCCAGCCGCTCGGCGATCTTCTTGGACGAGACATGGTAGGACCGCAGGTCATCGGTCGGGCTGGCCTCGATGCGAATGGGCGCCCGGTCCGGCAGCTCCCGTTCCACGACGACGCGCACCTGCTCGGCCAACGCGGCCACCGTATGGTTCTGATAGCCGGCGTTGAAGGTCTCGCCGGCGATCAGCGCATCCGGCCACTCGAGCAGCTTCACGTACAGTTCGGCCACATCATCAATATGGATATTCGGCCGCCGCTGGCTGCCGCCGAAAACGGTGACGACGCCCCGGTTGACGGCGTGATTGGTCAGGATGTTGACGGTCAGATCAAACCGCATCCGGGGCGAGCGGCCGCACACGGTGGCCGGCCGGATGATGACCGTGGTGAAGTCCGGCGACTGAAACCGCCGCAGAACTGGCTCGCAGAGTCCCTTGTACTTGTTGTAGTCGGTCAGCGGGACCAGGGGGTGCTCTTCGGTGACTTCCGGCGCGTCGCTCAGCCCGTAGACCGAGCTGGTGGAGATGTAGAGGAACCGCCGCACGCCGGCCGCCTTGGAGGCGGCCACCAGCGGCTCGAAGCACTCGTAGTTGATCGATCGGCTCAAGGCGGGATCGAGCTCAAAGCTAGGATCGTTGGAGATGCAGGCCAAATGGATGACGCTGTGAACCCCGCGGACCGCCGCGGCGAAGGCCGCCGTGTCGCGAATGTCTGCTCGGACCACGCGCAACGCCGGATGCGTCGGCAATCCCTCCGCGCCGAAGAGCATGAGGTCATACACCACCACCGGATAGCCGGCTCCAAGCAACGCGGGAACCAGCACGCATCCGACGTAGCCGGCGCCTCCGGTCACTAGGACGGGCGGTCGAGTCGCACCCATTAACGGGCCTCCATCGCCGCGGCCCGCGGCGCGCCTTCCAGCGTGAAGCCCGCCTGGACCGCGTCGCGCCGGAACATCTGCACGGTTTCCAGGGAGAACGCGTCCAAATCCTTGCCGACAAGCGGCAGCTTGGCCAGCACATCGGGGGTCGCGGTGATGACGTGGCACCCAATGGCGTCTGCCTGGAACATGTTCAAGAGCTCGCGGGGACTGGCCCAGATGAGCCCGGTCCGCGGACGCGCGCGCAGCAGCCGCACGGCCTCCGCCATCAGCGGAACGGGATCTCGGCCGGTGTCCGCGATGCGGCCCGCAAACACCGAGACGAAGTTCTGTGTCGGCTCCGTCAGGCAGGCGGCGACCTCCGCCACTTGGGCCGTCGTCATCAGGGCGGTGACATTCAGCTGGATGCCGGCGGTTGACAGGCGTCGAATCAGCGGCCCCGAGAAGTCGCCGCGCGTGTTCATGACGGGAATCTTCACATAGACTTGTTGGCCCCAGGAGGCGATGTCAAGCGCTTGGCGCTCCATCTCGTCGAAGTCGTCGGAAAACACCTCGAAGGAAATGGGCCGGTCTGGAATCAGCCGCAGCACGTCGTGGGCGAAGGTCCGGTAGTCCCGAACATTCGCCTTGCGCATCAACGTCGGATTGGTCGTAAACCCCTTGATGAGCGGGTGGCGCGCCAGCTCGGCCATGGTGGCGAGGTCCGCTCCGTCGGCAAACACCTTCACGCGAAGCCGCTCAAGGATTGACACCGCTCACCCCACGTTGACCGGCTCGGCCGACGAGGCTGCTTCGGGCAGCTTCCGCGCGCCGGACGCTTCGGCCCCGATGACCGCCGGCCCCTGCGGCCACGTCGCGACCATGCCGGGAACCGGCAGGAGAATGATCCGCTCGACGGACACGCCCAGTGCCAGCAAGGCGCTCACGCCGGTTCCGCCGCCCGGCAGCGAGCACAGGATCACCCGGTCGTAGCTGGTTTCCGGCACGTCGTTGAGCCGGCCCACCGGATAGCCCAGGAACTGATCGCAGGCCGGCTCCAGCTCGACGATGCCGACCAGCTCCAGCCCAATCTCCCGCACCGCCAGAAACGCAATCTCCGCCAGCTCGCCGGTGCCGACCAAGAGGACCCGGCGCTGCCCGGTCTGAGCCAGCGCGACGAGCTGCCCCTGCAGGAAGCGTCGGACCCCGCTGTAGAGTTGGAGGGAGTACTCGATAAACTCGTACGTGAGGCGGGTCTTTTCCAGGATGCCTTGAGGCGTGATGAGGTAGCGGATGCGATTGCGTTTCGCGCCGGTGATCTTGACATAGCCTTTGGTGACGAGCCGACGGAGCATGAGATTCGTGAGGCCGAGGGCGACGCCAATCCGCTTGGACAGTTCGCGCTGCGTCGTGGCGGGCGTCTGCGTCAACTCGTTCAAGAGGTGCATGTCGCGATACGTCTTGGCGTCCATCGTCTAGTCCTCTGCACCGTTCATCGACTGAACACGCGCCTCCCGATGCCACGATTCCTTGAAGCCATCACTCGGAATCCCTCAACGGCGTGTTGAGACAGGACGTTGCTGCCGGAACCAGTCGATCGTCCGCTGCAGCCCCGTGTCCAAATCGACTTGCGGTTGCCAACCAAACGTCTGCCGCGCGACGGTGATGTCCGGGCAGCGTTGTTTGGGGTCGTCCTGAGGCAGCGGCCGGAACTCGACCTGGCTCGTGCTCCGGGTCAAGTCGATGATCCGCTTCGCCAGCTGCAGGATGGTGTACTCGCCGGGATTGCCGAGGTTGACAGGGTCATGATAGTCGGACTCGATGAGCCGCATGATGCCTTCGATCAGATCGTCGATGTAGCAAAACGACCGCGTCTGGTTGCCGGACCCAAACGCGGTCAGCGGCTCGCCGGCGAGCGCCTGGGTGAGGAAGGCGGGAATCGCTCGGCCGTCCTGGGCGCGCATGCGCGGGCCGTAGGTGTTGAAGATCCGCACGATGCGCGTCTGGACGCCGTGCGCACGGTAGTAGGCCATCGTCATGGCTTCCGCAAAGCGCTTGGCTTCGTCATACACGCCGCGGGGGCCAATGGGATTTACGTGGCCCCAGTAGCTCTCGACCTGCGGATGGACTTGGGGGTCGCCGTACACTTCCGAGGTTGAGGCGAGCAGGAACCGGGCGTTCTTGGCTTTGGCGATGCCCAGGGCGTTCAGCGTCCCCAACGAGCCCACCTTCAAGGTTTGGATCGGCAGCTTCAGGTAGTCAATCGGGCTGGCGGGCGACGCGAAATGGAGGATGCGATGGACCGTGCCCTCCAACTCGAGCGGTTTCGTGATGTCATGGCTGATGAGCCGGAACTGGGGATGGGAGCGCAGGTGGGCGATGTTGGCTTCGCTGCCGGTAATCAGGTTGTCTACGCAGACGACCGCATGTCCCTCGGCGAGGAACCGATCGCACAGGTGCGAGCCGATGAACCCCGCCCCGCCGGTCACGACGACGTTCATCCCACCACCTGCGGCAGGCCCGCGGTGCGCGGGCCCCAGCCGGCTGTGTGGATTCTGACGTGTTCGCAGCCGGCTGCTGCGGTGCCGCGGCACCGCTGACGCCTGTGATCATGATTCGATGCGGCACCGCACGCCGCAGGTGGTGGGATCACCCTGCCACCTGCTCACCGGCACCCTCCAGCGAGGGTTCATTGGGTTTCATCGTGGGTTCGGTCCGGCCGGCCGTTGGGGCCCGCCGCAGAATCTTGATGCCACGGTGTTTGTTGGGGAGGCGCTTGATGAAGCCTTTGCGCTCGAGGGCGTTGAGACGATCGAGGGCGGATTTATACGAGGCGATCTGGCAGCCGGCCTGGACTTCTCGGATGAGCGGGGCCTGCCCATGCTCGCTGACATAGCGCAGGATGAAGTCGCAGACCGCCTGCTGCTTGCTGGTGAGGGACCGCTTGGCCAGAGCGAACTCCGAGGTTATAAACGGCGCGTAATGGAAGCGTACTGCTTGTCAAAAATCTTACCATAGTTGATAGGCCGGTCAAGCAATTTTTTTGACGCGTTCTGGCCGTGAACGATTACTGCGCGTGGGTCGCGGAAGGCAATTCGGCTAGGGCCGGAGGGGCGAGCGCGAAGGCGGATCCGGCCAAGTCGGCGATCATCTGGCCGATTCGAATGGAGGCGGTCGCGGCCGGCGAGGGCACATTGCGGACATGGATGGCGTCCTGGCCGGCCAGGAGATCGAAATCATCCACCAGCGCCCCCTCGAGATTGACGGCTTGGGCACGCACGCCGCCGGGCGCCGGGACCAGGTCCTCCGCGCGCACCTCCGGCACCAGGCGCTGCAGCGACCGAACAAAGGCGGGCTTGCTCAATGAGCGATGCAGCTCGGCCATCCCGGTCCTCCAGAACCGGCGGGTCATGCGCCAGAAGCCCGGGTGCGTCAGGAGGCTCCCCAGGTCGGCCGCGCTGATGTCCTGTTTCCTGTAGCCTTCTCGTTTTAACGCCAGGACCGCGTTCGGCCCGGCGTGGATGCTGCCATCGATCGCCCGCGTGAAGTGCACCCCCAAAAACGGCAACGCCGGGTCCGGCACAGGGTAGATCATGTTGCGGACCAGGCCGCGGCGCGAGGGGATCAGCTCGAAATATTCGCCTCGGAATGGGATGATCCGGACATCGCGGGGGCCGCCCGCCATCACGGTGAGCCGATCGGCCTGCAGCCCTGCGCAGTGAATGAGGTGGGGGGCCGCCATCTCCCCGGCGGTGGTCTCGATCCGCCATGCGCCCGGCTGGCGCGCCAGGCGGGTCACCCGCGCGCCGGTGTGGATCTGGCCGCCGCGCCGGCGCACGAGCTCCGCCATCGCCTCCGCCACTGCGCGGTAGTTCACCAGGCCCGCGCCCGGTACGTGCAGGGCGGCAATGCCGCGGGCGTGCGGCTCCAGTTCTCTGAGCCCTTCAGGGCCCAGCATCGACAACCCCGCCACCCCGTTGGCGATGCCCCGCTCCAGGAGGCTGCGCAATCGCGGCAGTTCGGCCTCGTCGGTCGCGACGATCACCTTCCCGCAGAGTTCATGGGGAATCCCATGCGCCCGACAGAATTCCACCATGAGCTTCGCGCCGGCCACGCAGGTGCGGGCCTTCAGCGAACCCGGGCGGTAGTAGATGCCGGAATGGAGGACGCCGCTATTGTGGGACGTCTGGTGGGAGGCGAGCTGTGGCTCTTTCTCAAGCAGGAGGAGACGGAGGGGTGGCCATCGACCGAGCAGCTCCATCGCGGTGGCCAGCCCCACAATGCCTCCGCCGACCACGACCAAATCGTACGTCATGGATAGTGGCGAAAAAAGGGGACGCTTCGATTTATTTCGAAACATCCCCATGCTTCACCTAGATCCCGCGGTCAACCTGTCCCAATATTCATGTGGGTTTGGGCGGATTCGCCTTAAACCACTCCGCGGTTCGCTTAAGCCCCTCGGAAAAATTGACGCGCCCGGTCCAGTTGAGGACCCGCTTGGCCCTGGAGGCGTCCGCGAAGGTCCGCAGAACGTCCCCGGGCCGCGGGGGCTGAAAGGCCGGCTTGACCGACAGGCCCAAGATGCGGTTGAGTTCCTCCAGAAGCTCGAGCACGCTGTGCTCTTCCCCCAGCGCCACGTTCAGCACCTCGCCATTCACCTTCGGACGCTGAGAGGCGAGGATGGTGGCTTCGGCGACGTTGTCAATGTAGGTGAAATCGCGGGATTGCTTCCCGTCGCCATAGACCGGCGGCGACTCCCGCCGAAGCAGGCACATGACGAACTTTGGAACAACCACGGCATACTCGTTCTCAAGGCTCTGGCGGGGGCCGAACACGTTGAAGTAGCGCACCGAGACCGTTTCCAAACCGAAGGAACGGGAAAACAGCCCGCAGAGTAGCTCGCCCGCGAGTTTCGAAGCCGCATAGGGCGAAACCGGGGCCGTCAGGTCGTCTTCGCGCATCGGCACCTTCGTCGTCTCGCCGTAGACGGAGCTGGAGGAGACGAACACGAATCGTTTGACCTTGGCCTTGGCCGCGGCCTCCAAGAGTCCCGCGGTGGCCAAGACGTTCACCTCGACATACCCGTACGGATCGGCCATGGATTTCGGCACACTGCGCCAGGCCGCCTCATGAATGATCGCCTCGACCCCCTGGCAGGCCTTGGTCACCGCATTCCGCTCGCGGATGTCCCCTTGGACAAATTCAATCCGGTCGCGCACCCCAGCGAGGTTTTCGAGTCGTCCGGTCGACAGATCGTCGAGCACGCGCACCTGGTGGCCCTCCGCGACGAGCCGATCCACCACGTGCGAGCCGATGAAGCCCGCCCCTCCTGTCACAAGGATCTTCATGATCGAACCTCGCTAGTATGAGAAGCCGGCTCGTTGGCTTGGGGGAGGGGCGAGGTGAACCTGGCGCCCCCGGTGACAAGCTCTCGCATCAGATCCTCCTTGCGCCTCTTACGCACATTGGCAACAGGTCGGCGTACCGCAGTTCAGGATACGCAGGCTGGCCACGCAGCCTGTTCGATCTTGCGTCACGGTGAGGACGGCGCGGCATCGGCGGCAGCGAAGTCTGCCTGAGGCGACGCGCAGACGCGTCCCGCAGAAGCAACACCACAGCGGTGGCAGCGCCGGTCGCTTGTTCGCTCGTGTGCGGGCCCGCGTCGCCATGCCACCTCACAGCTTGACAACGCGCCGCGAGCGCCGCGGGGGGCCCGCGTATTGATTGCGCGTGTCCACGATCACCGGCGCATGCCGCAGGACGAACCCGTAGTCCACGTTGGAATGGTTGGTGACAACCACGACGCAATCCGTCTGGCGCAGCGCCGAGGCGGTGAGCGCGATGGAGCGGCGCACCGTGCCGTTGAGCTCGGCCGAGGGCACGAACGGATCGTGGTACAGGAGGTCGGCCCCGCGCTCCTCCAGCAGCCGCGCAATGTCAAACGCCGGCGAGTCGCGCACGTCGCCCACATCCTTCTTGTACGCCAGGCCCAGCAGCAGCACGCGCGAGCCGCGCAGCGCTTTGCGCCGGTCGTTTAAGACCTGCGCGACTTTGTTGACCACATGCTCCGGCATCGAGCTGTTGATCTGGGTCGCCAGTTCGATAAAGCGCGCCTCGTAGCCATGCACGCGCACCTTCCACGCCAGATACATCGGGTCGGACGGGATGCAGTGTCCGCCGATGCCCGGCCCCGGGTAGAAGGCCATGAACCCAAATGGCTTGGTCCTGGCGGCCTCGATGACTTCCCACACATCAATGCCGAGCCGGTCGCAGATCAGCGCGATTTCGTTCACCAGGCCGATGTTGACGGCGCGAAACGTGTTCTCCAGCAGCTTGACCATCTCCGCGACCTTCGCGGAGGAGACCGGGACCGTCCGGTGGATCGCCGAGCCGTACAGTGCCATCGCCAACTGCGTGCAGCGCGGCGTGAGGCCCCCGATCACCTTGGGAATGGTCCGGGTGGTATGGGTCGGATTGCCCGGGTCGATGCGCTCCGGCGAGAACGCGAGGCAGAAATCGCGCCCGACCTTCAGACCCCGCGCGGTGAGCGCCGGCAGGATGACTTCGTCCGTCGTACCCGGGTAGGTGGTGCTTTCCAGCACGATGAGCTGGCCTCGCCGCACGCGCTTGGCGATCTCCTGGGTGGCGGACACGATGTACTGCATGTCCGGTTCGCGGGTCTTGCGCAGCGGCGTCGGCACGCAAATGATGATCGCGTCCTGCTGGCGCAGCGCGTCGAACGAGGAGGTGGCGCGCAGCCGGCCGCTGCGGCGCAGCTGGCGCAGGTCCGCACTGGAGACGTCCAGGATGTAGGAGCGGGCACGCGTGACGCCCTTCACTCGGCGAGGGTCCAGATCAATGCCGGTGACTCGAAAGCCTTCCTTGGCGAATTCCACCGCCAGCGGAAGGCCCACATACCCCAGGCCAATGACGCCCACGCGGGCGCTCCGCTTGGCGATTCGCTTGGCGAGTTGAGTCAATGCTGCCATGCCGTCCTCACATAGGCTGCCAACGCTTCTTCCCAGGGCCGCAAGGCGTGCCCGATAACTTGCGGCAGACGCTTGACCTCGAGCACCGCGTGCGCGGGCCGAGCCGCGGGCCGTCGCTGCGCCGCCATCGGAATGGGCCGAATCAGCTCAGGCGGCGCGCCGACCAATTGCGCGATCTTCCGGGCGAAGGCCACGCGGCTGCACGAACCCGCATTGACCGCGTGGACGATCCGAGGCCAGCGGTCCTGGCGGCTCGCCCACACGGCTGCCGCGAATTCCTCAAGCGCGGCCGCCAGCTCCTCGGTGTACGTTGGCGACGTGACCTGATCCTCGAACGCCTCGACCGGCTGGCCGCCTGCCAGCTGCTGCAGGACGTGGTCGCAGAAATTCATGCGGCCAGGCCCAAAGAGCGTGCTCGGCCGCACCACGGCGGCGCGCTCATAGGCCAGCGCCTGCCGTTCCGCCTCAGCCTTGGACCGGCCATAGACGCTGATCGGATCCGGCGGATCGTCCTCGGCGTAGGGCGCGTCCTTCGTGCCGCTGAAGACGTAATCGGTGCTGAGCTGAATCAGCACCGGCAGCTCTCCCCCAAGGGCTTCCAGCACCGAGCGCAAGTGGCCCGTCGCCTCGACATTATGCGCCCAGGCGGCCGAGGGGTCTTGCTCGCATCGGTCCACATTCGACTCGGCCTGGCAGTGGATGACCCACTGCGGGCGCGCGGCGTCCAGCGCCTGGCGCACGCGCTGAGGATTGGTCAAATCGCACACCACATGCTGGCCTGCGCCCGGCACCGGTGGCGCGTGCCGCGAGAGGCCCGTGACGACATGCGCCCGGCTGAACTGCCGGCACACGGCCTGGCCCAGGAGCCCTGTAGAGCCAGTGACGAGCACGTTCACGGCGAGCCCCGCCGTCAGTCCGCCGCGCCACCCCGCATGGGCAGGGGGACTCGGCCGCGCCCGACGCCGATGTAGCGAAAACCCAGGGCTTTCATCCGTGCAGGGTCGTAGAGATTCCGTCCGTCGATGATGAGCGGCTGCCGGAGCAGCTTCTTCAGGCGCTTGAAGTCCAGCTCCTTGAACTCGTTCCACTCCGTAAGGATGGCCAGGCAGTCGGCCCCACGAGCCGCCTCGTAGGGGTCCTTGCAGAGCTTGACCTTCGGCAGTAGGCGGGCCGCCTCGCGCATGGCTTGGGGGTCGAACGCCTTGACCACCGCGCCCTCCGCCTGCAAGGCTTCAATCACGTCGATGGCGGGCGCGTAGCGCATGTCATCGGTATTCGGCTTGAAGGCCAGGCCCAGCACGCCGATCGTCTTGCCTTTGACGACCCACAGGGCCTGCTGCACTTTCGCGGCGAAGCCGCGCTTCTGTTGCTCGTTGATCGTCCGCACGGCCCGCAGCAGCTCGAAGTCATAGCCGAGCTGCTCGGCGATCTTGATGAACGCCTCCAGATCCTTCGGGAAGCAGAACCCGCCGAACCCGGTCCCCGCATTGAGAAACGGGCGGCCGATGCGCGGATCCAGTCCCATGCCTTCGGCGACCTGCTCCACGTCGGCGCCGGCGCGCTCGCAGATCTGCGCGACCGCGTTGATGAACGAGATCTTCATGGACAGAAACGAGTTGGAGGCGTGCTTGATGAGCTCGGCGCTGTTGATATCGGTGATGACCAGCGGCGCGCCCAGCGGCTTGTACAGCTCGACGAGCAGGTCCTTGGCCCGCTTGCTCTCGACGCCGAGCACGATGCGATCCGGCTTCATGAAATCCTGGATCGCGGTGCCCTCGCGAAGGAATTCGGGGTTGGAGGCCACGTCGAAGGGCAGCTTGCGCCGCAGGTAGGTGCGAATGGTGTGCTCGATCCACTTGCCGGTTTGGACCGGCACCGTGGACTTCTCCACGACTAGCCGGTAGGCGGGCAGGCACTGGGCGATCGATCGGGCGACGTGCTCGACGTAGGCGAGATCCGCCTCTCCGGTCGCTTTTTGCGGAGTGCCCACGGCGATGAAGAGGATCGTGGAGGAGGCGACCCCTTCTCGCAGCGAGGTCGTGAACGTGAGGCGCCTCTCTCGCGTCCCGCGCGCCACCAGCTCTTCCAAGCCCGGCTCGTAGTACGGCATGACGCCGCGCTTGAGCCCCGCGATCCGCTTGGCATCGTTGTCCACCATGACCACCCGGTGCCCCAGGTCCGCGAAGCAGGCCCCGGTCACCAGGCCGACATGGCCGGCGCCGACCACACTAAGGTCCATCGATCAGGCTCCTGATGGCATCGAGGAACGCCTGCAAGACCGTTCAGGCGGGAGAAGAACCCGTGCGGAATGTCCCGATTATATCAGAAGGTGTAGGCGAGGGCCACCGTCACTTCGAGGCCATCGAGGTAATCCCCCTCGACGTTCAGGATGACATCTTGCTGCTCCCCGAAGCGCACATCGGTGCCCGCGTAGAGGCCGACCGGGGTCTCTTGCTCATACTTATCCTGGCGGAGGAGCGTGCCGCTCTCGCGCACTTTGTACACGAAATCGACCATGGCAAATTTGACGCCCGCATACGGGGTGAAGCGCCCCAAGGACTTTGCGAGGCCGGTGGCCAACTGCCCCTCATGCCATCGCCCTTCATTCTTGTCCTTGTGCCCTGCGCGCATCTCGAGATACTGGGCGCTCGCGTCCCACTCCACGCCGAACCGCTTGCTCTCCATGACGCGCGCCTTCAGTTGGATGGCCCCGACGAAATTGAGCCCGAAGCTGTGCGTCGTGGAGCGATCTATCTTTTGGATGGAGGGATCATCCACCTCGATGCCAGCCCCGCCTAGGCGGCCATAGAGGCTCAGCCGGTCGGTCAGCCCGTAGCCCCGGAAGTGCCCGGCGTGGACCACGGTGGCCTGGGCATTGCCCTTGAAGTTCCGGTCGGCCACCCAGCCGCCCACGAGTCCCATCGCCCAGCGGCCTTTCTTGAGGATGCTCGCTGGACTGCCTACGGCTTCAGCCCGCGCCAGCGGCGCCTGGCCGACCGTCAGCAGCATGGCCAGCCCGCACCCGAGTTGCCTCGCCAAGACCCTGCTCATGTCGTGCCTCCTGCTGTGGACTGCGCCTGGCTCATTGGCTTGGCACCGGCGAGAACGGGCTGCTCTGCGAGCCGGCCTTCGGCTGGTGGTACGAGTCGCCCATTTCGATGGGGAGGCCCGGGAACGCCTTCAGCGTCATCGTGAAGAAGATCTCCTCGCCGAACTCGCGGTCCACGCGGTAGATGAACTCCGCCAGCCAATCATGCAGGTCGCGCCGCAACGTGTACTGGTACTCGCGCACGTTGTTGAACCGCTTCGAGCCGCCGACGACTTCCTTGTAGGTCAGCCGGTGAAACGTGCCGATCTCCCATTTCGCGCTGGGGCGCCAGTCAAATTGAATGACGCCTTCCGTCTTGTCGTTCTGCGAGTATCGATGGCCCAACCCGAAGTACCATTGCCCTTCAGGCATGAGCATCCCGATGTCGCCGCCATGCGCGCCCGGCTCATAGATGCGCCGCTCCGGTGCCTGAATGCCAGGGACCGTGGAGGCCAGCGCCGTGCCCTTGCCGCCCACGACGATCCAGTCCACGTTCCAGGTGCGGATGCGGTTGTCTCGGCTTCCTTTCACGAAGTGGCTGGGAACGCCCCAGTCGGACTCCAGCCGCATCCAGTACCAGGGATAGAGTTCCAAGTCGAACGCCCAGTCTCCGAGCCGCCCGCCGGCTTTGTTGTGGCTCCCATTGAAGGTATAGGGCAGCGACGTGAAGAACCGCGCCAACTCCACGCCCCGAAGCGACCCGTTGATGCGGCGACGCGTTTGCAGCTTGTTCTCCAAGCCGAAGGTCACCGAGTTGTCCTGGCCGTCCGCGGCGCTGAAGGCGAGGATCTCCGGCGGCACGGTCGGCCGGTGGATATAGGTATAGGACACGGATGGAGTGAGCACGTGCCGCAGCCAGTTGATGTCGAGGCCAAGCGAATTGGTCGTGAGCGGAAAGATGCGGAAGAGCTTCAGGCTCGCGTCGGTCCCTGTGGAGAATTGCCCGCTGAGCAGATCCCGATTCCCTTGCGGCCGGTCAGTGCCTGGGCTGGCATCATCGCCGCTCTGGATGTCTTTCGAGTGGTACGTTTCCCGCACACCGGCCCGCTGCGTGATCTCCAGCGGGCGTAAGAGGTTGACGGCATAGCTGAGCTGCTCGAAGAGATCGACGCGCGACACGTCCGTATCCCGGTCCGAATGGGCGCGCTTCTTCTGCATGTTGGCGACGTCCAAGCGCGTTTTCGAGAAGAAGTTCGTCTCGCCGATGCGCTGTTCCCTCACGTCGAATGTCAGCTGGGGCTCCAGCTCATCCTCCGTTTGAAACCGGTTCATCCGCTGCTGCACGACGGCCGCCGCGCTGACCCATGGCGTACCTTTCACGACCGAGACGAAGCCCTGGGGCCCCGTGGAGTCTTCCACGAACTCCTCCCGAAAGAGGAAATCCTTCCGAAAATCGGCGTCGCTAAACTTCTGGATATCGGTCGTCACGGTGGTTCCGGGTTGCGGCTCCCACAGATGGCGCCACAAGACGCGGTAGCGGTTGATCCGGGCGCCCTTGGGGAGCGCTTCCTTCGGGGTGCGCATCGGCCCTTCATCGTTGTAGTAGACGCGGAACAGGCCCTTCCCGAATCGCTTGGCATCAAACTGATGATCCAATCCGGTGCCCCAGCCAAACGTCCGCCGCCAATCCACGTGGATGTTGCCCTTGTGGTTGGCCGGCCACTCGTACCGGTAGCCCATGAGGGCGAATTGCTCCCAGGGTTTGCGCGTGCCCGGGATGATGTAGAACGGCATGTGGTGGTCGGCCAGCGAGAGCCACGGCAGATAGATGAGCGGCACCTCCCCGACGAAGAGCGTCGTGTTACGGGCCCGCACGACGCGTTCCTCTGAGACCACGGTGGCTTCTCGGCCGTAGAACTTGAAATGCGGGGGCTCCTGATCGCATGACGTCACATAGCCCGGCGTCACCCGGTACACGCCTTGCGCCAGATGTTCCATCGAGCGGCCGTGCTCGTGCCATGGCTCCATGGAGAGGGTGCCTTCCAGGAAGCGGCCCTTTTGCGTCTCCAGATTGACGTGGGCCATGTCCGCGCGCACGATCTGCCCCTCTTGCTCCAACCGGACATGTCCCTGCGCGTAGGCGTCGTGCGTATCAGTAAAGAGGGTCAAGCGGTCGCAGGTCAGCCGCGAGGAACCATACAGGACTTCGACGTCGCGCTCCGCGATCGCGACGTTCCGCTCCGTCGCCACGCTCATTTGCCCGGCATTGATGCGCACGGCGCCGACGGGCGTCTGACGCGGCGACGCAGGCAGCCGAGCCCCCGGGGCACGCGGGGGGGTTGGCGCCACGAGTCCTGGCAGCTCGGCGGTTGGCACCGCTGGTGCCGGAGTCTCCGCAGGCTGTGGAGGCGCTTCAGGTGCGGGGGCTTTGACTTCAGGCTTCGGCTTCCTGGGGCGTGGCGGCTTCGGCGGCGCCGGCGGCTGGCTCACAGCCGGCTCCAGCGCGGGTGCCACAGGAGGCGCGGGCTTCGGAGACGGAGGCTCGATGGTGGGTCTGGTGGCCGGAGCTGGGGCCGGCGGCGCTGGCTGCCGCGTGGGCTCGCGGCGCGCCTCGCGTGCCTTCTCACGCGCCTGGCGATCTTTCTCGCGCTGCAGCGCCTGAAGCTCACGATCCCATTGTGTCTGTTCCCGCCGCACCGCCCGCTCGACCGCGCGGCGCTGCTCGGCTTGCCCGGCTTGGCGCCGTTCTTCCTCCTTCAGCCGCTGGCGCAGCGCGCTCCACTCTTCGGCCCCAAGCGACTTCGTCGCGCCTGTCGCGTGCGCGCGCGATTGCGCGAGCGATCGGTAGAGCTTGGCCCAGGGGTCCTCCGGCGTGAGGGTGAGAATGTCGTCCAGCGGCCCAAGGGCCCGGTCGTACTGCCGCGCTTCCAGGGCTGCGCGCGCGCGGTGCCAGAGGTCTGCGAGCCGAGCCTCGTCTTCGGGAGTGCGCGCAGCGGACTCCACAGGGCCGCGCCTGTTGCCAGATGCCGCGGGGGCCTTCGGACGGTCTTCTGAAGGGGGAGGAGCCTTGGGATGGGAAGCCGGCGGCTTCGCCAACAGCGAGGCCGAAAGGCCTAGCCCGTAGGCCGTCAGCACGACAAGCCAGCGACGCCGCTTCACGTTAGCGGATGGGGAGCTGAGCTCCGATTTTCGTCTTCCACGCTTTGGCCTTCGCTGGCAGCTGGTCCCAATCCTTCAGGAACCGCTCCAGCCCCGCGTCAGTCAGCGGATGCTTCACCAGCGTCTCCAGCACTGAGAAGGGCATCGTGGCGATGTCCGCCCCGATGCGCGCGGCCTCAATGACATGGAGGGGATGACGGACGCTGGCGACCAGAATCTGGGTGGCAAATCGATAGTTGGCAAACATGGTCTTCATGTCGCGGATGAGCGCCATGCCGTCAACGCTGATGTCATCGAGGCGCCCGACGAACGGGCTGACATAGTACGCGCCGGCCTTGGCCGCCAACAGCGCCTGGCTGGCCGAGAAGCAGAGCGTGACGTTGACGCGCACGCCGCGGGCCGTCAGCTCGCGCGTGGCCTTCAACCCTTCTTTGATGAGCGGGCATTTGACGATGATATTCGGATCGAGCTTGGAGAACACCAAGCCCTCGTCGATCATCCCCTGGGCGTCGCGGCTGACCGTCTCCATACTCACGGGGCCGTTGACCAGCTCGCAAATCTGCTTCAGGAGCGGGAAAAAGTCCTGCCCTTCCTTGGCGACTAGCGAAGGGTTGGTCGTGACCCCATCGATCGCCCCCCAGCTCATGGCTTCCGTGATGTGGGCGATGTTGGCCGAATCCAAGAACAGCTTCATGAGAGGCCTCCTCGCCGCTCGTGGCTCGTCGCGTCGCATCCAGCCTCGAGCCTCGAGCGCTCTTCGATGTGCTGCCAGACGAGCACGGCGGCTCCCAGCATGCCGGCGCGCTCAGCCAATTGGCTGCAGACCACCTTCACCGCCCGCGCGGGCACATCCATCGCGTGCGCGCGCAGCGCCGTGGTCATCGCCGGGGCCAAGAACCGCCAGGCGTTCGCCACGCCGCCTCCGATGACGATCCGATCCGGGTTCATAAGGTTCACGACGCTGGCCAACACGGTCCCCAGCGACGCGCCCACCTCACGCCAGATCCGTCTGGAGGCGGGATCGCCCAAGGCGGCTGCGCGGGCCACCAGCTCAGGCATCAGCGTCCCGCCGCCGGCCTGCACCAGCCGCCGAAGGCGCGGCGCGCCGTGCCGCATCGCGGCGCGAGCTTGCCGCAGGATCGCGCGAGTGCCGATCGAGGCTTCCAGGCAGCCGCGCCGGCCGCAGCCGCATCGAGGCCCTCCAGGCGCGAGCACCATATGCCCCAGCTCGCCGGCCGAACCGCTGGCCCCGCGGTAGAGACACGGCCCGATGATAAGGCCACCGCCGATGCCGGTCCCCAACGTCACACACACCAGGTGCCGCGAACCTCGGCCGGCGCCGAAGCACCACTCGCCCAGCGCCACCAGATTGACGTCGTTGTCGACCGCGACCAGACAGCCCACGCGCCGCCGCAGACGCGTCGCCAAGGGCACCCGGCGCCAGCCCGGCACATTGACGAGATAGTGCACAATCCCACGCGAGGCGTCCACAAGGCCAGGGGCTCCGATCCCGATCCCCAGCAGCTCGGAGGACCGCACGCCGACCGACCGAGCCATGGCGCGCGCCGTCCGGCTGATCGCCGGCACAAAGGTGTCCGGCTTTCCCGCGCGGTGCGTGGACAGCCGCACCATCTGCGCGACGCGCCCCCGCCGATCGACCAGACCGACCTTGATGTTCGTGCCGCCGAAGTCGACGCCGACCGTCCACGCTGCCGACATGTTAGCTCCTGTTGAATGTGCAAGGTGTCATGCGTAATGTGAAGAACGCATTACGCCTTGAACATTACGCAGGAGCGTGTGCTGTTGACCAACGCGCGACGTGGTTGCGTCCGGCCCGCTTGGCGGCGTAGAGCGCCTGGTCGCTTCGCTCCAGGAGCGGCTCGAAGTCCTGCGCATCCTCGGGAAACCCCGCGACGCCGACGCTGATCGTCTGATGCAGCAGCTCGTCATAGGCCCGGATCGGCCGCATCTCCACGAGCTGGCGCAGGCGCTGGGCGATGGCGAGACCTTGCTCGACGCCCGTCTCGACCAGCAGCAGGACGAACTCCTCCCCGCCGTAGCGGGCGATGAGATCGATCTCGCGCAGGTTGCGCTTGAGCAGCTGGGCCACATCCTTGAGGACGACATCGCCGACCAGATGCCCGAACTGGTCGTTTTTCTGCTTGAAGTGATCCAGGTCCACCATCAGCAGCGTGGCCGGCAGGCGATGGCGCTTGGCGCGCGTCAACTCGTCCTGCGCCCGCTCCAAGAAATAGCGGCGAACGAACAGGCCCGTCAGCGCGTCCGTGACGGCCATGGCTTCCACCTGCTGATACAGATGGATGCGCGCCAACTGCAGCGAGAGCTGGTTGGCCACGATCGTCAGCGTTTTCAGCTGGTCTTCAGGCAGGTTGTCCGCGATGAGGACGCCGATCGGCCGCTGCTCCCGCCAGAGCGGCGCCCACGCCAGGCGCGCCAGTCCTTCCGGCACGCGGCCCGGCAGCGCCGCGGCCTCGGCGCCGGCGGGTTGGCCCGCCTGAATGGTCTGATCGATGATGTAGCGCTCGAATTCCTGCACGTGATTGGTCGGATCGCCGACCAGACGGCCATCGGGTGCGCGTTTGGCCCGCAGGACCGTGGGCTGCTCGCCTGAGAGATCGATGAGCCGCAGCCCATTGGCGTTGAGCAGGCGCGGCGCGATTCCCAGCGACGACTCGAACAGCTCCCGGACGTGCAGCGCCCCGGTCGTCTGCTTCGTCACATGGTAGACATCGGTGATATGGGCGATCTGGGTTTCAAGGCGCCGCGTGCCCACCTGCAGAGACAGCAGCGTCCGCGAGGCCTCTTGCAAGTGCGACATCTGCTGCGCTTCCTGCTGCTGCAGCTCCCGCACGCGTTGCGCGTCGCGGTGGCGCTGCGCGGCGAGCAGCCACGGCGTCGCCACGATCACGACTAGCTGCAGCCATCCAAGCCCATGCCCCAAAGCTCCCGGCCGCACCGAGAAGAACAGCAGCACGGTGAGCGTCGACAAGATGCCGGTGGCCCACCCGGCCCAGCACAGGCCGGCGATCATGGCGAGAATCCAGCACGTGATTAAGAAGGACATGCTCGGTTAGGCGCAGACCCGGTTCTTGCCGCTGCGCTTCGCCTCGTAGAGCCGTTGATCCGCAATCCGGATAAGTTCCAAGTCCGCCTGCGCGTCGTCGGGAAAGCTCGCCACCCCGATGGACACCGTGACCGGCGCGGCCCCCGCCCGTTCCGTTCGCGGGGTCTTGCGCAGCACCCGCTCGACGGCGCCGCGGAGATTCTCCGCAATGCGCTGCGCGCCCTCGCGCGCGGCGCGCGGCAGGAGCACGGCAAATTCTTCTCCGCCCAGCCGCGCGACGGTCGCATCCGGCGGCGACGCCTGGCGCAGCGCGTCGGCCACCGTCAACAGCACCGCGTCGCCCGCGGTGTGCCCGTAGGCGTCATTGTAGGCCTTGAAATTGTCCAGATCGAGCATCAACACGGCCAAGGGCTCGTGGGTGCGGCCCGCGCGCACGAGCTCCCGTTCCAACTGTTCCAGGAAGGGGCGACGCAGCCACAACCCGGTCAACCCATCGGTCATGGCGAGCCGCTGGGTCTTCGCGAACAGCCGCGCATTGGCGATGGAGGTCGCCGCCAAGTCGAGGAGGATGTCCAGAAACCGCAAATCATCCTGCGTGTAGGTTCCCGGTTTGTCGCTGTCCAGGCGGAGCACGCCCTCGGCGCTCTGATTGAGCAGGAGGGGGCAGCCGATCACCGCGCCGATGGCGCGGCCCTGCGAGCCGGCCATGGTGAATCGGAAGTCGCGCCGCACATCGTTGACCAGGAGCGGCTTGTGCGTGCGCAGCACGTGACGGTCGAATTGGTCGCCGTGCTTCGCGGGCACGCTGGCGACCGGCTCCGCGCGGCGCGAGGCGCGCAGGGAGAGCATCTGCTGGTCGGGGTCGATGAGAAACAGCAGGCACACTTGGGATTTGCCGATCAGCTCGAAGGCGCTGTCCACGGCCAGCTGCGTGATGGCTTCCAGCTGGACCAGGTTGCTCAGCCGCTCCGCGATGGCCTGGAGCTGCTGGTAGCGCCCAAGCTTTTTCTGCAGGTTGTCGCGCGTTTTCTGAGCCAGCCGAATGGCTTGGTCTTTGACCGTCCGTTCCTCGACCAGGTCATCGACCACCTGGCTCAGGCGCAGCCACCGCTTGAACCGGCGCCTGCGTTGGATGATCGCCACCACGAGCAGGAGGCCCAGCGCCGCGACCACCAGTCCAAGCTCGCCCTGGTGCAGCGCGGCCCAAGCCCACAACAGGCAGAGGAAGATGGCGCCGCTGGCAATCATCGCGCCGGCCGTCGCGTACAGCCCCCACGCGTACGCGGCCAACGCGACTCCCATGAAGCTGAATGTCAGCACCAGTTCGTTTGAGGCCGGCGCTCTGCCCGCAATCAGCGCGATCAGCCCACCACACACTGCGGCCGTTGAGAGCGCGCACAGCCAGCGCATGGTGGCCAACGGAGGAAGAGGCATCGAGGGCACGCTCGGGATTCCTTGGCTAGACGATGGAGACCTCGGTCTCGGCGTCGAAGAAATGCGCCTTGCCCATGTCGAAGACCAGATCGATGTCTTGGTTGACTTCGGGGCGGTCGTGCGAGCCCACCCGCGCCACCAGGGCATGCTGGCCGGCCTTGAGGTGCAAATACACTTCAGCGCCCATCGGCTCCACGACCTCGACGGTCGAGGTGACCGTGCTGTCCTTCGGGGCATCCGCGATGAACAGCTTGTCGTGCAGGTCCTCCGGCCGGATGCCGAAGATGATCTGTTTGTTCGCATAGGGTCGCAGGGCTTCGGCCATTTCATTGACGATGCGCAGCCGGAAATTGCCCTCATTGAAATAGAGAGCCCCGTTCATGGGCGCGATCGTGCCGTTCAAGAAGTTCATGGGGGGAGAGCCGATAAAGCCGGCGACGAAGCGGTTGGCCGGGTGGCTGTAGACCGTGACCGGATCGGCCGCCTGCTGGATGGCCGCCTTGTTCATGACGACGATGCGGTCGCCCATCGTCATGGCTTCGGTCTGGTCATGCGTCACGTACATCATCGTGGCCTGCAAGCGCAAATGGAGCCGGCGGATTTCGGTGCGCATCTGCACGCGCATCTTCGCGTCGAGATTGGAGAGCGGCTCATCGAAGAGAAAGACCAGCGGCTTGCGGACGATCGCGCGCCCCACGGCCACGCGCTGCCGCTCGCCTCCGGAGAGCTCCTTGGGCCGGCGGTTGAGCAGCGGCTCGATGCCCAGGATGCCGGCCGCCTCGCGCACCCGCTGGTCGATCTCATGCTTGCTATAGCCGCGCAGGCGCAGCCCAAAGGCCATGTTGTCGAAGACCGTCATGTGGGGATAGAGCGCGTAATGCTGAAAGACCATGGCGATGTCGCGGTCTTTGGGCGGCACCCGGTTCACGACCTTGTCCCCGATGAGGATCTCGCCCGTCGTCACTTCCTCCAGGCCCGCCACCATCCGCAGGAGCGTGGACTTGCCGCAGCCGGAGGGGCCGACCACGACGAGAAATTCCCGGTTCTCAACCCGCAGGTCGGCCTCTTTCACGGCAATGACGCCGCCGGAATACACCTTGGACACCTTGCGCAGCGTGACCTGGGCCATCGATTACGAGTCGAGGACGCGCGAGGAGGGGGCCACGCGTGGGATCATGGGCACAGGAGCGTGAGGAGCTTGTTGAGGTGGGTCTTCATCTCGCGCCGGTGCACGATCAGATCGATCAAGCCGTGCTCTAACAGGAACTCCGAGCGCTGAAATCCCTCGGGCAGGCGCTGGCGGATCGTCTGCTCGATGACGCGAGGGCCCGTAAAGCCGATGAGCGCCTTGGGCTCGGCCACGAGGACGTCGCCCAGCGTCGCGAAGCTGGCGAGGACCCCCGCCATGGTCGGGTGGGTCAACACGGAAATGAACACCCCGCCCTGCTCATCAAAGCGCATGAGCGCATTACAGGTCTTCGCCATCTGCATCAGGCTCAGCATCCCCTCTTGCATGCGCGCCCCGCCGCCGGAGCCGGAGATGATGATCAGGGGCCGGCGCATCTCGGTCGCACGCTCAATTGCGCGGGTGAGCCGCTCGCCCACCACCGAGCCCATCGACCCCATCATGAACCGTGAATCGGTGACACCGATCACCACCTCGCGCCCCTCCAGCCGCCCCAAACCCGTCAGGCAGGCGTCATTCATGCGGCAGGCGCGTTGCTCTTCGACCAGCTTCTCGGCGTAGTCGGTGGGCCCCCGAAACTGCAGCGGATCCAGGGACACCAGATCTGTCTCCCACTCCTGGAAGCTGCCCTCATCCAGGGTCAGCGCCAACCGCTCGGCTGCCGGTAGCGGGAAATGGAAGTCGCACTTGGGACAGACCTTCAAGCTCTCCTCCAGCGCCTTGTTGTAGAGGAGCTGGCCGCAGGACTCGCACTTGGTCCACAGGTCGGCCGGGATGTCCCGCTTTCCTGGACGGCCGGACTGAGCTGTGTCTCGTCGTCTTAGGAGTTTCATCACCTGGAGGGCGTCAGAAGTTTCCCTATGCTAGCACACCCGCTCATCCGACGTCAACGAATCGGAACTTGAAGGGCGAGGAAGGGTTAGGATAGGCGCCTTCATGAGCCTGCCGCAAAGGGATTAAAGGCCAGGCCCGACCAGACCTTCGGATAGAAGTAGGTCGACTTGGGCGGCAGCGTCACGCCGTGCGCGGCCACGTCATAGACCTGCTCCACCGGCAGCCCCCGCATCAGCCACGCCATGGCGGCCCGCCCTCCGGCCGCGGCGCTGGCCGCCTCCACCGCATCCGCGGTGTAACTCAGTTGCCCAGGCTGGATGCCAAGCGCCGGGAAGATCAGTCCATGGAGCATCGAGACGTCCAGCGTCGCCAGCGGGGCCGGCTCTGGCGCCTGCCGGAGCCACTGCGCTCGTCGCTCGGGCCGGATCTCCACCTGATAGAGCGACTGGCCCACCGCGCAGCCGAAACGGCCCTGGTGCTCTGCATTCAGCCAGGCGAGGAGCGTGTCCAGGTCCTGCGCCGGGGTGGCTGACGCCATGGAGTCTAGGTGCGCCACATCCGCGGGAGCCGGCGGCTGCACCAGGCGATGGATGGGCTGAACGCGCAGGCCCGGATCGGCCATCGAGACGAAGTACGTCATGACCGCTCCATAGCGTTCCCGATTGGCGCTGGCAACTTCATACCGGTGGTGGCCGTCTGCGATGAGCACCGCGACCTTAGCCAAGTGTTCCTGAATTGCGCGGATGGCGGCCGGATCGGTGAGGACCCACACCCGAACCGTTTCGTCGCCCCGCCTCGCCGTGCTCTTGGGATTGCCGCGCGCGGCCCACGCGGTGAGCTGCGCCTGCAGTCCGCCCTGCGGATCCGGATAGACGCAGAAAATTGGGCTCAAGTTCGCCGGGACGGCCTCCAGCAACTGCTTGCGGTCCGCCTTGGGCGCGCCCAGGGTCTCTTCATGACGCAGCACGCCCGCCACGCCCCCAGGAGCGGGGCCCGCCCGGGAGGCATCGTCCAGTTCCAGCAGGCCGAGAAAGCCGAGCCGCCGCTGGGTCAGTCCTTGCCACGTGAAGAGGTGCTCGATCAAGGAGAAGGAAGGGGAGGCGTCTTGCGCCAGGATCGTGTCCCGTCGCCACGCCTCGTAATCCCGGCGCGCGCGGCTGTAACGGTTGTCCTGCTCGGTATCAGCCGAAGACTGCTTGCCCAGGATGAGCCGCACGACGTTATAGGGCGAGGCCGCATACAGGCGCTCCTGCTCTTCAGGGCCGATCACGTCGTACGGCGGCGCCACGACATGGCTGAGTTCGCCGACCGCTTCAAGCCGATAGCGCAGCGCGCGGAACGGGGCGACGGCCACCATCTACTCGTCGGAGTTCGCGGGCTTCAGTCTGGGAATACGCTCGCCGAGCCAGATGCCCAAGGCGGCGCCGAGCGCGTTGGAGAGCACGTCTGCCCAATCCGCTGATCGCCACGGCAGCATGGCCTGGATCAGCTCCATGAGCAGGCCGTAGGAGAGGGCGAACATCCAGGCCAGCCACCGGTACTCGGGCGCGCGGAGCTCGTTGTGGCGGATGACCTGCGTGAACAGCCACGCAAACACTAGATACTCCCAGACGTGGACCAGCTTGTCAAGGTGCGTGGCCGATGGCAACGGCGTCGTGGGAATCACGGAGAGGAACGCGACGAACGCCGCGTAGGCGGCGAGTAGCACCGCCCACTGCCTGGCGCGAGGCGTGCTAAGAGGGAGACGAGCCGCGGCTCGAAGAGCCGCTTGGAGACGAGCCGGCTTGGTCACGCTGTTTGGCTTCGCGATAGCTCTTGCTCCGGTAGTCGGCGACCCCACCACCTCTTTGATCGGCATCGCCGAAGACGAACATATTCCAGTCCCTCGCTGTGGCGATGCCGGTGCCAGCTGAGCCAGCACGTGGTTGGTGCTGGCGCCGACACGCCGCGCTGGCGACATAAGCGGGCCGCAAGAGTACGAGAGCCGCGTGTCGGTCAAAGAGGTGGTGGGGTGATAGAGAAGCCGCTCGGCAAGTCTCCGTCACTGCTGGCTACTTGCTCGAACCAGAGGACGGTTTGCTCGTGCTGGAGCCTTCGTCCCTCTTCTTGGCCTCGCGATAGCTCTTGCTTCGGTAATCGGTGATGTAAAACCCGCCTCCCTTAAACAGGAAGCCCGAGCCCATGCCGAGAAGGCGCTGCAGCCGGCCGCCGCACTTCGGGCACTTGGTCAGCGGCTTGGCGGTGATGGGCTGGGACGCCTCATGGCGCCTTTTACACTTTGCACACTGGTATTCGTACGTTGGCATCTATCGCATCGCGAGCTGTTATGGCTTCCACAGATCCTTCAATCGAGCCAGAAAAGTTCGGCGGGAGGGGTGCGCCTCCTCGCCAACCGTGCGCTCCACCTCTTGGAGCAACCGCTTCTGCGCGGCCGTGAGATTCGTCGGCGTCTCGACGTTCACGCGGACCAGCAAGTCGCCGCGTGCCCGACCCGACACATCCGGCAGCCCCTTGCCGCGCACCCGAAAGACGGTGCCGCTCTGCGTGCCGGCCGGCACCTTCATGCTGACAGGGCCGTTCATCGTCGGCACATCCAGCTCCGTCCCGAGCGCGGCCTGGGTGATGTTCACTGGATACTCCAGCATCAGGTCCGGCCCGTGGCGTTGGAACACCGGGTGCGGCCGCACCGTCAGGTGGACGTAGAGATCGCCATGCCCGTCGAGCCCGCCGTCGCCTTCCCCGGCCAGCCGAAGCCGCATACCGGATTCGACCCCCGGGGGAATCTTCACCTCCAGGGTCCGCTGTACCGGCACGCGACCCTGCCCGCGGCAGACGCGGCAGGCCTTCTTGAGGACGCTGCCTTGCCCCTGGCACTTGGGGCAGGTGCGCGCGATGACCATGAAGCCTGCGGACTGGCGAATCTGCCCGGTGCCGTGGCAGGAGGAGCATTCAGCGCGCTCGCCGCCCTGGCCCCGGCATTCGCTGCACAGTTCTTGCCGGGGCACCGTCACGGTGTTGGTCGTGCCCCGGGCGGCTTCTTCAAAACTCAGCGGCACCTCAAGTTCCAGGTCCGCGGCTCGGTTGGCGCGGCGCCCGCGGCGCCCGCCGGCAAAACCTTCTCCGCCGCCGAAGAACAGATCAAAGATCGACCCCCCGCCGCCCAACCCAAGATCTTCAAAGATGCTTGAGAAGTCGGCGCCGCGGAAGATGTCTTCCGTCGAGTAGCGCTGGTCGAAGCCCGCATGGCCATACTGGTCATAGACGCGGCGCTTCTGAGCATCCGAAAGGACCGCGTAGGCCTCAGACAGCTCTTTGAACTTTTCCTCGGCGTCCTTCTTCTGGTCGGCCGGCACGCGGTCCGGGTGGTGCTTCATCGCCAGCGCCCGGTACGCCCGCTTGATGTCTTCTACCGAGGCCGATTTATCGACGCCTAGAATCTCGTAATAATCGCGCTTGGTGACTGCCATGTTAGGCGACTAGCGTACAGCGTTCAGCGCTATACGCTAAAACGACTATTCGTTATCCTTCACTTTGAACTCAGCATCAACGACCTTATCGTCCTTGTCGCGAGGCTTCGCCGACGGCTCTTCCGCCGTCCCTTGCCCCGTGCCCCCCGCCCCTGGCCCCTCTGCCTCGCCCCCCGGCTTCTGTTTATAGATTTCTTCAGCGAGCCGGTGCGAGGCGCTTTGCAGCGCCTCCATGCTTTGCTTGATGCGTGCGGCGTCCTCCGACTTCAGCGCTTCGCGCAGCTCCTTGATCCGTTCCTCGATCGTCTGCCGCTCCCCGGCAGGGACTTTGTCGCCCAGGTCCTTCAGCGTCTTCTCCACCGTGTAGGCGAGCTGATCGGCTTGGTTCTTGGTCTCGATCACGTCGCGCCGCTTCTTGTCCGCCTCGGCGAACGACTCGGCCTCGCGAACCATCTTGTCGATCTCGTTCTTGTCGAGCTTGTGCGGCGCGGTAATCTTGATCGACTGTTCCTTGCCGGTCCCCTTGTCCTTCGCCGTCACATGCACGATGCCGTTGGCGTCGATGTCGAAGCTCACCTCAACCTGCGGCACGCCGCGGGGTGCCGGCGGGATGCCGACCAGATCGAAGCGGCCCAACTCGGTGTTGTCCGCGGCCATTTGCCGCTCGCCTTGCAGCACACGGATGGTCACCGCCGTTTGGTTGTCATCCGCGGTCGAGAACACCTGGCTCTTGCGCGTGGGGATCGTCGTGTTGCGCTCGATGAGCTTCGTGAAGACGCCCCCCAGCGTCTCGATCCCCATTGACAGCGGGGTGACATCCAGCAGCAGCACGTCCTTCACCTCGCCCTTGATGATGCCTGCCTGGATCGCCGCGCCCATGGCGACGCATTCCATCGGGTCCACCCCGCGCTCCACCTGCTTGCCGATCGTCTGCTCGACAAAGCGCTGAATGATCGGCATGCGCGTCGGGCCGCCGACCAGGATGATCTTGGCGATGTCCTTGGGCGTCATTTTCGAATCGCCCAGCGCCCGCTGAATGGGCCCGCGGCAGCGTTCCACGATCGGCTCGATCAGCTTCTCGAGGGTCGCGCGCGTGAGCTTCATGGTCAGGTGCTTCGGCCCCGAGGCGTCCGCGGTGATGAACGGCAAATTGATGTCCGTTTCGAGCACGTTGGACAGCTCGATCTTCGCTTTCTCCGCGGCTTCGCGGATGCGCTGCGTCGCCATTTTGTCGTTGCGCACGTCGAGCCCGATGTCCTTCTTGAACTCCTCGGCGATGTAGTTGACCAGGGCCATGTCCATATCCGTGCCGCCGAGCTGGGTATCCCCGCTGGTCGCCTTGACCTCGAAGACCCCCTGGGCCATGTCCATGATCGTGACATCCAGCGTGCCGCCGCCTAGATCGAACACCAGGATCTTCTGCTCTTTGTCAGCCTTGTCCAGCCCGTAGGCGAGGCAGGCCGCGGTCGGCTCGTTGATGATTCGCAGCACCTCCAGGCCCGCGATGGCGCCGGCGTCCTTGGTCGCCTGCCGCTGGTTGTCATTGAAGTACGCCGGGACCGTGATCACGGCTTCCTTGACCGGTTCTCCCAGGTGCGCCTCGGCATCCCGCTTGATCTTCTGCAGGATGAACGCCGAGATTTGCTGGGGCGTGTAGGTCTTGCCGTAGATGCGATACACGTGGTCGGTGCCCATCTGGCGTTTGACCGCGATCACCGTGCCTTCTGGATTGGTCGCGGCCTGGCGCCTGGCCGGCTCGCCGACCAGGAGCTGGCCATCCTTCGTAAAAGCGACGTACGAAGGAAAGGCCTTGCCGCCGATGCTCGTACCCTCCGCCGACGGGAGGATCGCGGGGCGGCCTTGCTCCATCACGGCGCAGGCGCTGTTCGATGTGCCCAAGTCGATTCCGATAGGTTTCGCCATGAAAATAACCTCCTCAGTCGATGTTCGGTGTTCGGGATTCGGGGTTCGGTGATTTGGGTTCTTCCACCTCGGCCTCTGATTCTGTCTTGCGAGCCACCCTGACCATGGCCGGTCGAACCACCTTCCCATGCATGGTGTAGCCTACCTGGACTTCTTCGGCGACCGTGTTGTCCCGCTGGCCGTCCGCAGCGCCCACCTGAGCCACCGCTTCGTGCAGGTGCGGATCGAAGGGCTGCCCGACCGTCGGGATCCGCTTGACTCCTTCTTTCTCCAGCAGCCCAAGCAGTTGGCGATAGATCAAATGGACGCCCTTGATGACGGCTTCTGGGTCCGCCTGCTTGTCCACGGCCACCAGTGCCTGGTCCAGACTGTCGATGATCGGCAACAAGTGGCGGATGACTGTCTCGGTGGCGTACTTGCCGAACTCCTCTTTCTCGCGGTGCAGCCGCTTCTTCGTATTCTCGACGTCGGCCAGCCCGCGCAAATACCGGTCCTTCAACTGCTCGGCTTCTTGTTTCGCGGGCTCCGGCGCCTTGGCGTCGATCCCGGCTTCAGGCGGCGTGGCGGGCTCGTGCTTGGCGTGCTTCTCCGCGCTCATGCGGCCGGCCCTCGACCCAGAATCGAGGCGATGGATCGCGCCACGGCTTCGACCAGGGCGCTGACGCGCGGATAGTCCATGCGCGTAGGGCCCAGGACCCCAACGCCCCCGAGCACGCGCCCTTCCACGACGAACGGCGCGGCGACATAGCTGCAGGCCTCGTATCCCGCCAGGGGCAGCTCGCGGCCGATGCGCACCCGCACCCGGTCCGTGGTGAGATCGCTGCGCACCTGTTCCATGAGCGACTCGGCATCTTCCAGGCCTTTGAGCAGCCTGTGGGCTTTCCCCGGATCGCGCCGGAACTCCGGCTGCGCCACGATGTAGCTGGCCCCTTCCAGCAGCAGCCGCTCCTCGGGCTCTGTGGAGAGCGCGTGCTGCAGGATATCGAGCGAGCGCTTCACCAGATGATAAAACGAATCCGTTTCCGCGATCAGCCGGCGCTCCAGCGAATCCACGACATCGCGATAGGGCAGGCCCGTCAATTGCGTATTGATGAACCGCACCAGGGCGAGCACTTCCTCGCGGCTGAGCGGCTCGATCAGCTCGACCACATGCGAGGCGTACGTCTCCTCCTGATCGCCGATCAGCACGCACAGCACCTTGCGCACGCCAAGCGGCACCAGCTCAATCTGCCGCAGCGCGGTCCGCTTGACCGTCGGCGCCAGAATGAACGACGCTTGCTGGGCCAGCTCCGTCAACAGCCCGCCGGCGCGACCCAGGAGCTGCTCGACCTCCGACTCCTCGCCATGAAGCCGGTGCGTCATCTCCATGACTTGCTCGCGGGAGAACCAGGGCACGTCCATCAGGCTGTCCACGTAGAGCCGGTAGCCCCGGTCCGTGGGCACGCGACCCGCCGAGGTGTGGGGCTGTTCCAGCAGCCCCGCCTCTTCGAGCTCGCCCATCACGTTCCGGATGGTGGCCGAGCTGACGCTGGGCCGAAGCCGCCTGGCCACCAGCTCGGAGCCGACAGGCACCGCGCTGGCGACATAGGCCTCGATGACCACCGAAAGAATCTTGTTTCTCCTTTGCTCAAAGTCACTTACGTTCATTGTCGCCTCATATTAGCACTCGTATAGATAGAGTGCTAAACAAGTTTAGCCCAAGGAGCCTTGCCTGTCAAGGAGCATCTGCTAGGACGGTAGGCCAATTGGTTGGCGGGTGACGCGGGATGCCCGTGAGTGGGAGGATCCCCCGGCCCGCTCCGGCAGGCCGGGGCGGGCACACCGGGCGGAGGGGCCCACGAACGGGCGCCCGCGGCAGGACCCGCCGAACTGACCCACCACTCTGCTAAGCCACATAGTCGCTCAGACGGGTTTTCAGCTTGGCCGGCAGGCGGACGGACAACTCAATGACCCCGTCCGCCTCCTGGCGTCGCAGCACCTGCCCTGCCCGGTAGACCGCTGCCAGGACCTCGGCCTGCTCGACCGGGATGCGAAGCTGAGTCGGCGCAACAAGCAGCTCCGAAAGCTCTGCATCGATCAGGCGACCCAGCTCCTGGAGCCCCTCTCCGGTCTTGGCCGAGATGGCTGCGGCCGGCTCATAGCCGCGCTCAAGCGCCTGCCATCGGACAGGGTCTGGCGCCTGATCGCGCTTGTTCAAGACCGTGATCCGGGGCTTGTCCTGCAGCTTCAGTTCGCTCAGCACGTCTTCCACGGCCGCGATGCGCTCGCCAAGCTGCGGATGGCTCGCGTCGACCACGTGCAGGAGCACGTCTGCATCGCGCGCTTCCTCCAACGTCGCGTGGAACGCTTCGATCAAGTGGTGCGGCAGGTGGTGAAGAAATCCCACCGTGTCGGTGACCACGATCGCCTCCCCGCTCGGGAGCTTCGCGCGCCGCGCCAAGGGATCCAGTGTCGTGAAGAGCTGGTTCCTCACCGGCGCCCCGGCGCCGGTCAGCCGGTTGAGCAAGGTCGTCTTACCCGCGTTGGTATAGCCGACCAGCGCCGCCACCGGCACTTCCGTCTCTTTGCGCCGAAGGCGCGTCGCCTCTCGCCGGCGGCCTAATTTTTCCAGCTCATCGCCAAGCCGCGTGATGCGCGCGCGGATGCGCCGGCGGTCCATCTCGAGCTTCTGCTCACCAGGACCTCGCGTCCCGATCCCGCCACCCAGTCGCGAGAGCATGATGCCCTTGCCGACCAGACGAGGCAGCAGGTACCGCAATTGCGCCAGCTCCACTTGCACCTTGCCTTCCTGCGAGCGCGCGCGCTGGGCGAAGATATCCAAAATCAGTTGCGTCCGGTCGATCGTCTTCACGCGCAGCACGTCCTCGATGTTGCGCTGCTGCGCCGAGGAGAGTTCCTGGTTGAAGACCACCGTCTGGGCTTGGTTGTCCTGCGCTTCGCCCGCGATCTCCTCCAGCTTGCCCTGGCCCAGGAACGTCCCGGCCACCGGGCGGTGGCGCTTCGCCAGCACCTCGCCGATGACGCGGCAGCCCGCGCCGCTGGCCAGCTCCCGCAGCTCCGCCGCCTCGTCCTGGATCGACCAGCGGGCTTTGCCTGGCTCAAACCGAGGATCCAGTTGAACCGTCACTAAGAGCGCGCGCTCAGTAGGCATACCAAGTCACTCAGGTGATAGCGGGTGGCGGGCCAAACGAAGGTCGGACGTTACCGGTCGAGCTCAGGCTGCGAACTGGCGAGCGGCTCAATTTCGGCGCCGGGGTGCCGCAGCGCATCGAGGACCCGTGCGGAGGTCTCCCAGGGCGGCTCCTCGGAGCCGATGGTCAGCCACTGAATGTTCGAAGCCTGCCGGAACCAGATGAGCTGGCGGCGCGCGTAATGGCGGACCCGCTGCTGCCAGACGACGAGCGTGTCCTTCAGGGTCGTCTGGCTCGCCAGATATTTCTCGATGTCGATGAAGCCGTGCACCTGCCGCGCCGTGCGCGACAGAGGCAGCCGCATCAGGTGCCGGATCTCGTTAATGACCCCTTCCTCATAGACCATGTGCAGCAGCCGCTTGTTAATCCGCTCGTAGAGCTCCTCCCGGTCGCGGTCAAGCCCGATGACTTGGACGTGGCCTTGTAGGAGCTCCGCGCTGGCCTGCCGCCACCAGGCTGAGATCGGACGGCCGGTCAGCGTATACACCTCAAGCGCCCGGATAATGCGCCGCGCGTCGTTGGGATGGATGCGCGATGCGGCGATCGCATCAATCCCGCGCAGGCGGTCATAAAGGCCCGTGCTGCCCACGCCGTGGCACTCAGTCCAGAGTTGCTCGCGGATGCGCGTGTCGGCCGGCGGCGCATCGCACAGCCCTTCGGTGAGCGCCTTGACGTAGAGTCCGGTCCCGCCGACGATCAGCACGCGCTTGCCGCGCTCCAGGATTTGGTTGATGATGGGTGCGGCCGTGCGGCGGTACTCGCCGACGCTGAAGTCCTGGGTGGGGTCAATGCAGTCGATGAGGTGGTGCTGGATGAGGACGCGCTGGGCGTGAGTGGGGGCTTGCGAGAGGACCCGCATGCTGCGATAGACCTGCATCGAGTCGCACGACACGATCTCCGCGCCGAGCGATTGGGCCAGCTCTACGGCAACCGCGGACTTTCCGACGCCCGTGGGGCCGACGAGCGCGATGACGCGCTGCATGCGGTTAACTCCCCGAATAAGGTATGTGCAGTACCCCGGGAAATCCGCACCTGCACGGCTGACCCGCACAGGTTCCCGGGCGCTTCCACGATCACGCTGTGGTTGCCCCGGGTCCGACCCCACCATTGTTGCGCAAACCTCCCCCGCTCTTCAACTAAAATCTCAAGCTCTCGGCCCTCAAGCGCTCGGTGCCGCGCGGCCTGGACTTCGGCCTGCAGCGCCAGAAGCGTGTGATGGCGGGCCTCTTTCACGTCCTGGGGCACATCGTCTTCCCGCATCGCGGCGTCTGTGCCTGGCCTCGGTGAGTATTTAAAGATGTAGGCGTGATCATAGCCGACCGCGCGCATCAGGCGCTCGGTCGCCTGGAAATCCTCTTCCGTCTCGCCTGGAAAGCCGACGATGATGTCCGTGAAGAGACTGATCTCCGGGATGAGCTGTCGCAGCCGCTCGAGCTTGTTCAGATAGGCTTCGGCGGTGTAGCCGCGCCGCATCGCGCGCAGGATGCGGTTGGAGCCGGACTGGACCGGCAAGTGCAGCCACTCGCAGACCGAGGAACAGTCGCGCATCGCCTCAAACAGCCGCTCCGTCGCATCAAACGGATGGCTCGTGGTAAACCGGATGCGGACGCTCGAGGGGACTGCGACTGAGCCCGGGTACCCAGCGGAGCTGGGTGGGCGAAGGAAGTGCCGCGGGCCGTAGGCGAGCGGCGCCCCGCCAGAGGAGACTGCGACCGAGCCCGGGTACCCCGCCGCAGGCGGGGTGGGCGACGGGAGTGCCGGACGCCGCAGGCGTCCGGCGCCCCGCAGCGAAGCGTCAATCATCCGCAGCAGCTTCGGAAAATCCAGCAGCGACTCCGTATCCTCCTCCAGCAAGCGCATCCGGCCCAGCGGTCCCTTGTAGCCTGAGCCATCCGGGAACCGCTTGCCGTAGGAATTGACATTCTGGCCCAGCAGCGTGATCTCCTTGTAGCCTGCCGCGACCAGCGTGTTGATCTCTTCGATGATTTCTTCGGCCGGCCGCGAAATCTCCTGCCCGCGCGTCTGAGGCACGATGCAGTAGGTGCAGGCTTTGTCGCAACCCTCCATGATCGTCACGAACGCCGTGACTCCAGGCTTCCGGTAGTCTCCCACAGGTTTTTGGTCGAGCGGCCTGGATGGTCTCCCTACCGCGAGGATCTTCGTGCCGTTGCCTCCAGCCTCGAGCCTCGAGCCTCCAGCCCCTAGCTGCCTCTTCTCTTGAATTTCTGCCAGCAGATACGGCAGATCGTACAGCTCTGCCGGGCCGGCGACCAGATCGACGCGAGGCAACCGCCGGAACACCTCGGCCTGATGCAGCTTCGCCATGCACCCGATGATGCCCAGGACGAGGTCCGGCTTCGTCTCTTTGAGCTCTGACAGCTCGTGCATCTTGCCGTACGCCCGCCCCTCCGCATGCTCCCGCACCGAGCAGGTATTGAGGAGGATGACATCGGCCTGTTCCGGCTGTTCAGCGATCTCGTAGCCTTGAGCGGTCAGCATCCCAAGGACTTCCTCGGAGTCCCGCTCGTTCATCTGACAGCCAAAGCTTTTCACCCAGACCGATTTTTTCATAACCCGATGTATGCGAGATGGTTGACCGCTGAAATCATGCGAAAAATGTGGGTGTCAAGAATTGTCAAGTCCGCCTTCAATTCCCTTTGTTGCACTGAGTCCATTGCGCCATTTCATGATCTGCTCGATGTCAAAAACTGTAAAGACCGGATAACCTCGATAGTCCCGTCGTGCCTTCACCCAGCCCTTCTTCATCCAGTAGTACAGCCCTTGCCTCGTGACCTGTAGAATCTTTGCCGCCTGCGTCAGGTTATAGCGTGGCAAGCGCCGTCGTTGCCGGCGCTGCACAATGGGCCGATCTGGCGCTGCGAGGATCCGCTCGACTTCCTTGCGCCGCTGTTCTTTCTTCTGTAACAACTCATGTAAATATTTTCTGTCTGCTGCAATGAGGTATTCAAGCACGAGCTGCCATCGCAACTGCTCTTCACTACCTTCGGGATAGACCTTAACAACCTTCCCGTCCTTGTCGTGCAGCACCAAGTCCTTTTTTAAAACCGTTCATTGGCACCACTCCTCCTAAGGGTTGAAATCCTTCGCAACTCTGGTCACCTAATCTTACCCTTACCGTATCCCAGGGATAAGTGCCGGCACTTCCTTGCAATAGTTCTCGTATTCCTGACCCAGCGACTGCTTTAATACCACCTCTTCCAGTTTGATTCTCCTGAAAAAGGCCGCCGGCAGAGCAATGGCTGCGACGCACATGCTGATCCATGCGTGGAGAAACGTCGTCCCGAAGAAGTACGTCAAGAGGGCTCCCAGGTAACTCGGATGCCGCACGTAGCGATACGGACCACGTCGAATGACCTGCTGGCCCTCCTGCACCGTCACATGCCACGTGAAAAACCTTCCCAAGGTGAACACCGCCCACGTTCTCACCGCCAACCCCATCACCATCAAACTGAATGAAACGGTCACAACGACGTCCCATTCAAAGCTTGTCGGATATCCTACGTAAATCGCCTCCAGGACCGCGAGCAACTGGATGAAGGCGCATGTCCACAGGTTTTGCAGCGCCGTCCCCCTGTCCAGTGTGGGCGCGGCCCTATCGAACGGTTTATAGGACGGCTGAAGCAGATTCGCCAACACCCCAAGTACAAGTAGCAACCATAGCTGGGGTTTCGCCAGGGCGGTGGGCTTGCCTATGGCAGGCACAATGGCCACCACAAGCGACACGATAACACCCTGGAGCAAGCGCTCTAACATCAGACTGACTCTCGCCTAGGCATGTCCAAATACCTGTTAATGCCCATCATTTCGAATGGTTAACCCACCGGCTTGAACAACAGCGGCACTGAGATCTTGCGGACCGCCGGATCAGAAAACCTAAACACGGCACGATCCATCACGAAATGAATATAGACGGAGATGAAGTTGAGCGCGATAAAGAGCTTCGTCGCCCAGCTATTTCCAAGCATGGACCCAAATGTCGAAAGGACGCCAGGCGCCCACCCTACCTTATAGGGATGGACGGCCAATTCAAAGAACGGGGTCAAGACAATCGACGCAAGCACCAAAATGAATACCGTCGGCCAAAAGCCCTTGTTGAATCGCGCCCACATTCCATACCACCACGACCCGGCAGGAACCTCGCTGGCATCGTTGTCTGCCATATGCGCACCCAGCGCTACTGAAACCAGCCAGTGCTGCACCCCCCACAGGATCAGAAAGCTGATTGGCTCTAAGAAGTAGGCGAGGATTCCCTGCAACGCCAGCCCGCCAACATACAGCACCTTAGGTATCGACACCGGGGTGTTCCTGAACTCGCCAGCGTAGAAGATGCCAGCCAGACCAAGCACAAGGAGCGGAGCGACTTTCTGGAGCACGCCGAAGACCACACTGAACACTTCTCTCGGCACGACGTTATAGACAAGGGAGTCAGCGACGACCTCTGCCCCATGGCACATCTGCGCAAGGGCAACGACAATTGTACCGACAGCAATGGCGAAGAATTTCTCGTACCGTTTGAGCCAACCCGAGTGGCCCTGCCCCGCGCGAATTCGATAAATGCTGAGCACTCCGTAATGTTGAATGCCAAAGTGATAGGAGTTGTAGAGAAAGAAGATGGTCGCAAGGATCTGCACTCTACCCCACAGGTTTAACCGCATCACGGATTCGGGCGAAAAGACGAAGGCGAACGTCGCGATGATAATGACCGCTGGCAATATCACGAACCTATCCCGTTGTTCACCGAGCAATTGACGATACGCGGGCATGCAGAAGGCGTTGTAGGTGGTGGCGAAACGGTGGGACAGCCAGAGCAGGGCTGTCGCACCGATCAGCATCACCTTCAGTGCAGTGGGAGCCCCGGAGAATCCTGCTATTGGCAGCAAGAGCCATAGACCGGACAGCATCCAGAAGACATCCCATGCGCCTGAACGCAGCCAGGGGTTCTGTCGTTGCGCCATTTGATTCATCGATGCCCCCCTCACTCGCCCAAGGTTTCCCAGGCCGTCTGATATAACGGCAAGAGTTTAAACTGGGCAGGGCTGGCCGTCCGGTACCGAGCGTCTGAGCGCATCAGCTTCGCTACAAGCTCCTCGTAGCGGCAGCTGACCATCTCTGGTTGGGCTAAACGCCCGGACTTCCGCTTGCTGGCATACTCCTCGTTGACACGCATCAGCGCCTCGTCAAACCTTTGAGATGACACAGCATCAGGCGGAACGGTTTCCGCATCAACAACGCGAACGAACACGTAACCAGGCACCTTCCCTTTATTCAGCTTTGGAAAGCATACAAAGACAGCCCCAGGAAGCTTGGCTGTCTTTTGAACCGTCTCATAGACCTCTAGAAGCTGCTGGTCAGTGATCTTCTCCCCGGTAAACGAGTAACTTAATCCCGCCCTCCTCAGGAAGCGAAGGAGCGGAGTCTGGCACCTCACACCTACGCATTCGAACACGTCGCTCGTCTGGTACCGTCTAAGCCCGTATGCATCAGAGACGACCATCAGGTACTCTTGTCCAACCTGAAGTTCCCAAGGCTTTAACAGACGGCGCGCGCTGCTTGCACCATCCGCCTCCATGAACTCGTAACATACTCCCGGATAGATTGGTAGGCCCGCATCGGTCGAAATCCTCGGGTAAATCAGATAGGCCACCGTTTCCGTGGACATCGAAAACATCGGGCGGAAGATCGGCTGGAGATCGCCTAATTGTTGCTGGAGGTTATCGAGAAACGGCTGCACATATCCGCCTTGCCAGCAGTACACCATCTTGAGCTCAGGCAGCAGCGCTTTCA
>JAHFGW010000002.1:48345-70806 GCA_023247235.1 Candidatus Omnitrophota bacterium | reverse complement strand
TGCCAGACGGATAGCCAGGAGCAAGTAGTGCCACTCGATCCAGCAGCGGATAAATACGCGCGCGGCGATCACACGTAGAGGTGACCTCACTGAGACCTCCCCAGCGCTCCAGATTCATACGCTTGCCGTCTCAAGCGGCCCACGTTGAATATCGGCACTAGACCTGCTTCGGGCAGACGCGAAAAAGGTACGCGGCCACCGCGCGAGAAGGTCAACGATGGGCGAATCGCATCCCACTTAATGAGGTATTTCCCGAAACAACCCTCGTGGTAACGCAGTCGGTCGGCCAAAGCTGCGAAGTGTAATCCCGCATACGACAACACGGATGATTCCCCTACGAGACATCCAAGCTGCGCTTCGAGTCCGCTCTTGATGGCCTTCTGGTACAACCGTAGGGAATTAAGCAGGCCACCGTTCTTTGCAAGCCGGATATTGACAGCCCGAAAGGCGCCTTGTGTGACAGCTCGCGCGATATCTTCAAGTGAACAGATGGACTCGTCTGCGCAAAGGATAAGGTCCTTCCCAAATCGCTGCTGAAACTCTGCCGACTTCTCCCATTCATCCTTCGGAAATGGCTGCTCAATCCAGCGCACACCGGCTGGCGACACCGCCATGCGAGAGAAATATTCTTCGGCATGGCCAGGCGAGAGACTCCCATTTAGGTCCAGACGAACATCCACCGGGTAGCCAAATGCTCGTCGAACCCCGCCTACATAGTCCAGGTCCTCTGCAATTCGGCCATTTCCCTTCACCTTGATCGACTCGGCGCGGACCACCGTGCGATAAAGAACATTCAGCGCCGCGAGCTTCACCCCAGAGGCGAATGGATAGACTGCGGAATATGTGACGGGGCGTTCCACTTGGAGCACGCCAGGGCGAAGAAGCTCAGCCACCGCTTTGCCCTGTTGCTTACCCCAGAGGTCCAGCAACGCCAATTCGAAAGCACACAAAGCACCCTGTTGACCAATCCTCTTGCTGCTGGTGTCCCAAAGCTGCTGGATGAACTTGGCTGGATCTTCAATCTGATCATCTTTGATCTGTCGCAAGAGGTCATTCAAGTATTCAAGGCAGTCTTGTGATTTCTCCTCGGTCACATAGTCACGACAGATAAACTCACCAATGCCCAGGTGTCCGTTTCCGTCAGCCAAGACAACGAAACCCGATGTACTTGCAGCCCTGGAAGCGAGAGCGTGTTCTACGCGAATACGCAGAGGAATGTTAACCAGGAAGTATTCTGCCCGGACGATGCGCACCGACACCGCAACGCCCTCCTAACCCGAGCCTTCAGCCCTCGCCGGGCCGAGATAGACAGTGCCGGACTGGATCTTGGTACCTTTCGGAACGAACACACCTGCACCCACTACGGCACGCTCTCCAACCTCCACGCCAGGCAGTACGATAGCGTTGAGGCCGACAATGGCATGGTGGCCGATGCGCACCCGTTGGAGGATCAGTCCGCGAGGCTCGAACGAGTGTGCGATAACCGTTGCATGGCCACCAATCACCGCGTTGTCGCCGATCTCCAAGAGCGAGAGGTCCGCACAGTATTTCGAGTTGATCTGCACGTTCAGTCCGAGCTTGCCCCCATAAGGCGATAGAACAACGCCGCAAATGGGGTCATGAGCAAGAAGTCGCCAAAGACGCTCCAGACAATAAACTGCAGGGCGTTCGAGATGTACCATCGAAGCATCCCGAGAGAAGCTAACGGGTATTCGCCCTCCCTCAAATCAAGTCGAAATATCCATCTCAGAGATGCCGAGAGGAGCATCAGACTGAATCCAAACACAAAGTAGCCTACTCCCGCTGCGAGGCAGATCCATAGCGTCTGCTGACAGACGGCTTGACCGGCGGTGTGTTGCCACACGGATCGGCACAACAAGACAGCGGGAACGAGTGCCAGCCCCAACACGAGTGCGCCCACCACGTAGAGCACCAACGCCAGTAGCACCCGAATAACCGTCAACAACATTCTTTACGCCGAATTTCTCACAACCAGCTCACTCATAACCGTTTATCCTCTTTAGCACCTCCAATACCATCCCGAGTAAGCGGCACATACGGTCAGCCAGGAAAAATGGGGACGGTTCTTATTATCGGCCAGAAATCAGAACCGTCCCTATTTTTCCTATTTTTCACGTCATGAGGGCGAAGGGGTGACGGCGTACTCGCGCCGCGTTTCATGCAACACCACATACCGACTGAGGAGGTTCCACGGCACTAAGCCCAAGTGACGGGCCTCGGCATAGGCGTGGCGCGGCTCCCAGCCTTGACGGACAATCCGGTAGATCGCCGTCATGATCCCAGCCCGGTTCCAGCCCTGGCGGCAATGCATAAAGACCGGACGCTGGGCCGGATCATTGACAATCGAGAGAAACTGATGCACCTGCTTGTCGCTGGGCCGCCACCAGAACCACATCGGGATATTGACCCAACGCATCCCCAGCTGCTCGGCTAGCCGCCGCTCCTCTTCCATGGCCTTCGACGGCTGCCGAAGGGAGATGATGGTCTTGACGCCCATCCGCTGCACCTGTTCCAGGCCGGTCCGTGACGGTTGTCCCCCGCGATAGAATCCCTCGTCCACCTGGCAAAAGGCGGGAAGCTCATTGGTCTGCTGAACCCACAGGGTGGTCGTGGCACATCCCTGCAAGAGCAGCACACCGCCGATCAACGTCCAAAACCGCACCAACGCGAGCCGGTACCTCATCCTATGGGACTCCTGGAAAATCTGGGACAGGTGCCATGTTCCCGCCTCGAACCTCTTCCAGCGGTCCGTTGACGTCTTAGCGCTTGAAGAGGCCCTTCAAGGTTTCGACGGCGCTGGTCATGTCCGGGGCCCCCGCCGGGGCGTCGGCGGATGCCTCCTCCGCGGCCGCGCGGCGTTCCTGCCGCTGCTGGGCTTGGTACTCCTGGTATTCCGGCGATTGCTTATACGCGTTCATTTTCCCGAAGATCTCTTGAAGCTGCGGCGCCTGCGTGATCTGCGTCCCCTCCGGCAGGGTGATCTTCTCTGTGGGAAACATAGGAAACATAGGGACGGTTCTTATTTTTTTCTCTCAAAAATCGGAACCGTCCCTCCTTTTCCCTCGGAGTATTCATTTGGCACGCTGGTGCTTGGCACCTTTCTTTCCCAAGCGCTGACGCAGGACCTCAACGTGTGAACGCTTGACATTAGCGGCGGCGGTGAGTAACGTCACGCGTCGGCGTTGCGCCAGGCGCCGTAACTGCCCGAGTGCATCAGCGTGCGCGGTCAACTCCGCGCGGTAGCGCTTCGCAAACTCGTTCCACCGTTTTGTGGGATCCTCATGATACCATTGCCGCAGCGAGGCGGAGGGAGTTAACTCCCTCATCCACGCATCGAGCTGTGCGTGGTCTTTGCTCACGCCACGAGGCCAGAGTCGGTCGACCAGAACCCGCATGCCATCGCTCGGATCAGCGGCCTCGTAGATTCGCTTGACGTGGATCTGCCCACGATGCTGAGCCTTCATTTAGAAACATAGGGACGGTTCTTATTTTCTCTCAAAAATCGGAACCGTCCCTCCTTTTCCCTTACATTCAGCATCGTGTCCCCCCGATCCGCAAGTTTTTTGCAGCTTTTTGCACGGTGCCGCCAATCACAATGCCCCCCGCAATGAGCACGAGGTTCTTGATGACGAATTCCCCTTCGGTCGTCAGCAGAAACGGGTTGCCTTGCTGGAAGGCAATCTCAGGGCGAAGGACCAGGACCAGCATCGTCCCCGCCATCTGAAGCCAGAACAGGAAGAGCGTCAGGCGCAGGGCGACGGCGAACAGCAGCCCCAAGCCCACCACCATTTCCCAGACGCCCAGGAAGGGCACGAAGAACTCCGGGGACACCCAGTAGACGGTCCGTGCGACCAGCTCACCCACCGGGCTGCGCCCCATGACCTTCAGCAGGCCAAACCAGAAAAAGACGACCCCGAGCGCCAGACGCATCAGGCGAATGCCATGCGATGCCATGAAGCGAATCATGGCCCGATCCAGCTCATGCCACCATCCATGGAGCGATCGGTTCATCTTCACCTCACACTCTCACCTCTGGCTCAAGGCCGCGCCCTTGATAAACGTGCCCTTCTCGAACTCTTCGAATGCGGTCCGCAGCTCCTCCTTGGTATTCATGACGATGGGGCCGTACCAGGCTACCGGCTCCTTCAGCGGCTTGCCGGAGACAAGCAGAAAACGAACCGGCTGCTTCTCCGTCATCACATGCACCGTATTTCCACCAGGCTCATAGAGCGCGATATCCCCTTCCTTGCACACGCAGGATGGGCGCATATCGAAATAGTTTTCGCCGATCGCCTCGCGGTCGAAGGGATTCTGTCCGGGATCGAAGTGCCCCTCACCCTCCACGACATAGGCAAATACGGTATACCCGGGCTTGACCGAGTGCGTGAAGGTCTTCCCGGCCGGCAACGAAACATCCAAATATTCCGGATCGGTGACAATCTCCTGCACCGGGCCTTGCACATCGCCGATCCGTCCGGAGATGATCCGCACCGTCGCCCCCTCGACCGTCTTGACCGCGGGGATCTGCTTGGAGGTCACCTCACGGTAGCGGGGATCCATCATCTTGTCTCGCCGAGGCAAATTCGCCCACAGCTGAAACCCCCACATGCGTCCCTTGGGGCTTCCCTGCGGCATCTCTTGGTGAATGATGCCGCTGCCGGCCGTCATCCACTGCACATCGCCCGGCCGGATGACTCCCCGACTGCCCAAGCTGTCCTGGTGCTCCACATCGCCGTCCAGGACGTAGGTGATGGTTTCGATGCCCCGGTGCGGGTGCCAGGGAAATCCGCGCACATAATCGTCGCGGTGATCGGAATGGAAGCAATCCAGCAACAGGAACGGATCCAATTGCGGCACCTCATGGAAGCCAAAGACGCGCTTCAGGCGCACGCCCGCCCCCTCAATCGTGGGGATAGGCTTCCATACCTTCTTGATTTTCCGAACAGGAGTCGCTGTTTCCATCGTGAACCCTCCGCGTTACGAGATGGTGGTCACGCGTGGGATTCCCGGGGACAGGAGAGAGCCCTAGCCTCCTTCGAGTCTCCTGTCACCGGAATGTCCCCATCCGAAAGGTGGGGATGAGACAACGGAGGGGAGCCGCGAACTTCTCTCTGAGACTTCGCGTACGCTGAAGTGGCGGTCGACCAGACCAGAACTGTACTGCTGTGGAAGGGGCTGGAGTTAAGCCTCTTTTGGGGCCAGGCGTGGTGTGCTTGCTCGCGCAGATGGCGTCATCGCTTGTTTCGCGTAATTGGGCATGCCTTGGAAATCCACAATCACCACAGGTTCATTGCCCACGACCCACGCATCATGGCCTGGTGGCACGAGGGCCACGTCGCCCGCTTTGCACTCCAGTTCTGTCCCATCATCCATGCGAATCCTCATCGTGCCCGAAACCTGGTAACCGAAGTGCGCAGCCTCGCAGCTGTTCGTCTTCGCCAACGGCTTGACACAGGTGGACCACCGCCAGCCCGGCTCAAACGTTGCCCGGCCGATCGTGGCATCGCCCAGATTAACCACCTCTACTTTTCCCTTGGAAAACGCCCTCACTTCATCCGGTTTGTTGAAGTTTTTCGACCCAATCTTTGCCATGTGGGCACCCTCCTCTGTCTCCACGCCTGAGCCGGCTCCCGCTACTCCCCCGGAAGGAATTATATCAGGGAATTCCAGGGACACAGTACTTATCTCCTTGAATGAAGTATCGTATCCCCCGATCCCCATGAAGGGTTCCGTAGCCGAAGGTCGCAATGCCACCATGCTTGCAGAGCGTCCTGGTGGCGACGGAACATAAAACCCACTATCGGCGCTCCGAGAGTGGGTGGCAAGCGACGTGAAAGCGCTGAAGACTCATATCAGGCGTTGGAAGGAGAGCGCATGGGCCAGCGTTTTTGGCATTCGATGAAGAGATCCGTCAGGATCAACGCCGCCATTAGGCCCACGAGGACGGCGTGTTTCCAGTCCATCTGCTGAAAGAAGGCCTCCCGTTCTTGAAGGATTTCTTCACGAAGATAGAGGGTGATCAGCAGCACCAGCACCCAGATGTCCGTCTTCCATTCTTTGCTTGCCAGGATCCCCTGCCAACGCCATGTTCCCTGCCGGTTCCCATAGCGCCGCCAGCTCGGCAGCCAGCGTGGCACCGCGGCCTGGTAGATGAGATACTCGGCGCCCAGTTCGCCGCCAAGGAGTGCTTCTTCCTCGGCCATCTTTTGCCGGTACACCACGAGGAAGAACAGCAGCGCCAGGAGGCTCAGCCACACGTTCCCGGCAATCACGAACATCCCGGCGCCAATCAGCGCGCTGCCCAGGTACAAGGGGTGCCTCACGAATGCGTATGGGCCCGCCGTCACCAGGCGACCGATCCGCACATCGCCGCGCCATTTTTGGGTCCAATTGACCTTCACGTGCCCGACATACCCATTGGCCCAGATTCGAAGCGCAAGGCCGAGCAGCGCCAAGACAATACCCGCATGCAGCTGACGCTCCGTGGTGTGGGCGTACAACAGCACCGCCAGTGCCAGCGGATACAGCAGGACAAATCGCGGCTTCACGAATCGTTTCAGCTTCATGAGATGGCTGACCCTAGAATCGCGCGCCCGTCCGAATCGAAACACCCAAATGGTCCGTATCGCTGGTCAGGCCGATGGGCAACCCGATACCCATCCACCAGTCCCAGGCCTCCCGCTGCGCCGCATAGATGACACCAGGTATTGCGGTCAGCTCACTCTCATGGACCCGCTTGTTGAGCTCGATGGCGTCAAAGGCGCGCCCGTCCAACTCCAGATTGGCTTGCCAGGCCCCTCTGAGTGGATGCGTGAGGCCGATCCCATAGCTGAAGGCGCGCAGGTCATGGCCCTTGCTGATTTGCGTGTTGAAAATTGGATCGGCAGGGTGATCGTGGTTCTCGAAGGTCATGGAGAATCCAACCGTGCCATGCACGCGCACTCCACCGACCTGCTTGCTGGAAGCCGCGAACAGGTCAACGCCGGTTTCCTGTCCGATCCCTTCGGTTTCCGCGCGGCGAGGAACCAACACGCCTGCCCGCAGTCGGACCGCCGGCGTGCGCGCCGATTCGACCCACAGCTGATGCGACCAGCCCAGCAGCAGCCGCTCGAAATCCCCGTCGTCGTTGCGGTCGTGCGTGTCCCCATCGCCGTGCGTGTGTTGACGATAGGCCTTATAGACGAGCTCCACCTCAGCCTGATTGCGCTTGGTCAGGCCGCGCTTCAAGCGCCAGGTCACCAAGTGCGTTTTGCGATGCTGGCTGCGGGTGCCGGTTTGGCTCTGAGTCTCGTTGAAGACGTGGGTCAGGAAGTTGTCGCGCAGGAAGGTATAGTTCCATTCCACGCGCGTCCTGCCGACCGCTTGGTTTTCCGCCTCAGGCAGCTCGAACAGCACCGCCGTCCCTTGAGCAGCGGGCGCCGTCTCCGCCGCGCAGGCGAGCTGGCTCGCAGGCTGCAGGAGCACCAACGCCCCCAGCAACCCCCAGAGACTCACCTGACGGCGCATGGCGGTTATCGCAGATGTCCTGGGACGCCTGGCATCTCGGGGGCCTCAGGCAAGTAAAACAAGAGTCGGCGCTTCTTGAGCGCGTGCAGGATCAGGTATATCACGAGCACCGCGGCCACCTCCGCCAGCGTACCCGGAACCCTGGCCTTGGCCGCGTCAACGCCATAGAGGAAATACGTCCGCCAGATCGGAAAGCAGATCAAGCCCAGCAAGAGCCCGGTGATGGTGCTGAGGTCTTTCCTGATCGCCCGCCGCCAGTGGTATTCCGTGCCCGAAAGGGTGTGGCGCAGGCCCTTGAGCGAGGGGAGCAGCCGCGGCACCCGGCTGCAATAGGCCACATAATCCGCCCCGAATTTGTGGTGGAGGTACGCTTCCTCCGTGACCATGATGGCCTGATAAATGAAGACAAAGAGCGGAAAGATGCCCAAGTAGGCTGCCGGCGCGCCGCTGACCAGGCACATCCCTCCGGCAATCAGGAGGTTCCCCAAGTACATCGGATTGCGCGTGTGCGCATAGATTCCGGCTTGCACGAGGCGGCTGGCTGATACCTGGCCATGTTTGCCTCCACGCTCGACATAGTCAAATCCGATCGTGAGCAGGCGGATCGCCTCTCCCAGCAGCGCCAGGGCCGCGCCGGTCACGATCAGCGCGTGATCCAGCACGGCGTTGCCCCACGGGACGCTGGGCCGCAGCAGCAGCACGACCAAGGCGAAGATCATCGGAAAAGCTGCATTCCGGTAGCGGAAGCACCATTGGCCGATGGCGATGGTCCAGGAGGCGCTACCGGTCATTTGAGCGCGAGGAGCCCGCAGAAATTGTGCCACTTGAAGAAGACGTCACACTGGCTGAATCCCTGGCCGAGCAGCAGCTCCATGTTTTCTTCCACGCGGTACGGAATCAGCACGTTTTCCAGCGCCTCACGCTTTTGCCCGATTTCGAGATCGGTGTACCCGTTGGTCTGCTTGAAGGCATAGTAATACTTGATGAAGAACCGGTTGAGCGTCGAGTGGCGGCTGAGGACTTTCTCGATCAAGATGAGGCAGCCGTCCTGGCGCATCCCTTGCGCGATCTGAGTGATCAGTTTCTGCCGATGCAACGGGCGCACGAATTGCAGCGTCAGGTTCATGATGACGACCGACGCGTTGGCAACCTGCACGCCATTGTTCAAATCGGCGCATTGAAGCTCAACCGGCCGCTTGACCCCGGCCTGCGCCAGCTTGGCTTTGGCGCGCGCGAGCATCTCGAGCGAGGAATCGACCCCGATGAACGAGACGCCGGCCGGCACGACAGGATCCAGCGTGAGCAGCGTCGTGCCTGTCGAGCATCCAAGGTCATAGAGCCGTGTGCCCTCGACCGCGAAGTCCGCCGCGATTTCCCCCATCATCCGCTGGACTTCCGCATAGAACGGCACGGACCGCTGCAGCATGTCATCGAAGACCTCGGCGGTCTGCTTGCCAAAGGTGAAGTCCCTGATGACCGGCTGTTTATCGGCGAACAGATGGTCTTCGCTCATGGCGGTCGTCTCAACAAGTTCTCCATGGCCTGGTATTATAGTAGTAGGTTGCCGCGCCGCCATCCGACGAAAGTCGGATGCGGGCCCTCGCGGCTGAGCCTTCGGAGCGATATGAGCCGAACACTCGCTGTCCTGATGCGGTTCTTGGCGCCGTGGCAGACCATGGCGGTCGGCATGGCGTTGGGACTGGCCTACGGCATTGGGGAGCATCTGCTAGACCTCCAGCCCCCTAGAGGCTCGCGGTCTTTCCTCATGGTCCACGATCTGGTGGAGTATATCGTGCCCGTGGCCCTGGGGGCCACCGCGGGGCTGCTGGTCAGCGCGGTCCGCCGGCAGATCCGGTTGAACCGCAGCCTGTCCACGCAAAATACCAAACTCAAGCGGCAATTCTTCACCCAGACCCTCAGCGCGCATATCCTGCACGAAATTCGCAATCCCCTGCACAACCTTGCCGCCGTCATCGAAGACCAGCAACGGCAGTTTCCCAAGGAAGAGGCGGCGATGCTCCAACGAAATCTGGATCGCCTCAAGCGCGTGGCGGAGCGGATCAGCCGGTGGCACGCCCTTGACGAATCGCTGGATCTGCACGAGTCCACGCCGCTGCGCGCTTGGCTGGCGCAGTTTCTGGCCGATCAAGTCCGCCCGCAACTCGAGCAGTTGGACATCGCCTTCGAGCACCGTGTGGAGTCCGTCGACGTGCAGATGCACGCGCTGCTCCTTGAGCAGTGCTTCGTGACGCTGTTCAACAACGCGCTTGAGGCGGCCGGCCGAGGCCCCCAACCACGCTCCATCGTGCTCTCCGCGCGCATGAGCCCGGACCGCAATGCCCAGGTGGAAGTCGAAATCCGAAACACCGGCGCGGTCTATCCTGATGCCGTGCTGGCGGTGCAAGGCGAGGGACCGATTGACAGTTCCCAAGGCATGGGGTTGGGCCTCGTCTTGGTGCGGCGGGCGCTGGAGCAGGTGGATGGCTCCCTGCGCCTGACGAATCAAGAGGGCCAGGCCTGCACCTCGCTCTGGATCCCGGGGCGGCGCCAATGAAGCTGGCGTATGTGGAAGACGATGTCGATGCCAGGACGATTTTCAACCGGAAGCTGGCCCAAGAAGGCGTGGCATGCGATCTCTTTGAGGCCGCCGAGCCGTTGCTCAAAGTCGCCGCCCCGGGGCGGTATGACGCGCTGATCATCGATATTCGCTTGCCGGGCCGAAGCGGCGTGGAGCTGTTGAAGGAGCTGCGGCGGCGGGACATTTTCACGCCGGCGATCATCATCACCGCCTTCAACAGCGCCACCTATGCGCGCGAGGCGCTGAATTCCGGAGCGAATTACCTCTTGGAAAAGCCGTTCTCCTTCGAGTCGCTCCTGCGGGTGATTCGAAAAGTCATTGCCTCCCCCCAATCCCTGCAAGAGTGCGTTGATCGGGGGCTCGCCGTGCTGGGGCTCACCGGACGGGAAGGCGACGTGGCGCGCTTGCTGTTGAAGGGGCTGAGCAACGCGGAGATTGCCAGCGCGACTCGCATCGGCGAGAAAACGGTCAAGCAGTACGTGACGCAGGTCTTTCAGAAAGCCCACGTCAAGAGCCGCGCGGAATTCTTCTCGCTCATCTTTCCGACCTGAAGGGCAGGCCGGTCGGCTCGTCGTTCCACCCGCCTCCCAGCGCCTTGATGAGCAGCACGGTCGAGATGAGGCGCTGGCTCACGAGCTGCACTGCGCCCCGCTCCGCCTGCAGCCGCTGGCGCTCGGCATCCACCGCTTCAAGGTAGTTGACCAGACCCTGCCGGTAGCGGCTGTCTGAGAGCGCCGCGGCGCTGCGGGCGGCTTCCACCACCTGCGCGTGGGCTTGCGCCTGCTGCCCGAGCCATTGCAGGTTGGCGAGGGCGCTCTCCACGTCGGCAAACGCCACCAAGACACGCTGCCGGTAGTCGGCAAACGCTTGGTCATAGGCGGCTTGCGAGGCCTTCAGGTTGGCGAGGTTTCGGCCGCCGGCAAATAGCGGCACCGCGAGGCTGGGTCCGAGCGACCAGACGCGGCTGGACGGGTCAAAGAGCGAGTCCAGCTCCCCGCTCACATAGCCGGTGGAGCCGGTCAGCTGCACGACGGGGAAGAACGCGGCCTGGGCGACCCCGATCTTCGCGTTCGCCGAGGCCAGCAGCCGCTCCGCCTCCGCCACGTCGGGCCGGCGCTCCAGCAGCCGCGAGGGCAGCCCGGGCGGGATGCCCGGCGGGGACATCTCCAGCTTCAGCGGGGTCGCGTCCATCGAGAAATCTGATGCCGTGCGGCCGCAGAGCACCGCCAGCGCATTCACGAGTTCCGCGCGGCGGCGGTGCACATCGAGCAGCTCCGTCTCGGCGGTCGACAGCTCGGTCGTGGCCCTGGCGACATCCAGCTGGCTGACCAGACCCCCTGCCGCGCGGTGTTCGGCCAGGTCCAGGGCCGTGCGCCGAAGCTCCAGCGTGCGCAGCAAGATGTCGCTTTCCGCATCGAGTTGGCGGAGCTGGAAGTAGTGGCGGGCGACATCGGCTGTGACGGCGAGCAGCACGAAACGCTGGGCCGCGAGGCTGGCGGCGGCTTCGGCCCGTGCCGCCTCGAACGAGCGCCGGACCCGGCCCCAGAGATCCACCTCATAGCTCAAATCAAGGGGCACACTGTACAGATCTGCCCGAAAGCTTCCCGAGCTGCCGAAGCCGCCTCTGGAGCGCTGGAAATGGTCGTAGGAAGGATTCAAATCGAGGGTGGGCAGTAGCTCGCTTGCCCCCACGCGCGCAACCGCGCGCGATTGCTCGACACGCGCGATGGCCTTGCGGATGTCTTGGTTGGCTTCAACCGCCTGCCGCTGAAACGACGCCAAGCCCGGATCCTCAAAGACCTCCCACCAGGCCTCGTGCGGTTCCTGATCGCGAGGAGTCGCCGGTTTCCAAAACCGCGGGTCCACGGTCGTCTTCCACGCCGCCGGCGACTCGACCGCAGGCCGTCGGTAGTTGGGGCCGACCGCGCAGCCGGCGACTAGCGCTGCCGCGACAATCCCGCCCCACAACGCTGGCTGGCTACGCGCCATTGCCGCCATCGCTGGAGCTGGTCGCCGGGTGAGGGCGCCAGAGCCGCTGCCACCAGGGTGTTCCCGCCCTCTGGCCCGGTCCGCCGGCGAGCGGGCGAGCCCGGTGCTTCCAGCCCAACTGCAGGCGGCTGAAGAACACGTAGACGACGGGAATCACAAAGAGCGTCAGGAACGTGCTGACGGCCATGCCTCCAAACGTGGTGATGCCCAGCGACCGGCGGCTTTCGGCCGCTTCCCCAATGCCCAGCACGATGGGCAACGTGCCTGCGACCGTGGAGACCGCAGTCATCAGAATCGGGCGCAGCCGGATGCGCCCGGCAGCCTGCATGGCCTCCACCGGATTTTTCCCTTGCGCCATCTGCTGATTTGCGAAGTCCACAAGCAGAATGCCGTTTTTCGTCACCAGGCCCAGGAGCAGGATCATGCCGATCTGGCTGTAGAGGTTCACGCCCATCGCCGGGATGCGCGGAATGAGCAGGGACAGCCAGTGGGCAACGGCCGGCGGGTTGGGCGCGTAGTGCGCCCAGCCATACATCATCGTGCCGAGCGAATTGACCTGGGCCAGCACCCACAGCAATCCCATCGCCCCCGTCGCGGCCAGCGGCAGCGTGAGCATCACAGTGAAGGGATGGATCAAGCTTTCAAACTGCGAGGCGAGCACCATGTAAATGATCGCCAGCGCCAATAACAGCACGAACACCGTCTCCTTACCGGCCGCTTGCAGGTCTCTGGCCTCCCCAGCCCACGCATAGCGGAAATCCGGCGGGAGCTCGCGGCGCAGCAAGGCCGTCGTGCGCTGCATCGCGGTGCCGAGCGTGACGCCCAAGGGTGTGGCTTCAATCGTGGCCGAGCGGAACCGGTTGTAGTGATTGATGGCGCCGGGGCCGCCGTGCACGTCATAGCTGACCACGCTGCTCAACTGGATGAGTTGGCCTGAGGCGCTGCGCACATACGCCGTCTCCAAACTGCGTGGCACCAGGCGCGCCGCGCGCTCGAGCTGGACGATCACGTCGTACTCCTTGCCTTCCAAATTCAGGCGGCTCAGATCCAGCCCGCCGAACAGAATCTGCAGCGTGCGGGACACCTCTTCAATGGACACGCCCACGGCGGCGGCCCGATTGCGGTCAATGTGGAGTCGCAGCTCAGGCTTGTCCAGCCGGAAGGACGGGCGCACGTTGATTAAGTAGCCGGCGCCCTGCAGCTTGCCGGCCAGCGCGGTGGCGGTGCGATCCAGCTCCTCCAGATTCTGATGCTGCAAGACGAGCTGGAACGTCTGCCCAAACCCGCGGCCGATCGCTTTGGGTACGATAGGGATGGCGATCGCCCCTTCAATCTCGCGAAAGAACTTGGCGCCCAGGCCCTGCGGGCCTTCGACCATGTCCTGCACCGACCGGTTGCGCTGGTCTTTCAAGCGGATGAAGGCCAATCCCTCGTTGGCCCGTCCCACGCCGCCGCGCGCCAAGGCGACCGCGGAAAAATACCCGTCCACTTCCGGGAGCGCGCGGATGAACCCTTCCATCTTGCGCACCATCCGGTCGGTATACTCGCTCGTGGAGCCTTCGGGCGTGAGGACGATACAGAAGAGCCGCCCCTTGTCTTCCGTCGGAAGAAACTCCTTCTCCAGCTGCGAATAGAACAGGAGGCTCAACCCGAATGTGGCCGCCGCCAACCCGATCATGATCCCCGGATGTCGAAGCGACCAGTTCAACCCCCGCGCATAGCGGCGGTTCATGGCCTGGATGCGCCGTTCGAAGAATCCAAGCCCCCCGCGACGCCCCGCCACGGGCACGTGCGGCTTGAGGATGCGCGAGGCCACCATCGGCGATAGCGTGAGCGCGACGAAGGCGGAAATGGCCACCGCGCAGGAGACCGCCACCGCCAGCTCGACGAAAATGCGGCCGGTCACGCTGGTCTGAAAGGCCATCGGAAGGAACACCGCGACCAGCGCAGCGGTCGTCGAGATGATGGCGAACGTGACTTCCTTGATGCCGACCAGGGCGGCGTCCCACGGCGCCATGCCCTCTTCGACATGCCGATAGACGTTCTCCACCACGACGATGGCGTCATCGACCACCACGCCGATGGCCAGCACCAACGCCAGCATGGTGACGATGTTGATCGAGTAGCCCAACAGGTACAGGCAGCCGAAGGTCGCCATGATGGAGATCGGAATCGCCAAGGCGGGCACGAGGGTCGAGCGAACGTCACTGAGGAAGACATAAATCGTCAAGATGACGAGGAAGAACGCCATCCAGAGGTTGTCCCACACCTCCCTGATGGACCGTTCAATAAAGACCGACTCATCGTACGGGACGTGCACCTCGGTGCCGGCGGGCAGCTGTGGTGTGAGGCGCGCCAGCTCCGCCTTGATGCCGTGGGCCACTGCGATGGTGTTCGCCTTCGATTGCTTGACGATGCCCAGCCCGATGGCCGGGCGGGAATTGTAGCGCGCGGCCGACCGCTCGTCCTCCACGCCGACGGCGGCATGGCCAATGTCCCGCAGGCGCACCGAGGTCTCGCCGACCTGCTTGACGACGAGCTGGTCGTATTCTTCAGGGGTCTTCAGTTCGCCGCGCGTCTGGATGGCCAGCTCGCGCTGCCAGCCCTCGACGCGGCCGCTGGGCAGCTCAACATTCTGCTGCTGCAGGGCGCGTTGCACGTCAAGGACGGTGACGCCGTGAGCCGCCATCTTGGCGGAGTCCAGCCACAGGCGGATGGCAAAGCGCTTGGCGCCCCCGATGATCACGGAGCTGACTCCCTTGACGGCCTGCAGCGGATCCTTCAACTGCTGCTCCGCCAGGGTCGTCAGCTCCAACGTGGAGAACCGGTCGCTGTACAGCGCCACCCACATGACCGGTTGGGCGTCCGCATCCTGCTTCGCCACGATGGGTTCTTCGATGTCCTCGGGGAGCCGGCCTCGAATCCGCGCGACGCGGTCGCGCACATCCTGCGCCGCGACGTCGATGGCGCGCGACAAATCGAACTCCACGGTGATATTGCTGACTTGGTCGCGGCTCTCGCTGGAGAGCGTGCGAATGCCCTCGATGCTCGCCATCGCCTCTTCAAGGGGTTCGGTCACCTGGCTCTCGATGACGGCGGCGGCCGCGCCGGGATAGACGGTGGTGACATTGACAATCGGCGCATCCACATCGGGCAGCTCGCGCACCGGCAGGCGCGCCAGGCCGATGAGCCCGAAGACGATGAGCCCGACGTTCATCATGGTCGCCAACACCGGGCGGCGGATGCAGGTTTCTGGCAGGGCCATGGGTTCCTCGAGGGGGCTCCTAGGCCGGGTGAGGCGCTGACTCGGACGGGTCGGGCGGTCGCGGGGCGACTTTGGCGCCCGGGTGGAGCTTTTGATGTCCTTCGAGCACGACGTGCTCGCCCGGCTGCAATCCTTCGATGATCTCCACCGCATTGACCAGGCGCACGCCGACGGTCACCGGCCGCATCTGCGCGTGTTCTTCGCCATCGATCACATAGACGAACGTCAGGTCGCCCTGATGCAGCAGCGCGGTCTCAGGGATCACGACGGCCTGCTCGTTCACCTTCATGACCAGCGCGACGCGGGCAAACATGCCCTGCCGCAATCGGCCCTGCGGATTCGGCACCACGGCCTTCAGCAGCAGGGTGCGCGTGGCCACCTCGACTTCAGGATCGATGAAATAGACTTCGCCGCGGAATGGCGTGTCCGGATACGCGTCGGTCTCCACCTTGACGGCCTGCTGCGGCTTGAGCTGGCCCAGGAAGCGCTCGGGAATGCGGAATTCCACTTTCATCGGATCCTGGTCGCTCACGGTGGTCATGGTGGTTCCGCGCGGGACAAATTGTCCGACGCTGAACAGCCTGGCGCCGGCCATGCCGGCAAAGGGCGCCCTGATGATGGCGTCCTTCAGCTCCGCCGTAAGCCGCTCAACCAGCGCGTGACTGGCGGCCCATGTCGCTTCGGTTTGATCGACTTCTTGCTGAGCGACCGCCTGCGTCTGCAAGAGCGCCCCATAACGCTGGCGGGTGGTTTCCGCCAGCTTCAAGTTGGCCTCGGCTTCGGCCAGGGCCGCGCGCAACTTGGCCTGGTCAAGCTCCGCCAGCACCTGGCCCGCCTCCACCTGCTGGCCTTCCTCAAAATGGATCGCCTCCACGGTGCCGTCGGCCTCGCTTTTCACCTCCACGCGCTCGTTGGCCGCCAGCGTTCCCACGGCCTCGATCGTCTCTTCCACGGCCTGTTGCTGCGCCGGCGCGGCGACGACCGGCACGACCATTTCTCCCCACCCGTTCTGGCCCTTCTTGCCGCAGCCGGCAGCCAGCAGCAGGAGGCTCATCAGCAGGATGATGCTGGCGTTCATGAGGTCGAACGCTCCTTGGTTGCAGGACGGGCGCGCAGGGCCGCCAGCGAGAAGCGGGTAATGTGGTCGGCCAGGCGCTGAATGTGCGCCTCGTCATATCGCTGCGGACCGTAGAGGCGCTCAAGCACCGCGCGGCTGTGGTGATACAGCAGGCACTGCCCGACGATGCTCAGCGCGTGCTGCCGAATCTCCCCATTCGAACGCCGAGGCTTCAAGAGCTGTCGGACGATGGCCTGGAGCCGCTCCGCCAGCGGTTGGATGATTTGTCGGACCACGCGATCCAGCGCCTTGGTTGGGACGATGAGCTCCCGGGCGCAGAGAGTGGCATACCAGCTGGTCCGCTGGTCCGTCTTCAGAAACCGGCAGAGGAAGGAATAAATGAAGGCGTGGAGCTGCTCTTCGGCCGACGGCGTCGCGCCCAGACCCAGATCGGGCGGAAAAGCATCCACCGCCTGCTGCCCGCCGTACGCCAGCACCTCGGCATAGAGCGCGTCCTTGCCGCCGAAGTGGTAGTTGACCGAAGCCAGGTTCGCCTCCGCGCGCCGGCAGATTTCCCGAACCGTGGCATGCTCAAAGCCGCGCTCGGCGAACACCTGACCCGCGGCCTCCAGGAGGCGCCGCTTCGTCGTCTCGTGTTGGTGCGCTGTGGCTGCCATCGTCATCTCTCCCCCATTATAAACTATAGTTTAAAACATATGTTTGATTCCTGTCAAGGCCAAGGAGCAGAACGGCCCCGCTGCACGCGCGGCGGGGCCACGGTCTAGGTCAGTTGGGGACGACTGGGAAGGTAACGGCGATTACTCCAGTACGGTTAACAGCAACATCAGCGCCACCCCCGCCCCGATGCCGAGCAGCTGCAAGAAAGACTTTGAGATATTCCGTTCCTTCTGGAGCTCTGGCACCAGGTCCGACCCGGCGACATAAATGAAGCCGCCTGCGGCCACCGGCAGGATCATCGACGGCAGGCCGGCAAGGTGTGAGCCCAACAGCAGCGTGATCACCGCGCCGACGATCGCGCAGGAGGCCGAACAGAGGTTCAGCAGGAGGGCGCGGCTTCGGCTGAAGCCTGCGTACATGAGCACCCCGAAGTCTCCAATTTCCTGCGGCACTTCATGCAGGACCACCGCGGTCGTGGTCGCCAGCCCCACGGGCAAGCTCACGAGGTAGCTGGTGCCGATCAGCACGCCATCGATGAAGTTGTGCAGCCCGTCAGCGACCAGGCTGACATAGCCCACTGGATGGATGCACTCGCCGTAGTGCGGCACATGTTCATGCCTCCACAACAGCACCTTTTCTAGGAGAAAGAACATGAGGATCCCGCCGATGCTGAGCATCGAGGTGGCGGCCGTCCCTCCGTTGGCCGCGAAGGCGCGAGGCAGCAAATGAATGAACACATCCCCGAACATGGCGCCGACCGCCAGGCTGACCGTCATGAACACCACCCGCTGCAGCCGCTCCGGCCTCATGCCGATCAGCGCCAGCCCCACCACCGAGACAAGGCTCACGACGATGACGCTTCCCAATGTGTACACCCACACGCCGGTCACCTGCATCTGCTATTTCAGCTCGAAACTGACGGTCACGCGAGCGGTCACAAGGATTTGCCCCGGCGCAATCGTGGCTCCCGGCTCGCCCGGCGCACCCTCCGCCATGCCCGCCATCACCCCGCCGGCCCGCGACGCATACCACGACCACGAGTTGCTTTGTTCGTCCACGACCCGATGTGGCCGGCCGATCTCTTCACCCAGCTCAATCGCCATGGCGGTGGCTTTCTCCCTCGCCGCCTGCAGGGCCAGCAACCGAGCTTCCTCCCGCAGCTTGGCTAGCTCGGTCGTGTTGAACCGAATCCCCTGCACGTAGTTGACGCCTGATTCCAACACCCCGGTGAGCAGGGCCTCGAATTGAGAGAGATCTCTGAGCGTCACGACCACGTTGTTGTGGACCACATAGCCGATAAAATCCCGATGCTCATTGCTGTCCCGATAGCGCGGCTCGATGCTGATGTAGTCGGTCTGCACCTGCTTCGGATCAATGCCGTGCTCTGCAGTCAGCCCGAGGATCTTGCCGAGCCGCTCGTCGTTTTGCGCCTTCGCGGCGGCCAGATCCTTATCCCACGTCTCCACGCCCAGCATGAGCACCACTTCATCCGGCACGACCTTGACTTCACCGTCGCCGATGACGGTCACCAGTCGCGGCTCCGGCGCCACCGCCTCCGGCTGGGCCATCAGCCCGGAGGACGAGCCCACGACAACACCCAAGCCGATCAGCCACCCCACCGGACGCCGCAGGATCATCGCGTGTTCCTCCCGTTCAGCTGGCGGTAGCGGAAACAGCCGACCGTGTGATCATTGACCATGCCGACCGCCTGCATGTGCGCGTAGACGACCGTCGGACCGAGAAAGCGGAAGCCCCGCTGCTTGAGATCCTTGGCCCATGCCACCGCTTCCTCAGTGTAGACCGGATAGTCCTTCACTCCCCGCAGCCTGTGCAGCAGCGGTTGGCCATTCACCCACGACCACATGTATCGGGCGAAGGTCCCAAACTCCTGCCGGACCTCCAGCAGACGCCGGGCGTTCTGAACCGCCGCCTCGATCTTGGCTCGATTGCGGATAATGCCCGCATCGGCGACCAGTCGCGCCACCTCGCGCGCGCCAAAGCCGGCGACCCGCCGATACTCAAACCCGGCAAACGCCCTGCGGAAGTGCTCGCGTTTATGAAGCACCGTCCGCCACGACAGGCCGGCTTGAAACACTTCCAGCACCAGGAATTCGTAAATGGTGCGATCCTCGCGCACCGGTACGCCCCATTCCGTGTCGTGGTAGGCGAGATAGAGCGGATCGTGGAAGGTCGGCCACGGGCACCGCCGCACGCTCTCCAAGGCCGTCATGGCGCTCGGAGTTTTACCACCACGCCGGCAAGATCCTGCCCGAGCCGCTGGACGGCCGCCTGCTGCTTCGCGTCCTTCAGCGCGCCGGCGGCATCGAACGCCTCGTGCGCCTTGGGAACCGCGACTTGTTGAGGCAAGACCAGCACATGGATATTCCCAAGCACCCATCGAACATGCGCCAGGCTGCGCAAGCCGCCCAGCGCCCCGGGTGAGGCGCTCATCAACGCGGCGACCTTGCGCACAAAGCAGGCCAGCGGCGCTTCGCCCGGTGCCGAGCGCGAGGCCCAGTCGATGGCGTTCTTGAGCACTCCGGTGATCCCGCTATTGTACTCGGGCGACGCGATCAAGAGGCCCTCGTGGGCCAGGAGCAAGGCCTTGAAGGCCTGCGCGTGCTCCGGGATTCCCTGCTGCGCCTCCAAATCTCCATCATACAGGGGCATCGGCAGCTCGCGCAGGTCCAGCTCCGTGACCTCTGCGCCGGCCGCGCGGGCGCCGGCCACCGCGATCTTGACCAGCTGCTTGTTGAACGAGCCGGTCCGGGTGCTGCCGGCAAACGCCAGGATCTTCACAGGCTGGGCCATGCCCGACTCTCCAGAGGGCGCCAGACGACGTCTCGCTTCGACAGGAGGCGGCACGATCAGCTATTGGTCGGAGCCAATGACAAACTCGATGGGAACCGTCACCACCATCACGTTGGATGTGGCGGCGGTTGAGGGAGGCAGCGGAGGAAACGGGCCCGATGATTGGACGATATCCAGCGCGGCGGTTTGCAAGTCGGAGGCGCTCGAGGAGCGGTCCGTAATCACGGAGAGCGACTGGATAGCCCCGGTGTGGGCGATGACCACCCCGACATAGACCACGCCGCCGGTCCTGGTGCTCTGGGCGACCCACAGGCCCTGGTTCGCCGTCTGCTGGATCTGCGCGCGGATGGCCCCGAAGTAGCTCAAGAGCACCGGATTGCCCTGCGCAGCCAGCGTGATGTTCGTCAGGTCAATGGCGCCCTCCCAGAGACCTTGGTAGGCGCCGGCTGACATAGCACGGCCGCCCACCAAATCGCCCCAGGCCCCCAAGTTGATGAGGCCTGACGGCGGCAGTTTGCCCGCCCGACGGCCGTCAGCCATCCCGCCGGCGACGGCCTCCGGCGAAGGGCTGGGCAGCTGTGCGAGTCTTGCCTGGACCAGGTCGTGGATCGCGGTGTCCTCTCGAGGCGTCTGGCGCAACGCTTGGCTCTCCTGCACCAGCTTCAGGGGACGCCGGATCTCCGGCGCGCCTTGGCGGGCGGCCAGGAGAGACTGCGTGCCCAGGAACAGCACGTGGCCCAGGAGCGAGACGATCAACATCTTAGCCAGGAGGTCATCTCTGCGAGCCATGTCCAGTTGCATGTGGCGATCGGTCCTACTCGTTCGTCGTGGCGATGTGGATTTCGCGAAAGCCCATCTCGCGACACAAATCCCAGAGCTGAATCAGGCTCTTGACGTACGCATTCTCGTCGGCGCGGATCAAGATGGCGTGGGTTTTCGTCAGCCCGGCAAAACGCCCGCGCAGCTCCTTCAGCGTCACGGCCTGCCGTTCCACATAGAGCACGTGGTCCTTGGTCAAGGTGATGACCAGTTCGGACCGCTTGACACCCTGGCCCGTTGCGGCTTTCGGCAGGGCCACGGTGATGCCCTGCTCCAGGAGGGGGGCCGCGACCATGAAGATGATCAGGAGGACCAGCATGATATCGACGAGGGGCGTGACGTTGATCTCGGCCAACGGCGCTCCCCGCGACCCCACGTTCATGCGGCCTGCCGTGCCTCCGCGAGCAGCGTCTCGGAGAAGTCTTCGAGCTCCGCGAGGAGATTTTGGATGCGATTCAAGAAGTAATTGTAGGCCATGACCGCGGGGATCGCCGCCAGCAGCCCGGCCGCGGTGGCGATCAGCGCTTCGGCAATCGCGGGCGCGACAACCGCCAAGGAGGCGGAGCCGGCCGATCCGATGCCTCGAAACGCCTCCATGATGCCCCATACCGTGCCCAGCAGACCGATGAACGGGGCCGTGGAACCCGTGCTGGCCAGGAACGTCAGGTAGGCGTACAACCGGGCGCTCTCCCGGGTCATCTGGTGTTTGACGAGCCGCTCCACGGTTCCGGGGGACTTGGCGGTCTTCGCCGCGTGCACGGCTTGAAAGACCCGGGCGAGCGGGCTCATGGGGGCGGCGCGCGCGGCCTCAAGCTTTCGCGCCGCGTCAGCGTGCGCCTGAAACGTGCTGAGCAACGCCGTGGTTTGGCGCTCCGCCGCCCGCAAGGTCACGAGCTTGTGCAGAATCACGGTCCACGAGCCGATGGACAGTCCGGCGAGGATCCCCAGGACGACCTTGACGAACCATCCCGCCTGCACGATTAATTGCCACGCATTACCGTTCATGGGAGGGGGGTCTCGAAACGATGCGGCATGTGACCCAGCATCCTAACTTGTTTCTCGCTTCTCATCAAGATGCATCCGCACCTGACCTCCGGTGTCCCCAGGGGCGTCCGGGCGCTCGGTGGGACAGGCCCTCGGTCTGATGTGGCATTCCGCAATGAGGGGCAGATGATCGGAGGCGATTGTGTCGAGCCCAGTTTGGGGCACACGCAGCCCCAGGATGTCGATGCCGGAGCTCACGAAGACGTGGTCGATGCGATGAAATGGATACCGGCCCATCCACGTGGCACGCGGCCGGTGCGCCTTGAGCACGCGCTGCGCATCCAATAAGCGGTCGCACAGCAGCCGGTACACGGAAGCGTCCGGCGTCGCGTTGAAGTCGCCGCAGCGCATCACCGGCTCGCGGCAGTCGGCATGGCCCAGCCGCTCCGGTCCCAGCAAACGGCGGCCGTCAATGGCCCGTGGGCTGGCCCTGGGCTTGGAGGGCCTTCAGAGCCTTCTGGCGCAGCTCCATCTGCTGTTGCTTGAGCCGCGCAAACTTCGGTTGCTGTTCGGCGGTCAGCACCGCGTTGATGTCCTTGTCTTCCGCCTGCTGCAGTTTGTCAAGCTCAGCCCTGAGCTGCACGCGGCGGGCGTCATAGCCTTGAAGGAGTTTCTTGACGGCGCCCTGCTGAGCGTCATTCAACGTCAGCGTCTCCTTGAAGAATTGCAGACGGCGCTCCGTCATATTCGGCG
>JAHFGW010000002.1:8721-48245 GCA_023247235.1 Candidatus Omnitrophota bacterium | reverse complement strand
CAGCCCGATGCTGCGGCGGTACGCTTCGACCGCCGAGGCAGGCTCCGCCATGTCTTCGTAGAGTTTGCCGATGGCACGATAGACGAACGGGCTCCAGGGTCCTGAGGGATCCTCGCTCAAGGCGTCTTGGAAGGCCTGCAGGGCCTCCGCCGACCGTCCCTGCCGTGCCAAGAGGCGTCCTGAGAAGTACCGAGCCTCCTGCCTGAGCCCAGGTTGATCCGATCGTGCCAGAAGCTGCGCGTACGTGCGTGCGGCGGCCCGAAACCGGTTCAGCAGCCCGTAGTGGCGCGCGCGCAACAGTAGGCGCTCCGACGGCGAAAGCTCCCTGCCAAAGGTGGGCAGGGCGAAGGACAACGACTGCAGTACGCCTACCAATCCCCGCTGGGCGGGCGTTGGCAGGCGGCTTAGCCAGGCCTTGCGCCGGCCGCGCCAGGTGTTGAACACTGTGGCCGGATGTTGGTACAGCTCCACGGTCTTGGAAAACGTGTCCGGGGAATCAAGGCGCCGCAGCGCATCCAGCTGGGGGAGTTCCGTCAGCAGCGCGGGATCACGCGCCAGCTCCTCTCGCGTGGCAAGGGCTCCCTCGTGATTCAGGATCGGAACACCAAGCAGTGGATCGACCACCCGCCAGGCGCCGTCTAGATACACCTCGGCGACCGAATGGGGCGAGGCGCCGCTTGCGTCATGCAGAAACGTCATCTGGACATCTACCGGGATCGTCCGTGCCAACTGAGCGAACACATTCGCCTGCTGGTCGCAATAGCCGCGTCCCACGGCCAGGATATCGAGGGGATGGGCTAAATCACCGGTCCGCGCGTCGTTCGGAGGCGACACGACCTGCAGATGCACATACTCCAACAGCTTGCTGAGGGCTGCTTGAGGCTCCGAGCGCCCCTGGATGACCCGGTCCGCGATCACTTGAAACGTCAACCGCTCGTACACATGCTCCAATTTGTCTTGGGCGCGCGCGCTGGCCAGCACCCAGACGACAGGCGCCGCAAGAAGCGTCACGGCTGCGCACATGAGCAGACGGCGCCTCGTCACCCGCATGGGAATTCATTCCTCCGATCGGAACAGCTTGAGATACTCGCCATAGCCTTCGGCTTCGAGACGCTCGACGGGAATAAACCGCATGGCCGCCGAGTTGATGCAGTAGCGCGCCTTGGTGGGCCCGGGGCCGTCGTCGAAGAGGTGCCCCAGATGGGAATTGCTGCGCACACTCCGCACTTCGGTCCTGGCCATCCCATGGCTGCGGTCGGTGAGCGCCGTGAGGCCTTCCGGGTGAACCGGCTTCGTGAAGCTGGGCCATCCGGTGCCGGAATCGTACTTGTCGGTGGAGCTGAAGAGCGGCTCCCCGGTGACCACGTCCACGTACAGCCCGGCGCGATGGTTGTCCCAATAGGCATTCCGAAAGGGCGCCTCGGTGCCGCTGTTTCGCATGACCTCGTACTGCTCGGGGGTCAGCGTCCGTCGCAGCTCTTCATCCGTTGGAATTGGACAGGTCTTCCAGGGCGCATCGAGCTTCGATTGCGATGAGTCGGAGTCCATGGTCTTCTCCTTCGTGTCGTTCGCGTTTGCGCGATCCGGCGCGGCGAGCCACAGGGCCATCGCCGCCAGCGCGGTCCAGCCGGTGTGCCGCATGCTACTCTCCTCCCCTCCATCTGCGAAGCAGTTGCGCAAGGATCGGGTCGTGCAGCACATGCGCCGCCAGGACTTGATGCCCCGCGGCGTTGAAATGCCCATCCATCGGCAAAAACAAGGTCTCCTCTCGCATGGCCTTGAAGGACGGGTACGTGTTGATGACTGGGATGTCCTGGGCGCGCGCAAAGCGCTCAATGAACTCAAACGGGAGCGGATCATCGTACGTGCGCCCCGGTTCGAACATCCAGTAGGTGCGCCCCTGTCCCCATTGGTCCGGACCGACCTGCACGCCTGAGGGGTAGAGGCCCAAGATGAGCGGCACGCCCCGCTGCGCCAAGAGGTCGCGGATCTTCAGGATATAGCCGCCGGTGCGCTTCCAGTATCGGTCCAGCTCCTCGGCGCTGGCCGTACCCCGGACCATGAGCAGGCGATCGTACGCCACCAGGTCCACCCGGCTGCGTCGCCCGCCGCGCAGATGCACCGCGGCGAGCTTGGTATCCTCCCCGCGGAACTTCGCGCGCACATATTCCCACCAGCCAAGCATCCGGATCCTCTGGACCGTACCGCCCAATTTGTGATGCAAGTATTTGACCAGCGCGCTGCGCGTGAGCACAGTCGCCACCCAGTCCCGATGCCCGTGGACATAGTCGGGGTTGCAGACCGTGGCCTGACCCGCCGCATCATAGAGCAGATGGGGTTCATACTCATAGTCGTCCTGAATGTCGGTGAAGTCAAACCAGAGGATCACCGCATCCGGCGCCCAGTCGAGGTAGAGGTCCCGCAGCGTCAGGTAATGCAGGATCGGCGAGTAGCTGCCCACGCCGGCGTTGATGATCTCAATGGGTGCGCCGCGCACATCCATGGCCTCCTGCAGCAGGGCCGAGAACGTCTGACCGTCGTTGACGCCGATGCCGAAGGTGAAGGAATCCCCGAGCATGAGCAGGCGCCGCACCCCCGCCGGTTTCGGCCCATACTCGCGCGAGCCGCGCAGGCCCAGCGCATTGGTGGTGTAGGTCGCGTGGAAATCTACCCGGCCCTCGGTGGTCTGCGCGTGGGGACGGTAGCGATGATGGTAGCGCGGATGGCGATACGTAATGTCATCCGGATAGCCGCCCGGCTGCGGGATGCCCCACAGCGTCCGGTAGCGCCACCAGCGAACTCCCAGCTCCAGGGCTCCGAGGCTTGCGAGGACGGAAAGTCCGACCGTGAGCAGCTTCAGCCCTAGGCCGGGCCTTCGGGCGATTCGCGGGCCCGGTGCGTGGGCCGTCTCAGGTTGTTGCGCCGCGGTCTGGAGGTCAAGCGTCATGGACGCGACGGCGCCTGCATTGTTGCGAGTTCCCGGCGCTAGCGCCGGGCGTGGGCGCGCCCCCGAGACATCATGGCCACGAGCTGGTGATCGGCGAGGGCTTGCTTGGCAAGAACCCGGTGCCCTGCCGGCGTCATGTGGCCGTCTTCGTCATAGAACAGCTTCTCCTGCTGGGTGGCGGCGGCGGTTTGGAATGCCTGGAACGTATCGATGAGCGGGATGCGCTCGCGCTGGCAAAACTCATGCAGCAGGGATTGTGCCCCGCTGGCGTCATAGGTCCTGCCGGGCTCAAAACCCCAGAAGACGCGGCCATGGGCCCATTCATCGGGTCCGGCCAACATGCCGTACGGATAGATGCCCAACGCAAAGGAGATGCCTCGCTCGCGCAGCAGGTCTCGGATCATGAGGAGGTAGCGCTCGCTCACCTTCCAGGCGGCTCGGACCGAGGCGGGATCAGCGCCTTCGCGCACCAGCAAGAAGCGGTCGTGCATCCCCAAGTCGGCGGCATGCTGGCTGGCTTTCAGCTTCGCGATGGCGACCTTCGCCCGCTCGCCGCTGACGATGACCTTCAGATAGCGCCGGAAGCCCAGCACGCGGAGCTTACGGTAGGTACTCACCGGCTTGTTATTCACCCACTTGGCCAGCGCGCTGCGGCTCACCAGCCACGACCACCAGTCGAATCGGCCGTCACGATAATGCGGATGCGCGGCGACCACGCGGCCTTGCGCATCACGGATGAGATTCTTCTCAAACCAATGATCCTCCTGGAGATCCCCCAAGTCGTACCACAGGATGACGGCATCGGGTTCAAACGCCAAGAACTGATCGCGCAGCGAGATGTAGTGGAGCGTCGGCGCATACCCGGACACGCCCCCGTTGATCACTTCCACCTGGCGCCCCCGGGCGCGCAGGCCGGACTCGATCACGTGCGAGAAGGTCTGGTCATCCCGGACCGGGAAGCCGAAGGTGAAGGAATCGCCGAGCATGAGGAGCCGGGTGACGCCGGGAGGCTTTGGAATGACAGGATCCGGACCCCGCAGCCCATAGCGGTTCGTCCGGATGTCCACGTTGAACTCCGCGGTGGCGAAGTGGTAGGTCGTGTTGGGCAGCAGACGGTGGTGGAAATGCGGGTGCTCAATGCCTTGGCCGATGGTGAGCTGATGCAGCCAGAAGAGCCGGAAGGCGAGCTCCGCCATGCCCAAACTGAGGAGCAGGGCAACCGCTCCAAGCGCCCACCGCGCCTTCCAGCTGGGCTGAGTTCCCATCAGCTCAGCGGTAGTTCTCCATCTGCAATGGGGCCCCGAAGTCCTTGCCCTTCACGGCCTGGATCACCGCTTGTAGATCATCGATCTGCCGCGCGCTCACCCGGACGGTCTGCCCTTCAATGCGCGGTTGAACCTTCAGGCCAAGCCCCCTGACGAACTGCGCGATCGACTTGGCCTGCTCAGGGGAAATGCCTTGTTGCAACGTGCTCTGCTGCTTCACCCCGCCGCTGGGCAGGGGCTCCATGGCCTTCCAGACGAAGGCCTTCAAGGGCACGCCGCGCTTGGCCAGCTTGGATTCCAGCACATCGCGCACGCTGCGCAGCTGGGGTTCGTGGTCCGCCCTCAGCTTCAGGGTGGGGGGCTCGAGCTCGAAGTCCAGGCCGGCGGCCGTGCCTTTGAAATCAAAGCGCGTCGCCAGTTCCTTTTGCGCCATCTGGACGGCGTTGCGCACTTCCTGAAGATCGACCTTCGACACCAAATCAAAGCTATGGTCGGCCGGCATGGGCTCAAGAACGCCGCTGGCCTCGGCGGCGAGCCAACCAAGGTTCAAGCGCGTCGCGGCCGCCGCCGAGCCGATCAACTCCCATGTCCAGCCCTCCGGGGCCGATGCCCTCCGTGCTGCGGCCCTCCCTGGCCCCGCCGCCTAGGCGGGCCCTGTCCGCCGGGTCGCCGATGGGGCTCGTGCCGACCGCGCGGCTCGTGGCGCGCAGGATGGCGTTCCGCCGGCCCTGCCTGATAGCTGAACTCGGGCAAGGTCATCCGCGGCAGTTGGCGGTTCAGGGCCTGCTCGATCTGGGCCACCAAAGGCTCCTCCTCGGGCGCCATGAGCGTAAAGGCATCGCCCGTGTCACCGGCGCGCGCGGTCCGCCCGATCCGGTGGACGTAGGCGTCGGCGGTGTCCGGGACGTCAAAGTTGATCACGTGGCTGATGTCCTCGATGTCCAGGCCGCGCGCCGCGATATCCGTCGCCACCATCACCTGGCTGCGCCCCTGGCGGAACAGCTCCAGGGCCCGCAGGCGCTGGCTCTGGCTGCGGTCCCCGTGCAGGAGCGAGACTTTGACCCCGTGCTGCTGGAGCCACTGCGCCACGCGATCCGCATAGATCTTGGTCCGCATGAACACGAGCACCGACTTCATCTGCTGGCGCTTGACCAATGCCACGAGCAGCTCAGGTTTCTGGCGCCGCGCGACCGGATACACCGCCTGCGTGACGCCGGTCGCCGGGCTGCTGCGCTGGCCGATTTCGATCATCACCGGGTCGGTCAGAATGCGGTGCACGAGCTGGAGAATCGGCTCCGGCATCGTGGCGGAGAAGACGAGGTTCTGGCGCTTCGGGGGCAACAGGCTGATGATCCGCTCGATATCCGGCAGGAAACCCATGTCGAGCATCCGATCAACCTCATCCAGGACGAACACCTCAAGATCGACGAAGTCAATGCGCCCGGAGTAGACATGGTCCAGCAGCCGGCCGGGGGTGGCCGAGACGATGTCCACGCCCCGTTGCAGCGCTGCGATCTGAAATTCCATCGGCACGCCGCCGAAAATCGCCGCGCCCCTGAGCGGCACGTGGTGTCCCAAGGCCTTCATATGCTCGGCCGATTGAAGGGCCAGCTCGCGCGTGGGGGCGATGATGAGCGACCGGATCTTGCCACGGCTGGGGGCCTGCAATAAGCGGTGAAGGATGGGCAGGACGAACGCCGCCGTCTTGCCGGTGCCGGTCTGCGCGCAGCCGATCACATCGCGGCCCGCGAGAATCGGCGGGATGGCGCGCACCTGGATTGGCGTCGGCTGCGTGAAGCCCATCCCCCGGACGGCCCGCAAGAGCTCCGGGTGCAGGCCCATCGCGTCAAAGGTGGGGGCCGCTCCGTCCGCTGAGGTGGACTCCGTCCCTTGGGGCGGCGCGGCCGGCGAACGCCCCGCGGGCGCGGAAGATGGCGGGATAGATGTGCTCATCGGATAATGTGATGGCGATAGTGCAGCACGGAACGGACCGCAGAAACCAGATTACACGGCGATCACGAGCCCGGGCGGGCGTGACGGGCCAGGCACACGGTAATGCGCTCCTTGAGATCGCTCATGTCGAACGGTTTGACGATGTAGTCTTCGGCGCCCAGCTCCATGCCAGCTTTCACGTGGTCGGGCAGCTCCAGGGCGGTCAGAAAGATGACCGGGATGTCCTTCGTCTGCGGGTCATCTTTGAGGTAGCGCAGGGCGTCGCGGCCCTTCATCTTCGGCATCATGTGGTCCAGCAGAATCAAGTCCGGTCGCTGTGCTCTGGCGACCTGGATGCCCTCTTCGCCGCTGTGCGCCGCGAGCACCCGGTAGCCCCAGCTCGACAGCCGGCGCGTGAGCACCTCGATGATGTCCGGCGTGTCATCCACGATCAGAATCACCTGTGATGCCTTCCCTTCATCCATGCCTGCGCCTCCGTTCACGGCGTGCGAAGCGGCAAGATGACGCTCAGCACGACGTCCGCTCCATCGCCCGCTTCGGTGTCCAGCGTCATGCGTCCCTGGTGCAGCTCCGCGATCTGTTGCGAGATGGCAAGCTCCAGTCCCGAGCCGCTCAGCTCGGCCGCGGCCCGCTCGGTGGCTCCTGCCTCGGCGGCGGCTCCAGCCGGCGCATAGCTGGCCATGCGAGCCTCTATGGCGCCGGCGCCGGATCGTATCTCGATGATAATGCGCCCGCCCTCCGGTGTCCAGGCAATCGCTTGGCTGAGCAGGTTGGTCAGCGCCTGGGTCATGCGGCGCTGATCAAAGGCGCTTGCCGGCAGCCTCTGAGGGATTGTTTTAGCCATAACCACAGACTTGGCGGCGGCCAGCGGCGCCAGGCTCGCGCAGACGGACTCCAGGACCAGGCCCAGCGAGCCGGACTCGCGCTGCAGCGGGCTGTCCGGCGCCTCCAGCTTGAGCAGATCGATCATGTCGTTGAGCAACCGGTTCACGCGAGTCAAATTGCGCTGCGACAACTCAATGAAGCGGCGTTGCTCATCATTCAGAGGCCCGACGAGCCCATCCGATAGGATCGACAGGGTCTCCTTCATCGCCATCATCGGCGTGCGCAATTGATGGTCGAGGTGCGAAACGGCGTCAGCCTTCATGGTGTGCCTTGCTGTGCAGCGAGGCAAGCCGCAAGCGCATGCTGCAAATGCGGATACTTGAACGCATAGCCGCCCTTTAAGGCCGCAGCCGGCATGGCCCGCTGGCCGCTCACCAAGACCTCCGCCATTTCCCCCAACAGAAGCCGCAGCGCCACCGAGGGAGCCGGCAGCCATGCCGGCCGCCTGAGGGCGGCTCCGAGCGCGGCGGCGAGTTCTCGCATGCGCGCCGGCTCCGGAGCGGTCAGGTTGAGCGGGCCGGACACGTCCGGGTGCTCCAAGGCCCACTGGATGAGCTCGAGGACATCCTCGCGATGGATCCAGGACCACCATTGGCGTCCACTGCCCAGCGGCCCGCCGAGAAAGGCACGAAAGGGGGGCAGCAGCTTCGCCAACGCCCCGCCATCGGCAGCCAAGACGAGCCCGATACGAAGTCGCACCACGCGCAGGCCCAGGGCTTCGGCGCGCCGCGCCTCGGCCTCCCAGGCCTGGCAGAGCTGGCCGAGGAAATCCTGTCCAGGTCCTGCCGTCTCCGTGAGCTCCTCATCCCCGCGCGGGCCGTAGTAGCCGACCGCCGAGGCGTTCAGCAGCACGGCGGGTCTGCGGGAAGAGGTGGAGAGCGCCTCAATCAGCCGGTGCGTCAGGCCGACCCGGCTCTCCCAGAGGCGCAGCTTCTGGCGCGGCGTCCACCGATGCGCCGCAATCGATTCCCCGGCGAGATTGATGATGCCTTTCGCCTCGGCCAAGGCGCCTTCCCATTGCCCGCGTTCCCAGGAGACGAATGTCGCCATCCCTGGACCCTGCGCGAGCCTCGGCTGAGCCTCAGGAGCGCGCGTGACGACCGCCACTTCGTGACCCGCCTGGACCAGCGCCTGGCACAGGGGCCGTCCGATGAATCCAGTCCCACCCGTCACGAAGAGTCTCATGGCAGGAGGTCGCAGAACCAAAACCCGTCTCGTTCTACGATCTCGCCCCTGGTCACCCGCACGGGCTGCCGAAACATCGGCCCCTCGTAGACGAACGTGTGGAATTCGCCATGCTCTCCGCAGGGGTCAACGCCAGGCGGCAGGTCCCTGAGGAGGGTGGCATCAAAGTCCCGCCCGCAGAACGCGGAAGGCAGTTGGCGCGGATCGACGCACACCAGGATGGCCCGGAAGCCCGCCGCGATGAACCCGTCCGCCAATTGCTTCGTGTTGCGCAACCATAACGGGAAGAGCCCTTCCATGCCGAGCCGGGCGAGCTGACGTTCACGATAGCGGCGGATATCCTGTAGAAAAAGGTCGCCGAAAATGACGCGGCGCACGCCCTGCGCGCGGTAGCGATTCAGGAGCTGCCCCATGGCCTCTTCATAGTGGGCATTCGACGCCTGGGTCGGGATGCGCACCTCCTCGACCGGCAGCCCGATGGCCGCAGCTTGCCGATGTAAGAGCGCGCGGCGCACGCCGTGCATACTGATGCGCTCATAGGCATCCGTCACGGTGGTGAGCAGCGCCTCGACGCGCAGCGCCGGATCGGCGAGGGCGGCCTGCAGCGCCATGGCGCTGTCTTTCCCCCCGCTCCAACACATCAAGACCGGCTCCGCGCGCGCCGGGGCCTCGATCGCTGGCGCGCTGTCACTGGGTTGGCGCTGCATCGAGTTGTTGCGCAAGCTGCGCCGGGTCAGTCACCGGCAGGCGGCAGCTAGAGCCTTCGCAGACATACGCGGCCGGGCGCCCCTCCACGGGCCCTTGCGCCGCCACGTAGGGCGCCAGACGCTCGATCACTCCGCGGTCCGGACCCATCGGATGCAGTACGCTGACGGCGCGCGGGAGAAAGCGCTCATGCAGCACCCGCAGCAAGGCTTGGGTCTGAGCGTCCGCGTGATCGCCTGCCACGACAATCTCTTGGGTTGGGCCCAGCGCCGCGTCCAAGGCGATGAGCATCTGCGTGTAGCCAAACGGCATCTGCGCCATGGGCTGCCCAAAGGCCTCCAGCGTCCGGCGCCCCAAGGTTTCCAATCGCGCATCCGCAGTCAGCCGGCCGATCCGCAAGAGGACCAGGGCCGCGATCGAGTTGCCTGAGGGCGTCGCGCCATCATAGAGGTCCTTCGATCGCACAATCAGCGGGTCCGCATCGGCCGCCCGGAGGAAGAACCCTCCGCCTGCCTCGTCCCAGAATCGCTCGACCATCTGTTCGGCCAACCCCTTGGCTTCTGCCAAATACGCAGGATCGTAGCTGGCCTCATACAGCGCCACGAGGCCGTAGGCGAAGAACGCATAGTCTTCCAACGTGCCGTCGTAGCGTGCCTCGCCGTCTCGCCAGCGCCGCAAGAGTCGGCCATCGCGCCGCAGCGTCTGGAGAATGAAGCGGGCGGCGCGTTCGGCGGCCTCAAGGTAGCGGGGCTCATCCAGCGTCGAGGCTCCGTCGGCCAGGCTGCCAATCATCAACCCATTCCACGAGGTCAACACCTTGTCATCTCGATGCGGTCGGATGCGCTCTTCGCGCGCAGCCAGCAGCTTCGCGCGGGCCTGCGCCAGCCGCTGGGCCAGCGCCGGCGGGGTCTCCTTGGTTGATGTCGCGAAGGCTTCCAGCGGCTGCTCGATATGGAGGATGCTCCGTTGGTGCTCCACGTGGCCTTGCGGCGTCACGCCGTAGAACCGCATGACCAGCTCCGCGTCCTGCCGGCCCAGCACGGCGGTGAGTTCCGCCGGGGTCCAGGTGTAAAACTTGCCCTCTTCCCCTTCACTGTCGGCGTCCTCCGCCGTGTAGAACCCGCCCTGCGCATCCCGTAGGTCGCGCAGCACGTAGTCAAAGATGTCCCGCGCGGTCTTGGCATCGTCCGGCCGCTTGGCGATGCGGTACGCCTCCAGATAGGTCCTCGCCAGGAGGGCTTGATCGTACAACATCTTCTCGAAGTGCGGCACCAGCCACCGCTCATCGGTCGAGTAGCGGTGGAAGCCGCCGCCCACCTGGTCGTGAATGCCGCCGCGCGCCAGGTGATCAAGCGTCGTCGTCACCATGTCCAGCGCCTGCTGCGTGCGGGTGCGATGCCAGTAGGTCAGCAGCCATGAGAGATCGTGGCTGCGCGGAAATTTCGGTGCCGCCCCGAACCCGCCGTGGGCGGCGTCAAAGCCGTCCTTAGCGATGCCAAATGCCCGTTCGAGCACCTGCGCCGACAGCGCGTCGCCTGCCGCGCCTGGCGCGGCCGCCGCCGTCTGGCTGAGTTGCTGCTGCAGCGTCGCCGTCATCTGCTCCGCCGAGGTCAGGATCTCCTGGCGCTTCTGGCGCCAGAGGTCCGCGACGCGCTGCAGCACTTCATCCAGGCCCGCCAGGTGCCATCGGCGCTCCGGCGGGAAGTACGTGCCGCCAAAGAACGGGCGGCCCTCGGGCGTGAGGAAGACCGTCAGGGGCCAGCCGCCCTGCCCGGTCATCATGGTCACGGCCGTCATGTACACCTGATCAACATCCGGCAGCTCCTCGCGGTCCACCTTGATGCTGACAAACGAGCGGTTGAGCAGCTCCGCGATGCGGGGATTCTCAAAGGATTCGCGCTCCATCACATGGCACCAATGGCACGTGGAGTAGCCGATCGACAGGAAGATCGGCTTGTCTTCGGCGCGGGCTTTGGCAAACGCGTCCTCGCCCCAGGGGTACCACTGCACGGGATTCAGGGCGTGCTGCAACAGATAGGGGCTCTTCTCTTGGCTGAGCCGGTTGGGCTGTCCGGCGGCGGTGGAACCGCTCGCGGAAGGGGACATGGGCTCTACTGTATCGGAGGGGCCGGCCCGACGCAAGCAACCTGAACCGGTCAGGGCCGCGACCGTCAGCCACGCAATCGTCCGTCGGTAAATTGACACTCCAGGCGCGCCCATGCTATGCTGCCACGGCATGCTGACGCTGCATCGGTTGGCCAATGTGCTCTATCCGCCAGCCTGCCCGCGCTGTGACCGCTCCCTCCCTCGTGCCGACGCCGCGCTCTGCCGCTCGTGCGAGGCCGCGATGCCGCGCCCAGGCCGCCCGCTCTGTCTGTCCTGCGGGATCGGGCTGTCGGGAGCCTTCGATGCGCGGCTGGTCTGCGCCCGCTGCCGCGCGCGGCCGCCCGCGTTCGCCGGCGCGCGCGCGCCCTGGCTGTATCTCGGGGCCGGGCGCCAGGCGATCCGGCTGTTGAAGTACCGTCACCGCCGGCGTCTGGGGCGCTGGCTGGCCGAGACCATGGCGCATCGGGCGGGTGAAGACCTGCCGGTGGCGCAAATTGACCTCGTCGTGCCGGTGCCGCTTCACTGGCTCACGCGGCGCCTGCGAGGAGCCAACCACGCCGCGGAACTGTCCGCACGCGTGGCCAGCGCCCTGCACAAACCCCACGATGCCCTGGCCCTGCGCCGCAGGCGCTGGACGCCAAGCCAAACGCGCCAGCGGACCTGGCAGGAACGCTGGCGAAACGTCCGCGAAAGCTTCCAGGCTGATCCCAGGCGCGTTCAAGGACAGGGCATCCTGCTGGTCGATGACGTGCTCACGACCGGCGCCACGGCTCAGGCGTGCGCGCAGGCGCTGCGGGCAGCCGGTTCGCGCGAGGTCTTTGTCCTGACTGCCGCCCGCACTCCCCTCCAATGGCGAACACGCTAGGTCAATTCGGAGTTCGGAATTCGGAATGCGGAATGGGAACCTCGCGATGCCTTGGTTCTCACTCCGCATTCCGCACTCCGCATTCCGCACTCAGATGAGAATTTTGCGGACCTACGTGCTTCGGGAACACCTGGCGCCCTTCCTTGCCACGATCGGCGCGCTCACGGCCGCCCTCTTGGTCGGCCACATCATCAAGTTCGCCGAGCTGGTGATCGCCAAAGGGGTCAATGTCTTCGATATCCTGCGCCTCTTGCTCTACTTGGTTCCCTACATGTCGAGCTTTACCATCCCGATGGCCTGTTTGGTGGCGATGATTCTCGCGTTTGGCCGGCTCAGCACGGATTACGAGCTGATCGCCATGCGCGCCTCGGGGATCGCGCCCCTGCGCCTGGTCGTTCCCATCGTGATGACCGGCGCCGTCCTGAGCCTGCTGCTGTTGGTCATCAACGACCGGCTGATTCCCGAATCGCACTTGGCATTTCGCAAGCAGCTGCGCACGATCGGCCAGCAGCGGCCCGCCGCCTACATTGAAGCCGGGACCTTCATCCGGGAGTTCTCGCCCTATACGATCTTCGTCTATCAACTCGAGGGGCAGAAACTCCTCGATGTGCGCATTTACGAGCCGCAGGCCAACGGCCCGACCCGCGCGATCATCGCCTCGCGGGGGGAGTTCGAGTCCACGCCGGATCGCAAAGGCGTGCGGCTGCTCCTATACGACGGCACTGCGGACCAATGGGATCCCTCGCTGCCTGGCCTGTTCTACAAGATTACCTTCGGCAGCTACGCGATGGACCTGCGGTCGGATCGGAACGAAACCAGCAAGATGAGTCGCAAGCTCAAGGAGATGAGCTTTCATCAGTTACTCCAGGAGCGCCAGCGCGTCGCCAGCGAGGGCATCGACACGCGGCCGGTATCCTTGGAATTCCACCGCAGAATCGCCTCCTCGTTCGCCGCGCTGGTCTTTGTCGTCTTCGGCCTGGCCCTGGGGCTGCAGTTGCGCCACCATGAACGGTTGGTCAGCTTCGTGTGGGTGTTCATCATCTTCCTCGCCTACTACCTGGCTTCAATCGGGCTGAGCGCGGTCGGCATCAAAGGCTGGCTGCCGGCCTGGGTGGCCATGTGGCTGCCCAATGTCACCGGGCTGGGCCTGGGCGTGCTCCTCGTCGCCAGGGCCATCCGCCACTAACTCACCTCAAGGAACATGTTGTGTAATGTGCAATGTGTAACGTGTAATGTAAGAGCAAAACCACTCTCTTTCGCTCCCGCATTTCCATTACACATTACACAATAAACATTACACAGAAGAGCAGCCCATGACTCGAGTCGTGTGATGCGCATATTGGATCGATACGTGGCGAGGCAGATCTGGCCCGTATGGTTTTGGTGCCTCCTGATCTTTGTGTTTCTCAGCTGTCTCATCGATCTCTTCGGGCACCTCGATGAGATCCTCCGCTACCATATTTCCCCCGGCACGGTCGCCACCTATTATCTGAACTTCACGCCCATGGTGATCGTCAAAGCCTCGCCCTTCGCGCTGCTCGTCGGCGCGTCATTTTTGACCATGCAGCTCACGCGATACCATGAGCTCCTCGCCATGAATGCCAGCGGCACGAGCTTGTTGCGCAGCGCGGTGCCGTTTGTCTTCGTGGGCTGGCTGATCAGCGCAGGCATGTTCCTGCTGAACGACCGCGTCGTGCCCCGCACGAGCGCGACCTATGAGCGCCTGCGCCAACAGGTCTTTCGAAGCGGGGGGCCGGGGGAGACGATGCAGCAGGTGGCCATCCTGGACAAGCTCAATCGGATTTATCATGCCCGCGCGCTCGACGTGAAACGACGGGAACTGACGGATCTGACCGTGCTGGAACATGACTGGCACAATCGGCCGCTCAAGAGCTTATATGCCTCGCGTGCCATCTACACGCCGCACGGATGGCTGTTGCTCTATGGGACGATCTACCGGCTGGACGCCAGGGGGCATGTCCAGGGGAACCCTGAGCCGTTTGTGGAGCGCTTGATCGCCTATCCCGTGACGCCGGCGTCGTTCCTTGAGCCGGAGGCAAAACCCGAGCTCATGCCCTTTGGGCAGCTCCGGCTGCTCATGACGCGGCTGCGGCACATGGGCCTGACCAATCTGCGATCCTACGAGGTCGAGCTCTGGTCGAAGCTGACCATGCCGATGATGAACTTGGTGGCGTGCCTGATCGGCTTCGTCGTCTCGTGCGGGCTCCAGACGCGCGGGCACTTGCGCGGGCTGGGCATGAGCGTCTGGGGGGGGTGCGCGTACTATCTCGCGGTCGCCGTCGGCCAGGCCCTCGGAAAGGACCCCGTGTTGCCCCCAGTTGTCGCCGCCTGGCTGCCGCACCTGCTGGCGATCGCCTGGTGCGTGCGGCGGCTGCGACGCCCCGCCTAGGTCCCTAGCTCCCATCTCGTCAGATAACGCTGTTGGGTCGGCGTCAGACGGTCGAGCCGGATCCCCAGGCTGCCCAGCTTCAGACGCGCGATCTCCCGGTCCAACTCAGGGGGAACCGGATAGACTTTTCGCTCCAGCCGGCTGCCGTGCTGGCGCAAGTACTCGCAGGCCAAGGCCTGATTGGCGAATGACATATCCATGACGCCGGGCGGGTGCCCTTCCGCGCAGGCCAGGTTCACCAGCCGCCCCTCGCCAAGCACATTGATCCGCCGGCCGCTCTTCAGCAGCACGTATTGATCGATTCCATCCCGAAACCGCCGGTGCTGCCGGCTCAGCCGCTTGAGCGCCGGCAGGTCCAGCTCGACGTCGAAGTGTCCCGAGTTGGAGATGACGGCGCCATCCTTCATCCGCGTGAAGTGTTCCGCGCGAAGGACCTCGCAGCATCCGGTGACGGTGACAAAGAAATCCCCCCGCGCGGCTGCGTCGCGCATGCTCATGACTTGGAAGCCATCCATGATGGCCTCCAGGCCACGCACCGGATTGATTTCGGTCACGATCACCTGGGCTCCCATGCCGCGCGCCCGCAGCGCGAGGCCCTTGCCGCACCAGCCATAGCCCCCCACGACGAAGACGGAGCCGGCCAGCAGCCGATTCGTCGCCCGCAGGATCCCGTCGATTGTGGATTGGCCCGTGCCATAGCGGTTGTCGAAGAAATGCTTCGTCTCCGCGTCGTTGACCGCGATGACCGGATAGCGCAGCTTGCCCTGCTCCTCGAGGCTGCGCAGCCGGATCACGCCGGTCGTCGTCTCCTCCGTGCCGCCCAGGAGATCCCCGCCGTAGCGCGCAGGCTCCTTGTGGATCGTGGACACTAGGTCCGCGCCATCATCCATCGTGACGTGCGGAGATCGGCCCAGCACGGCCCGAATGTGCTCGTAATAGGTCTCGCGGCCCTCGCCGCGGATGGCGAAGACCGCCAGCCCAAAATCCTTCACCAGGCTCGCCGCGACGTCATCCTGCGTGGAGAGCGGATTCGAGGCGCAGAGGGCGACCTCGGCCCCGCCGGCGCGCAACGTCAGCATCAAATGAGCGGTTTCCGTTGTCACATGGAGACAGGCCGCCACCCGCAGGCCCTTCAGGGGCTTGGTGCGCGCGAACCGGTGCCGGATGCTGAGCAGCACGGGCATCTGGCTTTCCGCCCAGTCAATCTTCGAGCGGCCGGCCTGGGCCAGGGCTGCGTCTTTAATATGGTGGGTCTTGCCGGCTGGGGCGCGCGGTCGCATGGCGTATCGCGTCGGGCGGCGTTTAGTGGCGACGGGCGGCGCGGCGGACATCGTTGACACGGTCGAGTTCCTCCCAAGGTAGGCCGTCGTCATCGCGGCCGAAGTGACCATAGACGGCGGTTTTCATGTAGATCGGCCGCCGCAGCTTGAGGCTTTGGATGATGCCATTGGGCGTCAGATCGAACACCTCGCGGATCAGCTTGGTGATCCGATCATCGGAGAGCTTGCCTGTGCCGTGCGTGTTCACCATGATCGACACCGGCTCCGCGACGCCGATCGCATAGGCGACTTGGATCTCGCACTTGTCCGCGACGCCGGCCGCGACCAGGTGCTTGGCGATGTAGCGGGCCATGTAGGCGGCGGAGCGATCGACCTTCGTCGGATCCTTGCCGGAAAACGCGCCCCCGCCGTGGCCGATGACCCCGCCGTAGGTATCCATGATGATTTTGCGCCCGGTCAGTCCGGTATCGCTCATGGGCCCTCCGACTTCAAATCGGCCGGTCGGGTTGACGAAGATCTTGGTCCGGCGATCCATCCACTGCTTGGGCACCACGGCGCCGATCACGAGCTCCTTCATGGCCGAGCGGATCTTCGTCAGCGGCACCCCGGGCTTGTGATGGGCGCTGACGACCAGCGCTTCCAGCCGTCCCACGTGCCCGTCGTGGTACTCCACGGTGACCTGCGTCTTGCCGTCGGGCCGCAGAAAATCGACGAGCCGTTGCTTGCGCACCTCCGACAGCCGACGGGCCAAGCGGTGGGCGAGCTGGATGGGGAGCGGCATGTATTCCGGGGTCTCATTCGTGGCGTAGCCGAACATCATCCCCTGGTCTCCTGCGCCGCCCTTGTCCACCCCCAGTGCGATATCCGGAGACTGCGCCTGGATCGCCGCAATCACCCCGCAGGTCTTGGCCGCAAATCCGTGCTGCGGCTCGTCATAGCCGATCTGATGGATCGTCTGCCGGACGATCTTGGGAATCTCGATGTAGCAGGACGTGGTGATCTCGCCCGCGACAAGCACCAGGCCGGACGTCACCAAAGTTTCGCAGGCGACGCGGCCCACCGGGTCCTTGTCATAGATCGCGTCTAAGACCGCGTCCGAGATCTGGTCGGCCATCTTGTCCGGATGGCCCTCCGTCACGGACTCCGAGGTGAACAGGGATCGTCGCATGGGTTACTCCTTATGTCCGAGGGACTGCCGGCGCGTCTCGCCGACCGGGGCTCCTGGTGGCTCATTCAGGCCGGCGGCCAGGGCCGGCCACGTCTTGACCACGGCGTCATAGGCCTCGGTGGTGCCGATGTCGAACCACGTCCCGCGCATCGGCACGCCATAGGCGGGCTCGCGCCGCACGAGCCACTCGATGAAGTATCCCGGAGCATCCGACCTGCCGCCTTCCTGCAAGAATTGGGTGAGGCGCCCGAGCATCGGTTCCGGAAAATAATAGACGCAGAGCGCGACCTTGGTCGAGGGGGGATCCGCGGGTTTCTCGAGCAATTGCGCGATCCGGCCGGTCTCATCCAGCAGCACAACGCCGAGCTGCCGCGCAGCCTCTTTCGAGGACGCCTCGCCGATGGCCACGCTCGGGGCCGGGTGGTGCCGCCGGGCTTGCGCCACGAAGTCCCCCAGGGACCAGGTGAACAGATTGTCGGTGCCCACCACGAGCAGGTCTCCGACGGCTCCACCCTGGGTCCGCGCCAACTCCAAATCGCGCATGGCGCCCAAGCGGGTCTCATTAGAGCTCGTGCCGTCATCGACGATGGCCAGCTTCGCCCCGCGGAGCTTGGCCCACGCCCGGAAGGGCTCGGCGAAGCGGGCGTTGGTGACGAGGATGCGCCGCGTGAGGTCCGGCACCGTGCCCAGGGCATCCCACACGGCATCGAGAATGACTCGGCCGCCCAACGGGAGGAGCGCCTTCGAACGGTCCTGGGTCAATGGGTAGAGCCGCGTCGCGTAGCCGGCCGCCAGCAAGATTGCGGTGCTCGCCATGGTGATCTTATCCCTGCTCCACGAGGTCAGGCGCCACCTGCTTGAGCTTCGCCAGGAGAAACGCTTCGACCTCTTTGCCCGTGCGCAGGGTCAGCGCTTGTTGCGCGACAGACTCGGCGAAGGAGTGCTCAATGGAGCGGATGACCCGCTTGACCAGCGGCACCTGCACGGGCGACGCCGAGAAGGAATCCAGGCCGAGTCCCAGCAAGAGCAGAGTCATCATGGGCTCCCCGGCCATCTCCCCGCACATCCCCACTTTTACCTTGCCCGCATGCCCGACATCCACGATCTGCTTGAGGAGCCGCAGGACCGCGGGATGCGTGGGTTGATAGAGGTACGCGATCTTCTCGTTGACGCGATCCACGGCGAGCGCGTACTGGATCAAATCGTTCGTACCGATCGAGAAGAACTTCACGGCCGGTGCCAGCAGGTCGCACAGCAACGCCGCGGAGGGGACCTCAATCATCACGCCGATCTCCAGGGACTCGGTGACGGGCTGGCCCGCCTGGGTGAGCTCGCGGCGCACCTCCTCGAGAATTTCGTTGGCTCGCTCGAGTTCCTCAAGCCCCGAGATCATCGGATACATGAGCTTCAGATTGCCGTGCACGCTCGCCCGCAGGATGGCCCGAAGCTGGATCCGGAAAATCTCCGGCCGGGCGAGGCTGAAGCGGATGGCGCGCCAGCCCATAAAGGGGTTCATTTCCGAGGGCAGCTGCATCGGCGAGAGGAACTTGTCGCCTCCGAGATCCATCGTGCGAATGACAACCGCATGCGGCTTCACCCGTTCCGCGACGGTCTTGTAGGCTTGGAACTGCTCCTCTTCGGTCGGCAGGTCCGGCCGGTTGAGGTACAGGAACTCCGTGCGAAACAAGCCGATGCCCCGGGCGCCGTGGGCGATGACGGAAGACACTTCTTCGGGGAGCTCGATGTTCGCCGCCAGCAAGACCTGGTGGTGGTCCAGCGTCTCCGCCGGCAGGTCCTTCAAGTGCAAGAGCTGGCGGTCCAACTCCTCGTGGCGCCGATGCTCGAGCTGATAGCGCTCAATCGACGGGGCCTCGGGAGACACGATGACTTCGCCGTGCGTGCCGTCGATAATCACGCTGTCGCCTTCGTGGATCCGGTTCGTCGCCCCCTCCACACCCACCACGGCGGGAATCGCCAGCGACTTCGCCATGATAGCCGTGTGGCTTGTCCGGCCGCCGATGTCGGTCACGAAGGCGAGGACGTGGCGCTTGTGCATCTGCGCCGTTTCGGAAGGCGACAGATCGTGCGCCACGATCACGACCGGCTCGTTCCCCCGGCCGAGCTCGTCGGTCTGCTTGCCCAGGAGGTTGCGCAGGATCCGCTTGCGCACGTCCTCGATGTCCGCCGTGCGGTCGCGCAGGTACTCATCCTGCGTCTTGCGGAAGACTTTCAGGTAGCGCTGGATGATGTCGTCGAACACCGCTTCGACGTTGACGAGCTGCTTCTGGAGCCCCGCCTCCAGTTCTTCGCGCAGCGCGTGGTCGTCCAGGACCAGCAGGTGCGCGTTGAAAATGTCCGCGTGGTCTTGGCCCAGCCCCTCCGCCAACCGCTTCTGGATGTCCAGGATCTGGCGGCGCGTCCGGTTCAGCGCCTCGTCGAACCGGGTGATTTCTCCCGGGATCTGCTCGGCGGTGATCGCACGGCGCAAGACGCGCAGCTCGCTGCGGTAGAGACACGCCGGCCCCATGGCCACGCCAGGGGCCGCAGGGATCCCCTTGAGCGTGATCACCTCAGGCTCCTGGTTGACGACTTGTCGGCGTCAGGCAGCGGCCTCGTCAATAGCCCGATGAGCCGCTCCAGGGCCGCCGTCGCATCCGGCCCATTGGTGGTCACGGACAGGCGGGAGCCCTTGCGGGCGGCCAAGGTCAGCAATCCCATGATCGACTTGCCATCGACGATCGTACGGCCTTTCTTGACGGTGACTCGGCTGGCGAACCGCCGGGCTGCCTCGACAAACACCGCCGCCGGGCGGGCATGCAGGCCCTCCGAGTGCACGACGCTGACAGTCCGCTGCGCCATAGGCATCTTGGTCTTAGCGCTCCGCCGCCGGCGCGGCTGCCGCCGTGCGCCGCAGGGCGGCGACCTGGCGGCCCTTCGTGCCCACAATGAGTTGCACGATGAGGCGCGCGACCTTGTCGGGATCATGCCGGACGTAATCCGTCGTGCTGATGATGTCGTCCGCCAGCACTTGGTAGCCCATCTCGCGAATGCGCTCGATATCCGGCTCGACCGGGCGAGCGCCTTCCTGCCGGTACTTCTCCACCAAGTGCTCGGGTACGGGCTTGGTGTTGACGACGCAGACCTGGAGCACGGCGGGATTCGTGTGCCTGATCAAGGCGCGCACATGGTCACTGGCGCGGTACCCGGATGTTTCGTTCGGCTGGGTCATGACATTGCAAATGTAAATCTTCATCGCCTTGGACTGCACCACCGCGTCGACCAGCTGCTGCACCAGGAGGTTTGGCAGGATGCTCGTGTAGAGCGAGCCGGGGCCCAGGATGATTGCGCTGGCGTCCCGGATGGCCTCCAAGGCATCCGACGAGGGCAGGCAGAGGTGGGGGTCGAGGTAGAGCCGCTTGATGCGCGAGGTGGCTTGTGAAATACGGCTCTCGCCCACGGTGATGGTCCCATCCTCATGCTCCGCCACCAAGCGGACCTTCGTGTTGGTGGAAGGCACGACGCGGCCCCGGATCGCCAGGACTTTGCTGGACGCCCGGATCGCGCGCTCGAAATCCCCGGTGATCTTCGTCATCGCCGTGATGAAGAGGTTGCCAAAATTGTGCCCCTGCAAGACCGAGCTTTCCGCGAAGCGATATTGGAAGAGCTGCTGCATGAGGGGTTGCGTGTCCGCCAGGGCCACCAGGCAGTTGCGGATGTCACCCGGCGGGATCATGCCGAATTCCTCCCGCAGGCGCCCCGAGCTGCCCCCGTCATCAGCGACCGTGACGATCGCCGTGAGGTTGGTCGTGTAGTGCTTGAGACCTTGCAGGAGCGTGGAGAGGCCGGTACCGCCGCCGATGGCGACCGCCTTGGGCCCCTTTTCCAAATACCGGCGCTGGAACACGAGCTCCACCAGATCCTGTTGCTCGGGTGGAATCACGACCTCCAGCAGGGAGCGCAGAATGCCGAAGATGCCAAGGGCGATGACTAAGAGGCCGCTCACCAGCATGACCAGGCTGACCAGCCGCAAGGGAACCCCACCATCGACCGGCAGGAGCGCCGAGCCGATCCCAAAGAGGAGCACGCCCGCGGCCGCAATGACAAGCCAGCGCTTCACGCGCATGCCGGGATAGAGCCACTTCAAGAGTCGCATGGGTTGTGTGGTGGAGGCGCCGAACTACGGGTGGCGCGGCGTGTCAATGGCGACGTGCATCTTCCTCGCGGATGAGCTTCAGGAGGGTCTTCTCGTCCTTCGCGGCCAGCAGGGTCTCGCGAAAGTACTTGTCCTTCAGCAGCCGCGAGATCCGCGCCAAGGCCTTCAGGTGGGGTCCGGCGGAATCCTCCGGCGCGACGAGCAGGAAGAAAATGTGCACCACCTCGCCGTCCAAGGAATCGAAGTTCATGCCCTGCCGTGAAATACCGAATGCCGAGATGAGCCGGCTCACCGCCGCGGATTTCCCGTGCGGAATGGCCACGCCGTGGCCGATTCCCGTGGAGCCGAGGGCTTCGCGCTCCAGCAGGACTTGGATGAGCCGCGCCGCATCCTTCTCCTTGACCGCCCCCCCCAAGACCAGCAGCTCGACCAGCTCGCGGATCGCGCTTTCTTTGTCTTGCGCCCCAAGATTACAGCTGATCGCCCGCTCGTTCAGGAAATCCATCATCTGCATGGTTGCCTCTAACGCCTCCTGTTATGAGTTCGAAAAGAGAAAGCGGGAGACGGGATTTGAACCCGCGACCCTCACGTTGGCAACGTGATGCTCTACCCCTGAGCTACTCCCGCGTCGCACCAATACTTTTCTGAGGGGTGCTCCCTAGGAGGGAAAACCCAGGTTTTCCCTCCTAGCGGTCGCTCGCTACGGAGATCCGATGACTCGCTCCCTGATCTCCCTTTCCTGAAAGGAACTCGCAGTCATTTCATCCGGCGACTTGATGCGGGAAGAGGAAACGGGTCTCCTCTTCCCGCACACCCATCGCTTTCCTTAAAGGAGCCTGGGCGAGAGAGGAGTCGAACCTCCACCCCTTCCGGGACGGGCTCCTAAGACCCGCGCGTCTGCCAGTTTCGCCACTCGCCCAATCTTGTTGTCGCGGGCGGGACGCGTCCACCAGTTCCGCTATCCGCCCCTTGTCATTCTGGCCTGAGCTCGGCGGGGCAGGTTGCTGCGGACTGAGTCGAAGGGTTCCGCCACTCTCCCACAATGCTGCGCAGCGACCGAGCGGGACGCAGGCGCCAATTTGCCCGCTCGTTCTCAATAATCCGTGGCGTCAGCGTGCGCTTGTGCAAAAGAAGTGGGCCGCGATGGAATCGAACCATCAACACCCTGATTAAGAGTCAGGTGCTCTGCCAATTGAGCTAGCGGCCCGCAAGCAACTTGGGAAAAACCTTCGATCCATCCCTGAATCCTGTAAAGCAAATCCTTGCTGCGGATGGCAATGGCAACCGTTCCGTGGTACAGCTTGTGTTTTCGATGTCCGGTGCCCTCTTGCTTGACGCAGAACTTCCCAAACCGCGAGGGTGGAATTCCCGTGACCCTGGACCAGAAGCTCTTGATGGCTTCCTTATCCTGCCCCGAATGAATATGCAAGTGAGCCCTGAACTTCTCCTCGGGAACATGGCAGCACCCTCGAAACCATCCCATCATGAACCGCACAAGCTCTGGGTCAGAGTTCGTGAGGCCAACCCTATGCTGCTTGTCACCTTCCGCCCAGTACAGCATCAGTCCGGCAACCCATACCTCTTGCTGAGTGAGTGCTGAGACTTCGTCACGCGCAACCGCCTTAATTCGCGTAACTTCTTTGGCTCGGCGATCTTGTATCGCCTTTGGGCCAAGAAGCCGCCCTCGATAACTGCCCTCTCGGTACAAACCATCGAGTCGGTCGAGCTGCGCGCTCGTCAATTCGATGTCCTTACACCAATTGCTGATCGTGCTGCGCGCAATTCTAAATGAAACTCGTGCAAGAATTTCTCGGTAGCTCAACCCTTGCTGTCGAAGGTTTCGAACAGCCTCCCGTTGCTGCCACCGTCTCAGGATCATATAGGCATGGCCCGTGTTCTCTGCATCACAGAGGGATTTACACCGGCAGGAAATCGCCCTCTGGAACCCCGCATTCCGTTGTTAAAATGCGCGCCCGGCAGGAATCGAACCTGCTGCCTCCTGGTTCGAAGCCAGGCGCTCTATCCAAGTGAGCTACGGGCGCAAGCGCCTTCAGTTGTGGCTAGGGGCGTTTCGTTGATGCAGGAAGGGAACACGAGGTTTTCCCTTCCTGCACGACCATCCCTTTCCTGAAAGGAAGGGAGATACGATGTTAGCATGGGCCGCACAGCCACGGCAAGACGGAAGCCGTCAGCAAAGGCGGCGGGGGTCCAGCAGACGCCGAGCCTCCGCCCTGCCCAGGAGGCCACGCGCCACAACTAAATCCTCAAGCGAGTGATGGGTGTCCAAGGACTCCTTCGCGATCCTGGCCGCCTCGAGATAGCCGAGCTTCGGCGCCAGCGCGGTCACCAAGGCCAGACTGCGCCGCGCGAAGGCCTCGCAGCGTGGCCGGTTGGCTTCGATCCCGTTCACGCAGCGCCTGGCGAAGACACGGCTGGCCGCCGTCAAGATGTGGATGGCTTGCAAGAGGTTGTAGGCGATGACGGGCATCATGACGTTGAGTTCCAGTTGACCCGCCTGCGCCGCCAGGGCCACCGTCTGATCATGCCCGAAGACTTGAAAGCTGACCATGTCGACCATTTCGGCCATCGAAGGATTCACCTTCCCGGGCATGATCGACGAGCCGGGTTGCACCGCTGGCAGCGTCAGCTCCGCCAGCCCGGTGTTGGGTCCGGAACTCATGAGCCGCAGATCGTTCGCGATGCGGATCAGCTCGATGGCATAGACGCGAAGGCTCCCCGACACCCGCGCGGCATCGGCCATGCTCTGCATCCGCTCCTGGGGATGCGCGGCAGGACGCAGTGGCAGCTTCAGCCGCTGCCGCAGCCGCCGGATCGCCAAGCTCCGGTAGCGAGGATGCGCATTCATGCCGGTCCCCACGGCCGTGCCCCCCAGCGTGAGCTCGCGCATCGGGCGAGCCTGCTCCTCGATGTACCGCAGCGCCTTGCGGATCGCCATCGCGTAGGCGCCGAACTCACCACCCAGCCGCACCGGCACGGCGTCCTGCAGGTGCGTCCGCCCCGCCTTGACGATGCCGGCGAACTGGCGGGCCTTGCGCGCCAGCGCCTGCTCCAGCTCCTTGCCGGCCTCCAGTAACTGCGGGACGGTCATCAGCGTGGCGAGCTGAATAGCCGTCGGAAATGTGTCATTCGTCGACTGGGCCATGTTCACGTGGTCATTCGGATGGATGGGCCGGTAGGTGCCCCGGCGGCCGCGCAAGAACTCGTTCGCCCGGTTGGCGAGCACTTCGTTCATGTTCATGTTGAACGAGGTGCCGGCGCCGGCCTGGTAGACGTCGAGCACAAACTGGTCGTCGAAGCGCCCGCGCAGCACTTCGTCCGCGGCGCGCCGGATCGCCGCGCTCATCCGTCGCGGCAGCCAGCCGATTGCCGCGTTGGCAGAGGCCGCCGCGTCCTTGATCGCGGCATAGGCGCGGATCATGTCCGTCGGCAGGTGCAGCCCGCTGATGGGGAAATTCTCGATGGCCCGGAGGGTCTGGATGCCGTAATAGGCGGACGCGGGGACGCGCTTGGTCCCGAGCGAATCGCGCTCGAGGCGGGATCTCATGCGAGCCAGGGGAGGCGGCGGCTCACGAGAACTCGGCGAAGATCTGCTCCAGGCGCGAGGGCCCGGCGGCCTGGGCGTGGCGGATGACGTCGGCGACCCCTTCTTCGAAGGTGGGCAGGCGCGCCTCGTAGAAGACGCCGAGGGTGATGTGATCGTCCTGAAGCGCCAGCTCGAAGGCCTTCGGGCGGCTGGAGGTATCGTGATCGCGCGGGACCTCGGCCAGGCGCGGCGGGATCACCTTGTAGGTATTGTAGAACGTGATGCAGGGGCTGATGATGTTCACGAACGCGAAGCCTTTGTGCCGAATCGACCGCGTGATCAGGTCCGTCAGCTCCTTGGGCTTGCCCGAATAGCCCTGCGCGATGAAGGTCGCGCCGTAGGCGATGAGCATCGCCAGCGGATTGAGCGGCCGCTCGATGTTGCCGTAGGGCGTCGACCCCGCCTTGTAGCCCACCGGCGAGGTGGGCGAGTACTGCCCTTTGGTGAGCCCATAGGTCGAATTGTCCATGATGAGGTAGGTGAGGTCCGGGTTGCGGCGCGCGGCGTGCGCGATATGGCCTCCGCCGATCGCAAAACCGTCTCCATCGCCGCCGGCGCCGATCACCGTCAGCTCGGGGTTGGCCACCTTGACGCCCAGGGCGACGGGCAGGACGCGGCCATGGACCGCGTGGAAGCCGAACGACTTCACGAAGCCCGGCGTGCGCCCGGAGCAGCCGATGCCGGAGACGACGACCAGGTTCTTCGGGTCGATCTTAAGGCCCGCCAGCGAGTTATAGAGCGAGGCGAGCACCCCGAAGTCCCCGCACCCGGGGCACCAGATCGGGTGTTCGTCGGTCTTATAGCTTTGCGGCGTGTACTTCGCGTCGACGGCTGTTGACATGGCGAGCGACCTCCTCGATCTTATCGACGATCTCCTGCGGGGTAAACGGCAGGCCAATGCACTTGTTGAGCTGGATGAAATCGACGGCGAACCGCTTGCGCAGCAGCGTCGCGAACTGCCCCGTGAAGTTGACTTCCGGAATGATCACGGCCTTGGCGCCTTCGAGGAAGGCGCGCAGCCGGGCCAGCGGCTGGGGATAGACGATCTTGGGGTGCAGCGCGCCGACGGAGTAGCCCGCCTCCAGGGCCAGTTGGACCGCTTCGCGGATGACGCCCTCGGTCGAGCCCCAGCCGATGATGGCGATTTCAGGATGCTCCTCGCCGTACTGGCGCGTCAGCTCATTAGCGATCGCCTCGACCTGATGGAATTTGCCGTAGCGCTTGCGGGTCATCGCGAGATGGTTGAGATGATTCGAGGCCGCCGGATACCCGATTTCATCGTGCTCCAGGCCCGTGGCGACGTAGCCGACCTCGTGGACCCCGGGGATCGCCATCGGCGAGATATGCGTCGACGTGAAGCTGTACCGCTTGTACTGCTTCAGCTCCTCCGGCGTCGGCGTGCGCCGGTTGATGACCGGGACCTTGGAGGGATCCGGCACCGGAACGGTAGCCTTGCGATGCCCGAGGTATTGGTCGGACAGCACGATCACCGGCATCTGGAATTGCTCGGCGATGTTGAAGGCGCGGATCGCGCTGTAAAACGCGTCCTCAACGCTGGAGAGCGCCAGGACGATGCGCGGGCAGTTACCGTGTCCGCCATAGCAGGCCAGGTACAAGTCCCCCTGCTCGGTTTTGGTCGGCATGCCCGTCGAGGGGCCCACGCGCTGCACATCGACGATCACGGCCGGGATCTCCGCCGTCACCGCCAGCCCGATCATCTCGGTCATGAGGGAGAAACCCGGCCCCGACGTCGCCGTCATGGCCTTCTTGCCCGCGTAGGATGCGCCCAGGACGACGCCGACCGCGGCGATCTCGTCTTCGGTCTGCACGACGTAGCCGCCGATCTTGGGCAGCTCCTTCGCGAGGAACTCCATGATGTCGGTCGCCGGCGTAATGGGATAGCCCGCGTAGATGCGGCAGCCTGCGGCGATCGCGCCCAACGCGAAGGACTCGTTGCCCGACAGCACCAGCTCCTTCGTCTGGCGCGGTCCAGGCCCCAGCCGGATCGCGTCGCGCTTGGTCTGCTGCTTGATGTAGTCGGCGCCCACCTGCAGCGCCTGCAGGTTTTTCTGCACGACCATTTCGCCTTTGTGCCGGAACCGGTCCCGCAAGAGGTCAGCAAACGCCTCCAAGGGAATCTCGAAGAGGTGGGCGACCACCCCCAGCGCCACAATGTTCTTGGTGAGCTTGACGCCGACTTTCTCCGTCGCCAGCGACGCCAGGGGCACGCTATAGAGGATGGCCGAGTCGTGCGAGGCGGCCGTGAAGCTGTCGGAGTCGTAGATCACGACGCCGCCCTTGCGCAGATCGCCGACGTGCTTCTGATACGCCTCTTCATTAAACGCGACCAGCACATCGACGTTGGTGCCCTGAGACAGCAGGAGCCTGTCGGAGGCGCGCACCTGGTAGTTCGCGTGGCCGCCTTTGATCTCGGCCGGATAAGTGCGGAAGGTATAGATCTCGTAGCCGGCGCGCGCCAAGGTCAGGGTCAAGAGCTCGCCGGTGCTGATGACGCCCTCGCCGCCTTCTCCGCCGATTCGGAAGACGTAATCGACGTGCTTGGATGTGCTGTTCTTTGCCATCAGAGTGCCGCGACCGCCGCCTCCGCCACGGGAGGCCGTGTCGCGCTCCAGGGCTGTCCGTCGCGCCAGAATTCCAACGACCCCTCTGGCGGAAGCTTCTCCGGCTTGGTGTGCTGCACGATTAAGCGGACCGCCACCGGCTCAAGCTCCTCGGGGCAAGGCCCGACCAGGAGTGCGGTCGGTCCTGGAAATGTCGGCCGCAGGCACCGGTACCCCGGCTCCGCATGGCCTTCCAGCATCAGGTTTTCCAGCTCATTGCGGCCGAGGATCAGCTTGGCGCGTGGTCCCAAGCGATAGTGCCGTCCCAGGGTGAGGAGCTCCATATCCTTCGTGGTGGGCCGCTCCTCGTGCTCGAATAGATCGCGCGTTTTCTTCGCAAAGTGGGGGTCCGTCAGCAAACAGCCGCCCGCGGGGGTGGAATATTCGGTGAGCGCTTCGGCCCGTGCGAGCGCCAGCTGCTCCTGGCGCGAGCGGCCGGCGACACGCAGCAGCTGCTGCCGGTCGACGACGCCCAGCAGTTCCGGCAGCGTCGGGTCCAGCAGTTGCGCCGACAGCGGGCGGACCAGTAATCCCTCGAGCCCGCTTTCCGCTTCGATCAGCTCTAAGGGCCTGCGCATCTGCGACATGGGCCGCTGGCCCACGACTTCGCCGGTCACCACGAACCCGGCGCCGAGCTCTTCCATGTAGCGGCGAGCAATGCGGAACATGTAGATGCGGCAGTCCACGCATGGGTTCATGCCGGTCCCGTAGCCGTACTTGGGGGTGCGGATGACGTCGAGGTAGGCGTCCCCGACGCCCAGTACCATGAGGGGAATGCCGAGCTGGCGGGCCGCCGAGGCGGCTTTGTCCTTGTCGCAGCAGCCCCAGCTCAGGGAGAGGTAGAGGCCGTGCACCTCGATGCCCTGCTTGAGCATCAAGCGCGCGGCCAGGGAGCTGTCCAGGCCGCCGGAGAGCATTGCCACACACTTTTTTTCCATGCAAACACTAGCGGTCTTGTTCATTGTTCGTTGTTCATAGTTCGTAGTAAGAGCCGTCTATGAAATCGCCGGCCTGCGCCGACGGCATCCATCAACGAACTCCTCTGACCTCCAGCTCTTACTATGAACAATGAACAATCAACAATGAACTACGGCACGGAGACGAGGATCGCGTCCCCTTCGACCTTCACGTCAAAGCGCTGAATGGTGGCCGCCGGGTTGGTCTTGCAAGCGCCGCTGGCCACATCGTACTCCCAGCCATGCCATGGGCACGTCACGACCGTGCCGGTCAGGCTGCCCTCGCCCAGCGGTCCGCCGCGATGCACACAGGTGTTGTCCGTCGCGTAAAAGGTTCCGCCGCAATTAAACACCGCGAGTGTGCGGCCGCCGGCCTCAACGACCTTGCCCTTGCCTGAGGGAAGTTCCGAACGGGTCGCCACTTTGGTCAGCGTCGGCATCACATGAAATCCTGCATAATCTCCGCGAGGTTCGCGCGCCCCGCCGGCTGCTTGACCAGCGGGATGCCGCTGCGCAGCGTGGGATCTTCATCCTCGTAGGTCGGCCGCTCCACCTTGTAGAACAGGCCGATCGGGATGCGCGCGCCCCACTCGAACGCCTTCTCCATCGCCAGGCGGAAATCCGAGGGGTCGTGCCGCTCGTCTTCCAGCTTGTAGACCCGCTCGCGGAACCACGGATAGGTGTTGTGCTTGTTGTAGGTCACGCACGGCGAGAACACATCAACCAGCGAGAAGCCCTTGTGCTCAATCGCCCCCTTGAGGAGATTGGCCAGCTGCAGGTTTTCCCCCGAGAACCCGCGGGCCACATACGTCGCGCCGCAGGTGAGCGCCAGCGCGATCGGGTTGAGCGGGATCTCGATCGTGCCCTCCGGCGTGGACTTGGTCCGGATGTCTTTTTCCGTCGTCGGCGAGGCCTGCCCGGTCGTCAGGCCGTAGATCTGGTTGTCCATGACGATGTATGTCATGTTGATGTTGCGCCGGCAGGTATGGACGAAGTGGCCCACTCCGATCCCGTAGCCGTCCCCGTCGCCGCCGGTGACCAGCACCGTGAGCCCGTGGTTGGCCAGCCGCGCGCCGGCTGCGACCGGCAGCGACCGCCCGTGCAGCCCGTGGAACCCGTAGGCATTGATGAAGCCGGGCAGGTTCGAGGAACACCCGATGCCCGACACCACCAGCACGTTATGGGGCGCGATGTCCAGATCGGCCAGCGCCCGCTGGAGGGCGTTGAGCACCCCGTAGTCCCCGCAGCCCGGACACCAGTCCGGCTTGATCTTCCCGGCAAACTCTTTCACTTCTGCCATCAAGCTCGCTCCCTTAGGTTAATGTTGGCGCGCCGTCTCGGCCCCCAGAGCGGGCGAGGCGATCGGCGAGAAATCCGGAGGCAATCCCTCATCGCTGACCGCGATGACGATCACCGGCTCCTTCGGCTTCGTCTTGAGAATCGTCCGGGCGTGGTCGATGACCTGCCGCGGCTCAAACGGCTCCCCATCGAACTTGTGCAGGTGGTGGCGGATGGCGAACCCCGTTTCCATGCGGATGAGCCGGGCGAGCTGCCCGGTGTAGTTGGCTTCGACCGCCAGGGTGATCTTCGTGCCGGCCAGCAGCTTCCCAACAGCTTCGCCCTGGAACGGCGCGAGCACGCGCGGCGCCAGGAGATTCACGGACAGGCCCTCGCGGTTCAGCGCATCCATGGCCTCGCGCAGGACGGAATAGGTCGAGCCCCAGCCCACGAGCGTGAGCTCGGCATCGGCCGGCCCCTCAAGCTGCGGCGGCGGCAGCTCTTTGAGCGCATGCTCGATCTTCCGCATGCGCTTGCTCATGATCTTCACGCGCGCCGGCGGGTTCGAGAAGACATCGCTGATCAGAATTCCATCCTCGTCATGCTCGTCGGTCGCCGCCACATGCACGGCGCCCTCCGTCCCGGGGATCGCGCGCGGCGAGACGCCGGTCGGCGTGTCCTCATACCGGTGGTAGGCCGCGCCGTTCCATTGCGTGAGCAGCGGCCCGCGGTCAATCGGGATGTTGCGGATCTCCAGCCCCTCGAGCGTCTCATTGCGCTCGGCCAGGTAGAGATCAGACATGATGATGACGGGGCACTGGTAGCGATCGGCGAGGTTGAAGGCGCGGATGGTCAGCGTGAAACATTCGGGCAGCGTGCAGGGAGCCAGGACGATCTTGGGAAAGTCGCCCTGCGACGCGCCGAGCACCTGAAAGAGGTCGGCTTGCTCCGTCTTGGTCGGCAGCCCGGTGGAGGGCCCGCCCCGCTGGGCCTCCAGGATGACGATCGGCGTCTCGGTCATGCCCGCTTCGCCGATCCCCTCGGTCATGAGCGCAAAGCCTCCGCCGGAGGTGCCGCACATGGCCCGGACGCCGGCGTGGGCGGCGCCGACGGTCATGTTGATCACTGCAATTTCATCCTCGGCCTGCTTGACCAGCATGCCGGCCTTGGGCCCGTACTGCGCGAGCCAATGCAGGATGGAGGACGCGGGAGTCATGGGGTAGGCCGCGTAGAACTGGCAGCCGGCGGCCACCGCGCCGAAGCCCACGATCGCGTTGCCGCTGCCCAGCAAGCGCGGCTTGCCGTCGGAGGCGCCGATGCGCACCCCGGCCGGTTTGGCCTTCGTGTTGGCGAAGTCGATGCCCTTGTCGAAGGCGTCGACGTTGGCCTTGATGACCGCCTCGCCCTTCTTCGTAAATCGCTCTTGGATGAGTTCGCGCATCTTGGTCGGGTCAAGCCCGACGGCGCCCAGGAACGCGCCCATCAGCGCCGTATTCTGCATCAACTGGTTGCCCACCAGCTCCATAACGGGCAGGCCGATGAGCTGCACGTCCGGGCCTACGTCGCTCGCTGAGGCCTTGAACTTGTCCGTGTTGTAGAACACGGCCCCGCCGGGCGTCACCTTCTTGGCATACCGCTTGAAGGTGTCCTGGTTCAGGGCGATCAGGTAGTTGCACGTATCGCCGTGCGTCCAGACCTTCTGGCGGCCGATGCGGACGTGCATGCAGACGTGGCCGCCGCGGATCACCGACTGGTAGCTGTTATAGGCAAAGACATGGTAGCCTGCGCGGGTGCAGGCCTTCGAGAACGACTCTCCGGCCGAGGCGATCCCGTCCCCGGCGGCCCCGCCGATCCATACCGTCAACTCATCGCGCGCTTGTGCCATCTGGGCTTCTACACCAACGCGGCTTTCTTACTCTTGGCCGCCGGCTGGGACACTTGCCGGGTCATGTTCGCGATCGTCTCCGCCACCTTCAGCGCCTCGCCGAATTTCCGCTGCCACATGTTGCGGCCGAAGATGAAGCCGGTCACGCCGGCCTCCAAGGCCGCGCGGACGTCCTCCAAGAGCTGCTCGTCGCTCCGCTTGGAGCCGCCCGACATGAGCACGAGCGTGCGGCCTGCGGAGGCCACCACCTGCCGCAGCATCTCGACCTGGGAAAGCTTCAGCTCGTTATAGGGTTTGGGGTACAGCGCCCGCTTGGCTTCATCAACTTTCGGGTAGTTCACCTTCACGACGTCGGCCCCGAGCTCCTGCGCCACGCGCGCCGCGTAGTCGATCGCATAGAGGCTGCCTCGGCCGCCGCGCTCCTCGATGTATTTGCCGCGCGGATAGGCCCACATGATCAGAGGCATCCCGGCCCGCTCGGCCTCCCGCCGCACGCGTCCGAACTGGATGAAATCCTCGTCTTGGCGAGGCGAGCCGATGTAGGACGTATAGCCCACCGCGTCCGCTCCCAAGCGCACCGCGTCCTCGACGCGCGCATGGCAGGGCGAAAAGGCCTCATCATCCGGCGGGATCTCGGTCTTGCCGTTGATCTTCAGGATCAGCGGCACTTTGCCGGCGAAGGCCCGCAGGTACTTCTCCGCCAGCCCCACCTGAAAGGCAATGGCTGAGAAACCGCCCTCCAGCGCCAGGCGGAGCTGGAATTCCGGGTTCAGGCTCTCGGGGTTCACGAAGAAATCCCGTGGCCCGTGCTCCAGGCCCTGGTCGATCGGTAAGACCATCATGCGCCCGTTGCCCGGCCCATATTTGTGGGTCAACCGGTACAGGCGGGCTTTCTTGCCGATCGGCAGATCCAGATCCTCAAGCGAGAGCGGTCGGTTGGCCATGGCGGCTCCTGTAGGGGCTACGACAGACCTTCCCTGCCAGCTTGGACGAGTATCCAAGCCCTATCTAATTCTATCATAACCAGTTAGCCCCACAAGGGGGCTTCGCAGGCGGGATGGAAGTCCTGGGACGAGGTTGAACGCTTATTCGAACCTGATCCCGGCCTGCCTGAGGAACGAGCGGTCTTCGTCGGTCAGCTCAAAGCGCATCGCCTCGCCGGACGGGTTGCCCCCGATCAGCGGCACGACATAAATGGCCAGCTCCACTTGTTCCTCGCGAAGCATTTTGCGCAGCTCGGCGAATTCTGGCGCCTGCGCGACGATCTTGCGGATGGCACGATTCAACCGCTTCAAGTGCTTCGCCAATCGCTTCTCAATCTCCATCCGGTGAGCTCTCCCTCCTGGCCTCCGCCACAACCGGTTCCTCGAGCAACTTCTGCGCCGTCTGCGTGATCCGCATGGAGCAGAACTTGGGCCCGCACATCGAGCAGAACTTCGCCTCCTTATAGAACCCGTCCGGCAGGGTCTCGTCGTGCATGCGCCGCGACGTCTCGGGATCAAGCGACAAGGCAAACTGCTGCTCCCAATCGAAGGTGAAGCGGGCCCGCGAGAGCGCATCATCGCGTCGTCGCGCGCCTCGGCGGCCCCGGGCCACGTCCGCCGCATGCGCGGCGATCTTGTAGGCGATGACGCCCTGGCGCACGTCCTCTTCATTCGGCAGCCCGAGATGCTCCTTCGGCGTCACGTAGCACAACAGGCTCGCGCCGTGCCAGCCGACCATCGCCGCGCCGATCGCCGAGGTGATGTGGTCATAGCCGGGGGCCACGTCGGTCACCAGCGGCCCCAGCGTGTAGAACGGCGCCTCATGGCAATAGCGCTGCTGCAAGCGGACGTTCATCTCAAGCTGGTCCATGGGCACATGGCCCGGGCCCTCGATCATCACCTGCACGCCCCGATCCTGCGCGCGCTGCGTCAGCTCGCCCAGCGTCTTGAGCTCGGCGAGCTGCGCCTCATCCGAGGCATCGGCCAGGCAGCCGGGCCGCAGGCTGTCGCCCAAACTGTACGAGACATCGTGCGCCCGGAGGATCTCGCTGATGTCATCGAAGCGCTCATAGAGCGGATTCTGCGCCCGGTGCGCCGACATCCATTGCGCCAGCAGACTGCCGCCCCGGCTGACGATGCCGGTGATCCGGCGCTGCACCAGCGGCAAATACTCCATCAGGATGCCCGCATGGATCGTCATGTAGTCCACGCCCTGCTCCGCCTGCTCCTCGATGACCTGCAGCAGGAGCTGCGGCGTCAGGTCCTCAACGCGCCGCACCCGCGTGATCGCTTCATAGATCGGCACAGTCCCAAGCGGCACCGGACTTTCTTGGATGATGACTTGGCGGATCCCCGGGATATTGCCGCCGGTGGAGAGGTCCATGACCGTGTCCGCGCCGTAGTGCACCGCCATGTGGAGCTTCTTGAGCTCTTCTTCCGCGGTGGAGGTCACGGCGGAGTTGCCGATGTTGGCATTGATCTTCACGGACGCGGCGAGCCCCACGCCCATCGGATCAAGCCGGCCGGCTAGGTGGTGGATATTCGCGGGAATAATGAAGCGCCCCCGGGCGACTTCGGCCCGGATGAGCTCGGGATCCAGCGCTTCGCGCTCGGCGACGCGGCGCATGGCGTCCGTGATCAGGCCTCGGCGGGCGAACTCAAGCTGGGTAATCGGCTGGCGGTCGGGCGTCATGAACCGGGTCATTGTAGCACACGCGATCGGCCGGCGCCAGCCTCCGAGGCGCGCAGCAAGTCGGTGAATCGCCGCGCAATCCACCGGCTGATGGCCGGATGCGGCAGGAGCGGGGCCCCGTCAAAGACGTAGCGCAGCCCTTCCAGCCGTTGCGGGATTTTCTGCTCGATGCCGCCCCGGGCCACCAGGAGCGGAATGACTAGCACCGACCCCTCCTGGCCGTGCTCCTCGACAAGCCGGCGCAGGCGGTCGGTCGCAGCGTCAAGCACCGGCTTGGGCGCGTCATCGCGCAGGGTGGCCACCGCCACCTCGCGAAAGCCCACCGCGTCCTTCAGCTGCGCGGCCAGGCGGTTCATCATGTCCAGCCACCGCGCATCGTCCTGGTCGCTGACCGGACCGTGCGCCACAAGGATGACGGTCTCTTCGCCAGGCGAACGGCTCAGGGTCCGCGCTCGATCCACCAGGACCTCGGCCACCGCCGGATCATCTTCCAGCGCTCCGGTCATCTCCAGCGGCACGCCCGCCTGGACCGGCTCGATCCCTTCGGTCCAAGGCCCGTCTGTGCGAAGGTGCAGCAGGTAGGCCCATTGCCGCATGACGTCCGAATCGGCCGAAATCGCCAGCGGCACTACGACGATCCGCTCGATGCCCTGCGCCTGGAGCGCCTGGATGGCTTGGCCGAGCCGAGCCACCTCGTCCTGGCGCATCCCCATCCCGAAGGCGATTTCATGGGGTTGCGGCAGGCGCGCCTGATCGACCGCTTCCTGCACCGCCCGGTTCCACTCCGCCGAGCCGCCATGGGCGAGGATCAGCACGCCGGTGCGGTCGGCCTGGGCCATGGCCCGGGAGGCCGAGGGGCTGAGGACCACCAGGCAGCCGAGGGCCAGCGACTGCCAGGACTTCATCCCACCACCTGCCAGCGGCCGCTGTCGGCGGCCGCGCGGCGGGAACATGGTGCGACGCTGCCTCATGCCGCGCCAGCCTTTGGCTGGACTGGCAGGTGGCGGGTCATGCGGATAGTTTCGAGCGAATCAGCGTGAGGAACTCGCTGCGGGTCTTCTCATCGGTGCGGAAGGCCCCTAGCATGGAGCTGGTCACGGCGAGCGTGTTCTGCTTCTGGACGCCCCGCATCATCAGGCACAGATGCGACGCCTCCAGCACGCAGGCGACCCCCCGAGGCTGCAGGTGCGTGTTCAGCGCCTCCGCAATCTGCGTCGTCAGCCGCTCCTGGACCTGCAGCCGCCGCGCGAACGCATCGACCAGGCGGGGGATCTTGCTCAGCCCGATGACCTTCTTGTCCGGCAGATACGCCACGTGGCACTTGCCGAAAAACGGTAGCAGATGGTGCTCGCATAAGCTGAAGAAATCAATCTCCTTGACGATGACCATCTCATCAGAGCGGACTTCCCTGAAGGATCGGTTCAGCACCTTCGCCGGGTCCATTTGGTAGCCTCGCGTCAGAAACTGCAAGGACTGCTTGACTCGCAGCGGCGTGCGCCGCAGGCCCTCGCGGGTGGGATCCTCCCCGATCAGGCGCAGCAGGAGCCGGACCACGTACTCCCATTCTTGCTTCGGAGGAATCTCCAGCGCCTGCCTGAGCCGATTCAGCTCGCTCTCGGAGTTCGCCATGGGCTGCCTCCCTATTTCCAATCTTCCAACAGTTGAATCAGCAACCGCACGCCGATGCCGACCGCGCCCTTGGGCACGTACGGTTTGCCCTTCTCCGTCCAGGCGGTGCCCGCGATGTCCAGGTGCGCCCAGCGCAGGCCCTCGGTGAAGATCTCCAGGAACTTCGCCGCGGTGATCGTGCCTGCCTCGCCGGTGTTGCTCACGTTCTTGATGTCCGCGATGTCGGATTTCATCATCGGCGCATACTCATCCCACAGCGGCAGCCGCCAGACCCGCTCGTATGTCCTTTTGCCAGCTTGGTTGATCCTGGCCGCCAGCGTTTCATCTTTGGTCATGAGCCCGATCGCCTCGCTGCCCAGCGCGACGACGCAGGCGCCGGTCAGCGTGGCCACATCGATGACCGCATCCGGCTTGTAGCGCTTGGCATAGTGGAGGCAATCCGCCAAGACGAGCCGGCCCTCCGCGTCGGTGTTGATGACCTCGATGGTCTTTCCGGACAGCGTCTTGATGACGTCCCCGGGCCGCTGCGCCGTGCCCGACGGCATGTTCTCCGTCGCCGCGATGATGCCGATGATCCGCACCGGCAGCTTCAAGGCCGCGGCCGCCTGCACGGTCCCCAAGACCGCGGCGGCCCCGGACATGTCGCACTTCATTTGCTCCATCTTGCTTGAGGGCTTCAGGCTCAACCCCCCGGAGTCAAACGTGATGCCCTTGCCGCACAAGGCGAAGGTCGCCTTCACGCGTGCCCCGCCCAGGCCTGGGGCGGGGCGAGCCGGCCGATAGTCCAGCACGATGAACTGCGCCGGGTGGGCGCTGCCTTGGCCGACGCCGACGATGCCGCCGAACCCCAGGCGCTTGAGCCGCGCGAACGGCGTCACCTGGCACCTCAGCCGGTAGCGCCGGGCGATCCGGCGGGCTTCGTTCGCCAACACGGTCGGGGTCACAAGATTCGCCGGGCCGTTGATCAGATCGCGCACAAGACGGACCGCCTCGGCAAGCACTTCCGCTTTGGCGACTCCGCGCCGGGCCGGTCCGGTTTCACTCGGGCGCTCCACGACGAGCGTCACCGCGTCGATGCGCTTGGCACGGTCTTCCTTGGGAACTTCGCGCAGCGCGTCATAGCGATACAGCCCCAACAGCGCGCCTTCAGTCAGCGCCTGGGCGACCAGCTCCGAGGCGCCCAGGCCGCGCTCTTTTAAGACCGGCAGCGACAGCGACGTGTGGCCTCGGGCGCGCACGGTCCGCGCCGCGGTAGCCGCGAACTGGCGCGTCGTGTCCAAGCTGAGCTCCTTGGCTTTGCCCAAGCCCACCGCGAGCACCCAGCCGCGCCCGTGCGGCAAGAAGGCCGTCTCGTTGCGCGCGCCGCGAAATCCCGCCCCCTCTAAGAGCCGCCTGAGGGCACGATCCCGTCCGGTCGAGGCGGGCAGCAACCGCTCCAAGCCCCGCTCGCCCTGCAACCCGCCCACGACGCGGATCCCGTGACGTCCCTGTGGCCCCGACTTCACCGTAATACGCATCGAACCTCCTCTAAAAATGGGGACGCTTCGATTTTCCTCGAAACATCACCACGTTTGACCTGAACGAAAAATGGGGACGTGTCCATTTTCACGGTGCACTCTGCCTGAGGAAAAAACCCATGAGCTCAAAGCCGTTCTCAAACCGGCGGCGCGAGCCTTTGATGGCCACCTCATTATAGGCGCTCGCGCCGTCCTTCTCGACCCCTGTCACATAGAGGGCAAAGGGCACCGGCTCCGCGATGTGCGTTTTCAGCGCGGTGCTGGTCGGATGGTCGCACACGAGCAAGACGGCATGCGGCTCTCCGCGCCGCTTCAGCCCCTCCAGCACGGTGCCGACCACGAGCCGATCCGTGTCCTCGATCGCTTGAATCTTTTTCTTCGCATCGCCCATGTGCCCGGCTTCATCCGTCGACTCGATGTGGATCAGCACGAAGTCATGATCGTCCAGGGCCTTCAACGCGTAGTCTGCCTTGCCCTTGTAGTTCGTATCAAAATAGCCGGTGATACCCGGCACCTGGATGATGTCAAACCCCACCAGCCGGCCCAACCCTCGCACGATGTCTACCGCGCTGATGCAGGCCCCGCGCAGCCCGTACTGCCGTTGAAACGGCGGAAAGCTCGCCGCGGTGCCCTGGCCCCAGAACCACAGCATGGTCGCCGGCCGCTTGCCGGCGTGAAGCCGTCGCTGCGTCACCGGGTGCTCTTTGAGGATCGTGACCGAAGCCTCCATGACCCGCCGCAGCAGATCCGACCCGGGACCGGTGGGCAGATGCGAAGCGATCGGTTGGCCTGAGATGTCATGGGGGGGCGTGCACTGGGTCTTCGCAAAGTCCGCGCCATGCGCCAAGGCCAGATGCCGGTAGGAGACGCCGGGATAAAAATGCAGGCCCTCGCTCTTCAGCCGCTCGTGGACCGCTTTGATGAGCTCCACGGCATCCTGGGTGTCGATGTGGCCGGCCGAGTAATCCGCCATGATGCCGTCTTCCACGGTCACGGTATTGCAGCGGAAGGCGACGTCCCCATTGCGCAAGCTGATGCCCTGGGCCGCCGCCTCCAGCGGAGCGCGCCCGGTGAAGTGCGTGCGAGGATCGTAGCCGAAGACGCTCATGCACCCGACATCAGAGCCGGGCTTGAAGCCCTGCGGAATGGTATGCGCCCAGCCGGTGAGGCCTTCGCGCGCGATCCAATCCATGTTCGGATGCGTGGCGACTTCAAGAGGCGTCTTGTTGCCCAGTGAGGCGATGGGCACATCAGACACGCCATCGGGAAGAATCACCACGTATTTCATGCGCGGCTTGTCAGCGCGCTGACCCGCCGAATCCGTTCGGCCACCCGAGGGATCAGCTCAGCCGATTCCTCAAGCTCCGCCTCGGTAGTGGGGACGCCGACGGTGAGCACCAGCGCGCCCTTGGCCTGTTCGTCGGTCAATCCCATCGCCTTCAGGACGTGCGAGGGCCGCAGCGCCTTGGAGTTGCATGCGGAGCCAAGCCCTGCGGCGAGGCCGGCCTCATCAAGCCCGAGGATCAGCGATTCGCTGGAGAGCCCATCAAGACACACGTGCAGGTTATGCGGCAGCCGCTCGGTCCATGATCCATGCACACGGACCGCCTCAAGCTTCGCCTCAAGTCCTTGGCGCAGCCGATCCCGCAACCGCCGCAGCCGAGGCCCTCGCGCAGGCAAATCGCGCCGCGCCAGCTCCGCGGCAGCCCCCAGGCCGACGATCGCTGCCAGCCCCTCGGTGCCTGAGCGGCTGCCGTGCTCTTGCCCGCCGCCTTCCAACAACGGCAGGATGCGCACGCCTTGGCGCACGAACAGTCCCGCCGCGCCAGGCGGCCCATAGAATTGGTTCGCCGCAAAACTCAGCGCATCAATCGTGAGCGCCTTCACGTCCACTGGCATGTGCCCGACCGCGGCGATCGCATCCGTGTGAAAGAGCGCGCCCTGCTCATGGGCGATCTCGGCCAGCTCAGCGATGGGCTCGATCGTGCCGACTTCGCCGTTGGCCAGCATGATGGAGACGAGCACGGTGTCCGGTTTGATGGCCGCGCGCAGCGCATCGTGCGACACAACACCCTCATGATCGACTGGCAGGATCGTCACGTGCGCGCCATCCAATTCCAGTCGCCGCGCGACCAGGCTGACCGAGGGATGCTCGATGGCCGAGATGACCAGGTGGGCGCCCTTGCGGCGGTTGGCGGCAAACAGGCCGCGCAGCGCCCAGTTATTGGCTTCGGTTCCGCAGGAGGTGAAGCAGATCTCGTCGGCTTTGGCGTTCAGCAGCGCGGCGGCTTGCCCGCGGGCGCGCTCCACCATCTGCCTGGCGCGCTGGCCCTCGCGATGGATCGAGGACGGGTTGCCGAACTCTCCCAAGGCCTCGGCCACCGCCCGCCCGACTTCAGGCAGCACCGGCGTCTGGCCGTAATAGTCGAGGTAGAT
>JAHFGW010000002.1:0-8621 GCA_023247235.1 Candidatus Omnitrophota bacterium | reverse complement strand
GAGCACGATCGGCCGTCCGGCATCCGACGCGGCGCGGATCGGGGTGCCAAGCGGGATCTCGCCGAGGAACGGAATGCCTAGCCGCTCCGCGATCCGGCGCGCCCCGCCCGAGCCGAAAATGGGATCGTGCGCGCCGCACTCCGGGCAACTGTAGAAACTCATATTCTCGATGATGCCCAGGATCGGCGCATTGAGTTTCTTGAACATCGCGATCGCCTTTTGCGCCACATTGAGCGCGACGTCCTGCGGCGTCGAGACGATGACCGCGCCTGTGATCGGGATCGATTGGCATAAAGAAAGCTGCACGTCGCCTGTGCCGGGCGGCAAATCCACCAGGAGGTAGTCGAGCTCGCCCCACAGCACGCCGCCGAGGAACTGCTGCACGGTCTTGTGCAGCATCGGCCCGCGCCAGACCACCGCCTCATCCGGCTTCATGAAGAAGCCCATCGAGATGACCTTCAGGCCGTCCTGCTCAAGCGGCGTCATCCGGTTCTGCGCATCCACCTGGGGGCTGCCGTGCAGCCCGAGCAGCGTGGGGATGGTCGGGCCATACACGTCCGCGTCCATCAGCCCCACCTTCGCGCCGCAGCGCACCAGGGCCAGGGCCAAGTTCGCGCTCACGGTGGACTTGCCCACGCCGCCTTTGCCGCTGGCGATCGGGATGATGTGCTTGATCGTCGGGCTGAGACTTGCCGCAAACGCCGGTGCGACGGCACGGCGGACTTGCGAGGTCATCGCCACGTCCACCTGCGTGACGCCAGGCAGCGCCACGACGGCCTGCTGCGCCTGGTCGCGCAGCTGATCGCGCACCGGGCAGGCCGGCGTGGTCAGCTCGATGGTGAAGGCGACGCGGCCGTCCCCGATCGTCACCTGCTTCACGAAGCCGAGCGAGACGATGTCGCGCCCCAAATCAGGATCGCGCACCGCTCGAAGGGCGTTCAGGACTTGGTCCTGTGTCACGGTCATACGTCGGAGGCTCTCAGGTGGGAACAACGCCGAGCACGACGGGCTGGGTCAGCCTTCTTTCGCGCTGACGGCCATCTCAAGCTTAGCGCCGGTGCCGCGCGGGACGACCATCCAAAAGAGCTCCTGGAAGTCCTCCCAATTGGCCAAGATCTCCAGCGCCAGGCTGCTCTTGGTCGCAACGAAGTGCCGCTCCAGCAAGGCGCGCACATTGTCCACGTCCTCGCCGGCCTGCAGCCGCTCCAGTTGGACGAGTTCCAGGTTGACGCGCTTCTCGAATTGCCGCTCTCGGTCCAGCACGTAGGCGCGCCCGCCCGTCATGCCGGCGCCGAAGTTGCGGCCGGTCTCGCCCAGGACGAGCACGATGCCGCCGGTCATGTATTCGCAGCCATGGTCCCCTAAGCCCTCGATGACCGCCATCGCGCCGGAGTTGCGCACCGCGAAGCGCTCGCCGGCGCGCCCGGCCGCGTACAGGATGCCGCGCGTGGCGCCATAGAGGCACGTATTGCCGATGAGGCTGTGCTTGTGCCAGGCAAACGGCGATTCATCCGGCGGGCGGATGATCAGCTCGCCCCCGGCCATCCCCTTGCCCACGTAATCGTTGGCTTCGCCGATGAGCGTCAGCCGCATGCCATTCAGGCAAAAGGCCCCGAAGCTCTGTCCGGCGACGCCCTTGAAGGTCACGTCGATGCTGCCAGGCGGCAGCCCCTTGTCGCCATAGCGGGTGGCGATGAGCCCGGCCAGGCGCGCGCCCACGGTCCGGTGAATATTGCGGATGGGGTAGCTCAGCTTGACCTTGTCGTGCCCTTCCAGCGCCGGCTTGGCGTCGGCGATCAGTTGGTCATCGAGCGGCCGGTCGCCCTGCCGGTCATTGCGGGCTTGCGTGTGAAACCGCGCGCCCTCGCCGACCGTCTCCATGAGGTAGCGCAAGTCAACCGTCTTCGCTTTGGGCGGCAGGTCCGTTCGCTCGCGCACGCACAACAGGTCGGTCCGGCCGATCAACTCCTCAAGCCGCCGCACGCCCAGCGCCGCCAGATACTCGCGCAGCTCCTGCGCGGCAAAGCGCAGGTAGTTGACCACCATCTCCGGCGTGCCGGTGAATTTCGCCCGCAGCTTCGGATCCTGCGTCGCCACGCCAACCGGGCAGGTGTTCAGATGGCATTGGCGCGTCATGACGCAGCCGGTGGCCACCACCGCGGCCGTGCCAAAGCCAAATTCCTCCGCCCCGAACACGGCCGCCAGCAGGATGTCGCGGCCCGTCTTCATGCCGCCATCGGCGCGCAGGATCACCCGCTCGCGCAGGCCGTTTAAGCGCAGCGTCTGCTGCGTCTCCGCCAGGCCCAGCTCCCAGGGCAGCCCGGCGTTTTTGATCGAGCTTAAGGGGCTCGCCCCGGTGCCGCCGTCATGGCCGGAGATCAGCACCGTGTCCGCATAGCCCTTCACCACGCCGGCGGCGATCGTGCCCACGCCGACCTCGGACACAAGCTTCACATTCACCCGCGCCCCCGGGTTGATCATCTTCAAATCATAGATGAGCTGTGCCAGGTCCTCGATCGAGTAGATGTCATGGTGCGGCGGCGGCGAGATCAGCGAAATCCCCGGCACGGTGTGGCGCACGCGCGCGATCTCCGCGGACACCTTGTGGCCCGGCAGCTGGCCGCCCTCGCCGGGCTTGGAGCCCTGCGCCATCTTGATCTCCAGCTCCCGCGCCGACATGAGATACTCCGGCGTCACGCCGAAGCGGCCCGAGGCGACCTGCTTGATCGCCGAGCTGCGGTTCATCTGCGGGTCGGTCGGATGGTAGCGCGCCGGGTCCTCGCCACCCTCGCCGGAGCCTGACTTGCCGCCCAGCCGGTTCAGCGCGATGGCGAGCGTCTGATGCGCCTCAAGCGAAAGGGCGCCATACGAGATGCTCGCCGTCGCAAAGCGCTTGGTGATTGATTCGACCGACTCGACCTCCTCAAGCGGCACCGGCGGGCCGAGCGGCTTGACGTCCAGCAGATCGCGCAGCGCGGTCACGGGCCGGTTATTGACCGCCGCGGCGAATTTCTGATAGATCTCGTAGTCGCCGGCCTTGATGGATTGCTGGAGCAGCCGCACCATCTCCGGGTTAAAGGCGTGGTACTCCCCATCGCGGCGGTACTTGTAGAAGCCGCCTGCGTCCAGATGCAGCGGGTCTTGGCGCTGGTACGCTTGGCGATGCCAGGCCAGCATCTCCTCGGCCAAGTGCTCATAGGTCAGCCCGCCGATGCGCGAGGGCGTGCCGGGGAAACAGGCCTCGATCAGTTCGCTGGCTAGGCCCAGCGCTTCGAAAATCTGCGAGCCGCGATAGCTGCCGACGGTGGAGATCCCCATCTTCGACATGACCTTGAGCATGCCCTGGTCCATCGCCTTGCGATAGCTGCTCAGGGCCGCCTCCAGCGTCACCTCAGCCAGGCGGCCGGATTGGACCATGGACTGAATCGTCTGGTAGGCCAGATAGGGGTAGACCGCGGCGGCGCCATACCCGATGAGGCACGCCAGCTCGTGGACTTCATGGACTTCGCCGGTCTCGACGACGAGCGCAGCCTTCATGCGGCGGCCTGAACGGATCAGGTGGTGATGCACCGCGGCCGTGGCCAGGAGTGCCGGGATGGCCGTTTTGGTCTGGTCGATACCCCGATCCGAGAGGATGAGGATGGTCGCCCCGTCATCGACGGCCTTCGCCGCCTCCTGGCGAAGGCGTTCAACAGCCGGCCGCAACCCCGCCGCGCCCTTGGCGGCTTCGAAGTGCGTGGAAAGAGTCCGGGCCTTCAGATCCGGCCAGCGCAGCGAGCGCACCGCCGAGAACTCCTGCGGCGACAGCAACGGGCTGTCAGCGCGCAGCAGCCGCTTCTTCGCCGGGCCCTGCTCAAGCAGGTTCGGCCGCTCGCCGAGAATCGTGTTCAACGACATGACCAGCTCTTCGCGGATCGGGTCGATCGGCGGGTTGGTGACCTGCGCAAAGAGCTGCTTGAAATACGTGAACAGCGACTTGGGCTTGCGCGACAGCACCGACAGCGGCGCGTCATCGCCCATGGAGAAGATCGGCTCTTTGTGCGTCTTCACCATGGGCTCGATCACCATGTGCAGCTCTTCTTCCGTATAGCCGAAGGCGACCTGATGCTGCAGCAGCGAGGCCGGCGCCGCGGTGACTTCATCCGCGATGTGGCCGTTGATGATCTGCGCCATCGGCAGCAGACTCTTCTCGGCCCACTCGCCGTAGGGCTTGATGGCCGCGTACTCTTCCTTGATCTGGCGATCCTGCAGCAAGCGCTTGCGAGCCGTATCCACCGCGAGGATGCGACCCGGGCCCAGCCGCCCCTTCTCGATAATGCGGGACGGTTCCACGTCCACCACGCCCACTTCCGAGCCCATGATGACGATCTCGTCCTGGGTCACCCAATAGCGCGCCGGCCTCAGCCCGTTGCGATCCAAGGTCGCGCCGACGATCACGCCATCGGTGAACGTGAGCGCCGCCGGCCCGTCCCAGGGCTCCATCACGAGCGCGTTGTACTGGTAGAAAGCTTTGACCTGCGGGTCCAGCTCGGCCATGCCCTGCCAGGCATCCGGCACCAGCATGATCATGCTGTGCAGGATATCGCGGCCCGACATGACGAGCAGCTCGAGCGCGTTGTCGAGGCTCATGGAGTCCGAGCCGCCCGCCTGGATGATCGGAAAGAGGTCCTGGAGATCTTCGCCCCACTGCGAGGACGAGAGCTCCGGCTCCCGCGCGGCCATCCAGTTACGGTTGCCCTGCAGCGTGTTGATCTCGCCGTTGTGGCCCAGAAAGCGGAACGGCTGCGCCAGATGCCACGTCGGAAACGTGTTGGTCGAGTAGCGCTGGTGAAAGAGGGCGATCGCCGCCGTGTAGTCCGGATCGGAGAGATCGCGGTAGAACTCGGCAAGCTGCGGCGCCACGAGCAATCCCTTGTACGCAATCGTGCGCGCGGAGAACGACGGGACGTAACAATCGGTCAGGCCGGCTTGGTCCCACGCGCGCTCAATGCGCCGGCGCGCCAGGAACAGCAGCCGCTCAACGTGCTCCGCGACGACGCCCTGCGGGGGTGCCACGAGCAGATGCTGGATGTCGGGCAGCGTCTTGCGGGCTTTGTCTCCGAGTACGCTGGGGTTGATCGGCACGGGGCGCCATCCCAGCCGGTTGAGCCGGTGCCGCGCCAGTTGTTCCTCGACAATCCGGCGGGCGGTCTGGTTCGCGCCGCGCTCGGACGGCAAAAAGAAGACGCCAACAGCATAGGCCCCAGGAGCGGGCGCGCCGGCACCCAACGCCTTGAGCGCTTTGGCGAAGAGCTGGTGCGGAAGCTGAGTCAACACCCCGGCCCCATCGCCGGTCTTGGCATCGGCCGACACGGCGCCGCGGTGCGTCACGTTACAGACGCACTGCACGGCCCACTGGACGATCTGGTGGCTTGGCGTCCCTTGAATGGACGCGACGAACCCCACGCCACACGCATCGTGCTCGTTGGCCGGGTGATAGAGCCCGCGCGGTTGAGGTAGTTGTGCTGAAGCCATTGGCAGCCCAGATGTTATGCGATCGCTGAGCGTCGCTGATATACCACCCCACATTTTAGCGGTTTGGGCGGGTTTGCGCACTTGAAATCGCCTCCCGCAGCAGCGCCACTGCTTGCGCGTAGATGCCTGGGCACTTGCTTTCGCGCGGCCCGGCCACGTTCAGCACCTTGAGCTTCCGCTTCGCCAGCCACTGGCGCGCCGCGGCCGCGTCGGCCCCCTGCTCCAAGTCCAGCACCAGGTGAGGCTTGCCGTACCGGCGGGCCAGCTCAACCGTCGCCGCGGTCCCCTCGGTCGGGCTCCCGCGCGTGAGGATCAGGGTGCCGTCCGCATCTCGGACGTTCCACTCGGTCCGCTGGGCGTAGTCCGGCAGGGGGGTTTCTCGGAGCGGGTACTTGGCGTGCAGCGCCCCGTCTTCCGCGCGCCGGCCTTGCGGGCACCAGCCGCCGCAGCCCAGGCCCAGCTCCAGCGCCACATCCAGGGCCGCGCGATCGACGCCGGTTTGCCCGCCGGAGACCACGCGCTCAAGGCGCAGGTGAGGGGCTCTGACCATCAGCACTGAGGCGATCGAGGCACGGGCTGGGCGCACTTAATGCGAATGCTGCACAGGCGGGTGCACGCGCTGCGGCCACTTGAGGGAGGCGGCGATGGACAGGCCCAGCGTGGCCGCGATGACGCCCAGCGACACAGCAATTGGGATGTGGACGACGTGGGAGAGCAGCATCTTCACGCCGACGAACGCAAGGACGAAGGCCAAGCCATAGTGGAGGTGATGGAAGAGCTGCATCAAGCCCGCCAGCGCGAAATAGAGGCTGCGCAGGCCGAGGATGGCGAAGACATTGGAGGTGTACACGATAAACGGATCCCGGGTGATCGCCAGGATCGCCGGGATCGAGTCGACGGCGAAGACAATGTCCGTCGTCTCCACGATGAGCAGCACGACAAACAGCGGCGTGGCCAGCCATCGCCCCGCGCGCCGCACGAAGAACTTCCCTTCGTGGTAGTCATTCGTCACCGGCATGATCCGGCGCACCGCCTTCAGCATCAGGTTGCGCTCCGGGTGGATCTCCTGCTCCTTTTCCCGCCACAGACGGATGGCCGTGAAGACCAAGAAGCCGCCGAACACGTAGATGAGCCACTGGAACCGGTCCAAGAGGCTGATGCCGGCGGCGATGAAGAAGCCGCGCATGACGAGCGCGCCGAGAATCCCCCAGAACAGGACCCCGTGCTGGTATTTCCCAGGCACATGAAAATACTTGAAGATGATCAGGAACACGAACAAGTTGTCAACGCTGAGTGACTCCTCGACGAGGTAGCCCGCGAGGAACTCCATCGCCGAGTGGGAGCCCCGCCAGATAAAGATCCCGAGGTTAAAGAGCACCGCCAGAGTGACCCAGAAGGCGCTGAGGGCCAGCGCTTCTTTGAATTGGATCTCGTGCGCCTTGCGCTGGAACACGCCCAGGTCCAGCGCCAGCAGCGCGAAGACCAAGAGGAGGAACCCAGCCCACACAAATTGGGTCGGCATTACCGGGGAAAGGCCTCGCGCACCCCGCCATCCACGGTGAGGATGCAGCCGGTCGTCTTCGCGGATCGGCGAGACACCAAAAAACTCACCGCTTCTGCGACATCGTGCGGGAGCACGCGGACTTTCAGCAAGTTGCGCTGCTGATAGTAGGCTTCGAGCTCGCTCGGGGGCACGCGGTAGGTTTTGGCCCGGGCCGGGCCGATCTGCCGCCAGAGCCCTGAGCCGTCAAACACGCCATCCGGATTGACGATGTTGACCCGGACGCCGGCCTCGCCATTTTCGATCGCCAGCACCCGGGCCAGCTGCGTCTCGGCGGCTTTGGCCGCGCTGTAGGCGCCGAACTCCTTGCCAGGGGCCAACACATTCTTTGAGGCGATGAACACCAGCGAGCCGCCCAGCCCCTGAGCCCGGAGCCATCGGATAACCGTGCGCGCGACCAGGAAATGTCCGGTCGCGTTGACGGCCAGGCTCCGGTCCCAATCCCATCGGCTGAGCCGGTCGATGGCGGCCACCGCCGCGATCCCCGCATTGGACACCAAAAAATCCACCCCGCCGAAGATCTTCAGGACCTCATCGAACGCCTTGGCAATGCTCTGCTCGCTCGTCACATCCATCGCCACGCCAAGCGCCCGCCGCCTGCCCGCGCGCTGGTTGAGCTCTTCGGCCAGGGCCGCGGCCGAGGACGCATGCAGATCGGTGACGATCACCGAGGCGCCCCGGTCCACCAGGTGCTGCGCGATCGCACGCCCGATGCCTCCGACCGCGCCGGTGATCAGCCCGATCTCACCGGCCAGCTCGGCTTCAGGAGGCGCCAACGAGAGCTTATACAGTTCCAGCGGCCAGTACTCCACGCCAAACGCTTCTTGTGCCGATACCGAGGTATACCGGCCGACCGTCGAGGCATCCCGCATGATCGCCATCGCATGCGTGTAGATCTGCGCGACCATGGCCGCCTCGGTCGCGTCTTTGCCGCTGGTCAGCATCCCGATGCCGGGGATCAAGATGACGCGCGGAGACGGATCCTGCATCTGCTGACCCGGCTGATGATATGCGGCGAAATAGCGTTTGTGGCGCTCAGCATAGCGCTCCAGCGCCTGGCGGACTTGACGCGGCGACATCGCCGCGGCTGAGCGACCGCCTGCCCCAAGCACCAGCGGGACTCGTTTGGTGCGCATCATGTGGTCCGGCGTGGCCGGGCCGATCTGCGTGACGTCCGGCATGCGGCGGGCATTGACGAACGCCAGGACCTCGGGCGTCTCCGTGAACAGCACGCACATCTTGCGGCGGCCGCTGATCGTCTGCCGGATCGTCGGCAGCCATCGGCGCAGCGTGGCCATGCGCGCCTCGGAGGCCAGCGGCGCGGACCCGGCCGGCGACCAGCTTCGCCGGCGGCGCCGCGCGGCGAGATACCGTTCCGCCTTCGTCACATACTGGATCGTTCGCAGGTAACTCGTCTTGCCATCCGGCCCCCAGGTAATCAGGCCGTGCTTTTCCAGCACCGCGCCGTCGGCATTTGGCTGTTCCTGATGCGCTTCCCAGACGCGCCGTGACAGCGCAAACCCCGGCTGCAGATACGGGATCCACA
>JAHFGW010000001.1:128214-134570 GCA_023247235.1 Candidatus Omnitrophota bacterium | reverse complement strand
TGAGGCCAACGACCAGCACGTCACCGAGGCTTCGGGCCCGCTCGAGCAACCTGACGTGCCCGGCATGGAGCAGGTCAAAGCAGCCATTGGTGAACACGATGCGCCGGCCCCCGCCGCGAAGCCGGTTGATGGTCCGCGCGAGGGTCGCACAGGCAAGGATCTTTCGACCAAGCGAAGCCCGGGGGGGAGTCATGCCGCTGCAATCGCGCCCTAGCGACGGGCCACCCGGCCCCTAGGGGCGTGGCCCGTGGCGCCGCGCCCAAAGAGGGCGGCTTCCACAAGCGCGCAGAGAATATGGCCGATCGCCAGGTGCGCTTCCTGGATTCGAGCCGTCACCTTGGAAGGGACGCGGACGCAGATATCGCACAGGGCGGCCATCTGGCCGCCGGACTCGCCTGTCAGGCCTATCGTCGTGAGGTGACGGCTTCGGGCGGCCCGCAGCCCCTTCAGCACGTTGGGCGAATTGCCGGATGTCGACAAGCCGATGACGACATCCCCGGGTTGCGCAAGCCCTTCAAGTTGTCTGACGAAAACCCGGTCGAACGCATAGTCATTGCCGATGGCGGTCATGCTGGCCATATTTTCCGTGAGCGAGATCGAAGGCAACGCCCGGCGGTCTTGATGAAACCGGCCGACGAACTCCGCCGCCATATGCTGGCTCTGCGTGGCCGAGCCCCCATTGCCGAACCAGATAATCTTGCGTCCGCGGCCCAGCGCCACGGTCATCGCGTCGCCAGCCTCGGCGATCTCACCGGGGGCGGCGGCCAGCCGCGCCAGCAGCTCAGCCGCGTCCCGGAAGGACTCGGCGATCAGGCGTCGCGTGGCGAGCTTAGCCGAAGAAGATCTTCGCAATGGCATAGAGTTCTGGATCAACGATCTTCAGTTTTCCTGCCGCTTCCTCCAGGGGGACCGCTCGGATCTGATTACCCTGCAGACTCACCATCTTGCCGAAGTCGCCGGCCAGGACCAGATCCACGGCCTTAATGCCAAAGCGCGTGCCCAGGATTCGGTCGAAGGCGCTGGGGCTGCCGCCACGCTGGAGATGCCCGAGCACCGTGACGCGTGTTTCAAACCCCGTGCGCGCCTCGATCATCGCCCCCAAGGCATGCCCGACCCCTCCCAGGCGCACATGGCCGAAATCGTCTTTCACGTGGCCCTGCACCACGGCCGGTTGGTTCTTGAACTGCGCGCCCTCGGCGACGACGACGATGCTGAAGTCCTTGCCGCGGGAGTGGCGTTGGCGGATGAGCTCGCAGACGGCATCGAGATCAATCGGCTCCTCCGGAATCAGGACCACGTCGGCGCCGCCGGCGATCCCGGCGCAGGTGGCGATCCAGCCGGCATGCCGCCCCATGACCTCCGCGACCATGATGCGGTGGTGGCTCTCGGCCGTCGTATGCAGCCGGTCGATGGCCTCCATGGCGATGTTCACCGCGGTGTCGAAACCGAACGTGTAATCCGTCGAGGAGAGATCGTTGTCGATCGTCTTCGGGACCCCGACGACCCGGACGCCTTGTTTAGCCAGCTTTGAGGCGACCCCCAGCGTGTCCTCACCGCCGATCGCAATGATGGCGTCGAGCTTGAGCGTCTGAAGATTCTGCAGCAGGCGCTCGGCCTCTCCGGGCTTTCGAAACGGGTTGGTGCGGGAGGTCCCCAGGATGGTTCCGCCCCTGGGCAGGATCCCGGAGACAGATTTCAGATCGAGCGGGATGATGTCCAACTCAATGAGACCTTTCCAGCCGTTGCGAATGCCCAGCACCGCAACGCCGGCGTTCAGCGCGCGCCTGGTGATCGCTCGAATGACCGGGTTGAGCCCGGGGCAATCACCCCCGCCGGTCAAGACGCCCAGCTGTCGAACCGTCGTCATCGTTATTCTCCGTTCCCCAGCAGCCGCTCCAAGTAATCGGTCGTCAGTTGACCGCGCCAGAACGTAGGATCGGCAAAGATCTGCCGGTGCAGCGGTAGCGTCGTGCGCAGCGGCTCGATGATGAACTCATCCAGGGCGCGCTGCATCACGCGGATAGCATCTTGCCGCGTGTCGCCTTTGGTGATCAGCTTGGCCAACAGCGAGTCATAATAGGGCGGCACATCATAGCCCGCAAACACATAGCTGTCCACCCGCACGCCGGGTCCCCCGGGCTGATGCAAGAAGGTGATGCGCCCCGGTGAGGGGGAAAACCCATTGCTCGGATCCTCGGCATTCACGCGGCATTCGATGGCCCAGCCCTCCATGACGACATCATCCTGCTTCATGCTGAGGGATTCTCCGGCCGCCATGCGGATCTGCTCCTTGATGAGATCAATGCCCGTGACCATCTCGGTGACCGGGTGTTCAACCTGGATCCGCGTGTTCATTTCGATGAAATAGAAGGCCCCGGTGCGGTCCAGGAGGAACTCCACGGTGCCGACTGTGCTGTACCCAGCGGACTTCGCGGCGCGGACGGCCAAGTCGCCCATTTTACGCCGCAGTTTCGAGTCCACCGCAGGGGAAGGCGCTTCCTCGATCAACTTTTGATGGCGCCGTTGAATCGTGCAGTCGCGTTCTCCAACATGAATGGTGTGGCCCGCGCGGTCAGCCAGGATTTGGAACTCGATGTGGCGCGGCTCCTCGAGGTATTTCTCGACGAAGACATCGCTGTTGCCGAAGTTCGCCTCGGCCTCCACCTGGCAGGTCGTGAGCGCGCTCACCAGGCGCACGTCGTTGTGGCACACGCGCATGCCTCGGCCCCCACCCCCCGCGGCCGCCTTGATGATGATCGGGTAGTGGATGCGGCGCGCCGTCTTGAGGGCGTCGTCCTTGTTTTTCACCGCTGCCATGCTGCCTGGGATGATGGGAATGCCGATCTTGCGCATGAGGTCCTTGGCGGCCAGCTTGTCCCCCAGCAGGCGGATGGTCTGCGCGGAGGGTCCGATGAAGGTGATGTTGCAGGACTCGCAGATTTCCGCGAAGTGCGCGTTCTGGGACAGGAATCCGTATCCTGGATGGATGCCATCGACGTCAGCGATTTCCGCCGCGCTGACGATCGCCGGGATGTTGAGGTAGCTCTGCTCGGCCTTGGGCCCGCCCACGCAGATCGCTTCATCCGCGAGACGGACGTGGAGGCTGTTGCGGTCCGCCTCGGAATAGATCGCCACGGTGCGGATGGCCATCTCCTTGCAGGCGCGAATGACCCGCAAGGCGATTTCGCCTCGGTTCGCGATCAGAATTTTGGAAAACATCTCCACGCCCCCCACGTGGCAACAGCCCGCCCACGCGATCAGAGCCCTAGTCCCCGGCGGGATGGTGGGGTCGCTAGGGCCCGAAGGGCCAGGTGAGCTTACGACGGCTCGGTGGCAAACAGCGGCTGACCAAACTCAACGGGATCGCCGTTTTGCGCCAGGACCTCGACGACGCGCCCGGCGACCTCCGACTTGATCTCGTTCATCAGTTTCATCGCTTCAATGATGCAGACAACTTGCCCGATCTCGAGGTCTTGGCCCACTTCGGCAAACGGCGGCGCGTCGGGCGCCGGGGCGCGGTAGAAGGTGCCGACCATGGGGGATTTGATGACCACGCGGCGTCCACCCTCGGCGCCCTTGGCGGCCGCAGATCCCGCGGCGGTGGACTGGACCGGCTGCGGCAGGCCGGCGACGTACTCGACGACTTGCGCCCCCGAGACCGGGACACCCTTCTTCAGGCGGATCCGCAGGCCTTGATGCTCCATCTCAAGCTCGACGAGTCCGCGACTTTCCATCAGCGCCAGCATTTCTTCGATCAGCCGGAACGCTTCTCGCTCGGAGGATTTCAGCTTCTTGTCCACGTGGCCCTCACGGCTGGGGATGCTTACACGCGCGACACATACGATCCGGTTCGCGTGTCGACGCGGATGCGATCCCCCGGCTCCACGAAGAGCGGGACCTGAATGGTGGCCCCTGTTTCCAGTTTGGCCGGCTTCATGCCGGCCTTGGAGGTGTCGCCGCGGACGCCGGGTTCGGTCTGGGCGATGTGCACGTCCACGAACATCGGCGGTTGGAGGCCGATGAGTTCACCGTTAAGAAACTGCCCCTCTAATTCGGCATTCGCCTTGAGGAAGCCTGCCGCCTCGCCGATCTGCGCTGCGGGCAGCTGGACATCCTCATAGGACTGGGTGTCCATGAGGTGAAACACCTCGCCGGCGCGATAGAGATACTGGAGTGTGCGTTTTTCGATGTAGGCATCCTGAAACTTGTCGCCGGCTCGGAAGGTCCGTTCGATCGCCGCTCCATCCCGCAAGCGGCGCAGCTTGGTTCGCACGAAGGCGCCGCCTTTGCCGGGCTTCACATGCTGGAACTCCACGATGACGTAGGCATGCCCATCCATCAGAATTGTGAGGCCGTTCCGGAACTCGGCGGTGGTGATCATCCCCCCACCTGCGCCCCACGGCGGCTGCCTTGGACGAGGCGTGAGGCCGCCGTGGCGATGAGCCCGCTGTGTTCCGGAGCGACCAGCATCATGCTTCTCAACCGCTCATCGGTCCCGTCCGCGGACGGGACCGGCGTAGGTGGTGGGATCATCGGGCTTTGCGGCGCGACCGAACGCGGGCCGGGCTGGGCGAGTCCGCCGCGCGCGGTGCGAGCCCCACGGCCGCTTCCAAACCGAGCAGATAGCTGGCGGCGCCGAATCCGCTCACCTGCCCGCGGCAGACGGGCGCGATCAGCGAGTGCTGCCGAAACGACTCACGCGCGTAGATGTTCGACAGATGGACCTCGATGGCCGGCACGTCGGCGGCTTCGATCGCGTCACGAATCGCGACGCTCGTGTGCGTATAGGCGGCCGGGTTGATCAGAATGGCCTCGTAGGTTCCTTTCGCGCGGCCGATGCGCCCGACGATCTCTCCCTCATGGTTTGACTGGAGGATCTCCAGGCGCACGCCGTGGCGCTTGGCGGCGGCCTGCAGCTGCCGGTTGATAGCCGGGAGATCCGCCGCCCCATAGATGTGCGGTTGCCGGGCGCCCAGGAGTTGGAGGTTGGGGCCGTGGATCACCAGGATGGCGCGCATCACCCTTGCCGCGCGCCGCTGGGCGGGCTCCCGGCCGGCTCGGCTTCCTCGAGCAGCATGATGGGGATCCCGTCTCGGATCGGATAGCGCCGGCCGCACTGCCTGCAGGCCAATCCGGTTCCATCCGTCTTCACCGGCGTCTTGCAGGCCGGACAGGCCAAGATCTCAAGCAGCAAGGGATCAATCATTCCGACGGGCCTTCTCTGAGGGGCAACGCCTCCAGCGCATCGGGTTCCGGAAGGTCTTCGGCGATGCGCTGCCCCTTCCGGTACTCCTCGATGCGGCGAATCCGGTTCTCCAAGCGCTGGTAGCTCTTGGTGGTGATCTCTTGGTACTTGTCATTGAGCTCCTGGATCTTCTTGCCGAATTCCCCGAAACGGTCCTTGAACTTGGCGTAGTCCTGGAGGAATCCGTTGATCGCCTTCACGATCTCCTGGATGGCCTGTGAATAGTGGTAGTTCTGCCAGGTCTGCCAGATGATGCGGACCATGGCGTAGAGCGTCGACGGCCCGCAGAGAATCATCTTTTTCTGCAGGCAATCATCCAGCAGCGTGGGAATCCACTCATTGACCAGGCCGTAGACCTGCTCGTTGGGTATAAAAATCAGGAGGTAGTCCACGGCCTGATCCGTCTGCGAGAGGTAGTCCCGGCGCTCCATCTCGCGCAGGTGCTCCCGCACGTCCTTGGTGAATTCGTCGCGGGCGCGGCGCTGCTCGGCTTCGGATTCCCCGGCGACAAACTTCAGGTAGTTGTCCAACGGGAATTTGACGTCCATGAACAGGCGGTGGTCATCCGGCAGGAGAAACGTATAGTCCGGCCGGCCTGCGAGAATTTCCTGCTCCCGGCGGTAATGCAGCCCCTCCCGAAGTCCGCAGCTGCGCAGCAGATCATCGGCGATCTTTTGTCCCCACTGGCCGCGCACGCGCGAATTTCCGAGGACCGCGGCAAGATTGGCGGTGGTCCGCTGGAGCTGGTCGGCGCCCTGAATGACCCGCTCCAACTCCCCTTCCAACTTGCCGAACTTGCGGTCGCGATCCGATTCAAAGGCGCGGACCAGCTCTTCTTGCCGCTTGAGCTGCGATTCAAGGCCTTTAACCGCGCTCTCGATCGCCACGCGCCTGACTTCCAAATCCCCCAGCCCCTTCTCCCGTTCGACCTCCAGGGCCCCTCGGGCCACGCGGAGAAAGTCATCGCCCATCTCGCTGAGCGCCTGTCGAGCCAGATGCGGGAATTGCGCCCTGAGCCACCGAAGCGCGAGCCCAACCGCCAGCGCGGCCGCGGCGATGAAGCTTGCGCCCAGCAGCAGCGCCACCACGAGGGTCATCCCACCACCTGCTG
>JAHFGW010000001.1:64585-128114 GCA_023247235.1 Candidatus Omnitrophota bacterium | reverse complement strand
AGGTTCACGTTCTGCTTGTGCGTCGCAGGATGCACCATATCGCCCATCGCGATCAACGCTTCCATCGCGAGACTCGAGATCAACAGATCAAATCGGGCCTGAAGGGATTCCGGCGATGCCTCGGCCGTGGCCTCGGGTTCTGGACGTGCAGCCGGCCGCTCCACCGCGCTGGGACTCGTCGGCGCCGCGGGAGCGGGAGGAGGTTGCTGTCGGGCGATGGTCTCCTTCTCCCGCTGCGCTTGCTCTTTCCAGGACTCGTCGACCCGCTTATTGATCTCGTCGGGCATGGGATTAGCTCAGGGCGACGCCGGCATAGCCGATCACGGAGTGCGGATCGCCGCCGACGTTCAGGCTCGTGTCGTATTGTAGCAGGTCCGCGCGCGTCGCGCCGAGCCGCCGGGCCGCGATCAGCACGCAGGCCACGGCTCCGGCTCCGCACATCAGGGCGGGTTCCTCCTGCACCGCGCGCAGGAGTCCCTGGGCATCCAGCGCGAGAATGCGCGCCAGGAGCCGGCGGTCCTTGGCGGCGCCGGCCTGTGCCGCTTCATACTGGGACAGATCGGAGCTGGCGATCAGCAAGACGTCTTCGCCCAGCGGGCCGAGGACCTCCGCGAGCGCTTGGCCCACGTCGGCGCATTCGGAGAGCACATCGGAGCTGGTCACCACCGGCACGATCGAGAAGCCTTCAGGCCTGGCCCACTGCAGAAAGGGCAGGATCACCTCCAAGGCGTGCTCCCCCCGGTGCGCCCACGCGTCCCGCTCAAGCCAGACGCATCGCTCCAGCAACGCCGCGGCGATTCCTGCATCGACCTCGACATCACCCAGCGGGGTACGGTAGCTGCCCTCCGCAAAGACCGCCCAGCGCATCGCGCTGTTCGTGTGCGAGGGGCCAACCAACACGCACCGGCGCGGGACGCGCAGCCTCCCAAAGACCGCGGCGCTCACCGCCCCGGATTGCTGCAGGCTGCCGTGCGGAACCATGATGGCGCGGGGGGCCACCGAGGAAGCCTCCGGCTGGCGTTGGATCAGCTGGCAGATGGCCTGCCGCAGCGCCTCAGGCTCCTCTGGGTAGTAGTAGCCCGCGACCGCAGGCCGTCTAATGCACGAGAGCGTCGTCGTGACCATTGGGAGAAATGACAATTTCAGCGCGGCGAGGCAGTGTCATGTAGTGTCGGGCGGCCTCCTGCACCTGTTCCAGCGTGACGGCGTTGATGTCGGCTTCGTACGTTTGCCAGGCGTCGTAGCCGATCGTGTACAGCTCCTCCAATGCGGAGCGGCGGGCCAACCCGACCATATCCTGCAGCTCCATGCGGTGCTGTCCGATCAGGTAGCGCTGCGCTTGCCGCACCTCCTCTTCGCTGACGCCCTGGTCCACGGCGCGCTGCAGCTCTTCCTGAAGGACTTCCAAGACCCGAGTCCGCTCCTCAGGTCTGGTGGCGGCGTAGATCATGAGATAGCCCGGGTCCCAGCCCGGCACGTGCACGGCGCCCAGCGTATAGGACAGCCCATGCTCCTCGCGGACGGCTTGGAAGAGCCGGCCCGACATGCCGGACAGCACTGCGGTCAGCACATCCAGGGCATGGCGATCGGGCGCCATCTGCGTGCTTCCGCGGAAACCCATGAGGACCAGTGCTTGCGCCTTCGGCAAGTCCAAGCTGGCACGCCGGATGCCCTGAATCGGCTCCTCAGGCAGCCGCTCAGGCCATGCCGCAGCCTGCTTCGGCATGCGGCCGAACGTCTCGCCGATGAGGCGCGTGACCGCTTGCGATGTCACATCCCCAAACACCGCCATCACCATATTGGAGGGCACCAGCCACTTCGCGGCGAACGTCTGGCAGTCGGCGCGGGCAAGGCGTTGGACTGTCTCCTGCGCCCCCAGCGGGTGAAAGCGATACGGATGCTGCTGAAACAGCGTTCGCCGGAACAGCCGATTACCCACCTCGAAGATCTCATCGTCCTGCGCCTTGAGTTCATTGAGCACGAGCTGCCGCTGGATTTCCAGCTCCTGCTCCGGAAAGGTGGACGCCGTCACCAGCTCGTGAGCTAACGAGACGCCTGCCGCCAGATCCTCGCTCAGCAGCCGCACGGAGAGTCCGAACCCGTCGCGGCCGCTAAAAGGATCCAGGGTGGCTCCCAACCCTTCGATATTCCGCGCAATGGCCGACGCGTCATGCTGGGTCGTGCCCTTGGTCAGCAGCCCCGCGACGAGATTCGAGAGGCCCTGCGTCTCCTCCTGCTCGACGCGCACCCCGCCCCGAAACGCGATGATGATGGCCGCAATGGGCAGGCGATGATCTTCGCCCACAATGAGCGTCGCCCCATTGTCGAGCACGGTTTTGCTTAACGCGATCGCCTCCGACGGCGGGGCCTGCGGCGCGGTGGCGGCTTGGCTGCCGGCCGGACGGATGATCGCCCGCGTCATGCGGGCGCGGTCGCAGTAGCGCGCAGCGGCCTCCCGGACCTGGCCAGCCGTCACGTCCTCGATCCGCGAGACGTAACGCTGCGAGAACAGCGGATCGCCGGTCGTCAACAGCGAATCGGCCAGGTCCGCCGCCCGGGATTCCATCGTCTGCCTTGAAAATTGGTAGTTGGCGATCACTTGCCGCTTGGCCTTCTGCAGTTCTTCGGGCGACGGGCCTTCCCGCTTGATCCGCTCGAGGACCTCAAAGACGGCGTCGGTCGCCGGCTCAACGCGCTCCGGATCCGTGCGGAACTGCACGGCGAAGATCCCTGGGTCGGCCGGCGTGTAGTTCCACGAGGCGACCTGGTCCACCAATTGGCGCTCACGGACCAGCAGCTCATAGAGACGGGCGCTGCGGCCCTGCCCAATCACGTTCGCCAACACATCCAGGGGATACAGATCGGGGTCCGACAGGCGCGTGGACGTGAAGCCCAGCAGGACATATGCCCGTTGCACCGGCAGCTCCACCGAGGTGTCCTTCGAGGACGCCGTCGGAGGCTCTAGCGGGACGACCGCCTGCTGCAAGTCAATTCGGCCGCGCGCCCAGCCGCCAAAGACCTCCTTCACCAGCCCGGGCAATGCGGAGCCATCGAGATCTCCGACGCAGGAGAGCACCATGTGCTGCGGCTGGTACTGACGGCGGTAAAATCCGGTGAGCTCTTCGGCGGTCAAGGTCTGGAGCAGCGGTTCGTAGCCAAGGATGGGATGCCGGTACGGATGCTCGAGGAAATGGCGGTTCCAGAAGAGCTGCTGGATCCGACGATCCGGGTCGTCTTCATTCATCTGGATCTCGGACCGGATCACCGCGCGCTCGCGCTCAAACTCTTGGGGATCGAAGATCGCGTGCTGCAGGATGTCGGCGAGCAGTTCCAGCGCGGGCTTCAGATGGCGGGACTCCACGAACAGCGTAACGCCCGTCGTGTCGAAAGAGGTGAAGGCGTTGATGGTGCCGCCGTAGCGGCGGACTTCCTGGTCGAGGGTTCCTGGCGGCCGCGACGGCGTCCCCTTGAAGAGCATGTGCTCGATGAAGTGCGTGATCCCCGTTCCGACGAACGGGCCCTCAGCGCGCAGGCCGCCCTTGATCCTGGCCTCGATCGCGACCAGGGGCTGGCGGTGGTTTTCTTCCCAGACAACCTGAAGCCCGTTGTCCAGGACGACTTGAGAAACCGTACCGGACCGCTCGCTGAGCGCGGCGGCGGCATTAGGCATGATGAGTCCCCCGATCAAGGTCAAAAGACCGAGTCCGCACCGGACGTCACGTGTCAACACGGGATCAGGAGGGTTCCACTAACGCGGACGCGCTATCTCGGGCCGCGGCCAAATGACCGACGCTCGCCCCGAGGACCTCGGTTGCGGCGGCTCATCGCCTGCCGCATCTCCCGGCGCTTGCGCTCACTGGGCTTTTCGTAGTGCTTTTTCGCCTTGAGCGCCTTGAGGATGCCCTCACGTTCGAGCATCCGTTTGAAGCGCCGCAACGCCTTCTCTAGAGATTCGTCTTCACGAACCTCAACGCGTGGCATGGAATCTCCTTTCGGGGTAGTTAAGTTATTATAAGACGAGGTGTTACGACTGTCAATTGCCCCTGGGCAGTCCTCATTCCGTGGTCTCAGACCAGCCATGCTCTCCAAGCAGCGGGACGAACACGCAGGCGGCTACCTCGCGGGGCTGGAGCGCGCCATGCCGCTTGCGCGCCTGGACGAGTGTCTGCGCGGCTTGGGTTCCAATCGGGAGCACGAGGCGACCCCCCTCGGCCAGCTGCGCGATCAGCGGCTCGGGGACCTTCGGCACGGCGGCCGTGACAATGATGCCGTCAAACGGAGCTTGTTCTGGCCATCCAAACGACCCATCCGCATAGCGGACATGGGCGTTCCGATAGCCGAGCGCCTGCAATCGTTCGGCCGCGAGGGCCGCCAACTCCGGCAAGCGCTCCACGGAATAGACCTCGAGGGCCAACTGGGCCAACATGGCGGTCTGATACCCTGATCCGGTGCCGATTTCCAGGACGCGCTCATGACCCTGAAGTTCGAGCAGTTCGGTCATGAGCGCCACGATATACGGCTGGCTAATCATTTGGCCCGAGCCGATAGGCAGCGGGTGATCCGCGTAGGCCTGCGCCTGCAGGGCTTCAGGCACGAACAGGTCGCGAGGCACGTTCGCAAACGCGGCCAAGACGCGCTCGTCTTGGATGCCGCGGGCGCGCAGATGCTGCGCAATCATGCGGCGGCGCAGCTCGTCGAAGTTCATCCTGTCGAGCCGACGGCGTGCGGGGCTTCGGCTGCCGGCGCGCCCCCCACGCGCAGCCGCGGCAGGGGCTTGGCGTCTACGGCGTCGAAGAGGAGCCATTGCGTCGGCGCGCGGCGGACAAGCCGCTCAAGCGATTCGGCATAGGATTGCACGAGCGTCAAGACCGCCTGATCCCCTGCCTCAGGGCCGGGCCAAATTGGAGCGTCCATCACCACGCGGAACCGGGTTCGAGCTTCACGAATCAGAAACATCGGCACCATCGGTGCCCGGCTGCGCAGGCTCATCAGCGCTGGGCCGCGCGGCAACCGAATCAGCCGGCCAAACGCGCGCACCCACACGCCCGGCTCCCCGAATGGCCGATCGCCCAAGACGCCCAGCGCTCGGCCGCGCCGCAGCGCGCGCAGGCTCTCTTGCCCCGCCTGGGGCCCCAGCGGGATGAGCTCGATCCCCTGCCGCTGCCGTTGCGCGTTGAAGAAGCGATCGACGCCTTCCTCCGGATGGGGCAGTGCCACCGCGCTGACTGACAGACCGAGCCGGCGCGCCGCCACGGCCGCCAAGAGCTCCCAGTTCCCCACGTGCGCGGTCACAAGAATCGCTCCGCCGCCTTGGGCCTTCACGGTCGCCAAGGACGCGTCGCCCTCGACGCGCAGCGTCGCGCGCTCCACGGCGCGCGAGAGGTCCAGGAGTTCCAGCAGATACCGGGCGAAGTTGCGGAAGACCTCGCGCACCGGCGCTGAGCGCTCGCTGACGGCGCTCCCGAGCACCATGCCGAGGTTCGCTTGCACCCCTTGGCGCCCGGCGGCCCAGCTGAGCCATCGAAGATCGGCCGCGCGATCCGCGCAACTCCAGGCCCATGAGCTGGGAAGCCCCCGACTCACGGAACGGGCCAGCCGGTACCACGCGTCCATGGGCGCTACGCGCTGACGCGGGCCTGCTCGACCAGCGACACGAGCAGCCGCGCGATATCCACGGAGGCCATGGGCCGGGCGACTTCGTCAATGCGGCGACGCAGGGCCTCGATGCGCTCGGGATCATCCAAGAGATCCCGCACCGTTTGGCGGACCGTCTCCGCAGAGTTCGCTTGCACCGCCGCGCCCTGGGCCAGCAGATAGCGGGCGTTATAGGCCTCTTGGCCCGGGATCGGATTCACCATGACCAGCGGCAACCGCTTGGCGAGCGCTTCCGAGGTGGTCAGCCCGCCGGGCTTGCTGATCAGCAGGGTCGCCAAGTCCATGAGTTGCGGGATCATGCGGATATAGCCGAAGCTGACGATCCGGTGCCGGAATCGCTGGCGCATCAGCCAGTGGTGCAGGGCCAGGTTCCTGCCTGCGACGACGATGAATTGGCAGGGATGCGGCAGGCGATCCAGGTTCATGACGATCTCGCGCAGCGGCCCGAAGCCGCTGCCGCCTCCCATGATGAGGATGATCGGATCGGCAAGGTCCAGACCGAACTCCCGCGCCAAGGCCGCGCGGTCCACCTGCTCGAGGAAGCGCAGGTCAATGGGGATGCCCAGCACGCGGATCCGGGAGGTTTCGACGCCACGGGCGAGGAAACGTTGCTTCACTTCTTCCGAGGGGACGACATAGACATCCACGTCGTCATGGAACCAATACAGGTGCGGGGCGTAATCTGTCAGGACCCCTACCAGCGGAATAGACACCTGGTGCACGCGCTTGAAGTGCGCGGCGATCCCGCAGGGATACGCCTGCGTGCAGGCGATGACATCCGGGCGGACGGTTTCAAGCAGGCGACCCAGGTTGGCGGCGTGATAGTGGTGGAGCAGCGTCCGAAGCCACTGAATGCGGCGATGGACGGTCGGATTGTCGTAGAGGTACTCCCAGACGTCGGGCTGATGGCGGATGAGCGAAAGATAGGACTGCGCGATGGCCCAACGGACCAGGCGGCTCGCGTACTGCGAAGCATCCACGCTGGTGACGTGGGCTTGAGGATACAGGCGCTGCACGGTCTGGCCGATCGCGCGGCTGGCCTGCTGGTGGCCGAGGTGGGTGCTGACGTGCATGAGCAGGACCCGCGGCCCGCTTGGCAGCACAGCCGGGCCCGAGGTCCCAAGGTCCCGCGGGCCGTTCGATTCGCCCATGGGATGGCCGCCCCACATGTCAGGCTGAAGAAAATCCTTCGTCTGTTGAATGTGACATGCGTAATGCGTAAGGTAATGCGACCGAACAGGTATCGCGGACGAGCCTCTTCAATTTGGTCATGCACATGACACCTTACACCTTACACATAACACAGGAGAAGGCTCTCCGAGTAAGGTCAGTCTTGCATGCGCAAGACCCGCTCGATCCGCTTGACCGCCTCGCGCAGCCTCGGCGCTGGCTCGACGAGGGCAAACCGGATGTATCCTTCCCCGTTCTCGCCGAAGCCGCTGCCCGGCGCGACGACCACGCCCGCTTCGTGCATCAGCAGCGTCGCGAATTCCAGCGAGGTGAGGGCGCTGAACTTGCGCGGAATTTTCGCCCAGACATAGAAGGTCCCCTTGGGCATCGCGACGTCCCAGCCGATGCGCCGCAGCCCGGGCACGAAGACGTCTCGCCGCTTGCGGTAGGTGTCGACGGCCCGCCGGACATCGTCCTGCGGACCCGTCAACGCCTGGATGGCGGCCCACTGCACCGCCCGGAAAATCCCAAAGTCCACATAGTGCTTCGTCTTCGCCAGCGACGCGAGGATCTCGCGGTTGCCGGCCGCAAATCCGAAGCGGAGGCCCGGCGCCCCGTAGGACTTGGACAGCGTATGAAATTCGACCGCGATCTCCTTGGCGCGGGGCACCTCAAAGATGCTGGGCGCCCTGGGTCCCTCGAACACGAAATCTGAATACGCGAAGTCATGGACGACCATGATGTGGTACTTGCGGGCCCAGGCGACGATCTCCTTGAAGAACTTCAGATCCGCCACGGCCGTGGTCGGGTTGTTCGGGTAGCTGATGAACAGCATCTTCGCCATCTTCAGCACTTCGCGATTGATGGTGCTCAGATCCGGAAGGTAGCCTCGCTCAGCCGACAGCGGAATGCTGTACAGGATGCCGCCGGCCAGGATGATGCCGTTGAAGTGCACCGGATAGGCCGGGCTGGGCACCAGCGCAATGTCGTCGTGGTTGAGAAATGCCAAGGACAGGTGCGCAATGCCTTCTTTGGAGCCCAACAGCGGCAACACCTCGGTCTTGGGATCCAGCGAGACATGGAACTTCCGCTGGTACCACGCGGCGATCGCCTCGGTGACTCGCTGTTCGACTTCTCCGTCTTTGCGCGAATAGCGGTGGTTCTCCGGTCGGCGCCCGCGCTTCACCAGCTCATCGATGACGTGTTTGGGTGGAGGAATGTCAGGGTCTCCCATGCCCAGATCGATGACGTCAATCCCCTCGCGCCGCGCCTGGGCCTTCAGCTCATCCAGGATGCTGAACAGATACAGCGGCAGCCGGCGCAGGCGATGAGCCTCCGGAAAGGCCTGGCGGTTGCGACGCTCGCGCTCAAGCTTCTCTCGTTCGCGGAGCCGACGCTGGATCTGCGTGATCGACGGATGCAAGGACCGAGGGTGTAATCGCCTCATGATCTCCTCGCAGGTGGACCTCCTGGTAATGCGGCATGCGGAGTGCAGAGTTCATTCCGCGCTGGGATGAGCGCGTCCACCGCGTGGTAGGAGCTGCGGACGAAGGGCCCAGCCTTGACCCATCGCAGCCCTGCGCGGTATGCCACGGTTTCATAGAGCTGAAAGCGCTGCGGACTCAGATAGTCCATCACCGGCAGATGATTGGCATCCGGGCGCAGGTACTGGCCGATCGTCAAATGCGATACGCCAGAGGCGACCAGGTCCGTACATGTCTGCCGAACTTCTTCCAACGTCTCACCCAACCCCACCATGAGGCTCGACTTGATCAGGCTGGCTCCCTCGGCCCTGTGTTGGGCTTCGCGGAGCACGCCGAGGGACCGGCGATAGGCCGCCTGCGGCCGCACCAGCGGAGACAGGCGCTCGACGGTTTCGACATTGTGCGCAAACACCTCGGGACGGCCTTCCTGGACCACGCGGGCGATCAGGGTGGGACGGCCATGAAAATCAGGCACCAGGACCTCGATCGTCACCCCAGGGTTGCGTTGCCTCACGGCCCGGATGACGTCAACGAAATGTCCGGCGCCCTCATCGGCCAGCTCATCCCGCGCGACCGAGGTGATCACCGCATGGCGCAGTCCGAGCCGCTGCACCGCCTCCGCCACTCGCTTGGGTTCCTGCGGATCGACCGGGCGGGGCCGCCCGTGCTCCACCGCGCAGAAGCCGCAGGCGCGCGTGCAGCGCTGCCCGAGGATCATGAAGGTGAGCTGGCGCTGCGCCCAGCACTCCGTGAGATTGGGGCAGCGCGCCTGCTCGCAGACTGTCTCGAGTTCCAGATCCGTGAGCAGGCCGCGCACGGTGCGGACCGTGCCGTTAGGCGAAAACTCGCGCTTGAGCCACCGAGGGTATCGCGGCATCAAGAGGCTCTCAGAGAACCTGAGTCTTGACGATCTTCAACCGTTGAATAATGGCGTCAGTCATCTCGCTGGTCCCCACGGCGCTGACATCATTCCGTGTGGGTTTCAAATCATAGGTCACCACGCGGCCTTCACGCAACACGGCGGCCACGGCCTGCTCAAGACGATCAGCCGCTTCGCGCTCCCCAAGGTGCCGCAGCATCATGACGCCGGAGAGAATCATGGCGGTCGGGTTCACCTTATTCAGCCCCTGATATTTCGGGGCGCTGCCGTGCACCGCCTCGAAGACCGCGGCGTCATCGCCGAGGTTGGCCCCAGGGGCCACGCCCAGCCCGCCGACCAGCCCGGCGCAGAGATCCGAGAGGATATCGCCGTAGAGATTTGGCAGCAGCAGGACGTCGAACTCCTGGGGCCGCAACACGAGCTGCATGCTGGCGGCGTCCACCAAACGGTCCTCGAAAACCAGGCGGCCTTGATACTCCTGGCCCACGCGGCGGGAGACCTCCATAAACAGGCCGTCGGTGAATTTCATGATATTGGCCTTGTGGATGGCGGTGACCTTCTTGCGCCCGCGAGCCAGCGCGTACTCGCAAGCGAAGCGCGTGATGCGCTCGGTCGCGCTGGCGGAGATGGGTTTGATGCTGATGCCCGCGTCGGGTTGAATCGGTTGCTTCGACCATTCCACCAACTGGTCGATGAGTTGCCGGGTGCGGGGTTCCCCGGCCGGGAATTCGATTCCTGCGTAGAGGTCCTCGGTATTCTCGCGCACGATAATCAGATCAACGTCCCGGACCGGCGCCGGGACGCCCGCGTAGGAGCGGCAGGGACGCACGCAGGCATACAGATTCAGCTGCTTACGCAAGGCGACATTGACGGATCGAAACCCCTTGCCGATGGGGGTCGTAATCGGGCCCTTGATCGCCACGCGGTTCTCCCGAATCGAGCGCAGCGTGTCCTCGGGCAAGAGGGTGTTCGTCTGCTTGAGCGCCGCCTCCCCGGCCAACCGCTCATCCCAGATGAAGGCGACCCCGGTGGCCTCCAGGCAGCGCCGGGCCGCCCATGCGACTTCAGGGCCGATGCCGTCTCCAGGGATGAAGGTTACACGATGGGCCATGTCATTCGTTCGGTGTTCATTGTTCGTAGTTCATAGTAAGGGCAATGCTAGAGTATCTCCGAGCGAGATCAGTCTGAAGCTCATCCGCACCGAACACCGAACTACGAACTATGAACTATGAACTATGAACTATGAACTCCGTTTGCGGCACCAGCTGTCGAGCCGCCGCAACGCGTCGTCAATCGTCTGCAGGCTCGTCGCAAAGCTGAAGCGGATGTGCTCGGAGGACCCGAATCCTTCGCCGGGGACCGTCGCCACGAGCGCCTCGTCCAACCACTGTTGCGCGGTGGCCTGGGCCGACTGCCCCAGGCCACGGACATTGCACCACGCATAGAACGCTCCCTCGGGTGTCTTGACACGCAACCCGGGGAGCGCAGCCAGGCCCTGGACCAGCCGGTCACGGCGAGCCAGGAATTCCTTTCGCATCGCCGCAACAGAGGATTGCTCGCCGGTCAGCGCGGCCAAGGCCGCATGCTGGCTGATGGACGTGGGATTCGACGTCGAATGGCTCTGCAGCGTCGTCATGGCCTCGACGAGCGGTTCCGGGCCGACGGCCCACCCAATCCGCCACCCGGTCATGCTGTAGGTCTTGGAGACCCCGCCGATGAGCACGGTGCAATCCGCCATCTGCGGGTTGAGTTGCGTGATAGAGCGATGGGCGGCCGGCGGGTAGACGAGTTCGTCGTAAATCTCATCGCTGATCACGACCAGGTGCCGCTCCAGCGCCAGGGCGGCCAACGCCTCCAGTCGAGCCTTGGAGACGACGGCGCCGGTCGGGTTGCTCGGGCTGTTGATGACGAGCGCTTTGGTCGCGCCGGATATCGCGTTGCGGATCGCCGCAAGATCCGGCTGGAAGCCGTCCGCCTCCTGTGTCGGCACAATCACCGGCTTGGCGCCTGCCAAACGGACCAGCGCCGGAAAGCTGACCCAATACGGGCTGAGCAGGATGACTTCGTCGCCCGGTTGGCACAGCGCCTGGAAGACGTTAAAGAGCGCGTGCTTGGCGCCGCAGCTCACCAGCACGTGGGCAGCGGAATAGTTCGTGTGCCGGGTCCGGTTGACCTGCTGGGCGACGGCGGCCCGCAGCTCGGGTAATCCTGCGACCGGGGTATAGCGGGTCTGATTCGACTCGATCGCCCGGATGCCTGCACGCTTGACGGGATCCGGCGTCGGAAAATCCGGCTCGCCGGCCGTAAAATCCAAGACCGGCTTGCCGGCGTTGGCCAGCGCCTTGGCCTTGGCGGCCAGGGCAAGCGTGGGTGAGCCTTCGACGTCGCGAAGGCGTTCAGGCAGGGTGAGCGCGGTCAAGGCGCGTGTGCTTGCGATCGCTTGCGCGTCCACAGCGACCGCAGGCCCTCGAAGAACTTCTTCGGCTTCTCGGGCGCCGCCTCAGGCTGCGGCTTGGGCGGACTACCGGGTTTCGGCGGAGCCTGGGCCCTGGCGGCCTGCGGCTTGGCCGGCTCTTGCGCCCTCAGGAGGCTGAAGGCCAGGACCGCTTCCTGGGCGCCGTCGCCGCGCCGCATGCCCAGGCGCACGACGCGCGTGTAGCCGCCCGCGCGCTCCAGAAAACGAGGGGCGACGTCCACGAAGAGTTGCCTGACAAGGCTGCGATCGCGCAGGATGACCAGCGCCCGCCGTCTGGCGCTCACGCTGCCATCCTTGCCCAACGTGACCAGCCGGTCGGCGAGCCGCTGGGCTTCTTTGGCCCGCGCGTGGGTCGTGCGGATCTGATCGTGGAGAATCAGGTGGCGCACCAAGCCATCCAGGAGCGCGTCGCGCTGATGGCGCGGGCGGGACAGACGCTGAGAGCGCTTGGCGTGACGCATCGGTGACTGCCTTAGGCGGCTGCTTCGCTCGTCGACTCGGCGGGACCGGGCGCCTTGCCCAACTCGAGCCCCATGCCCCGCAGGAGCTCCTCGATCTCGGCCAGAGACTTCTTGCCGAAGTTGCGGTACTTCAGGAGCTCTTGCGGCGTCTTTTGAATCAGCTCGCCGATCGACGTGATCTTCGCCTCGCGAAGGCAGTTTGCGGAGCGCACCGAGAGTTCCAGCTCCCCAATCGGGGTGCGCAGCTTCTCTTGCAGCTCTGCGCTCAATTCAGGGGACTCCCCATCCTCCGGCTCCTCAGGCAGGCTGCCGTAGTTGACGAAGAGGTCCAGGTGGCGTTGGAGGATATTGGAGGCGTAGAGCAACGCGTCTTTGGGCGTGACGGCGCCGTTGGTCCAGATCTCCAGGATAAGCCGGTCGTAGTCCGTCACCTGGCCCACGCGGGTGTCTTCCACGGCGAAATTGACGCGCTGCACGGGCGAAAAAAGCCCATCGATAGGAATCACGCCGATCGGGGCCTCGGACTTCTTGTGCTTCTCCGCGATGACGTACCCGCGGCCGCGGCTCACATCAAGCTCCATGCGGAACTTTCCGGCTTTGGTGATCGTGCACAGGTGCAAGTCAGGATTGACGATATCCACCGTATCATCGCCGACGAGGTCGGCCGCGGTCACCGGGCCCTTCTTGTCCTTCTCCACGACCAGCGTCTTCGGCTGGCGCGAGTGCACTCGGAGCACCAGCTGCTTAATGTTCAGGACGATCTGGGTCACGTCCTCCAGGACCCCGGGGACCGTGCTGAACTCGTTCAAGACCCCGTCGATTTTGAGCGACGTGACGGCGGCCCCCTCGATCGAGGAGATCAGGACCCGGCGCAGCCCGTTGGCGATCGTCATGCCGAAGCCCCGCTCGAACGGCTCAGCGATGAATCGTCCGTAGGTGTCCGTGAGGCTCTTCTCCTCGCAGATCAGCTTCTTCGGGCTTGCGAAATCCCGCCAGACAGTTCCCATGCCGCGCCTCCCTCTCTGTGCGATTCCCCGCCAACGGGCCGGGCTTATTTCGAGTAGAGCTCCACGATGAGCTGTTCCTGGATCGGTAATCCGAGATCGTCTTTCTGCGGCATGCGCAGGATCTGCCCCTTCAAATGCTCGGCGTCTGCCTGCAGCCAGGCCGGCACGGGACGGTCCTTGGTCCGCTCCAAGGTCGCTTTGAATCGCTCGGAAGGGCCGTTGGCGCCTGCGCGCACTTGGATGACATCGCCGACGCGCACGGAGAAGGACGGAATGTCTACCAGCCGTCCGTTGACCGCGACGAGCCGGTGGCGGACCACCTGCCGGGCTTCCTTCCGCGACGTCGCAAACCCCAACCGGTAGAGCACGTTGTCCAGCCGCCGTTCGAGCATCTCCAGCAGGAACTGGCCGGTCACGCCCTTGGTCTTCTGCGCCAAGCTGAAATACCGGCGAAATTGCCGTTCCAAGACGCCGTAGATCCGCTTGACCTTCTGCTTCTCGCGGAGCTGGACGCCATAATCCGACAGCCGGATGCGCAGCTGCCCGTGTTGTCCCGGAGGAAAGCCTCGCTTTTCAATGGGGCATTTCGGCGTATAGCATTTCGTGCCCTTCAAGAAGAGCTTCATCCCTTCCCGGCGGCACAGGCGACATGAGGGACCGGTATATCGCGCCATAGACTACGTGCTCCGCTGACGGTTAGCGTAGAGCGTAGAGCGTAGAGCGTATAGTTTGGGCCCTCCTATACGCTGAACGCTCAACGCTATCCGCTGAATCGATAGGTCTTTCATGATCACACGCGCCTTCGCTTCGGGGGGCGGCAGCCATTATGCGGAATAGGCGTCACATCGCGGATCGCGGTCACCGTCAGGCCGGCCTGCGAGAGGGATCGGATCGCCGATTCCCGGCCTTGCCCTGGACCTTTGACGAAGACTTCGACTTCCTTCAATCCCATTTCAAGGGCCTTCTTGGCCGCGTTCATGGCGGCGATCTGGGCCGCGTACGGCGTAGATTTGCGGGATCCCTTGAAGCCGCTGCTGCCAGCCGTGCTCCACGCGATCGTATTGCCCTGCCGGTCCGTGATGGTCACCACGGTATTGTTGAAGGAGGCAAGGATATGCGCGATGCCTTGGGTGACTTGGAGCTTGCGCTTGCCCTTGGTCTTCCGGGCCGGCCGCTCGGCGTCCTTGCTTGCCTCGGCTGTCGCGGGGCTTGCGGCGGATGGCGCATCAGCTTTGGGGGGCTGGGCCTTCTCGGGTTCAGGGGATTCAGGCGTTGGCGCGTCTTGTGGCGTCTCTGAGAGCATGAGACCTCCTTACGTCCTGGCTTCCGCGCCCGCCGGGGCCCGCGTGCGCTTGCGCACGCCGACCCGCGGCCGGGGTCCCTTGCGGGTCCGGGCATTGGTGCGCGTCTGCTGGCCGCGAACGGGCAAGCCGCGCTTGTGGCGCAGGCCGCGGTAGCATCCGATGTCGATGAGCCGTTTAATGTTGCCCGTCTGCTCGCGGCGCAAGTCGCCTTCCACGCGGTACGACGTCTGGATCGCGCGCGTCAGCTTGCCGACTTCCTCGTCGCTCAGGTCCTTGGCCCGGCGGGTCGGGTCAATCTGCGTCTCGGCGAGCAGCCGCCGGGCCAGCGGCCGGCCGATGCCGTAGATCTGCGCCAATGAGATCTCAATCGGCTTCTCCTTGGGAATATCCACTCCAACAATACGAGGCATTTCACTCCTCTATCACATGTTGTGTAATGTGTAAGGTGTCATGTGTAATGGAACTGCCGTTCGTGAACACCTGGATTACGGCTCTTGCATTACACGTTACACATTACACAGTTATTTTTGGCGTTGTTTGTGTTTCGGGTTGCTACAAATGACGCGCACCACCCGCTGGCGGCGGATAATCTTGCACTTGGCACAAACCCGTTTCACAGACGCGCGGACCTTCATGGCTTAGAGGCGGTACGTGATCCGCCCTCGCGTCACATCGTAGGGCGAGAGCTCCAGCTTCACTCGATCCCCCGGCAGAATCCGGATATAGTGCATGCGCAATTTGCCCCCGATATGGGCCAACACCTGGTGCCCGCCTTCGATCTCCACGCGAAACACCGCGTTTGGCAGGGCTTCCAAGATGGTGCCCTCGACTTCAATCGCCTCTTCTTTGGGCATCCAGCACCCTCGTCAGGATGCGCGCGCCGTGGTCCGTGACGGCCACCGTGTCCTCCGCGTGCGCTGCCAGCGAGTGATCCTTGGTGACCGCCGTCCACCCATCCGCGAGGATCTCAACGTCCGGCCGCCCAGCCGTCACCATCGGCTCGATCGCCAGCACCATGCCGGCCTTCAGGCGCGGCCCGATGTTCGGGGGACCGAAGTTGGGCACCGGAGGCTCCTCGTGCATCGCGCGGCCGATCCCATGCCCCACGAACTCCCGAACGACGCTGAACCCCTCCGCCTCGACCAGGCGCTGCACGGCATGCGCAATGTCGTTCACGCGCCGTCCCACGACCGCTTGCTGGATCCCCTCGGCCAGCGCCCGCTCAGCGGTCTCGAGCAGCCGTTGGGCTTCCGGCGAGACGACGCCAACCGCAACTGTTCGGGCTGCGTCGGCGTAAAACCCATCCACGACCGCGCCGGCGTCAAGGCTCACTAAGTCTCCGTGCCGGATCTCGCGCTCGCCGGGAATTCCATGCACGACTTCCTCGTTCACGGACACGCAGATGCACGCGGGAAACCCGCGGTAGCCAAGGAACGCCGGCTTGGCCTTCTTGGCCCGCAAAAACGCGCGGGCTTCCTCATCCAGCGCTTTCGTGGTGATGCCCGGCCGTGTCAGATCGGCCAGATACTCAAGAAGCGCCGCCACGACCGCGCCGGCTTGCGCCATGGTCTCGATCTCTTGACGGCTTTTGAGCTCGATCATCCCACCACCTGCCGCCGGCGGTGCCTTGCCTTCAAGGCCCAGCTCAATCGATCCGATGATCCGTGGCGCGCACCGCCAGGGCCGCAGGCACACTTGGGTGCGCGTCCAGCGCGGCCCGGCCGCCGATGGCGGCCTGCGGCAGGTGGTGGGATCATCGCCGGGAGCCCTTGAGCCATCCCTCGCGGCGGCACAGTCGTACGAGCCGGTCGAAGACAGTGCCCAAGCGTCCGGCCCCGTTGATGCGGTGCAACATCCCGTGCCGCTCGTAATAGCGAAGCAGCGGTTGCGCTTTCGCCCGGTCAATCGCCAGGCGGCGCCGAATCGTGTCCGGCCGGTCGTCGTTGCGCACGGTGAGCGGTCCCCCGCATCGGTCGCACCGGCCGGCGCGCCGTGGGCGCATGGTCCGGAGGTGGAAGTTGGCGCCGCATTGCGCGCACACCCGCCGCCCGGACAACCTGGCGACTAACACCCGCTCAGGAGTCTCCAGATAGACCACCCCGTCGAGCGGTTTGACACGTCCCATGGCCGCCTGAAGGCCCCGAGCCTGACCCACCGTCCTGGGGAAGCCGTCGAGCACGACCCCGGCCGCGCGGGGCAGCCGTCGCAGACGCTGCACCATCACCTGGACGACGAGGGAATCCGGCACGAGCGTTCCGGCCGTGACGAAGCGCCGCACCCGGCGTCCCAACGCGCTCCCGCGGGCCATCTCCTGCCGGAAAATATTGCCGGTGGAGAGGTGCCGCAATCCCAGGCGCTCCTCGCATACCGATGCCAAAGAACCCTTGCCCGCGCCGGGCGGGCCCAATAATGCGAGCCGCACGTCCGCTACCGCCGGCCCTTGATGCGGCCGTGCTTAAAGAACCCCTCGTAATGGCGCATCAGCAAGTGCGACTCGATCTGTTTCATGGTGTCCAGCGTGACCCCCACGACGATGAGCAGGCTCGTGCCGCCGAAGAAGCTGGCCACGGTGGAGGGGATCTTCATCCCCGCCATGATGATGTCTGGCAGGATGGCGATCACGACCAGATAGACCGCTGCGACGCAGGTGACGCGGGTTAAAATGCGATCCAGAAACTCCACCGTGGAGCCGCCGGGCCGGATGCCAGGGATAAACGCGCCCACCTTCTTCATCTGGTCCGCGGCGTCGAGGAATTGGCTGGCCGTAATCGCCGTCGTGAAGTACGTGAAGAAGACGATCAGCAGGGCGTACAGCACGTTCATCACGAGCGACGTGCGCGAGAACCAGTGTTCCGTCACGCCCTGCAGCGCCGGCACGAACGTGGCCAATTGGACCGGGAAATACAGCAGCGAGATCGCGAAGATAATGGGCAGCACGCCCCCGGTGTTCACCTTCAACGGGAGGTAGGTGCTCTGGCCCCCATAGACCCGCTGGCCGACCACCCGGCGCGCGTACTGGACCGGTACCCGTCGCTGCGCCTGCTCCACGAAGATCACGATCAGCACGATCCCGATCAACAGCGCCCCCATGAAGGCCAGCACGAGCGGCGCCATCGGCGACTGCTCGAGCCCGCCCGGACCGAGTTGGACGAGCATATCGCGCAGCGCCAGGGGGATCCGGCCGACGATCGAGGCCGTGATGAGCAGACTCATGCCGTTGCCGATGCCCCGCTCGGTGATCTGCTCCGCGAGCCACATGATGATGCTCATGCCGGCCGTCATTGTCAGCACGGTGAGCACCCGGAATCCCATGCCGGGAAACAGGACGATCTGCGTGTGAAATTGCTGGGGGATGACTTTCTCCAGCAGCATGGCGTACATGAACGAGTTGATCACGGCCAAGGCGATCGTGGCGTAGCGGGAGTACTGGTGGAGCTTCTGATAGCCGGCTCGACCCTCCTTGCGCAGGCGTTCCAGGGCCGGGATGGCGTTGGCCAGCAGCGTCTCGACGATGATGGTCGCGCTGATATAGGGCATGACGCCCAGCGCGAACACCGTGGCGCGCGACAGCGCCCCACCGGTGAACATGTTCATCAAGTTCAGAAAACCGCCGCCCGTCGCCTGCGTAAACTGATCGAAGATCCGGCCCAATTCGGCCCCGTTGACTCCTGGAACGGGGATGAAGATCCCCACCTCGTAGATGACGATCATGCCGAGCGTAAACAGCAGTTTTTTGCGGAGCTCGGGAATCCGCCAGGCGTTCAGCAGCGCGCTGAGCAATCGGAACATTTACGTCGCGCCCCATGAGTCCATCACCGATCAGGGCCCTGGGCCTTCCCGGCCTGGCCCTGGTGGGACGTGGCAGCAGTTTCTGAGGCAGGAAGGCGTCTCAGCAACTCGACGGCGCCGCCGACCTGAGTGACCTTGGTCTTGGCTGAGCCGCTGGCCGCGTGCACGGCAATCGTGAGCCGCTTCGAGAGAGTGCCCTCCCCGAGCAGTTTGACCCGGCCGCGGCCGTTTCGGATCAGTCCCATCGCTTCCAGGCGCTCCGGCGTCACCCGCTCACCCTCCGCGCACTGCTCAAGCCGCCCGACATTCACGATCTGCGGCGGCGGCTGCTGGCCGGTGGCCTTGCGGCGAAAGCCGCGCTTGGGCAACAGCCGGATGAGCGGCGTGCGTCCACCTTCAAACCCAGGGCGCTTGCGCGAGCCAGTGCGCGCGCGTTGGCCCTTCTGGCCGCGGGTCGCCGTTTTGCCATGGCCGGAGCCGGGGCCCCGTCCGAGCCGCTTGCGCCGTTTGCGCGCGCCGCGCATTGCAGGGATCGACGTGACGTCCATAGGGTCAGCTCGTTAGGCGTGCTCGGCGACGTCGACAACATGCTGGCGGCGCGCCCGAACAGCCTCTTGCGTCTCGAGCGACTGCAGCCCCTGGAGGGTGGCCTTGACCAGATTGACGGCGTTCGTGGAGCCGAGGCACTTCGTCAAGATATCGCGGATGCCGGACGCCTCGCAGACCGCCCGGACGGTGCTGCCGGCGATGATGCCGGTGCCTGGGCTGGCCGGTTTCAACATCACCTCGCAGGCATCGAACTTCCCGATGGTCTCATGCGGGATCGTAGAGCCAGCCAGGGGGATGTTGAACATCGTGCGCTGAGCGATCGTGAAGCCCTTGCGAATCGCTTCGGCCGCCTCGTTTGCCTTCCCCAGGGCCATGCCGACCCGCCCCTTCCCGTCACCCACGATCACGAGCGCGTTGAAGGCGAGCCGCTTGCCGCCCTTGTGCACCTTCGCCACGCGGTTGACGCTGATCAGCTTCTCAATGAACTGCGATCCTTCAGGTCCGTGCGACCGTTGACCGGGTTTCGTCATCATGTCAGAACTGGAGGCCTCCCTGGCGCAGCGCCTCGGCGAATGCCTTGACGCGCCCGTGATACACATAGCCCCCGCGGTCGAAGACCACCTGGGTGATACCAAGTTTGCCGGCCTCTTGGGCCAGCGCGGAGCCCAAGGCCTGCGCCAAGCTCGTGCGCGACCCTCCCTTGACCGCCTGGCGGACTTGCTTGTCCAGCGTCGAGCCACCCAGGAGCGTTTTAGCTTCCACGTCGTTGATCAGCTGCGCCTGCAGGTGCTTGTGGCTGCGGAACACGCACACTCTTGGCCGATCAGGCATCCCGATGACTCGTTTGCGGATCCGCCGGTGGCGGGCCCGTCGGCCGAGCTGGCGGCGCGCCGTGTGGCTCATCCCACCACCTGTTGCTGGCGGTGACGAGGGTTGAATGCGGGGATGTACGATATCTGAGACATACGACGCCACCGCCACGGCCGGCGCAGCGGTACCAGGGCGTAACGAGCCGGCCGAGGCCGCCTTTGGCGGCCGGCAACAGGTGGTGGGATCATGACCCCCCGCCGCTCTTGGCGGCCGCGCCCGTGGCCGCCTTGCCCGCCTTGCGGCGGATCGTCTCGTTCGCGTATCGAATCCCCTTCCCCTTGTACGGCTCTGGAGGCGCAGTGCGCCGAATCGTGGCGGCGAACTGGCCCACAAGCTGCTTGTCGGCGCCCTTGACGATGAGTGTCGTCGGCTTGGGCAGCTCGACCGCCAGCCCTTCGGGGATCTGCAGCACGACGGGATGCGAGAACCCCACGTGCAGCGTCAACCGCTTGCCCGACACTTCGGCCCGGTAGCCAACGCCGACAATCTCCAAATTCCTTGAAAACCCGTTCACGGTGCCCTGCACCATGTTGGCCACCAGCGCGCGGTACAATCCATGCAGGGCGCGCGTCTGCTGCTCCTCATCACGGCGCGCCACCACGACCTGCTCGCTGCCAAGCTCGACTGCCAGCACGCCGGGCACGGTCACGGCGAGCGTGCCCTTCGGCCCTTCGACCGTCAGGCGCGCGCCGTCAAGCTTCACTGTGGCGCCTTGAGGCACCGGGACAGGCAACCGACCGATACGAGACATGGGAGGAGGCTCACCACACGTAGCAGACCACTTCGCCGCCAATGCGCTGGCGGTAGGCGTCGCGATCCGTCATCACGCCCCGCGAGGTCGAGATGACGGCCACGCCCAAGCCCCGCATAATGCGAGGCAACCGGGTCGCGGTGCGATAGTGGTGCTGGCCCGGCTTCGAGACGCGCACGAGCTCTCTGATTGCGGGGATCTTATTCGAGTATTTCAGATACACGCGCAGCATTCGCCGCGCTGGCGTCTCGCCAAGGGGCTTGTAGGCTCGGATGAACCCCTCTTGCCGCAGGACATCCAGGACGCGCTGCGCAAACATGGACGGTTTGACATCCACCGTCGGGTGCTTCGCCCGCGAGGCGTTGCGGACCTTGGTCAGCATGTCGCCGAGCGGATCCGTGGGGGCGCCCATCTTCACCAGCTCGCTTTCATCACGCCCGGGATCTCGCCGACCCATGCCAGCTCGCGGAAGCACATCCGGCACAGGCCAAACCGGCGGTAGAACCCTCGGCGGCGCCCGCAGCGGAGACAGCGATTGACCGCGCGAACTTTGAATTTCGGAGGCCGTTGCGACTTGAGAATCCAGGCTTTCTTCGCCATCAAGCGTCCTCGGGCGCGGCAGCGGCTTCGGCCGGCGCGCCGGGTGCGTTGCTCGTCTTGCTTCGCGTGAAGGGAACGCCAAATGCCGTCAACAGGGCGAGCGTGCCCTGGGGGCCCGTTGCGTTGGTCACGATGGCAATGTCCAGGCCGAAGGGGAACCGGGCTTCGTCGAGATTCACTTCCGGAAAAATGGTGTGCTCCACGATCCCGAAACTGTAGCCGCCCTGCTGGTCGAAGCCGCGAGGGCTCAGTCCCTGGAAATCCCGGATGCGCGGCAGGGCCACGTGAATCAGCCGCTCAAAGAACTCGTACATCCGGGCGCGGCGCAGCGTCACCTTGCAGCCGACCGGATCGCCTTCCTTGATCCGGAAGTTCGAGATCGCGCGCTTGGCTCTGGTGATGATCGGCCGCTGTCCCGCGATCAGCGCCAGGTCGCGCTGCACCGCCTCCAGGATCTTCGCATCATGCGCCGCTTCCCCGCAGCCGACGTTCAGGACGATCTTGTTGAGCCGCGGCACCGCCATGAGATTGGATTGGTGGAGCGTCTTGCCCAGTGCAGGGGCGATCTCCTTCCGATACTGTTCGAGTAGTCGTGGCGCTGTGAGCTGGGTTGTCGCCTTTGCGCTTTTCGTGCTCATTGTTTTGGCCGTTGAGCATTCTGTGTAATGCTCCCCTCAAGCTCCTGACCATTACACGTTACACATTGAACATTACACATCATGGCTAGACTATGTCGCGGCATCGGTGGCATATGCGCCGTTTATCGCCCTGATCCGAGATCTGCCAGCCCACGCGCGCGGGCTTGCCGCACTTGGCGCACAGCGGCGCCAGCTTGCCCAGCGGGATGGGACGTTCCCGTTCGATGATGCCGCCGGGCTGGTTCTGGCCTTGCGGCCGATCAAAATGCTTGGCGAGGTTCAACCGCTCTACGAGCGCCCGGTCTTCCACAGGCCAGACCTGCAGCACCTTCCCGGACTTGCCTCGGTCCTTGCCGCCGAGCACAACGACCGTATCGCCCTTCTTGATCCGCGCCATCAGACAACTTCCGGCGCTAACGAAATGATCTTCATGAAGTGTTTCTCGCGCAGCTCGCGGGCCACCGGCCCGAAGACGCGCGTGCCTTTGGGATTCTTCGAGGGGTCGATCAGCACCACCGCATTGGAATCGAAACGCAGCGTGGTGCCGTCTGCGCGGCGGATCGGTGTCCGAGTGCGCACGATGACGCAGTGCACCACTTCCCCCTTCTTCGCCATCGCTTCAGGATCGGCTTCTTTCACGTTGCACCGAATGACATCGCCGATTTTGCCGTACCGCTTGTTGCCCTGGCCGAGGACGCCGATCGCCCAGACTTTTTTCACGCCGGAATTATCCGCCACCGTGAGGTGGGTCCGCATTTGGATCATGGCATCACCCCGCGTCGCTCGTTGAAGGAGGAGCGTCTTCCGGCGGCCTGGCGGACGCTTCCGACGGCTCCCCGGGTACCGGGGGCGCGGTGGACGCACGCTGGAGCACTTTCACAAGGCGAAAGCGCTTCTCCTTGGACAGCGGGCGGGTTTCCATGATTTCTACCAAGTCTCCGAGATGCGATTCGTTGCCTTCATCATGCACTTTGAAGCTCGTCCGCAGACGCAACGTGCGCGGGTAGCGCCCATGGCGTGACAGCCGCTCGACGCGCACGACCCGCGTTTTCTGCATCTTGTCGCTGGTGACAATGCCGATGCGCGTCCGGCGGATCCCGCGGACCTGGGGTGCCGTCATGGGTTGTTCATCGCGTGTGGCGCCGCTAGCAACAGGTGGTGGGATCATGTTGTTCGCTCCCGTGAGATCGTGAGGACGCGCGCAAGCTGCCGGCGCGCCTGGCGGATCTCGTGAGATGGCGCCGTGGCCGCGCCGCTGCGAGCCTTCAGGCGGGTTTCCCAGAGTTCCTGGCGCAGCGCCTGGACTTGGTCGCGCAATTCTTCCGTGGAAATCGTCCGCAGCTCGCGAGCCTTGGGCCGCTTCTGAGCCATCAGGCCGTCGCGCTCCCGTCACGGCGTTGCACCATGCGCGTGCGTAAGGGGAGTTTTGACGCCGCCATGCGCATCACATCGCGCGCCAAGAGCCCGTGGACCCCATCCGCCTCGAACAAGATGCGCCCGCGCTTCACCACCGCGACCCAATGGTCCACCATGCCCTTGCCGGCTCCCATTGGTTTTTCCTGTCCATGCACCGTCACCGGTTTGTCCGGAAAGATGCGAATCCATGTCTTGCCGCCCTGGCCCATCGCGCGGGTCATCGCCACGCGGCAGGCTTCAATCTGTGCGGCGGTGATCCACCCGTTCTCCAATGCCTTGAGCCCAAACTCGCCAAACGCCAGGCTGGTGCCACCCTTGGCCGCCCCGCGGCGTTTGCCGCGGTGCGCCTTGCGGTACTTGACACGTTTGGGAAAGAGGAGCGGCATCGAGCGTTAGGGGCTGACCGGAGCGACGGGTGAGGGTTCCTGAGCGCCTGGTGTCACGGCAGCCGCAGCAGGAGCCGGAGCGGCCTTGACCGTCGCGGGCGCCTGTGCCTGCGCGGTGGCTGTGGCCCCCCGCCGTCCCTTGAGGTTCAACATGCCTTTGCACACCCACACTCGTGTGCCAATGCAGCCCAGCGGCGTATGCGCCAGGCCTTGGCCAAAATCAATGTCCGCCCGCAGGGTCCCCAAGGGGACTTTGCCCATGCGGTAGCCTTCGCGTCGGGTCATCTCCGCGCCTCCCAGCCGGCCGTCGCAGATGACGCGGATGCCCTTGGCTCCCGCCTCCATGGCCTGCTGAATCGCGCGCTTCATGGCTCGGCGAAACGCGATGCGCTTTTCAAGCTGAAACGCAAGGGAATCCGCGATCAATTGCGCTTCGATCGCCGGGTTGGTGATCTCAAGGTAGTCCATCTTGAGCTGCCGGTCCGTGCCGACGATCCGCTGGACGGCTTCTTGCAGCCGCTGGATGTTTTCGCCGCGGCGGCCGATGAGAATCCCCGGGCGCGCGGTATGGATGAGCACGCGGACGCGGTCGGGCGACCGCTCGATTTCAACCCGAGCCACTGCGGCGGCCGCCAGCTCCTTCCTGAGCATCTGGCGAATCGTCCGGTCTTCTTGAATGTATTGCACAAAGAGCTTCTTTTCCGGGGTAAACCACCGCGAGCGCCAATTGTGTGTCAAGTTCAACCGCAGACAGATCGGATTGACTTTATGCCCCATGGCGTGCTCGCTTCTCCAGTTCGATGGTAATGTGCGTGGTCCGTTTCAGAATCCGCGTCGCGCGCCCGAATCCCGCCGCACGAAATCGCTTCCAGCGCGGCCCGTCATCCGCCGTGATGCGGCTGATGAAGACGTCTTCTTCCCGCAGCGTCGGCTCTTTCGCGCGGGCATTGGCAAACGCCGAGGCGAGGAGCTTGGCGACAGGCCCACAGGCCCGTCGATTCGTCACCGAGAGGATCGTCAGCGCTTCCGCCACCGTATGGTGGCGCAGCGGCCGGATGACGTAGCCCACCTTCCGGGGCGTCATCCGGATATAGCGCGCGATGGCCCGACCGACCACCGTCTCAGGTCCCGCGACCTCGGGAGCCGCCGCTGCCGTGGGCATCTGCGTCACTTTCCGGGAGCGCCCGCGCCGCCGCCGGCCGCCGCGGCCGGAGCCGGCGCGCCGCCGGGCGCCTCGGCCTTCTTCACGCCGCCGTGGCGCCTGAAGACGCGCGTCGGGGCGAACTCTCCCAGGCAATGCCCCACCATGTGCTCGCTGACGTAGACGGGCTGAAATCCCTTGCCGTTGTGGACCAGGAAGTTCATCCCCACAAAGTCGGGCGTCACGGTCGAGCGCCGCGACCACGTTTTGATGGGTTTGCGGTCGTTCGCCTGCCGCGCCCGCGCGATTTTGCGCAGCACCGACTCATCCACGAACGCGCCTTTTTTCGCTGAGCGTCCCATGTCTCCTCAGGAAAATGTTCTGTGTAATGTGTCACGTGTACTGTGTAATGGGAAAACACGCATCGTGCGCACCTTATCCATTACACACGACACATTGGACATTACACATCGTTACGGGCGGCGGCTGGCGATCCACCGGCGCGAATATTTCCGGCGGTTGCGGGTCTTGCGACCTTTCGTATGCCAGCCCCAGGGCGACACCGGGTGGGGATTGCCTTGGCCGGACTTGCCTTCGCCGCCGCCATGGGGGTGATCGACCGGGTTCATCGCGACGCCTCGCACGTGAGGCATGCGCCCCTTCCAGCGCGAGCGGCCGGCTTTCCCATAGACGAGCGACTTATGCTCGATGTTGCCAACCTGGCCGACCGTCGCCCAGCACTCCAGGTGCACGATGCGCACTTCGCCTGAAGGCAGCCGCACGTGCGCCAGGTCACCCTCCTTCGCCTGAATCGTGGCGGAGGATCCGGCGCTCCGCACGATTTGCCCTCCGCGATTGCGGTGCAGCTCGAGATTGTGAATCGGCAGCCCGGCGGGAATCCGCCGCAGCGGCAGGGCGTTGCCCAGTTTCAGCTCCGCGTCATCCCCCGCGCCCACCGCCTCTCCTACGGCGAGACCCTCGGGCCAGAGAATGTAGCGGCGTTGGCGGTCCGCGTATTCGATCAGCGCAATGCGCGCCGAGCGATTCGGATCATACTCGATGCCCAGGACGGTGCCGCCTACGCCCGCCCGGTCCCGCCGATAAAAATCGATTAAGCGGTAGAGCCGTTTATGCCCGCCTCCGCGGAACCGCGACGTGACGTGTCCGTGGGCGTTGCGGCCCCCGGTGCCTGGCAGCGGCACCGTGAGAGACTTCTGCGGTCGCTTGGTCGTCAGCTCGGTGAAATCCGCGGTGACCGCAAAGCGCCTGCCGGCGCTGGTCGGGCGATGCGTCTTCACGCCCATTAGCCTTTGACCTCAATCTTCTGGCCTTTTGCCAGCGTGACGATCGCGTGCTTCCGATCGATTCGCCGGCCCGTTCGAGACGCGAGCCGGCGCGCCTTCCCGTGCGTATTGCAGGTGTTCACGCGGCGCACATCGACTTTGAAGAGGGCCTCGACGGCCTGTCGAATTTCAATCTTGTTCGCCTCGGGCGCGACTTCCAGCACGAACTGGTCATACCCGGCGATCCGCCTGGCCTTCTCCGACTGGCGCACGGCTTTCACAATGTCAGTGGGCGTGCGCGTCATCTCGAGGACCCGTCTCCAAGCCGCGCTTGCAGCTTGTCGAACGCCTCGCGGGTGACGAGCACCTTGTGCGCGTTGACCACGTCGTAGGCATTCAGGCTGTCCGCGCTGCGCAGTTCGAGCTCTCGGATGTTCCGAACGGAGCGCCTCAGCGCCACCGGCGCGCTGGCCAGCACCAGCAGGGCTCGCCGCTGGATGCTGAATGTTTTGCGCAGGCCTGCAAACGGTTTGGTCTTTGGCGCGTCGGCCTGCAACGCATCCAGGACCACCAGCTCCTCATCCCGTAACTTGCCCTTGAGGCTTTCCAGCAGCGCCTGGCGGCGGATGGCCTGCCCAGGCCATTGCCGGATGATGCGCGGCTTAGGGCCATAGACGATGCCGCCCCCCCGCCAGAGCGGCGAGCGGATCGAGCCGGCGCGCGCTCGGCCGGTATGTTTTTGCTTCCAAGGCTTTTTGCCGCCGCCTGAGACCTCGCCCCGGTGCTTGGTTGAGGCGGTGCCGGCGCGTAGGTTCGTGCGATACGCCGCGACGGCCTGCGCGATCACGCCCAGGCGCACCGGCTTGCTCCAGCTCGCTCCTTGGAGCGTGAGTTGTCCAACGTTCTTTCCGCTAAGGTCCACAATCGCGATCTGCGCAGCCATGACTATTTCTTCGCCTTCTCTTTCTTCGCTGGCGTCTGCTCTTCCTCTTCAACGGCTTCAACGAGGGCCAGCGGGGCCTTGATGACTTCAAAGCGCTTGGTTGATTTCTCGATGATCACGAGTCCGTGCTCCGGTCCCGGAACCGCACCCTCCAGCAGCAGCAGGTCAGCGTTCGGATCGATGCGGATCACGCGAAGGTTCTCGATGGTGACTCGTCGCGCCCCCATGTGGCCGGGCAAGTGGTGTCCCCGCAGCACGCGCCCGGGAAACGTCGTGGAGCCGATCGAGCCCGGCGCGCGATGGGACGTGGAGCCATGCGTTTGCGGGCCCCCCTTCCAGTTCCAGCGCCGCATGCCACCCTGAAATCCCTTGCCGATGGAGATGGCGGTCACATCCACCAGTTCATACGGTTTGAAGAGATCGACCTTGAGCTGTTGCCCGACAGCCCATCCTGCAGGCGCTGGAGCCTCGTCATGCTCTGAGCGTTCCTCGCCTGCAGGCGCCTTGGCTTCGGCCACAGGTTCCGACACGGTGGCCGGGACTCGGAACTCATGCACATGGCGGAACAGCCCAGTGCCCGCTAGCTTGAACTGGCCCCGGACGGGCTTTGTCACACGCTTCTCCTCGATGGTCTCAAACCCGATTTGCAGCGCATGATAGCCGTGCCGCGCAGGCTCACGCAGGCTGAGGACCGTGCAGGGCCCTGCCTGCAGGACGGTCACCACGACCTGGCGGCCGTACTTGTCGTGCACATGCGTCATGCCCAATTTCTTTCCCAATAGGCCGAGAGCCATTGCAACTCATCGTCTAGCGTGCAGCGTATAGCGTTTAGCGTATACGGATTCTGTACGCTGAACGCTACCCGCTATACGCTAAAACCTCATCTGACCTCTACGTAGACGCCCGATGGAAGATTGAGCTTGCGGAGCGCGTCGATAGTCTTGGATGTCGGCTCCAGGATCTCCAGGAGCCGCTTGTGCGTCACGATTTGAAACTGCTCGCGCGCCTTCTTGTCGATCACGGGCGAGCGCAACACGGTATAGAGCTCCCGCTTTGACGGCAGCGGGATCGGGCCGGCCACGCGCGCCCCAGTCCGCCGGACCGTCTGGATGATCTCTCCCGCCGACTGGTCCAGGAGGCGGTGGTCATAGGCCTTCAGCTTAATGCGAATCTTCGGTGCCTGCGCCATGTTAGTTCGGGGTTCGGGGTTCGGGGTTCGGGGTGCGCCCGACCCTCACTTGAGGATCTCCGTGATGACGCCCGCCCCGACGGTCTTGCCGCCTTCGCGGATGGCGAAGCGCTGCTCTTTCTCCATGGCGATGGGCTGGATGAGCTCGACCGTCACGCGGATGTTATCCCCCGGCATGACCATCTCGGTCTTCTCGGGCAAGGTGACCGCGCCGGTCACATCGGTCGTGCGGAAGTAGAACTGCGGGCGGTAGCCCTTAAAGAAGGGGGTGTGGCGGCCGCCTTCTTCTTTCGTGAGGCAGTAGACCTCGGCCGTGAAGGTCGTATGCGGGGTGATCGTGCCCGGGGCGGCCAGGACCATGCCCCGCTGCAGGTCCGCTTTCTCGAGGCCGCGCAGCAGGACCCCCAGGTTGTCTCCGGCGATGCCCTCCTCCAGGAGCTTGCGGAACATCTCAATGCCGGTCACGACGGACTTGCTGGTCGCCTTGAGGCCGACGATCTCCACCTCCTGGCCCACGGTGACCTTGCCGCGCTCCACGCGGCCGGTCCCCACGGTGCCGCGGCCGGTGATCGAGAAGACATCTTCGACCGACATGAGGAAGGGCCGCTCGATGTCGCGCGTGGGGGTGGGGATGGCGGTGTCCACCGCGGCCAGGAGCTTCGTGATGGCCGGCTCGCCCAGCTCCCCCTGGTCGCCCTGGGCGGCGAGCAGGGCCGAGCCGCGGATGATCGGGGTCTTCTCCCCCGGGAAGCCGTACTTGGTCAAGAGCTCCCGGACCTCCAGCTCGACGAGGTCCAAGAGCTCCGGGTCTTCGACCGCATCGACCTTATTGAGGAAGACGACGATCGTGGGCAGGCCGACCTGGCGGCCCAGGAGGATGTGCTCACGGGTCTGGGGCATGGGCCCATCGACCGCGGAGACGACCAGGATGGCGCCGTCCATCTGGGCGGCGCCGGTGATCATGTTCTTGATGTAGTCGGCATGGCCCGGGCAGTCGACATGGGCGTAGTGGCGCGCCGGGGTCTCGTACTCGGCGTGGTGGACGTTGATCGTCACCCCGCGCTCGCGCTCCTCGGGGGCGTTGTCGATCTCCTCGTAGCTGCGCGCCTGGGCCAGGCCGGCGCGGGCGAGGACCTTGGTGATCGCGGAGGTCAGGGTCGTCTTGCCGTGATCGACGTGGCCGATCGTGCCGATGTTCACGTGGGGCTTGGTCCGTTCGAATTTGGCTTTGGCCATGTGCTTCAGCCTCCCTGTTTGCTGCCCATGATTTTTGCGGCGATCTGCTGCGGCACCTGCTCGTAGCGCGCCGGCTCCATGGTATACGCCGCGCGGCCCTGCGAGAGCGATCGGATGGTTGTGGCGTATCCGAACATCTCTCCCACGGGGACGAAGGCGCGTACGGCCCGAGTGGAGCCTCGATTACTAATCGACTCGATCCGCCCTCGACGCGACTGGAGGTCGCCATTAATCTGCCCCATGCACTCCTCCGGCGTGACGACTTCAACCGAGGCAATCGGTTCCAGGAGCACGGGTTTGCCGCGCATGAAGCCTTCCTTGAAGGCTTCGATCGCGGCGATCTTAAAGGCAATTTCAGAGGAATCGACGTCATGGTATGAGCCGTCGAACAACGTGGCCGTGACATCGACCACCGGGTAGCCGCGAAGCGGTCCAGTCTTGGACGCCTCAAGGATACCCGCCTCGACCGCAGGAATGAATTCGCGCGGGATGCGGCCGCCAACGATCTTATTGACGAACGTGACGCCGCTGCGGGGCTCACCGGGCTCGAGCTTGATGACGACATGGCCGTACTGGCCGCGGCCGCCTGTCTGCTTGATGTGCTTGCCTTCGATCTTCTCGACCGCCTGCAGTATGGTCTCCTTGTAGGCCACCTGCGGCTTGCCGACAATGGGCTCGACGTTGAACTCGCGCCGCATGCGGTCCACCAGGATCTCCAGGTGCAGCTCGCCCATGCCGGACATGAGCGTCTGCCCCGTCTCCTGGTTGTAGTTGATCCGGAAGGTCGGGTCTTCGTCTTGGAGCAGACCCAGCGCGTTGGCCAGTTTGTCCTGATCCACCTTGCTCTTGGGCTCGATGAACATGGAGATGACCGGTTCGGGAAACTGGATGCGCTCAAACAAGAATTCGCGCTCGCCATCGCACAGCGTATCGCCCGTCGTGGTGACTTTCAGGCCGGCGGCCGCCGCGATATCGCCCGCCTTGATCTCCTCGACCAGCTCCTGCTTGTTCGCGTGCATCCGCATGAGCTTGCTGATGCGTTCTTTCCTCTGCTTCGTGCTGTTATAGACCGTGGCGCCGGCGCGCAGAGTGCCGGAATACACGCGCACGAAGAACAGCTTGCCGACATACGGGTCACGCGCGATTTTAAACGCCAGGCCTCCGAAGGGACCGCCTTCATCCGGCGCCAGCACGATCTCCTGCTCCTTGCCCAGCTCATGCGCCGGGGGGTTGGGAATGTCCAATGGCGAAGGGAGGTAATCACAGACCGCATCGAGCAACGGCTGCACCCCGACGTTGCGGAAGGACGCGCCGCAGAGCACCGGCACGAAGAGCGCTTCTTTTTTATCGCCTTCCGCCGTCAGGTGGACCGCCTGGATGGTGGCTTTGCGAATCGCCGCTTGAAGCTCATGCTCGGTTGGCGTCTGCTCGTGAATGTACTTCTCCATTATGGCATCATCGTACTCGGCCACGGCCTCCAGCAGCTCGTGGCGATAGGTCGCGGCCTGTTGCTTTAGCTCCTCAGGGATCTCGAGCCGCTCGGGCTCTTGCGACGGATCCGTCAGATTAAATTTGATCGCTTGCATCCGGACCAGGTCGATCACGCCGGCCAGCTTGTCTTCCAGGCCCCAAGGGATCTGCAGGGGGACGGCTTTCGCGCCAAGCCGCTCCCGGATTTCCTTGAGCACTTCAAAGAAGTTCGCGCCGGTCCGATCCAGTTTGTTGACGTACGCCATGCGGGGGACGCCGTATTTGTCCGCTTGGCGCCAGACTGTTTCCGACTGCGGTTCGACTCCGCCGACGGCGCAGAACACGACCACGCAGCCGTCCAGCACCTTCAGGCTGCGTTCAACCTCGGCGGTGAAGTCCACGTGCCCGGGCGTATCGATGAGATTGAGCCGGAACTTCCGCCAGAAGCACGTCGTCGTGGCCGCCGTGATCGTAATTCCGCGCTCGCGCTCCTGCGCCATCCAGTCCAGCGTCGTCGTCCCCTCGTCGATCTCGCCGATCTTGTGGATCCGTCCCGTGTAGAACAGAATTCGCTCCGACGTCGTCGTCTTCCCGGCGTCGATATGCGCGACGATGCCGAAGTTCCTGGTGGACTTCAGGCGCTCAAGCGACTCGGCGCTCAGCGGGCTCGGTGCAGGACGGTCGCCGTTGCTGCTCATGGGTGTTACCATCGGTAATGGGTGAACGCTCGGTTGGCCTCGGCCATCTTGTGCGTATCCTCGCGCTTCTTCACGGCGGTGCCTTCGTTGCGGTAGGCGCTGGCCAGCTCTTCGCCCAGGCGGGCCAGCATCGGCTTGCCCTGCCGGCTGCGGGCCGCATCTCGGATCCAGCGCAGCGCGAGCGAGAGGCTGCGGTCATGCCGGACTTCGATCGGAATCTGGTAGGTGGCGCCGCCGACTCGCCGCGCCTTGAGCTCCACGTGGGGCCGGACGTTCTCGATGGCCTTATGGAAGACTGTCACGACATCGTTGCTGGCCGCGTTTTTCTTGAGGTAGTCGAACGCGCCATACACGATCTGCTCGGCTTTGGATTTTTTGCCATCGACCATCACGATATTGATCAGCTTTTGCACGAGCCGGTTATTGTAGCGTGAATCCGGCGCGGTCTCCTGGCGCGCGATACGTCGACGTCTCATTGTAAAAACCGCTCGAGGCTCGAGGCTGGAGGCTGGAGGGTTTGATCGTCGCCTCCAGCCACCCGTATGCTGAAGAGTGTTTGCAGGTTCATGCGCCCTCGCGCTTGGGCATCTTGGCGCCGTACTTCGAGCGCGACTTGCGCCGCTGGTTCACCCCGGACGCATCGAGCGTGCCGCGGATGATGTGATAGCGCACCCCCGGCAGATCCTTCACCCGGCCGCCGCGGACCAGGACGATCGAGTGCTCCTGGAGGTTGTGCCCTTCCCCTGGAATATAGGCGGTGACTTCAATCGCCGTGGTGAGCCGCACGCGCGCGATCTTGCGCAGCGCGGAGTTCGGTTTCTTGGGCGTCATGGTGCGCACCTGCACGCACACGCCGCGTCGCTGCGGCGAGGCCTTCAGGGCCGGGGCCTTGGTCTTTTTCTGCAGCGCCTCGCGGCCGCGGCGCACGAGCTGATTGATGGTCGGCATATGCGTCAGCGCCGCCCGTGCCGGGTCATGCGTCGGGCTCCTCGGAGGACTGGCCGTCCTCCGACGCCTCCCCGGCCTCGCTCCCGTTGGATTCGAGCTTCGGCAGCTCCGGCGCGATGCGGCCGATTTCGTCGATGCGATGCGTACTGAACCCTGTGCCGGCAGGAATGAGGTGGCCCATGATGACATTTTCTTTTAGGCCCAGGAGCGTATCGCGCTTGCCGCTGGCGGCTGCTTCCGTCAGCACGCGCGTCGTCTCCTGGAAGCTCGCGGCGGCGATGAAGCTGTCGGTCGCCAGGCTCGCTTTCGTGATCCCCAGCAACGTCGGGCTGGCCTGAGCCGGCTTCCCGTCCTTGTTCTTCACCCGCTCGTTCTCCTCGTTGAAGCGCCACTTGTCCACCTGCATGCCCACCAGGAACTCGGTGTCGCCCGGATCGTCGATGGTCACCTTGCGCAGCATCTGGCGCACGATGACTTCGATATGCTTGTCATTGATCTTGACCCCTTGCGAGCGGTAGACCTCCTGGATCTCGTCCACGAGATACTCTTGCAGCTTGCGTTCGCCGCAGACCCGCAGGATGTCCTGGGCCACTGCGGGGCCATCGGTCAGCGCCTGCCCGCTTTGCACATAGTCTCCCTTGTAGACATTGAGATGCTTGCCGTGCGGGATCAGGTATTCCTTCGACATGCCGGAGGCGCTCTTGATGATGATGCGCCGCTGACCTTTCTTCGCCGTGCCGAATTCCACCATGCCGTCGATCTCGGCGATGATCGCCGGGTCCTTGGGCCGGCGGGCCTCGAACAGTTCCGCCACGCGGGGCAGACCGCCGGTGATATCCTTGGTCTGGCTGATCTTGCGCGCCGTCTTGGCGATCATGTCTCCGGTCTTGACCATCTGGCCCTCCCGGACCAGGACATGCGCGCCCACCGGCAACCCATAGGAGGCCAGTAGTTCGCCCTTGTCCGTCTCGATGATCACCTGCGGCTGGTAATCGCCCTTGTGCTCGACAATCACGCGGTTGGTCAACCCGGTGGCCTCATCCAGCTCTTCGCGCATCGTCACGCCAAGACGCACGTCCTCGAAGCGGACCCGCCCGGCAAACTCGGTCAAGTTCGGAGTCGTATAGGGATCCCACCGCACCAGCAGCTCATCGCGCACGATGGGTTCGCCGTCTTGCTTGGTAACGACGCTTCCCTGCAGGATGCGGTGCCGCTCCAGCTCTCGGCCATCGGAATCGACGACGGACAGTTCCCCGTTGCGGTTGAGTACCAGCAGCTCGTCGGGCTTGATCTGGACGGTCTTCACGTTATGGAACTTCATGTTGCCCTTGTGCTTGGCCTTGATCTCGGACTGCTCGATCGCGCGGTGCGCCGTGCCCCCGATGTGGAACGTCCGCATCGTCAGCTGGGTTCCGGGCTCGCCGATCGACTGGGCGGCAATGATGCCGACGGCCTCGCCCATGTCCACCATGGCCCCGGTGGCCAGGTTGCGCCCGTAGCACTTCGCGCAGGCGCCGCGGCGCGTCTCGCAGGTCAGGACGCTGCGGATCTTGATCCGCTCGATATTCTCTGCCTCCATGCGGTCCGCGATCTCTTCTGTGATCTCCTCATTCGATCGGATGATCATGTCATCCGTCACCACGTCGACCACGTTATCCAGCACCACCCGACCCACGATGCGCTCCTTCAGCGCGACGATGTCCTCGTCGCCCTCGCGGATTGGGGTCATGAGGATGCCGTTGAGCGTGCCGCAGTCCTGGTCCGTGATGATGACGTCCTGAGCGACATCAACGAGCCGGCGCGTGAGGTACCCGGAGTCCGCCGTCTTAAGGGCAGTATCCGCCAGCCCCTTGCGCGCGCCGTGCGTCGAAATGAAATACTCATGCACAGTCAGCCCCTCGCGGAAATTGGCCACGATCGGGCTCTCAATGATCTCGCCGGAGGGCTTCGCCATGAGGCCGCGCATGCCCGCAAGCTGGCGCACCTGCTGCTCGGAACCGCGCGCCCCGGAGTCGGCCATCATAAAGATGGGATTGAACGCATCGAGGTTTTCCATCACATGATCCGAGACCGCCTCGGTCGTGTGCATCCAGATATCGATGATCTTGTTGTACCGCTCTCCATCCGTAATCAACCCACGGCGATACTGGGCCTCGACCTGCTCGACTTCTCGATACGCCCGCTGCAGGATCTTCGGCTTGTCCGGCGGGATCTCGAGGTCCGCCACCGAGATGGACATCCCGGCCAGGGTCGCCCATTCGAACCCGAGCATCTTCAAATCATCCAGCAGCTCGACGGTGCGCGTGTGCCCGCACGTACGGTACACCTTGGTGATCAGGTTGCTGAGCCGGCTCTTGTCGATCAGCTCGTTGGCAAAGCGCACTTCCTGGGGCAGCACGAGGTTGAACAGGACCCGTCCGACGGTGGAGTCCAAGAGCTGCTCCTTCCAGCGAAGCTTCACTTTGGCGTGCAGCTCCACGGCACCATCCTGATAGGCCAGCACCGCCTCCTCCAGGCCCGAGAAGATGACGCCCTGCCCTCGAAGCCCTTCTCGCACCTTGGTCAAGTAGTAGCAGCCGAGGATGATGTCTTGGGTCGGCGTCACGATCGGCCGGCCGCTGGCCGGCGAGAACAAGTTCTGCGAGGCCAGCATCAAGAGCCGCGCTTCCATTTGCGCCTCGATGGAGAGCGGCACGTGGACCGCCATCTGATCGCCGTCGAAGTCCGCATTGAACGCGGCGCACACCAGCGGATGAATGCGGATCGCTTTCCCCTCAATGAGCAGTGGTTGGAAGGCCTGGATCCCCAGCCGGTGGAGCGTGGGGGCACGATTCAGCAGGACCGGATGGTCCTTGATCACCTCATCCAGGATATCCCAGACTTCCGTCCGTTCCTTCTCGACCATCCGCTTCGCGGTCTTGATGGTTTGCGCGAAGCCTTGCTCGCGAAATCGGCGGATGATGAAGGGCTCAAAGAGCTCCAGCGCCATCTTCTTCGGCAGGCCACACTGATCCAGCTTCAACTCCGGCCCGATGACGATCACTGAGCGGCCCGAATAGTCCACGCGTTTGCCGAGCAGGTTCTGGCGAAAACGCCCCTGCTTGCCCTTGAGCATATCGGCGAGCGACTTCAGCGGACGGTTCATGGGCCCCAGGACCGGCCGCCCATGGCGCCCGTTATCCAGGAGCGCATCCACGGCCTCCTGGAGCATCCGTTTCTCATTGCGGATGATGATCTCCGGCGCCTTCAGCTCGATCAACTTCTTGAGCCGGTTGTTGCGGTTGATGACCCGGCGGTAGAGGTCGTTCAGGTCGGACGTCGCAAAACGCCCGCCATCCAGCGGCACCAGCGGACGCAGGTCCGGCGGAATGACTGGGACCACCTGTAAGATCATCCACTCCGGGTGGTTGGCGCTCTTGCGGTAGGCTTCGACGATCCGGAGATTCCTGAGGATCCGCTTCTGCGCCTGTTCGGCCTTCTGTTTTTGGAGGTCCTTGTGCAGCGAGCGGACCATCTGTCCTAAATCCAAATTCACCAACAGGTCACTGAGGGCCTCGGCGCCCATCTTGGCGGTGAAGCTCTTGCCGTGGGTCTTGAGCGCTTCTTGGTAGCGGTCCTCGGTGAGCATCTCGCGGAGTTTCAGGGGCGTCGTCCCCGGATCAGTCACAACGAATGCCTCGTAGTAGAGGACGCGCTCCATGTCGCGCACCGTCATGTCGAGCAAGGCCCCCATGCGCGACGGCACGCTCTTGAAGAACCAAATGTGGGAGACCGGGGCGGCCAGCTCGATATGACCCATGCGCTCGCGCCGCACATTGGACTTGGTCACTTCGACCCCGCAGCGGTCACAGGTGATGCCCTTGTGCTTGATCTTCTTGTACTTCCCGCAATTGCATTCAAAGTCCTTCGTCGGACCGAAAATGCGCTCGCAGAACAAGCCGTCTTTTTCCGGCTTCAGCGTCCGGTAGTTGATGGTCTCCGGCTTCTTCACTTCGCCGCGGGACCAGCCCCGGATCACATCGTCTGAGGCGACGCGGATCGTAATCGCATCAAAGACGTTCAGATCGCCTGTCAAGGGTGCCGTCATCCTTTTTTCGCCGCTGCGGATTTGGCGTCTTTCTTCGTCGCGGGGAGCTCGGCGCCCAGCGCTCGCCGCACAGCCCCCTCTTCCACTTCGCGCCGGATCAGCTTGTCGAACAACTCCGCCGGGGTCACGGCCCGCTCCTTCGATTCCAGGCGGACGTCAAGTGCTAGGCCTTGGAGCTCCTTCACCAGCACGTTGAAGGACTCGGGCACCGAGGGCTGCAGCGCGTGCTCGCCCTTCACGATTGCCTCATAGACCTTGGTGCGGCCGTTGACGTCGTCGCTCTTGACGGTCAGCAGCTCCTGGAGCGTGTACGCCGCGCCGTAGGCCTCCAGCGCCCAGACCTCCATCTCGCCGAAACGCTGGCCCCCGAACTGGGCTTTGCCGCCCAAGGGCTGTTGCGTGACCAGGGAGTAGGGGCCGATGGAGCGCGCGTGGATCTTGTCGTCCACCAGGTGCACCAGCTTAATCATATAGATGTAGCCCACGACGCTGTCCTGGTCGAACGCATGGCCGGTCAGCCCGTCGCGCAACCGGATCTTGCCGGAGGATGGCAAGCCCGCCTTCTTGAGCTGCTCGCGAATTTCCTCCTCCCGCGCCCCGTTGAAGGCGGGGTTGACCGCGCGGAAGCCGAGCACCTTGGCCGCCCACCCTAGGTGGGTTTCCAGGATCTGCCCCACGTTCATGCGGGAGGGCACCCCCAGCGGATTGAGCACGATTTGAACCGGCGTGCCGTCCGGCAGAAACGGCATATCTTCTTCCGGGAGGATCTTGGCGATCACGCCCTTGTTGCCGTGGCGCCCGGCCATCTTGTCGCCGACGGACACCTTGCGCTTGGAGGCGACCTGCACGATCACGCGCTTGAGCACGCCTGGGGGCAGCTCATCGCCCCGCTTGATTTTGTCGACTTCCATCTCTTCCTCGGCGTGCACCTCGCGGATGCGCTCATCAAAAAAATCCGCCACGCGGCGTACTTCCGCCTCAAGCGCGGGCTCGCGATCGAGCCGGATATCCGAAAAATCGGCGCGCGCCAGCTTATCGATATCGGCCACCTTGATGGTCCGGCCGCTCTCGAAGAGCGTATCGCCGGAGTCAATTTCGCTCAACGGTCCGGCGAGCTTCTTCCCTTCTAACAGTTTGGTGAGCCGCTCGGCGCGCTCTTCGATCAGCTTCTTGACCTGCGTCTCATAGGTCTTGCGAATCTCGGCGATCTGCCGCTGCTCTTCCTGTTGCTCTTCCTTGGTCTTCGGCCTGGCGCCCTTGCGCGTGAGGATTTTGACATCCACCACGATCCCCTCGACACCGGCAGGCACTCGGAGGCTCGTATCGCGAACATCCTCGGCCTTCTCTCCGAAGATCGCGCGCAGGAGCTTCTCTTCAGGCGTCAGTTCCGTTTCGCTCTTGGGGGTCACCTTCCCCACCAGCACGTCCCGGGGGCCCACTTCCGCGCCGACACGCACGATGCCCTGCTCGTCGAGGTCCTTCAGGGCTTCCTCGCCGACATTGGGAATGTCGCGCGTGATTTCCTCGTTGCCCAGCCGGGTTTCGCGGGCCTCGGTTTCGAATTCCTCGACGTGAACGGAGGTGAACATGTCTTCCTTCAGCAGCTGCTCGCTGATCAGGATGGCATCTTCGAAGTTGTAGCCCCGCCAGGGCATGAAGGCCACCAAGACATTGCGGCCCAGGGCCAGGTCCCCTTGGTCGGTGGCCATCCCATCCGCGATCACTTGGCCAGCCTTGACCTTGTCGCCCGGCTTGACCAACGGCCGTTGGTTAATCGCGGTGTTGGCATTGGAGCGCTGGAACTTCTTGAGCTCGTAGGTCTGCCGACCGATCACGATGCGCTGCCCATCCGCGTAGCCGACGACCCCATCCTCCTTGGCCGTGATGCAGGCCCCGGAGTCCACGGCCACGCGGTTCTCGATCCCCGTGCCGACCAGCGGCGCTTCCGTGACCAGGAGCGGCACCGCCTGGCGTTGCATGTTCGAGCCCATGAGCGCGCGATTGGCGTCGTCATGCTCGAGGAACGGAATCAGGCTAGCAGCAATACTCACGGTCTGGCTCGGCGACACATCCATGTACTCGACCTGCTCGGGCGGGATGCGGATAATGTTGCCTCGGTGGCGGCAGCTGACCAGCGCCTCGGTGAAGCGACTGGCCTTGGTGAGCGGGCTGCTGCCTTGGGCGATGCGGACCCGGTCTTCCATGTCCGCGGTGAGGTAATCGATTTGATTCGTGACGGTGCTGGCTTTGACGCGGCGGTAGGGGGTTTCGATAAATCCGTGATCGTTGATGCGGGCGAAGACCGTGAGGCTGGAGATGAGCCCGATGTTCGGGCCTTCAGGCGTTTCAATCGGGCAGATCCGGCCGTAGTGCGAGGGATGCACGTCCCGGACCTCAAAGCCGGCTCGCTCTCTCGAGAGGCCGCCGGGCCCCAGCGCCGACAGCCGCCGTTTGTGCGTCAGCTCTGCGAGCGGGTTGGTTTGATCCATGAACTGCGACAGCTGCGAGCGCGCGAAGAAGTCCCGCACGACCGAGGCCACCAACTTGAAGTTCACGAGCGTATGCGGCATGACCTTTTCAAGATCGTAGATGGCCATGCGCTCGCGGATCGTGCGCTCTAACCGCTCCAGCCCCATGCGAAACTGGTGATACACGAGCTCGCCGACCGAGCGGACGCGGCGGTTGCCCAAATGATCGATGTCATCGACTTCGCCCTCACCCCGGCGCAAGCCTAGCAGGTAGTTGATCACGTGCACGATGGTTTGACCGCTCATCAGCCGTTCATCCAGCGGTTGATTGAGACTCAATTTGCGATTAATGACATACCGCCCGACGCGGCCCAGATCGTAGTAGCGCGGATTGAAGAACAGCCGGCGGATGAGGGTTTCGGCGGAAGGCAGGTTGACGAGATCCCCGGGACGCAGGCGGCGAAAGATTTCCAGCAGCGCCTCTTCTCGGGTTGTCGTGTGGTCGCGCTCGAGCGTCTTCAGGACTTCCGGCGGCACGTTGACTACGAGCTTAATCTGCCGTTTGCCGCTCTGCCAAATCGTGTCAATCCACTCGTCGGTAATCTTGGTGCCGGCGCGCAGGACGACCTGGCCGCTGGACTCATCGACCACGCGCTCCCCGAGGTGGCTGCCGACCAGGGATCGTAAGTCCGCCGCGCTGCTGAAATTCACGGTCTCGCTCTTGCCGAAGGCGTTGAGGATGTCCTCATCCGTCGAGAGACCCAAGGCGCGCAGCAGGATCGTCGCGACCATCTTCCGGCGCCGATCGATGGCCACATGCAAGAGATCGGTGAGATCAAACTCGAGCTCAGTCCACGCACCCCGATAGGGAATGATCCGCGCCGCGTACAGCCGCTTACCGGTTGGATGGACCGTGACTTCGAAGGTCACCCCCGGCGAGCGGTGGAGTTGGCTCACCACGACCCGCTCATCGCCGTTGATGATGAACGTCCCCCATTCGGTCATGAGGGGGATCTCGCCGAAGTACACCTCTTGCTCGCGAGCTTCCTTTGGGCCGGACAGGCGCAGTTTCACCTTCAAGGCCGCCGCAAAGGAGAGCCCATTGCGGAGGCACTCGCCGACGCTGTAGCGCGGCTTGCCGAGCGTATAGTGTGTGAAATCGAGGCGATAGGTTTTATCCGGGCTTTCGATGGGAAACGTCTCGAGGAACGACGCCTGGAGCCCGAGGTTCTGCCGCTTCTGCTTGGCGCCATCCGCTTGCAGGAAGTCCAGATACGAGCGCTTCTGGACCTCCACCAAATCCGGCGGAGCGAGCCCTTCGGGCAGCTTGGCAAAACTGACGATCTTCTTCATGAGTGTGGCGCCCCCGGCTGAGTTACTTGAGTTCGACCGTCGCCCCTACCGCCTCGAGCTTCTTTTTCATCTCCTGCGCTTCGGCTTTCGGCACGCCGGTCTTCACGGGTTTCGGCGCCGACTCCACCAGGTCCTTCGCCTCCTTGAGCCCAAGGCTGATCATGCCGCGGATTTCTTTGATGACCTGAATCTTGTTGGTGCCGGCCTGCGCGAGGACGACGTCGAAGCTGTCCTGTTCCTCAACCGCCGCCGCTGCCGCCTGGCCGCCACCCGGTGCCGCGCCCGCCGCAACCATCGGCGTCGCGGTGATGCCGAACTCATCCCGCATCGCCTTGGCATAGCTCGCCAGTTCTATGGCGGTCATTTCCTTCGTCAACTTCAACGCGTCCTCGACCCGTTTAGTCAATTGCTCGGTCATGCCTGCGTGCCCTCCTGTGGCGTTTGCGTTTCAGTGGTCGGAGCGGCCGGTCCCTCCTGAGCCGGGCTTGCACCCGAGGCGGGCGTGGGAGGCTCGTTCGCTGCGGCCTGCTCGCCTGCCCCGCGGCTCTGGCTCGTTGCGGCGGGGGGCGGCGGCTCGGGGCTGATCGGGGCGGCTGCCATGGCAGCCGCCTGCGCGGGCGCTTGCCCAGCGCGCTGCTCGACCACCCAGATCATGTCTCCCACCACTTGCTCGATCGTGAAGATGAGGCCGGCGAGCGGCGATTCGAGCGTGGCGATCACGTCGGCCAACAGCATGGGCTTTGGCGGCAACTGGGCCAGCGCTTCGACTTGCGTTGAATCCAAGAGCTGGCCATCCACCCAGCCCCCGCGCACCTGGAGCTGATTCTCATGCGCCTTGCTAAAATCGATCAGCTCCTTGGCGATCGGGGTCGCCTCACCCGCGGTCACGACGAAGCCGACCGTGCCTTCCAGCAGGCTGCCTAGGGCCGCGAGGTTGAGCCGCTCAAGCGTCCGCAGGCCGAGCCGCCGCTTCATCATGATCAGCCGCGCGCGGGAGCTTCGCAGCTTTTGCCGAAGGGCATCGGCTTCCGCGGCGCTGAGCCGGCTGACGGAGGTCACCAGCACATGGGATTCGCCGACGCGCGTGGCCAGCTCCTCCACCATCCGCTCTTTGACCACCCGGCCGACGCTTGGCATTCGGGTTACTCCAACGTCTCTTCAAGCCCTTCGGTGCTCACCGGCACGCTCGGGCTCATCGTGCTCGAAATCGCCACTCGGCGGAGCAGCCGCCCCTTCACGGCGGCCGGCTTGGCGCGGGCGATCGCGCCCAGCGCCGCGCGTCCATTGGCCGCCAGCTCTTCGGGCTTGAAGGAGCGCTTGCCGATGCTCAGGTGCAGGTTCCCGAGCTTGTCCATCTTAAATTCAATCTTGCCTTGCTTGAGCTCGCGGACGGCCTTGGGAATATCGGTCGTGACGGTGCCGGCCTTCGGGTTCGGCATCAGGCCGCGCGGCCCCAGGACCTTGCCGAGCTTGGAGACATCGCGCATCATCTCGGGACTGGCGACCACCACGTCAAAGTCGAGCCAGCCGTCTTGAACTTTGGCAATCAAGTCCGCACCACCTGTAAACTCGGCCCCCGCCTGCTTGGCCAGGATTTCCTGCTCTCCCTTGCAGAACACCAGCACCCGGCAGCTCTTGCCGGTGCCGTGAGGCAGCAGCACGGTGCCGCGCACGGACTGGTCGGATTTCTCCGGATCGACATTCAAGGAGGCGGACAGCTCGACCGTTTCATTGAACTTCGCAGCCGGCAGTTGTTGCAGCATCTGCACCGCGGTCTCCAGCGGATGGGTCTTGCTCTGATCCACCTGCTTCGCGGCCTGCTGGAACCGTTTCCCGTGTCGACGCATCTGGCTCAGGTGACGTCAATGCCCATGCTGCGGGCGGTCCCTTCCACCATGCGCACGGCTGCGGCGAGGCTGCCGGCGTTTAAGTCCGGGAGCTTCTGCCGGGCGATCTCTTCGACGGTTGCGCGCGGCACCTGCCCGGCCTTCTCGCGCGGAGGGTTCCCGGAGGCCTTGGCAATCCCGCACGCCTGCTTGAGGAGGACCGACACCGGCGGGCTCTTGATGATGAAGGTAAACGTGCGGTCCTCGTACACCGTGATGACGGCGGGCAGCACAAGACCTTCCTTGCCCTTGGATTGCTCATTGAATTTCTTGCAGAATTCCATGATGTTCACGCCATGCTGCCCCAGAGCCGGCCCAACCGGCGGCGCGGGATTGGCTTGCCCGGCCGGACAGTACAGCTTGATCACCGCTTTGACTTTCTTGACCTTGGGGGGCATTTAGAGGCGCTCAACCTGCCAAAATTCCACTTCCAGCGGGGCTTGACGGCCGAACACGGGAACCATGACCTTGAGCTTGCCGCGGTTCACATTGACCTCTTCAATGATACCGGTCACGTTGGAAAATGGCCCATCGACGACCCGGACGCCCTCGCCCTTCTGATAGGAGACCCGCGGGCTGGGCTTGTCCTTGCGCTCCTCGGTCTGCCGCAGGATCTCCGCCACCTCGTCTTCGGAGAGCGGGACCGGCCGGCGTCCGGCGCCGATGAATCCCGTCACCCCCGGCGTCGTCCGGACGGCATGCCAGCTTTCATCCGTCATCTCCATCTTGACGAGGAGGTAGCCGGGAAAGAACTTGCGCTCGGAAATATGTTTTTTGCCGCCACGGATCTCCGCGACGCGTTCCGTGGGGACAAGCACTTCGCTGATCTGGCTGCTGGCCGGGCCCTGCTGAACCTTATGCTCCAGGTTGCTCTTCACTTTGAGCTCCTGGCCTGTCTGCGTATGGATGACGTACCACCGTTGGTCGTTGCTTGTCGCCTGTTCGTCCATCCTCAATCCGCTACCGCAGCAGGGCCCGCGCCGCCTGCGATAACAGGACGTCGCAGGTGCCGATGAAGGCGCCCAAGAGCGCGACTCCGACAAACACCACCAGGGCCGAGCCGAGCAGCTCTTCGCGGGTCGGCCAGGTCACCTGCTTGAGCTCCTCGATCACGCCACGGACAAAAACACCAACTCGACCAGCTGTCTTGGCCATGCGGTAGCTGACTCAGGGATGCGCCACGCCCCTGGCGTGTATCGCCAGCGCGTGGCGGAACGTCGCGTCGAAAAAAAGAACAGGAGCGGCAGGAGTCGAACCTGCAGTTCCGGTTTTGGAGACCGGTGGTTTGCCGTTAACCGACGCTCCTGATGAGGCCTCACACCGTGCCCCTTCGATTCCGTCGTCGGCGGCCGTCCTCCATCTCGGCGCTGCGTGCTGCATTACTTGGTTTCTTTGTGCGACGTATGCTTCCGGCACCACTTGCAGTACCGCCGCAGCTGGAGCCGATCCGTCACGTTGCGCTTGTTCTTGCTCGTGTGGTAGTTCCGCCGCTGGCAATCGGTGCAGGCCAGCGTCACTTGATCCTGCGCCATGTTAGTTCGGGGTTCGGGGTTCGGGGTTCGGGGTGCGCCCGACCCTCACTTGAGGATCTCCGTGATGACGCCCGCCCCGACGGTCTTGCCGCCTTCGCGGATGGCGAAGCGCTGCTCTTTCTCCATGGCGATGGGCTGGATGAGCTCGACCGTCACGCGGATGTTATCCCCCGGCATGACCATCTCGGTCTTCTCGGGCAAGGTGACCGCGCCGGTCACATCGGTCGTGCGGAAGTAGAACTGCGGGCGGTAGCCCTTAAAGAAGGGGGTGTGGCGGCCGCCTTCTTCTTTCGTGAGGCAGTAGACCTCGGCCGTGAAGGTCGTATGCGGGGTGATCGTGCCCGGGGCGGCCAGGACCATGCCCCGCTGCAGGTCCGCTTTCTCGAGGCCGCGCAGCAGGACCCCCAGGTTGTCTCCGGCGATGCCCTCCTCCAGGAGCTTGCGGAACATCTCAATGCCGGTCACGACGGACTTGCTGGTCGCCTTGAGGCCGACGATCTCCACCTCCTGGCCCACGGTGACCTTGCCGCGCTCCACGCGGCCGGTCCCCACGGTGCCGCGGCCGGTGATCGAGAAGACATCTTCGACCGACATGAGGAAGGGCCGCTCGATGTCGCGCGTGGGGGTGGGGATGGCGGTGTCCACCGCGGCCAGGAGCTTCGTGATGGCCGGCTCGCCCAGCTCCCCCTGGTCGCCCTGGGCGGCGAGCAGGGCCGAGCCGCGGATGATCGGGGTCTTCTCCCCCGGGAAGCCGTACTTGGTCAAGAGCTCCCGGACCTCCAGCTCGACGAGGTCCAAGAGCTCCGGGTCTTCGACCGCATCGACCTTATTGAGGAAGACGACGATCGTGGGCAGGCCGACCTGGCGGCCCAGGAGGATGTGCTCACGGGTCTGGGGCATGGGCCCATCGACCGCGGAGACGACCAGGATGGCGCCGTCCATCTGGGCGGCGCCGGTGATCATGTTCTTGATGTAGTCGGCATGGCCCGGGCAGTCGACATGGGCGTAGTGGCGCGCCGGGGTCTCGTACTCGGCGTGGTGGACGTTGATCGTCACCCCGCGCTCGCGCTCCTCGGGGGCGTTGTCGATCTCCTCGTAGCTGCGCGCCTGGGCCAGGCCGGCGCGGGCGAGGACCTTGGTGATCGCGGAGGTCAGGGTCGTCTTGCCGTGATCGACGTGGCCGATCGTGCCGATGTTCACGTGGGGCTTGGTCCGTTCGAATTTGGCTTTGGCCATCGGAACTCCTCCTCGCCCGTTGCGCGTCCCTTAAATGCGTCGCGCCCGTTGACCGCTCAATTCCCCCGCAGCGGAAACCAAGCTGGAGACGGGAATTGAACCCGTGACCCCGTGCTTACCATGCACGTGCTCTGCCCCTGAGCTACTCCAGCGCGGCGAGACCATGCAGACCGGCCGTGTGATGTCGTTCCAGGGGATGCAATTCGGCATGCTTACCTGATGATGCGAGAAGCGCCGAAATTCACTGCGACCAACTCGCGTGGACGCAAGACCCATCGCGTCGGTCGCGCAGCGTCGGGCGAGAACCCGACTCCCTGCGCGCGCGGCACGCCCACATGTCAAAGCAATTCGTCATGGATTGCGAGCGGAGAGTAACTCAAACGTAAACCTCTATTATGCCAAGCATCAGACGGCTGTCAAGTCTTTTTGACCATCTGAAGTGCCTGGTCGTTGAGCCACTTGTCTAGCGTTTCTTTCGGGAACCGCCATACTTTTCCCATCTTCACCGCCGGGATCTCGCCGCGCCGCGCCTTGCGGTAGACGGTGTCTGGGACGATCCCGAGGTAGCGGGCCACCTCATCGACATTCATGATGTGTGCCACGACACTCACCTCCCTTGCACTCATTGTTCGCGGAAACCCTGTAGCTCTGTTCGACTGGCGGGCTGTCGCGTGCAGTTCGAAACACGAAGAGGAATTTTAGCGCGACTCAGCAGCCTTGTCAAGCGTTATGTGGCGTTTGCAGGACTTTGGAGGGAGACAGCGGGCAGCGGGAATCGAACCCGCGTAGCCAGTTTGGAAAACTGGTGCACTACCACTGTGCTATGCCCGCGTCGCACCAGCAGTCCTCTTAGGGGGGCTCCCTAGGAGGGAAAACCTAGGTTTTCCCTCCTCGCGGTCGTCCCGCCATGGCCTACCTAACCGCGGGACTCCCTGGTCTCCCTTTCCTAAGAGGAACGAACGATACAGAATGTAGGCTCGATCAGGAAGGGAAAACGAAGTTTTCCCTTCCTTGAAACCATCCCTTTCCTGAAAGGAAACGGTGGGCAGGGGAGGGTTCGAACCTCCGTAGGGCGGTAAGCCCGGCAGCTTTACAGGCTGCTCCGATTGGCCACTCCGGCACCTGCCCAACGCACCTTCAGTCTGAAAGATCAAGGAGCCGACGGAGGGATTTGAACCCCCGACCCGCTGTGTATCCTTCGCTGCGCTCAGGATCCTATGAGATCCCGAGGAGGCGAGCTGGCGAGAGGAATCGAACCTCCAACCGGCGGTTTACAAAACCGCTGCTCTACCATTGAGCTACGCCAGCGCGTCGTTGCTCGTTGCCGACGAGGGACACAACAGCTGCTCTGCCCCTGAGCTACGTCGGCGAGCTCTGATACTGGCGGATCGCCAGCGGTATTCTATCGGCGACGTCTGACGCAATCAAGCCTATCTCGCCCTTCTCGCGAGCAGCCAGGTCGCCGGCCAAACCGTGCAGGTAGACGCCCAGGCGTGCGGCATCAAAGAGCGAAAGGCGCTGCCCCAGCAAGCCGACGATCATGCCTGTCAGCACATCCCCCGAGCCCCCCGACGCCATCCCCGGGTTCCCTGTCTCGTTGACGTAGAGGGTGCCGTCGAAATTCGCCACAACGCTGCGGTGGCCTTTGAGGACGACGACCACTTGGTATTTCTTTGCAAACTCTCCGGCGATCCGCTCGCGATCCGACTGCACCGCCTCCGCCGACTGGCGAATCAGCCGCGCCATCTCGCCCGGATGCGGCGTGAGGATGCATGGCAGCGTCCGGCGCCTGAGGAGGTCAACCTCTTCGGCCAGGGCATTCAGCCCGTCCGCGTCCACCACCAGCGGCTTGACGATCTTGGGCAGCAGCTGCCGCAGGAGCGTCTTCGTCTGCGCCTCCTGCGACAGGCCCGGCCCGATCGCAACCGCCTCCGCCCGATCGCCCAGGCGTGCCAACTCGGGCAGCGCCTGGATGCTCACACTGCCCTCCCGCGTCTCCGGCAGCGGGATGCACATCGCCTCGGTCAGCTTCTGCACCATCGGGCCGTGCAAACTCTTGGGCGTGGCGAGCGTCACCAGCCCTGCCCCCGCGCGCAAGGCTCCCAGCACGCACAGCGCGGCCGCCCCACTATAATGCATCGAGCCGGCCACGATCAGCACCCGCCCCGCATCCCCCTTGTGTGCTTCGGGTTGACGAGGCGGCAGCAGGCCGGCAGGGATCATTCCCCCACCTGCTCCTGGCGGTGGCGACACTGGGAGGCGGGGACTCGAGACCTATGAGACATCATACGCCACCGCCACGGCCGGCGTCCCGGTGCTTCGCCGTAACGAGCCGGCCGAGGCCGCCTGCGGCGGCCGGTAGCAGGTGGTGGGATCATCGCGTCACGATCGCGCTGGCCACGGCCACGGTATCGACATGGGAGAGGCTTACATGGATCTTGACCCGCCGGCGGCGTCGGTCCATGAGCACCACCGATGGTCGGCCGTGACGGTCATTGCGGATCTCGATTTGATTCATGGCAGGGACATGCTGCGGGTCGACCTGTGCCAGGGCCTTGATGACGGCTTCTTTCGCGGCGAAGCGCCCCGCCAGGTGCTGCAGTGTCGTGCGCTTGCGCGCCCGAGCGTAGGCGGTCTCATGCACCGTGAAGATACGCCGCATGAAGGCGTTCCCGCCGCGCCGGATCGCCTGCGCGAGCCGCGCCAACTCTACGACATCGACGCCGCAGGCCAGCGCCGAGCCGCGCACGCGGGCGTCACGCCGCTTGGAGGGCATCCACCCGCTGCTCCGCGATGAGTCGCACCATCTGCCGCACCGCCTCGTCCATGCCGACGGCAAGCGCCCGCGTGATGATGGAGAACCCGATGTTCAGCTCTTCAATCTCCGGAATCTGGGCGATCGCGCCCGTGTTCTCATAGTCCAACCCGTGGCCGGCCGCAATCGTCAGGCCGAGCGCCGCGGCCAATTGGGACGCCTTGCGAAGCGCAGCGAGCTCGCGGCCGCGCGCAGTGGCCGAGATCGCCTCCGCGTAGCGGCCCGTATGCAGCTCGATGACGGGAGCGCCGAGCTGGCGCGCCGCCCGGATCTGCGTGGCCACGGGATTAATGAACAGGCTTGGGATAATGCCGGCGCCGCGGAACCGCTCAATCAACGGGCCAAGCCGCCGCCGCAACTTCACGACATCCAGTCCCCCTTCAGTCGTCAGCTCCTGTCGCCGTTCAGGAACCAGCGTCACCTGCTGCGGCCCAACCTCCAACGCCACCGCGACGATGTCTCGGGCGATGGACATCTCAAGATTCAGACGCGAAACGGCAGCCCGCAGCTTTCGGACGTCTTCATCTTGAATATGTCGCCGGTCCTCGCGCAGGTGGCAGACTATGCTGCTCGCGCCCGCCCGCTCGGCGACGTGCCCGGCCTCAATCGGGTCGGGATGCCGACCGCGCCGGGCCTGGCGGATTGTCGCAATATGATCGACGTTCACGCCCAGCCGCATAACCCGCCCGTCCTGTGCCCTCATGCCGCTTCAATGGCCTCCAACGTCCGCAGCAGCTGCGCCGCCGGCCTGACATCGTGGACGCGCACGATATGGACTCCCTGCCGCATGGCGGCCGCCAGACATGCGAGCGTTCCGGCCAGCCGGTCTTCCACCGGCGCTCCAAGGAGCGTGCCGAGAAAAGACTTTCGGGATGGACCGAGGAGAATGGGATAGCCCAGCGCGAGCAGTTGGTGGAGCCCCCGCAGCAGCGCGAGATTATGCGCCAGGGTCTTGCCGAAGCCGATGCCCGGGTCCAACACGATACGCGAGGCGTCAACGCCTGCGCGGCAGGCCGTCATGGCCCGCCGCGAGAGAAACGCCGCGATCTCTTCCACCACATCGCCATAGGCCGCATGTCGCTGCATCGTCCGCGGGGTGCCGGCTCGATGCATCAGGATGACCGCGGCCTCGCGGGCGGCAAGCAGTTCAAGCATCTCAGGGTCATCGCGAAGCGCCGAGGTGTCATTCACGATCGAGGCGCCTGCCTCCAGCGCCCGTCGAGCCACTTCCGCCTTGGTGGTATCGACGGCGATCGGCAAACGCACCCGCTTCGCCAGCCGTTCAATCACCGGAATGGTCCGTCGCAGCTCTTCGCCGAGCGGCACGGGGCGCGATCCGGGCCTCGTGGACTCCCCGCCGACATCAAGGAGATCGGCTCCATCCTCGACCATGGCCAGGCCATGCTCAAGCGCGGCGCGGGGCGAGACGAAACGACCGCCGTCGCTGAAGGAGTCGGGCGTGACATTCAGGATCCCCATGATGAGCGGGCGTCGCTCGATGCGCACGCGATAACGGCCGCATCGAATGAGGCGCGACGCCACGGATCCGCCATTGCGGCTTGGGGTGGGGTGCATGTGCTCGCGGGGCATGGGGACCCGCGAGTTAGGACGCGGAAGGCGAGTGGTCGTTGGAGGAGATCGGAGAGTCCGGGCCGGACGATTGCGGCAGGCCGATCAGCCGGCGGACGGCTTCGCCGTCCAGAACTTCCTTTTCCAACAGAGCCTCTGCCAGGACGTCCAGCTCCGCGCGGTGCTCAGCGATGAGTCGCCGCGCCTGGTGGTAGCAGGCGTCGACCAGCCGGCGGATCTCCTGGTCGATCAGGACCGCGGTCTGCTCGCTGTAGTTGCGCTCCTCGAAGAGGTCGCGCCCAAGAAACATCTGGCGCTCCCGTCTGCCGTACGTCAACGTGCCGAGCTGCTCGCTCATGCCAAACTCGGTCACCATCCGGCGGGCCATCGTCGTCGCCGTCTCAAGATCATTCTGCGCCCCAGTCGTCACTTCGCTGAACACGACCTCTTCAGCTGCGCGGCCGCCCATCATCACGGTGATGCGCCCAACCAGCTCGTTCCGCGTCAGCGTGTAGCGGTCCTCCAGCGGAAGCTGCATGGTGTACCCGAGCGCGTGTACGCCGCGTGGAATAATCGACACCTTGTGGACCGGATCGGTCCCCACCGTCAACAGCGCAACCATGGCGTGCCCGGACTCATGGAAGGCCGTAATGCGCCGCTCCCGTTCGTTCAGGACGCGCGACTTGCGCTCAGGCCCCGCGATCACCCGCTCAATAGACGCTTCCAGTTCCCGCGTCCCCACCCCGTCTTTGTTGAGGCGCGCCGCCAACAGCGCCGCTTCGTTGGCGAGGTTGGCCAGATCCGCTCCCGAAAACCCAGGCGTCTGCCGGGCGGTCGAGGTGAGGTCGATGTCCTTGTCCAACTTGATGCGCCGCACATGGACCTTGAGAATCGCCTCGCGGCCTTTGATGTCCGGCAGGTTGATGACGACCTGGCGATCGAAACGGCCCGGCCGCAGCAGCGCCGGGTCCAGCACGTCGGGCCGATTGGTCGCCGCCATCAGAATAATGCCTTCCTGCGTGTCGAAGCCGTCCATCTCGACCAGCAGCGCGTTGAGGGTTTGCTCACGCTCATCGTGCCCGCCGCCGATGCCGGCGAACCGTTGGCGGCCGACGGCATCGATCTCGTCAATGAAGATGATGGCGCCACGCCCGCCTTGCCGCGCATTGCGCCGCGCCTGCTCAAACAGATCCCGCACCCGGCTCGCGCCGACGCCGACGAACATCTCGACGAAGTCCGATCCGCTGATGCTATAGAACGGCACGCTGGCCTCGCCGGCGACCGCTTTGGCGAGCAGCGTCTTGCCGGTCCCCGGGGCGCCGATCAGCAGGACGCCCTTGGGGATCTTGCCGCCCAGCCGCTGAAAGCGCTTGGGGTCTTTCAGGTAGTCGATGATCTCGCGCAGCTCTTCCTTGGCTTCATCAATGCCGGCCACGTCCTCGAACGTCACACGCGTGCGCGTCTCGGGCGTGACAAGCTTGGCACGGCTTTTGCCGAAGGCCAGCAGCCGGCCCCCGCCCTGGGCGGACCGCATGAGGAGCCACATGATGCCGACGAGAATGATGAAGGGCGTCAAATTCATCAGAATGGCCAAGAAGCCCGGTTGGGCCGGCTGGACATCGAACTTCGCCACGTTCTGGCGCAGCAGCCGGAGCACGTCGGTGTCCCGTTCGGGGATATAGACGTAGAACCCGCTGCCGTCGTGCAGGCGGCCCTCGATCTTGTCCTCGACGAGCCGCGCCTCAAGGATTTGCCGTGAGGTCGGGTTCTGCTCCAGCAGCTGGTAAAACTCGCCATAGCTCAGCTGGCGGTGCCAATGGCCGGCATAGCGGGACAGGGCCTGCATGAGGAAGATCGTCCCCAACATCATAATCAGGGCGATCGCCCAGCGCGCGCGCATCGGCGATGAGGGTGAAGGTCGAAATGTGCCCATGAGATATCTGGCTCCTCGATAGAGGCTGCCGCCCTACTCTGACGCAGCGTATTATATTACCGCGTCTTACGGGGTTTACGCAAGCGTCGACGGAGGACGCGAAAGGCGCAGGCGAGCGGACTCGGCTGGCGCACGCTGAGGCCCAAGCACCTCGCAGATGACGCGGTCGGACTCTCGCCGAAGCTGAACACCGCCTGGCAAATCGAGCGATCCGGCGCGCGGCTCCTGGAACAACCGCTCGGCCTGGATCCAATGCCGGAACTCCAGCCGGCCGACGTCGCCCCGCACGCGCTGGATCGCCTGCCGCATCAGCTGCCGTTGCACGGCCTTTGGCTGGTGCAAGAACCGGGACACCGAGAGGCTGACGGTCCAGGCGCGCACCGCGCCCGCTGGGGCGGCCTGCGTCTTCATCGGCTTCGCAATGCGGCGCCATTGACGTCCGGCCGCGTCCTGTAGGTAGGCATAGTCCGCCAGGCTCTGCTGCGCGAGCTGGACCAACGCCTGCTTAATGTTCGGATTATAGTCGCGCGCCAAGAGCGGCAAGAGCTGATGGCGGATCCGGTTTCGCAGAAACCGCGGATCTTTGTTGGTGGCATCCTCGCGCCACTGCAGGTGTTCCTCGCGGAGAAACTGTAGGAGCTCTTCGCGCCACCGCTCAAGCAGCGGGCGGACGATCCAGCGGTCCTCCAGCGGCCGCCGAATCGGCATGGCGCCCAGGCCGAGCAACCCGGTTCCGCGAACCAACCGCATGAGCACCGTCTCCGCTTGGTCATCGGCCGTATGGGCCAGCGCGACGACCTGGACGCCCGCCGCCTCGGCGGTCTCACAAAACGCCGCATAACGAATCCGCCGCGCGCCGTCTTCGAGCGACCATCCCTGGCGGGCGCACGCTGCAGCGACCTCGCGTTGGACCACCGTGACGGGCACGTCCCAGCGCCGACCCAGGCTCTCAACGAACGCCGCATCCTGCGGGGACTCCGGTCGCAGCCCGTGGTCCACGTGGACCGCGCGCAGCCCTAGACGCCATGTCGGCCGCAGCAGCACGAGGATCCGTAGGAGCGCGACCGAATCACCCCCCCCGGAGACGCCCACCAGCATGCGCGCCCCTGGCGCAAATAGCTGATGGGTTCGGATCGTCGCTTGAACGTCAGCGAGCAACGCGTCACGAGCCATCGCCCATTCGCTCCAGGGCCATCTTCAGGACGCGGCGCACGTCCGGGTGCAGTTCCTTGCGATAGTGAAGCTGGATGGCCTCGCGCGCCGCCGGATCCTTGATCCGGCTGACGATATCAATTGCCGCCATGCGCACCTCGGTGCGATAGTCGTCCATCGCGCCGATAAAAATCGGCAGCAGCTCCGGGTGGCTCTTCGCAAACGGTTCCAAGGCCAGGAGCGCCGACCATCGTACGCGCGCGCGCTTGTCCCGCTCTAGCCGCTGCCGGATCTCCGGGATCGCGTTCGGCCCCTCGATGGCCGCCAACGCGCGCAGGCTGTCAGCCCGCATGTCGGAGCTCTTGTGGTCCAAGTAACGCCGGATGATGTCGGCCGTTCCCGGTTCGCGGAGCGCTTCAAGACGCAGGAAGCCCATCTTCCGCTCGTACGCGTCATCCGAGTCTAGCAGCGCGACCGCTTCCTGCGCTTGCGGGCTCAGCTTCGGAGCGGCCGCCTCCGCGCGCAGGGCCAGCGGCGGCCACGCCAGCACAACCGCAAAAATCATGGCGGTGACAGGATTCGTGGTTCGACTCGGCCTTCGGCCTCGCTCACCACGATCCTGAGCGAGCGAAGCGAAGCGAAGGATCGGCGCCACCCATGTGGCCAGGCTCATGCTCTGCGGCTCATGAAGCGCCTGCCATCGTGGCAGGCGCGGAAAGGCCGACCGCCAGCCCGGTCGGCATTCCGCAGCCACACTGGCTGTGGCTGCTGCACCGAGCGCGACGGGCGCTCGGCCTTTGAACCCTGTCTGCTTGTGAGAGATGGCGGTGACAGGATTCGAACCTGTGACCCGCGGCTTATGAGTCCGCTGCTCTGCCAACTGAGCTACACCGCCGTGTCGCACCATCAGTCGGTCTGAAAGGAATCTCTGCTCATCTCAATCGCTGACTTAATCCAGGAAGGGAAAACGAAGTTTTCCCTTCCTGGAGAACCATCCCTTTCCTTAACGGAGGCGTCTTCCATGTTTGTTCTGTCGACCCTTCACCCTACACCTTTCACCCCGCACCTTCCACAAACCTTCACAGGACAAGTGGAGGCGCTCCTGGAACATCGTTGGCGCCGCCGGGCCGGTAGCCGCCACGATCCACCTCGATCATGTCGAATCCCAAACCCCGCAGCGCGCGGCCGACCTGGCGTCGCAGCTCGACGTCCGTGAAGCGCGCGACGCCCTCAGGCTCAACCTCGATGCGTGCCCGCAACCCCAGGTGCCGCACGCGAACCTGCACGAACCCGTGACTGCGCAAGAAGGCCTCCGCTTGCTCCACCTGGCCGAGCTTCGCCTCCGTCACTTCGCTTCCGTGCGGGATGCGCGAAGCCAGGCAGGCATTCTGAGGGCGGTCCCAGTTGGGGACCCCCAGGCGGCGCGCGAGGTCTCGAATCTCCGCCTTGCTCAACCCCGCCTCCTGTAGCGGCGCGCGCACGCGATGCTCCAAGGCCGCGCGCTGTCCCGGCCGCTCCTGGAGCCGATCATCCCCGATCGCGCCATAGAGAACGGCGTCGAACTGCCGCATCTGCGCCAGCTCGTCGAGCCGCTCGAACAGCTCTGACTTGCACCAATAGCAGCGGGCCGCCGTGTTCGCTCGATAGGCCTGGCGTGACACCTCGCTCGTCGCGATGACCTCATGCGGCACCCCAAGCAGGTCCGCAACCTGAACGGCCTCGGCCAGGTCGGCGCGCGCAATCGAGGGAGAGTCCGCCGTCACCGCCAGGACGCGTTGGGGGCCAAGTATCATGCGAGCCACATAGGCAAGCAACGTGGAGTCGACGCCACCCGAGTACGCGACAAGGACCTTGTCTAATCCCCGGAACCGCTCCCGGATGCGCGCCAGCGTGGCATCCGTCGTCCGTGCTGGTGCGATCGAGCACGGCTTCATTGGGCCTCCTCCGCCGCAATCCATCCCCCGCCCAGCACCAGGTCCCCCTCATAAAAGACCGCGGCCTGGCCCGGCGTGATCGCCGACTGAGGCTCCTCAAACTCCACGCGCACGCGCCCCGCCCCCAGGGGCAGCAAGGTGGCCGGCGCCGCCTCGTGCCGCGAGCGGATTTTGACGCGCGCCTGGCGCGGGGCAACGGGCGGAGCCACCGACACCCAATTCACGCGTTCAGCGGTACAGGTCGCTTGGAGCAGCTCTTCGCGCGAGCCGACGATCAGCCGGTTATTGGGCCGATCAAACGCCAGCACGTAGAGGGGGCGCCCGGCCGCCACGCCCAAGCCTTCGCGCTGGCCAATCGTGTAGCCTAACAGGCCGCGGTGCGAGCCCAGCACACGGCCGGCGCTATCCATGATCGGTCCCGGCTCATCCGTCACATGCAGCTCGCGCCGCAGAAAGCCATCCTTATTGCGGTCACGGATGAAGCAGACGTCCTGGCTGTCCGGCTTATCCGCCGTCACCAGGCCCAGCTCGCGCGCCTGCGCGCGGACCTCGGCCTTGTTCAAGTCGCCAACCGGAAACAGGGTCCGCGCCAGCTGCGCTTGGCTCAGGCCAAACAGGACATAGGACTGATCTTTGTCCGGGGCCAGCCCGCGCCGCAATCGATGACGTCCAGTCACCTGGTCCACGTCGGTGCGCGCATAGTGGCCTGTCGCCACGCGCTCGGCCCCGAGCGCCCGAGCATGGTCCAGCAGCGCGCCGAATTTGATGTGGTCGTTGCACGCGATGCAGGGATTCGGGGTCAGGCCGTCTCGATAGCTGGAGACAAAATAGTCAATGACCGTCGCGCGGAATGTCGCGGCCAGGTCGAGCTTCTCGTGCCGAATGCCCAGGCGCCCCGCCACGGCCCGCGCATCGAGCGTATCCCGGACCGAGCAGCACAGGCGGCTGCCGGCCGAGGCGCAGACATCGCGGCCCCAGAGCTCCAGGGTCATCCCGATCACGTCGAAGCCCTGTTGATGCAGCAACGCGGCCGCGACTGAGCTGTCCACGCCGCCGCTCATCGCCACCACCACTCGCTCGCGCATGGTCAGGGAGCTGGCGCCTCAGGAGGCGCGTCGCTCGCCGCGGCCTGGGCCGCGCCACTCACCATCGCCGGCTGCGCGGGCAACTGGTCATGCAGCGAAAACAGATAGGCCGTGAGCGCGTCCAAGTCCCCCTCCGGGATGCGTCCCTTCCATGACGGCATGTACAGCGAGGGAAACGGCCGGGTTGGATCAGCCCGCGGGGCCGGCTGCCGGCCGTCACGGATCAGGTCTTTGAGCGCGTCGATTCGATTGCCATAATACGCCTTCACGTAGAGCAGCGAGGGCACTTCCTGCCCAAGTCCCGCGTTCCAGTTCCTGCGCCCCCCCGCGCCGCCGGCGCCATGGCAGCCGTTACAGCCGAATTTCTCAAACATCGCCCGGCCCCGCTCGACCACCGACGCGTAGACAGGCTGCGGGGCCTCCTTCGGCGGCCTGACGTACGAAGACGGCAGGTCGAGGCCCCGCAGACTCAGCAGGTACGTCGTGATCGCTTCAGCTTCATCGGGCGCTAATCCGAAATGCGGCATCGCGCTGGGAAAGACTTCTTCCTCCCCCGGCGGCAACTCCTCGGGCCGGGAGCCGGGGTTCAGCGCCCGCGGATGCGCCAGCTTGCGCAAGAGCCAATGGATCCGGGTATGAGGCTCCTCCAACATCTCGAAGTCAGCCTTGATCAATTCGTAGGGCTTCGCGCCGATGTCGCTGAGATCCTGTGAGATCGTGCCGCCGAACTCATGCCCGAACGCCTTGATCGTGTGGCAGCCGTAGCATCCCTTGGCCTCAAACAGCGCCTTGCCGCGAACCAGCTGTGGCGCGTAGGCCGCGATCGGGGCGAGGTCCCCATGGCACTGATAGCATGACGCCTGCACAAGGGAGCCGCGCAGCAGGGGCTCTTCCCAGTGCGGCACGTCGCCGTGCGCAGCCTTCACCTCGGTCGCCAACCCTTGGCCGCCATGGCACACCGTGCAGCCAAACCGCTCCGGCGGATGCCACTCAAGGAACCGGCCCGGATGCGCCGTGAACGGCTCCTCGGCCAGCGCCAGTTGCGGCTTATCGATCGCCACGTGACAGGTCGTGCACCGGTCCACGCGGTTGAGGTCCGCCAGGATCATCTGGTGAATCCCCGGGTGCAGGCCTGACCGCTCCTCTTTCGCCAGCGTGTTGCGAAACGCCTGCTGGGGATGCGTCCACTCGCGCGTCGTGTCCTGCCACATCGCGAGCATAAACAGCGCCACCAGCGCGCCGCTCAACAGAACGAAGATGACTCGCTTCATCACCTGTCAGATGTTCAGGTTGACGCCGGGAAAGCTGAGGATGTACTTGATCCCGAAGAGCAGGCGCAGGCCGATCTTGCCCAGCACGCCCATCATCATCAGGAGCAACCCCATGACAATCGCGTACTTGATCGGCCCCAATTCTTCGTACCGGCGGTCCTTGAAGCGGCCGAATTGGACGCCCAGCCACGCAAGCGTCAATCCCGCCAGCACAATCAGCCCGGCATTCACCACGTACCCCATGAGGGGCCCAAGCGTCTGCACCACGCGAAACATGCCGTGGACGATCGGCGCATTCTGCGAGCGGCCCAGCGCCTCCAACAGCGTGGGATACCGGCTTCCATTCGGGTACGCGGGATCCGGGCTGATCAGCAACGGAATGAGGACCGCCCCTGCGATCGCCAAGCCAAGGCCCGTGTGCAGCGCGGCCGAGGCGGCTGCCGGGGCCTTGGCCCCCCCCCGGGCCGCCAGCCATGCCTTGATCCGCTTGGGAATGGGCGATCCCAATGCGAAGTAGCTGGCCAGCAGGAGCAACCCCCAGAGGTTGGGGATGTTTTTCAGCGTCAGCTTCGTCATGCGCCGATGGCTCCAGGTTTCCCACGGCCAGTACCACTCCCAGTTGGGCCCGCGATCATAGGCTCCGATGAAGATCAGCACGAACCACATGATCGTGCCGAGCATGAAAACGTTGACGGCGAACGCGCGTTCCTTCGGCGAAGGCATGGCGATCGGGCCGAGACGCTTCCAGCCGATCTTCGGCCACCGACCCACGCCCTGCGGGTTGAGATCCACGTACGGGATCGCCATGAGCCCGACCACGATCAGCGTCGGGAGCACCACCCCTGCGATCCACGGATCAAAATAGACCAGGAGCTCCTGCAGCCCGACGAAATACCACGGCGCCTTTGACGGGTTCGGCGTGACATTGAGGTTGGCCACGCCTTCCAGCGGCGCATTCATCAGGATCGACCAGACAAAGAGAATCACGGTCATGAGCAGCGCCGCCAGCAGCTCGCGCGACACCAGATGCGGCCACACATCCACCTTGTCCCCGGTCTGTTTCGAAAAGCTGTCCTTGCGGACCCGCCAGAAGTGCACCGACAAGAAGATCGCGAAGATGAACGGGACGGCCACGCAATGCAGCACGTAGAAGCGGATCAGCGTGGCATCTCCGATCACCGTGCCGCCGATCAGCACAAACCTGGCATCGTTGGCCGTCGTGATGAACGGCAGGCGAAATGGCCCTTCATTGCCCAACAGCGGCGAGTTGGCCGCCATCTGCGCGCCCACGGTGACCGCCCAGAGCGCCAGCTGATCCCACGGCAAGAGGTAGCCCGTGTAGCTCAGGAAGAGCGTCATGACAAGCAGCAGGACTCCGATCACCCAGTTATACTCGCGCGGCGGCTTATAGGCCCCGGTGAGGAAGACGCGCACCATATGCAGGATCACCGCCACCACCATGAGGTGCGCGGCCCAGCGGTGCATATTGCGCAGCAGGCGTCCCAGGGTCACGGCGAAGGAGAGGTCCTTCATGTCTTGGTACGCCAGCGAGCTGGCCGGCCGGTAATAGAACATCAGCAGGATGCCCGTGACGGTGAGCACGAGGAACAGGTAGAAGGAGAGGCCGCCCAGGCCCCACGTATACGGAATCCGCAAGGCGTCCTTGGGCACGCGCACCGGATGGAGATGGAGGAAGACGTTGCCGAAGACGCGCTGCAAGCGCGTCCGGGGGCTGTCCGTGAAGTCGTGCCGGAAGATCGACTTCCAGAGCTTGGTCTTCTTCAGGTACGGCTTGATCGAGAATCGCGGTGGCGCTGGCTCAGGCATGCCGTGGTCGCCTCGTCATGCCGAATGGTACGGCAGGAAGAAGTCCCCTTTGCGCCGCGCGTCGGGCCGGTTTTCCAGGCGGGCCTTGTCAATGAGGATCTGGCCATCGTCCGCCAGCCGAATCGCGCAGCGCCAGAGCGGCTTCGGCGCGGGGCCCGCAATCACATCGCCTTCCGTATTGAAGTTGGATCCGTGGCAGGGGCACTTGAATCGCTGCTCCGCGTCAAACCAGTTCGGCGTGCAGCCCAGATGCGTGCACCGCGCCCAGAAGGCGTAGAAGCCGGCCGGCTCTCGGATGATCCACACTCGATTGGTCTTTTTCCACTTCGTGCTGACCCCCAGCGGATACTCATCAGGCTGGCCGGCCTTGAACGTGAGCGTCGGCTCATAGAGGACATTCGGGAAGAGATACCGCAGATTGGAGAGCAGCCACCCGCCAAGGAAGGCCCAGAAACATGCCCATCCCGCCTTGAGCAGAAACTGCCGGCGGCCGAGCCGCTCGTCAAGCCGGCGCCAGAGATCCATCTTCGCCGGCGGCCTCTCCGCCGGGGCCTGCGTGGTGCCTGTGCCGTTCATCGCGTCTGAACCGCCCTTACTGTTATCGCTTGCGCGATCCGCCGCGCATGGCTCGCTGAAACTCTCGAATCGCTTCGCCGAGGGAACGCCCGATCTCCGGCAGCCGGCGCGTCCCCACCAGCAGCAGGACAATAACAAGAATCACCAGCAATTCCGGCCAGCCGATACGTCCCATGGTTAGTTCCCTCGCTCGTTCATTCGCCGCGCACCAGCGCATACCGCGCCAACTCTTGATACGTCTGCCCGAATCCGTCCACGCCCGCCTGGGCGATGCACGCCTGCGCCCGCTCCGCAAACTGTTCGGCGCGCCGCATCGCCTGTCCCAGCGACCCGGAGGCATGGGCGGCGGTCGCGATCTTCGCCAACGAGGCGGGATCGGTTGCGCGCCGCCGCAGCGGCTCGAACAGCGTTCGCCGCTGCCGCAGGCTCAGGGTCTGCGCCAGGTAGATAATCGGCAAGGACAGCGCGCCCTTGTCCAAGTCCGCGAGGATCGACTTGCCGAGCCGCCGGGGATCGCCGGTCAAGTCGAGGCAGTCATCCACGATTTGAAACGCCATGCCGAAATTCAGGCCGAATTCCCCCAATCGCCGCAGTATCCGCGGGCTGGCCCCTGACAGCGACGCGCCGATCTGGCAGCAGCCGGCAATCAACGACGCGGTCTTGTCCCGGATGATGTCGAAGTATTCGGCCTCGCTCAAATCCAAGCGGTAGCGGGCTTCGACTTCCAAGAGTTCGCCGCGGGAGAGCTGTTGGCATACGTCCGCCATGATACGCAGGGGATCCGCCTGCCGCAAGCGCGCTAAGAGGGAAAACGCGCTCGCGTACAGGTAATCGCCGGTGAGGACCGCCCGCTCGGCGCCCCAGCGGCGGTGAAACGCGGGCCGCTGGCGCCGCGTCGTCGCCGAGTCCACGATGTCATCATGGATCAGCGTTGCCGTGTGGATCATCTCCACGGCCGCGGCCGCATCACGCAGCGCCCGCCGATCAGGTGACGGTCCGCGCAACCCCGACAGCAGCACCAAGCCCGGCCGCAATCGTTTGCCGCCCGCCGTCACCAAGTAGGCGACGCGTCGGGCCACCGGGTCGCGCAGCTCCTGCAGGATCCGGCGCACGACCGCCGCCAGGTCCGCCCGGATCGGCCGCAGCACGAGCGCCAGATCAGGCGTGTCGCGCATCGCCGGTCCGTTTCGTCGCGATGTAGAGGCTGGCCAAACCGAACGACAAGGGCTGATAGCGCGCCTGGGTGGCGCAGGCCGCGAGCCGTTCCAGCATCTGGGTCGGCGTCAGGAATTGGCGCACGGAGCGCGCCAGATAACTGAAGGGCCAGCACCGTCCGGTCAGCAGAAACCCAATGGTCCTGGCGACCGTGAACAGGAAGGCTTGGTAGCCGGCGCGCACGAGGGGGTGGCGCGGATAGCCCGTCTCCAAAATCACCAGCCGGCCGCCGGGCCGCAGGACCCGAACGAGTTCCCGCAGCCCGCCGTCGAGATCGCTCAGGTTCCTAGTCGAGAATCCGATCAAGACACGATCAAACGTGGCGCCCTTAAAGGGCAGCGCTTGCGCATCCCCTTGCACCCAGCTCACCGCGGCCCCGGCGCGCCGTTGTTTCACCTGTGCGAGCGACAGCATCGCGGCGGTAAAATCGAGGCCGACGATCATGCCGACCTCCGGATGCCTGCGGGCCGCCAACAGACTCACGTCACCGGTGCCGGCGCACACATCGAGCACGCGGTGTCCGGCTCCCAATCCGGCCTGCGCCACCGCCGCACGGCGCCAGCGCCGGTCCAATCCGAAGCTTCCCAATCGATTGAACCAGTCGTAGCGCGGGGCGATCTGCGTGAAGAGGCGGTGCACATAGCGCCGCTTGTCCTCTGGGGCCGGCGCGGCCGGCGTCGGAGGAGCGGCGGCCGCAGGCGGGGACTCAATCTCAGTGAGCATGCGAACGGGCCAGATAGAAGGCCAAGGTTTCCAACTCAATCGCCAAATCCACCGCGCGCAGGCGCACCGAGGGGGGCACCTCAAGGCGCACGGGGGCAAAATTCACAATGGCCCGCACCCCCGCGTGCACAAACTGCTCACAGACGGCTTGTGCCGCTTCCACCGGCACGGCCAGCACGCCGATCTGAATGTGGTGCCGCCGGATCAAGTCCGGGAGCTGCTCCACCGGAGCCACGACAAGCCCTCGGACGGTGCGGCCGACCTTTTGGGCATCCGTATCGACCGCCACCCGGAACATGAACCCGCGCTCCTGAAAGCCGCGGTACGCGAGCAGCGCCGAGCCCAAATTGCCGACGCCGGCAAGCGCGGCGTGCCACGTCCGTCCGGACACGCCCAAGATACCGTTGAGCCGTTCCTGCAATCGCTGCACTTCATAGCCGCGGCCGCTGGTGCCGAACTGCCCGAAATAGCTCAGGTCGCGCCGCACCTGAGCATCCGTCAGCCCAAGCTGCTCCGCCAGGCGCCGCGATGAGACAAACCCGATCCGCCGCGCGCCCAAACGGGCCAACTCGCGGACATACAGCGACAGGCGCCCCACGCAGGCCTCCGGGATGCCGCGCGACTTGCTCAGGCGATGATTGGCTCGGTGGTTGTTTCGGCTCATGGGCCCTCGGTGTGGCGAAGGGCCTGAAACGCCGCGCTCGAGACGCGGACAAACCGGTCCAACTCCCCAGCGGTATGCGCCGTCGACAAGAACAGCGCTTCAAACGGCGACGGCGGAATCAGGATGCCATGGCTGCGCAGCGTCTGCGCCCATTGGGCGAACGCCTCACGGCGAGTCGCGCGGGCATCCGCCGCGTTTCGGACGGGACGGTCAGTGAAGAAGACCGTCATCATCGAGCCGACGCGGTTGATTTGAATCGGCACGCCGGCCGCTCGGGCGGCCTTGGCCAGCGCGCGGGTCAACCGCGCGCCGGCCTGCTCCAGCCGCCCATACGGGGCACGGGCGCGGAGCTGATCCAGCGTGGCGATGCCGGCGGCCATCGCCAGAGGATGTCCGGCGAAGGTACCCGCGTGGAAGACATGGCCTTCCGGGGCCAGATGGCGCATCAGGTCCCGTGGCCCGCCCAGCGCCCCGATCGGCAGCCCTCCACCGATGATTTTGCCAAACGTCGTCAGATCCGGGGTCACGCCATACAGCGCCTGAGCCCCTCCACGCGCGAGCCGGAATCCGGTGACCACTTCATCGAAGATCAGGAGCGCGCCATCGCGGCTCGCCAGATCGCGGAGCCCCCGCAGATATCCGGCGGTCGGCGCGATCACGCCGACATTCGCGGTCACCGGCTCGAGGATGATGCATGCGAGCTCACCGCCGTGCCTCGCCATGATGCGCTTCGCCGCGAGCAAGTCGTTATACGGCGCTCGCAGCGTCTCGGCCGCCAGCGCCCCCGGGGTCCCGGCGCCGTGGTGTCCGATCAGGCTCTCTCCGTGCCCGTGATACCCGCCATCAAACATGAGGATCTTTGCCCGGCGCGTGATGCCCCGCGCCAGCCGAACCGCGGTCAGGCAGGCTTCGGTTCCCGAGGTGGTGAACCGGACCTGCTCCACGCTCGGCACCGCCTCCCCGATTCGCCGCGCCAGCTCAATTTCCAGCGGATGCGTCAGGCCAGGCAGCAGCGTCTGGCGCAGCGTCCGCGCCAGGGCCGCGCAGACGACCGCCGGCCGATGCCCGAGGATCGACGCGCCCCAGCCCATAATGAAATCGGTATAGCGGCGCCCCTGGACATCAATGACGGAGGCCCCGCCGCTGGCGGCAAGGAGCACGGGAGAGCCGCCGGTGTGGCGGAAGGCGCGCACCGGGCTATTGACCCCGCCTACGAGCCACCTCAGTTCATTGTTCGGTGTTCGGTGTTCATTGTAAGAAGCGGACACCGGGTGTGGCCGTTTCACGACGACGCGTTCCTGCCTCATGCCGTTCTTTTGCCTTCTTCACACATCCTGCACATCTTGCACAATGAACTACGAACTCGCGGGGGCTTCATTCGCTAACACGCGGGCGGCCTCTTTGGCCCAGTAGGTGATCAGGATATCCGCGCCGGCCCGCTTGAGCGCCAAGAGGACTTCAAACCATGCGGCCCGCTCCGTGATCCACCCGCGCGCCGCGGCGGCCTTGATCATCGCGTACTCGCCGCTCACGCTGAAGGCGGCGACCGGATGGTGCAGCTCCTGCTTGATCCGGTGAATCACATCCAGGTAGGCCAGCGCCGGTTTGACCATGATGATGTCGGCGCCCTGCGCGATGTCCAGCCGCGCTTCGCGCAGCGCTTCGTCCGCATTGGCCGCATCGAGTTGGTAGCTGCGGCGATCGCCGAAGGCCGGCGCTGAGTCGACGGCTTCGCGAAACGGGCCGTAGAAGCTTGAGGCAAACTTGGCCGAGTACGCGAGCACGCCTACCCGGCCGAATCCAGCCTCATCCAGGGCTCGACGCGTGGCGCCGACATTGCCGTCCATCATGTCGGATGG
>JAHFGW010000001.1:60617-64485 GCA_023247235.1 Candidatus Omnitrophota bacterium | reverse complement strand
TGAGCCTCGAGCGCCTTTCACGATGCCGCAATGGCCGTGAGGCGTGTAGGCGCAGAGGCACACGTCCGTGATGACCAGCAGCCCCGGCACGGCCTGCTTGATGGCACGGACCGCCTGCTGAATGATGCCGTCGTGCGCGTAGGCCCGGCTGGCCCGATCATCTTTCCTGTCCGGCAGGCCGAAGAGCAGCACGGCTGGCACGCGACGGGCCGCCAAGTCCTGGCATTCAGCCACGAGCTCATCGACCGAGAACCGGGACTGCCCCGGCATGGAGGGGATGGCGACCCTGATGCGCCGGCCCGGCCGCACGAAGAGCGGCATGACCAGCGTCTCGGTGGTCAGCCGCGTCTCGCGAATGAGCCGCCGGGTGGCTTCGAGCTCCCGCAGCCGGCGCGGCCTGGCGCCGGTCAGCGCATTAATCGCGGCTGCCATCGCCCCATCGCCTCCAAGAGCCCCTCGATCGTCGACACCGACGCTTCGACCGCCACGCGCCCTCCCAAGGCTTCTACCGCTTCCGACGTGATGGGCCCGATCGAGGCAAACGGCAGGTGCGTAAAGAGCCGTTGCCGCCCGGTTCGGCGCAAGGCCTCGTGCAAATGCTGCGCGCAGCTCGCCGAGGTGACCATCACCAAGTCGAACGGACGCCTGAACACCTGCTCGATGCGGCGGCTCATGCCGCGCGGCATGATCGTCCGATAGATGGGAATCTTGCTCACGCGCATCCCGCGCCGCTGGAGTCCTTGCACCAACGCGTCCCGGCTGTTCTGCGCGCTGAAGATGACCCCGCGCCGTCCTCTGAGCAACCGCTCCGGCAGATCTGCTAGCATGCCTTCTTGGCTGAAGCGGCGCGGCACAAAATCCACCCGCAGCCCGGCCTCCTCCAGCGCCTCGGCCGTCTTTGGCCCGATGGCGCCGATGTGGCAGCGCGCAAGCCGGCGGATGCTATTGCGGCGCGGCTGCAGCATGCGGGAGAACCACCCGATGCCCTCGGGACTGGTGAAGAAGACCCAATCGGTCCGCGGAATGTCGCGCACCGCCTGCCGGAATCGTCCATTCGCCTTGACCCCGGCGAGCGTGATCGCCGGCAACTGCTCGACGTCGGCGCCCAGGACCCCAAGCTGCTCCACGAGCAGCCCTGCTTTCTCCGGAGCGCGCGTGACCAAGACGCGGCGTCCCGCCAACGGCTTGGCGTCCACCCACCCCAACCGGCGTTGAAGCTTCACAACGTCGCCGACGACCAGCACGGCGGGCGGCTCGATGGCCTCGCGCGCCGCGCGGCGGACAATCGTGCCGAGCGTGCCGACCACGGCGCGCTGCTGCGGCCAGGTGCCCCAGGAGATGACCGCCGCCGGCGTCGTGGACGCCCGGCCGTGGCGCGCCAGCCGAGCCACAATGGACGGCAGCTTGGCGACGCCCATCAGGAACACCAGCGTCTCGCACCCTCTGGAGATCTGCTCCCAGCGGATGGCCGAGCCGCCTTTCGTCGGGTCTTCGTGTCCAGTGAGAATCGCAACCGATGAGGACAACTTGCGATGGGTCAGCGGGATGCCTGCGTACGCCGGCACAGCCAACGCGCTGGTCACTCCCGGCACGACCTCAAACCGGACGCCGGCTTGCGCGAGGACCGAGGCCTCCTCGCCGCCGCGCCCGAAGAGAAATGGATCGCCACCCTTGAGCCGCACCACCGTCTTGCCGGCGAGGGCCTGACGCACCAACAGCTGGTTGATCGCGTCCTGGCTCATGGCGCGTCGACTGGCTTCCTTGCCCGCATAGATGCGCTTCGCCCTGGGGCTGCATCGACGCAAGAGCGCGGGCGCGACCAGGTGGTCATACACCACCACGTCCGCCTTCGCGAGGACCGCCTGACCCCTTACGGTGATCAGGCCAGGATCCCCAGGCCCAGCGCCCACCAGATACACAGTTCCAATACTCATCCTACATGGCTCATAGGTTGTGTCATGTTCAAGGTGTCATGTGTAATGGAAAAACCAACCACGAGAGCGTCATAACCGCCATCGGTTTTTGCAGTTTCATTACGCCTTACGCATTCCACATGACACAGAACACCATGATGAGTATAAGAAACGCGCCCGGCGGGATTTGAACCCACGGCATCCAGCTCCGGAGGCTGGCGCTCTATCCGCTGAGCTACGGGCGCATGACCCTTCACTCAAGAACGATAAGGGGTCATTCCAAGAGGGAAAACCTAGGTTTCCCCTCTTGGCGCTCCGCGCGCGGCCCCCAAGGCCACGCGCGCGGAGCTGATCTCCCTTTCCTAAGAGGAAGCCATCGTCGGCTGGTTGGGTTTCTCTGGCGGGAAGAGAACACGAAGTTTTCTCTTCCCGCACCCATCTCTTTCCTGAAAGGAAAGTCGACATCTCTACTTACTCGCCCAAGAGTTTGCGGGCGCCGCGGGACTCCAGCTCCGAGGCGAGGCGCTCGCCTAACGCCATCGGCTCCATCAGCGACCCGCTGAGACGGCCGCGCACTTCGGCCGAGCCATCCGCGCGCACCACGGTCCCTTCCAGCGACAGCGTGCCATGCTCGGCCGAGGCATACGCGGCAATCGGGACGCGGCAGCCGCCACCCAGCGCCTTCAAGAAAGCCCGTTCCGCATCCACGCACGCTCGGCTCACCGAATCTTCCAACCCGCTCAAGAGCTCCAGAGTGTCCGGGTCATCGCCACGCGCTTCAAGCGCCAGCGCCCCCTGGCCCGGTTCGGGCAGCATCTCCTCAAATGCCAGCAGCTGCGTGATTCGATCCTCCAGGCCGAGCCGAATGAGCCCGCACGCAGCCAGCACGATCGCATCGAATTGGCCCTCGCCGAGCTTGCGCAGCCGAGTGTCCACGTTGCCTCGGATCTCGCGCAATGCCAGGTCCTTTCGACGCCGAAGCAGTTGGCTTCGGCGGCGCAGGCTCGAAGTCCCCACGGTGGCACCGGCGGGCAGCTCGTCAAGCGGCGCACCGGAACGGGAGACGAGGGCATCGCGTGGCTCCTCGCGCTCCAAGACGGCAGCGATGCGAAGGTCTTCCGGGATATCCAAGGGCACATCCTTCATGCTATGGACGGCCAACGTGATTCGGCGCTCCTGCAGAGCGGTCTCCAGCTCTTTCACGAACACGCCTTCTCCGCCTATAGCCACCAGCGAGAGCTCAGGGTTTTTGTCCGCTTGCGCCTTGATCGTCCGCAGCTCAACTCGCCGGTCCGGATAGCGCTCCTCAAGCTTCGTCCGCACGATCTCGGCTTGGCACAGCGCCAGCGAGCTGCCGCGCGTGCCGATCATCACTGGGCGCATCCGCAGGGGCCCGCCGTCCCGACGCCGGCCAACGCCTCCTCCTCCCACCATCCTAGAAATTGAGCGACCTTCTGGTCGATGATCGCCCGGGCTTGTTCGCTGGCAAGCGCCCGCTCCTTGTGATGATGGTCGACGAGGCCTTGCAGGTCATCGATGTCGAACAGATACACGTTCTCCAGCTCACCGACGGCCGGCTCGATGTTGCGCGGCACACCCAGGTCCACCAAACAGAGCGGCCGCTGCCGCCTGGCTTGGAGCGCGGCCAAGACGGCGTCTCGGCTCAGCATCCACGAAGGGGCGCTGGTCGAGCTGATCACAATGTCCGCTTCGATCAACTGAGCCGCCAACGCCTGCCACCCTACCGCGATGCCGCCATACAGGCCCGCGAGGGAGGCCGCGCGTTCCGGGGAGCGGTTGAGGATGCGCACGTGCTGCACGCCCCGCACCGCCAGGCGCTTGAGGGTCAGCTCGCCGATCTTCCCGGCGCCGATCAACAGCACCGTCGCCCGTTGCAGGGTTCCGAAGATCTTCTGGGCTAACTCCACCGCCACGGTGCCCACCGAGGTGCACCC
>JAHFGW010000001.1:52528-60517 GCA_023247235.1 Candidatus Omnitrophota bacterium | reverse complement strand
AACCCCAGGATCGACAGCAAGGCCACCCGCCGTCCCCTGAGCGTGGCCCGCAATCGCACCACCCACAAGCTGCAGTAGGCCGCCCACAATCCGAGCGTCAGGTATTCCTTGGGGTCGCCGGTCCACCATCGGCCCCACAGCAGCCGCACTTCCCACACGCCGCAGGCCACGCCGATCGTCAGCAGCGCGAAGCCGATCCCGATGGCCAAGAAGTTCGCGCGGTCCAACACCTCAAGGGGCGGCAGCCGGTGGAACCACCAGCCCATCCGCTTGCGCTTGAGCTGCCGCTCCTGCACCAAGAAGAGCATGGCCGCCACGAGCCCGATGAGAAACGCGACGTAGCTCAGCAGCGCGCACACCGTGTGCAGAGCCACCATTAGCGATACGTGTTGAGGATCGCGAGCGCGTGCCGCCGCGCGGCGTCCGTCTTGCCCTGTTGGACCAGGTCGAACACGCGTCCCCTGGCCACATCATCGAAGTACCGCTTCCGCTGGTCATAGCTCGGCAGGCGGCGCTTGGCGGCCCCGCGCAGGCCGCGCAGCAACCGGATCAGCTCGACATAGCGCCGGCCCACGAGCGCATCCAACTCATCCCGCACGCGTTTGGCCACAGTCGGACTGGCGCCTGCCGTGCTCACGGCCAGCGTCAGGGGACCGCGGCGCGCCATGGCCGGGGCGATGAAGGAGCACAGCGCCTGCCGATCCACGATATTGGCGAAGAGACGTCGGCGTGCGGCTTCGCGTGCGACCAGCCGGTTGACCGCTTCGCCATTGGTCGCGGCCACGACGAGCCACATCCCGCGCAGATCGCCGGGACGGAACGCTCGTAGGCGCCGCTCGACGCGGCGGGCCCGGGCGGCCTGGCGCAGCCAGGGTGTCATCGCCGGACTCACCACCGTCACGCGGGCCCCATGCTCCAGGAGTGTGCGAACCTTCCGCTGCGCCACCACTCCGCCGCCTACGACCAAGCACCGTCGACCGCTCAGATCGACAAAGATGGGATAATAGGCCTTGCTCACCGTGACCCCAGCTCTTCGCGCAGCTTCTGCAGCTCCTCAGGCGCCATGGCCACGGTGTGCTCGGGCCCCGGAAACGCGCCAGCGTGCACCTCGCGCACGTAGGCCGTCGCAGCCTCTCGAATCACGCGGGCCACCTCCGCGTACCGTTTGACAAACCGCGGCCTGAACCGCTCGAAGAGCCCGATCAGATCGTAGGTCACCAGGACCTGGCCGTCGCACCCTGGGCCGGATCCGATCCCGAACGTGGGAATTCGCAGCCGCTCGGTGATCTCGCGCGCCAGCGCATCGGGCACGCACTCCACGACCATGGCGAAGCAGCCGACCTCCTCCAGCGCCAAGGCTTGGCCGAGAATCCGCTCCGCCGACGCGGCGTCTTTGCCTCGGATCCCGAACCCGCCTTCGCTGGAGGCGGTCTGCGGCGTCAACCCGACGTGCCCCATGACTGGGATGCCCGCATCGATGATCGCCTTTGCGAGATCCTCGATGCCGGGCTTCCATTCGAGCTTGACCGCATCGCACCCGGCCTCTTGCACGAATCGGGCGGCGCTCTGCACGGCGACATCGCTACCCGAGCGGAGCGAGAGAAACGGCATGTCGCCGACCAGCAGGGCCCGCGTCACTCCGCGGCGCACGGCCTTGGCGTGATGGAGCATTTCATCCAGCGTCACCGGCGTCGTGGAGTCGTAGCCCAGCACGACCATGCCCAGGGAATCTCCGACCAGCACGAGATCGACCCCGGCTTCGTCGACCAGCTTGCCCATGGGATAGTCATAGGCCGTCAGCATGGTGAGCCGTCCTCCGGAGGCCTTACGCTGTGCCACATCGGCCATCGTCACGCGCGACATGGTTCTCTCAATTCACCAGGCTCTCGCGGACCGCGCGCGCGGCCTGCACGACGACGCGCAGCTTCTCCTGCGCCTCTTCGGGCGTGCGCGTTTTCAACCCGCAATCCGGATCGACGTAGATCTGCTCGGGCTTGAAGACCTTGAGCGCCTTCTTGAGATTGGCGATGACTTCATCGACCGGCTCGATCCGGTGGCTGTGCACGTCCACGACGCCCAGGCCCACGGCCTTGGCGAACCGGCGGCCCTTGAAAAATCTGAGCAGCTCGAAGTTCCGGTTGGCGAACTCTAGGTCGATTTGATCAACCGGCAGCCGATGCAATTTCGGGCCGATCGTCTTGAAGTCCCCGTAGCAGATATGCGTGATGGTCTGCGCCCTGAGGCCCTTGGTGACGACGCCCAGGGCCTCGATCGCCAGGTCCATCTCCTCCGGCCGAGTCGAGATGGCTGGCTCATCCACCTGAATGTACTGCGCGCCCGCTCGCTCAAGATCCCGGGCCTCCTCGCGGACGACCTGCGCAATCGCCAGCGTCGCGGCGCGACGCGACGGATAGTGCTCGTTAAACGACCAATCCATGATGGTGTAGGGGCCCGTCAGCATCCCCTTCACCGGCCGGCTGGTCAGGCCCTGGGCAAACCGCCACCACTCGACCGTGATCGGCCGCAGGCGCTTCACCGGGCCGGCGATGATGGGCTTTCGGTAGTAGCGGTTGCCGTACGAGCGGACCAGCTCGCTCTGGCGAAACCCGCCCAGCTGCTCCGCGAAATAGGCGACCATGTCACCGCGGTACTGCTCGCCGTCCACGATGATGTCCATGCCCACCTCTTCCTGAAAGCGGATCCAGTCGCGCGTGGCGCGCTCCTCAAGCTCCCGCAACGCAGAGGCGCTGGTTTCACCCTTGCGGGCCTGGCTACGCGCCTTCATGAGGTAGTCGGGCTTCGGCAGGCTTCCTACGGATGTTGTTAACAGCATGCGAGCTCCTTTACGTCGCCGGCCGATAACTTCGGACGGCCTTGACCAGTTGTCGGAGCTTCGCGAGCGCCTGGGTATGCGGCAGAAACTCCAGGCCGCAGTTCGGGCTCACAGTGACGCGGTCCAAGGGCACGCGCTTCTTGATGAGGTCAAAGAGCGCGTGCAGCTCCGTCACCGACTCGAGCTTGGTGTTGCGCGCATCGAGGCAGGCGAGGCCCAATTCTTTGGTGATTTTAGTCTTCTTCAGCGCGCTCAGCGTCCTGGGATCCGAGACAACGTCCACGCCGACAAGATCCACGGAAGAGCGCATCAGCGCGCTCAGCGTCCCGTCGAGCGATCCGAAATACACATAGACCGCCGTCTTGGCCTTGACGCCCTTGGTGGCCTCCCGCAAGGCCTCCAGAGCCAACCGGACATTCGCGTCGGCCAGGCCAAGCGCCGGCTCATCGAACTGCACCACGGGGGCTCCGGCCTGGGCCAAGGCCCGCGCTTCGTCATTGAGGAGCTCCGCGAGCTTGAGCACAAACTTCCGTTCGGACCGGTAGTGGCGGTCCTCGCTGACCCGCGCAAACGTGTACGGGCCCGGCAAGACGGCTTTCACCGGCCGCCTGGTGCACCGGGTCGCGAAGCGATAGTCGTCCACCAAGATCGGCCCACGCCGCCTGGGCGCCTTGTGCAGGATGGGCCGGCGATAGTAGACGTTATTGTCAAACCATCGTGTCAAGCCGTTGATCTCAAATCCATCGAGGCCCCTGGCGATCGGTGTCACGAGGTCCTCCCACCGGATCTGCCCGTCCGTCAGGAGGTCGAGCCCCGCCGTTTCTTCCTCCTGGATGACCGAGCGCGTGATCTCCTGGCAGGTACGCTCAAGCTGCGCGTCCGTCCACTCCTTGCGTTGCCACTTGTTGCGGGCACCGATGAGGCCGGTGCCATATCCCTGCTCAGCCACTTTGGGATAGCTCCCTACCACGGTGGTGATCATTGTCGTGACGTACCTCCCTTGGCTCGTGGCTCATGGCTTGTGGCTCGTGGCCGTAGGATATTTTGGTCTTTCCCTCCAGCCTCCAGCCTCGAACCTCGAGCGATTTTCTCCCCTTCCTTCTTCTCGTAACACGCGGGACAGTTATAGAGTGGCCGCGCCAGGCTGCGATCGTAGTTCTTGGCGACCACGACTCGCAGCACGACGTCCGCCTCCCGCTTGCACGTATCGCAGCGCATCAGGCGGTCATGAGCGAATGCTCCAGCGGGGCGCGACGCGCACCCCAGTGCGCCGCCCAGGCCTCGATGACTTCAGATTCCTCCACGGGTCGGCCTGCCGCCTCGCAGAGCGAGATCGCGCGAGCCTGCCATGCCGCGCGGACCGGCGGAGGCATGGCGGCGCGCAGCTCCTCAGCCACCGGCCGCACCAGCAGCGAGCCTTGGATGAGCCAAGCCTGCGGGTAGCGCCGCAGCGCAAAACCGGCGAGCTTGCGGCCCGCCGCATACACGGCATAGGGGCTGGGTTCGCTGAGGCAGACCGTCACGCGCCCGCTTGCTTGTTGCTCAAGCTCCACGTCGGCCGCAATCCCGAAGGCGCGGCATGCTTGGGCCGCGGTCTCGCAGATCGCCTGCATCAGCTCGTGCAGCCGACCGGACGGTCCGCGCGGCAGGATCACCGCGCACGACACATCCGAGCCATGCCACGCCAGCCCTCCGCCGGTCGGCCGCTCGACGATGTCCAGCCGCGCGAGCGCCACCCGCGCCGCGTCCAGCCACTCCGGCATGGCTTGCTTCCATCCAAGGGAGGCGGCCGGCGGATGCCATCGGAAGAACCGGACCAATGGCCGTCCCGCTTGGGCGCGTTGCGCATCGAACTGCATGTGCGCCGTGCCGACGCGCACCCCGTCCCTCAACAGCGGTACGTCACTGAGATCCATGGGCCGCCAGAGACTTGGGCGCTGACCAGCGCAGGTTGGGTTCCCGGGCCGCCTTGACTTCATCCAGCCGCTGCACGGGCATCCGCTGCGGCGCTCGGCGCACCACGTCGGGATTCGTGCGAGCTTCTTCGACAATCCGCTGGAGCGCGTCCACGAACGCATCCAGCGTCTGTTTAGATTCGGTCTCGGTCGGCTCGATCATGAGCGCTTCCTCCACGATCAGGGGAAAATACACCGTCGGCGCATAGAAGCCGTAATCGAGCAGCCGTTTGGCGACATCGCCGGCCGACACACCGTGCGCCCGGAGTCCCTTCAGCGACACCACGAATTCGTGCAGGCAGGGGTCATCGAAGGGAACACTCAACACCCCATGCAGCTTTGCCTTGAGGTAATTGGCGTTGGTGATCGCCACGCGGGACGCCCGGCTGAGCCCCTCCTGGCCGAGCGTGCGGATATAGGCGTACGCGCGGACCAGCATGCCGACATTACCATAAAAGCCGTGCACCCGGCCCACCGAGGCCCGGCCCTGGTCAGCCCAACTGAAGCGCGCGCCCCGTTGACGCACCCGCGGAAGCGGCAGGAATCCCTCCAAGCTGGCCTTGACACCCACGGGGCCTGCCCCCGGCCCGCCCCCGCCATGCGGGGTCGAAAACGTCTTGTGCAAATTGAGCTGGAGCACATCAACGCCGGCATCGCCCGGCCGGGCGATCCCCAGCAGCGCGTTCATGTTGGCCCCGTCCATGTAGACCAGGGCATCCCGCTCATGCAGCAGCGCGCAGATCGCCCGGATCTCCCGCTCGAACAACCCGAGCGTATTCGGGTTCGTCAGCATCAGCGCGGCAACGTCCCCGGTGAGCTTGTGCTTCAGCTCCGTCAGGTCGATCAAGCCGTTGGGCCCGGATTTCAGCTGGACCACCTGAAACCCCGACAGCGCGGCCGAGGCCGGGTTGGTGCCATGCGCCGAATCCGGGATCAGGATCGTCGAGCGCCGGCGCCGCTTGCGCCGATGGTACGCGGCGATGATTTTCAAGCCTGTCAGCTCCCCCTGCGCCCCGGCCGCCGGCTGGAGCGTGAAGGCGCCCATCCCGGTGATCGCGCATAAGAGCTGCTCCAGCTCGTGCATAAGCTGCAGCATGCCCTGGACGTGCTCGGCCGGCTGGAGCGGATGCAGCCAGGCGAATCCAGGCAGCGCCGCGACCCGTTCGTTCAGCTTCGGGTTGTATTTCATCGTGCAGGAGCCAAGCGGATAAAAGTTCGTATCGACCGAAAAATTCTGCTGCGACAAGCGCGTGTAGTGCCGCACCACGTCGAATTCCGCGACTTCGGGCAATGCCGGCGGGTCTCGGCGCAGGTGCTCCGCCGGCACCGGCGGGCTGGACGTGTCGCGCGCGATATCGCTCGGCGGCAGCCGCCAGCCGCGCCGTCCCGTCACTGAACGTTCGAAAATAAGAGGCTCAGCCATCTTCACCTAGACGAGCTTTCTCAACGTTTCCACCGTCCGGTCGATCGCCTCGCGGCCGAGCGCTTCCGTGACGCACCAGAGCGTCTCCTGCGCCCGGGTCGGATACCATGGGCCCAAGGCTAGCCCGCCGAGGATGCCCTGCTTGGCCAGCTTCCGGTTGAGCGTCTCAGGCGCGACCGAGGAGTCGTAGCGCAGCATGAACTCATTGAAGAAGGGTTGGTCAACACCCGGCGAGATCCATGGCAGCTCCAGCAGCCGCTCGCGCGCGTAGCGCGCCTTCTCCGCATTGCGCGTCGCCAGCTCCCGCAGGCCTTCCGGACCCAACAGGCTCAAGAAGATGGTCGCACGCAGCATGATCCAGCCCTGGTTCGTGCAGATGTTGGACGTGGCGCGCTCGCGCCGGATGTGCTGCTCGCGCGTCTGCAGCGTCAAGGTAAACGCCCGCCGGCCGGCCGCATCGACGGAGCAGCCGGACAAGCGGCCGGGCATCCGCCGCAACAACGCCTGCGTCGTCGCAAACAATCCCAGTCCTGGTCCGCCATAGGCTGGTGGGCTGCCCAAGCAGCGGCCTTCGCCCACGGCGATATCCGCGCCGTAGGCGCCCGGAGGCTGCACCAGCCCCAGGCTCATGGGATACACGGAGGCCATGAACAGGCCGCCGACCCGATGCGTCATGTCGGCCGCTTGCGCCATCGGCTCCAGGCATCCGAAGACGTTGGGGTGCTGCAGGAGGAGTCCTGCGACATCGTCCCGCAGCGCGCGGCCAAGCGCCTCCAGGTCCGTGACGCCGTTGACGGATGGAATCTCTTGAATCACGGCCTGGGCGCCGCTCAGATAGGTCGCGATCACTTGGCGGACGTGCGGATGCACGGTTTCCGACAGCAGAATGCGGGGCCGCTCCGTGGCGCGTAACGCCAAGACCACCGCTTCCGCCGCGCTGGAGGCGCCGTCGTAGAGCGACGCGTTGGCCAGCTCCATCCGGAGCAATTCGCAGACCATGGTCTGAAATTCATAGATGGCCTGGAGGGTACCTTGGCTCGCCTCGGCTTGATACGGCGTGTACGGCGTGAGCCACTCGCCGCGGCTGGCGATCGCATCGACCACGGTCGGCACGAGATGCTGGTAGCAACCCGCTCCCAGAAACGAGGTGACCTGCGTGAGGGCGCGGTTGCGACCGGCCAAGCGCTCGAGGAGCTGGAGCAGTTCGGGCTCCGTCAACCCCGCCGGCACCGCCGAGGCCTGCTGCCGCACGTCCTGCGGCACCGCCTGGATGAGCTCCTCGAAGGACTCCACCCCGATGGCGGCGAGCATCTCGTGCAGTTCGGTGTCTGTCTGTGGGGCGTAGTCCATGATGGAGGGGCTTAGGGCGTCTGGGCACCGATCACGCGCCGGTAGTCTTCGTGGGAAGCTAGGCCCTCGAACTCGCTTGGGACCGTGGGGCTGATGGCGCACAGCCACCCCTGCCCGTAGCAATCCTGATTGATCAGCTGGGGTGTCGTCCTCACCTGCTCGTTAGCGCGCGTGATGGTCCCCGACACGGGCGCATAGATATCGAAGGCCGCCTTGACGGATTCGATCACTGCGATGGGTTCTCCTTGCTTGACCTGGCGGCCGACCTTCGGCAGCTCGATGAATACGACATCGCGCAGCTCCTCTTGCGCATGCGCGGTGATGCCCACGACGGTGTCCTTGGTGTCTCGACGGGCCCACTCGTGCGTCTTCGTGTAGCGCAAGTCCTGCGGAACGTCCATCACCGTGTTCGATCCTCCAGTGCCGCC
>JAHFGW010000001.1:36851-52428 GCA_023247235.1 Candidatus Omnitrophota bacterium | reverse complement strand
CCGCTCCTCAACCAGGAAATCGCACCCTGGCCGAGGAATCGGCCCCTGCCCGAACTCGACGCCGACGAACTTGCGGGTCACGCCCCGCGCCTTCTGAGCCAGCAGCGCGTCCTTGCCGATGAAGTCCGGCTTGTTCAAGGCGACCGTCCAGCTTAATTCGGCCTCAAAGGGGCTGGTCGTGGTCTCCATGTCCGAGCCGTAGAGACGCAGGCCCGCCTCGATGCGCAGCGTATCGCGCGCGCCCAATCCGATCGGCAGCCCCCCGAGCGGCTGCGAGGCCGTCAACACCAGGTCCCACACCCGCCGCGCATGGTGATCCGGAAGAAATAACTCAAACCCATCGCCGCCCGTGTACCCGGTGCGCGCCAGGCAGGCGTCAGGGCCCATCGTGCGAATCGGGGCCATGCCGAAGCGGCCCAGGCTGGTCACTCGGGCATCAAGCACTTGCTCGAGGGTCCGGCACGCCCTCGGACCCTGCACCGCGATGATCGAACGGCCTTCGCTGATGTCCGAGACGGTCGCGCGGCCTTGCCGATGCGCGGTCAGCCACTGCACATCGCTGGTGCGATTGGCGCAATTGACGATGATGAGAAAGGCTTCACGGCCGGTCCGATAGACGATCAGGTCATCGAGCACGCCGCCCGATTCATTCAACATCAGCGTGTAGCAGGCCCGGCCCTCGGCGACCTGCTCAATGTCGCTGGTCAGGATGGCGTTCAGCGTGCGCGTCGCATCCGGCCCGGTGACGAGCACCTGGCCCATGTGCGAAATATCAAAGAGCCCCAGCGCCTCTCGCACGGCCCGGTGCTCCTCGATGATGCTGGTGTAGTAGAGCGGCATCTCCCAGCCGTGGAAGTCGGTCATCTTGGCCCCCAGGGCCCGGTGCCGTTCGGTGAGCGCGGTGCGGTTCATCGCGGCGAGCCGACGGCCTCGCGAAGAATCTGCGGCACCAAGTCCTCCCATCCGAGCGCGTACAGATGGATCCCGTCGGCCACGCCGCGCACCCCGCGGATCAGCTCGGCCGTCACCGCCACGCACTCCGCCCGCTTGTCCTGCGCGCGCTCAAAGCGCGCGATCAGCTCCTCCGGCACATGAATGCCCCACACGTGCTCGTTCATGTAGCGCGCCATCTTCGCGGATTTGACCAACAGGAGGCCGGCCAAGACCGGCTTGCCCAACGGCTTCACCCGCGCCATGAAGCGAGACAGGCTTGGCGGATCGAACACCGCCTGCGTCTGAAAAAACTGCGCGCCGCCCGCAATCTTGGCCTGAATCTTTTGCACTTCGACGTCCAGATCCTTGGCGCCCGGATCGGCCGCCGCCCCAATGCACAGCTGCGGGCTGCCGCTGAGCTCCTTGCCGGCCATGTCGCGCCCCTGCGCGAGGCCGCGCGCCACCTGCATGAGCGCGGCCGAGTTGATATCGAACACCGGCTTGGCCTCCGGATGGTCGCCGGCCTTCGGGTCATCGCCGGTCAAGAGCAGCACGTTGCGGATGCCCAGCATCGCCGCGCCGAGCAAGTCCGCCTGCAAGGCCAGCCGGTTGCGATCCCGGCAGGTCATCTGCAGGATAGGATCCGCGCCCGCCTTGTAGACCTTGTGCGCCACCGCCAGGGAGCTGGCCCGCATGATGGCCCCCGACCCGTCGGTCACGTTGATCGCATCGACAAGCTCCCGGACCTGCTCGACGGCTGCGAGCAGATCGGTCAGGTCGGTGCCCTTGGGCGGATTGACTTCCATCGTGATGAGAAACGGCTGACGCCCCAGCTTGGCCTCGAATCGCTCCGGTTCGCCGCGGGCCATGGCCTAGGCGCCTTGCTGAAGCTTGAAGGCTTCAACCGTATTCTTCATGACCATCATGACCGTGACCGGCCCGACCCCGCCGGGGACCGGCGTGATGAAGGCGGCCCGGGCCTTGGCGGCTTCAAACTCGACATCCCCCACCACGTGCCCCCCCTGGACGTTGATGCCGACGTCGATGACGATCGCGCCAGGCCGGATCCACGCGCCCTTGATCATGCGAGGACGTCCCACCGCCACGACCAAGATTTCGGCGCGCCGGACATGCTCTTCCAACCGGCCGGCTTGGTCGGTCCCCACATGGCAAATCGTCGTGGTCGCAGACTTGTCCAAGAGCAGCATGCCGACCGGGCGGCCCACGATCTCGCTGTGCCCCACGACCACCGCCTCCTTGCCGGCGAGGTCCACGCCCGTCGCCTCGATCAACTCCATGACGGCCAGCGCCGTGCAGGACCCGATGCGCGCGCGGGCGAAGAACCGCCGGACGGAGTGCTGCGGGTGAATCCCCTCAATGTCCTTGCGCGGATCCAGTAACCCGGAGATCTGCCCCGGGTCGATCTGCTCGGGCATGGGCTGATGGACGAAGATGCCATGGATGTTGCGGTTCCGGTTCCACTGGTCAAGATAGTGTTTCACGTCTTCCTGCCTGGCTGACATTGGCAGGGACTGGGGCTCGACGCCGATCCCCAGAGACGCCGCCTCTCGTTTCTGGGCTTTCAGGTACATTTCGGAAGCGGGATTCTGGAACGAGAGGATCGCCAGGACGGGCTTGTTGATTGATGTGGCCAGCTCCTGCCGCAGCTCGGTCTTGATCCGCTGGGCCACGGCGCGGCCATCCAGCACTCGCGAGTCCGCGGACGGCATGCTCGAACGGCCTACCGAGAGGCCCGGGCGGCTGCGAGTCGCCGGCGCATCATACGGGTATACCGTGGGTCCTTCAGCCATGCGAGGTTGGTCTCGATGAGGGCGTGGGCGCCGGCGCCGGCTGCCTGTGCTAGCGCCATCGCGCAGCGCAGATCGGAGTGGAAGCGCGCATTCACGGAACGCTGGGCGGCGCGGCACGCGCCTTGAACCACGTGCGACCGCTGAAAGACGTGCCACGGGATCTCCGTCGCGGCCCGGAGGGCCTGGGGGAATCGGTGTCCGTCCTGGCGCATCGCCTCGATGACGTTCGCGAAGCGCTGCGCGTCCTGCTCAGCCCACCGCAGGCATTCGCGGCGAATGCGCCGCAGCCGGCGCGCGGCGGCAGGCTGGACGGCTAGCTTTTCGACCAGGGCCGCGGCCAGCGCCAGGCTGACAGCGGCGACCGTCCCCCCGCCTAGCCAAGAGCCGCGGCGGGCCACTTCCTCCAGGAACGCGTCGAGCGAACGAGCCACTCGGTATCCTCACACGGGACAGGGTGATGGAAACACTACAAGGCACTTCATTATATGTGAAAAGATTCACAGATGCCAGGCTCGTCCAGGCCAGCGCCACACGAGCCGGTCTCTGGTCATCTCGCTTGCCGAGCGGCTCTGCTGGGCGGGGCGTCCTCGCACTATCTATAGGCGCCAACGCCATGGGAGGGCGCTGGCGTCGAAGGCGCCGCGGACCAAGTCGGGCTGAAGCGCGCTGGCTCCGTCGCCTCGCAGCGCGAGCACGTCAAACCGGATCGCCGGCGGCTGCTCTGCCCGTCCGGCCAGATACCACTGCGCGGCGCGCAGCAGCCGCTGCTGTTTGCGGGCCCGCACGGATTCGGCCGGATCCCCCCAGGCTGTGCTCTGCGAAGAGCGGACTTCGATAAAACACAGCGTCGCGCCCTCTCGCGCGACAATATCGATTTCACCCACGGCGGATCGGACGTTGGTCGCCTCGATCACGAAGCCCTGGCCCTGGAGCCAGTCGCGCGCCAGCGCCTCAGCCCGTCGCCCGCGCGCCTGCCGATTGCCTGACGGGTTCATACGTCAGCCGATGCAGGAAGCATGGCCCAAGCTCCCGCAACCACTTGGCATGCGTGGGGGTGCCGTAGCCCTTGTGCTCGTGCAAGGCGTAGCCAGGATAGAGTCGGTCATAGAACGCCATCAGGCCGTCTCGGAGGACCTTGGCGATGATCGACGCGCAGCTGATGGAATAGCAGGAGTGGTCGCCGCCGATCACCGCGCGGCATGGCACCGGCGCGTCCGGCGTGTGGGACCCGTCGATGAGCGCCAGCTCGGGAGGATGCGGCAGATCCGCGATGGCGCAGCGCATCGCCAGCAGGGTGGCGCGGAGAATGTTCAACCGGTCGATGGATTCCGCGCAGACGATGCCGACGCCCACGTCGGCCGAGTCGCGGATGACGTGGTAGGCGCGCTCGCGCTGGCGCGGCGTCAGCCGCTTCGAGTCATCGATGCGCACCGGCAGGCGCCGTCGCCGCAGCAGGACCGCGGCGGCGACGACGGGCCCGGCCCACGGCCCGCGCCCGGCTTCATCAACCCCTGCGATGCGCCGGAAGCCCTGGGAGCGGGCGAGCGCTTCAGGCAGCCCGGCTTTCAGATGCGGCTTCGGCTGCGGGAGCGGCCTGGACGCCGGTCTCGGGACCAATCTCAGCCTCCTTCGAGACAATCCGGCTTTTGCCGACCAATGTCCGCAGGTAATACAGGCGGCTGCGTTTGACGGTGCCGCGCCGCACCAGCTCGATGCGTTCCAAGGTCGGCCCGCTCAGCAAAAAGACGCGTTCCACCCCTTCGCCGAAGGTCACCCGCCTGACGGTCAGGGTCTTCGACGGCCCGGCGCCGCGCATCCGGAGCACAATGCCCTCGAAGGAGACCACCCGCGCCCGCCCGCGCTCTTGGATGCGCGACCAGACCCTGACCTGGTCCCCCGGGCGGCAACCTACCTGAAGGCGGCGCCCGCCGTCCGGATGCACGAGCTTCAGCCAGTCCATGGTGCTACCTCGTCGTTTGCGAATCAGACTCACGAAGATCCGGGCGCGCCGCCAGCGTTCGCGCGACCGATTGCAATTTGCGCCACAGCGCGATGCCCCGGTGATCGCCCGAGCGGAGCACTGAGGGCACCTCGAGCTGCCGGTACACCGGCGGCCGCGTGTACTGCGGGTATTCCAGCCAGCCGTTGGCGAAGGAATCCTCCGCGGTGGCCTGGGCATGGCCAATGACCCCGGGCAGATGGCGGGCTAGGCTGTCGATGACGACCATCGCCGGCAGCTCGCCGCCGGTCAGGACATAATCGCCGATCGAGACCTCGCGGTCTACGACCAGCCGTCGCACGCGCTCATCGACCCCTTCATAGTGGCCGCAGAGGATGATGAGGTGTTCATGCGTCGCCAACTCGCGAGCCAGCCGGTCCGTGAACCGCTCGCCCTGCGGACTCATCAACGCCACGCGGCACGAGGCGCTGCGCGGCGCATGCGCGCAGTCGCGCCGGATCGCCTCCACCGCTTCGACAAGCGGCTCCGGCTTCATCACCATCCCGGGCCCGCCGCCATAGGGGCGGTCATCCACGGTGCGCCGTCGATCATGCGTGTGCTGCCGCAGATCCCGGATGCGCAGGTCCAGGATCTTGGCCTCGCGCGCCCGCTGGATCATGGATTCACCCAAGACGGCCTCGAACATCCCGGGGAAAATGGTCATGACATCAATGCGCATCGTATCCTGCCAGGCGGCGAGCGCCGCCCCGGCTTCCGCCTTCAGCGCGACGTGCTGGGCTTGGCCGACGACGCGCGCTGCTGGCGTTTGAGCAGCTGGCGGACTGCCGGAGACACCTGCGCCCCGGTCGAGACCCAATAGGCCAGCCGCGGGCCGTCCAGCTCAACGCGCGGTGTTTCGCTGGAGGTATCGCAGTGGCCCACGATTTCCAGCACCCGGCTGCGTTGCGAGCTGCGACGATCCGTGACGACCACGCGATGGTGCGAGATCTTCTTGGTTCCGATTCGCTGCAATCGCACAACGACCATCTCGGCTCCGTCTGTTGCCGCGACGCCTCACTCGGTGACGCGCCGCACCCGGGCGCCCGCCTGCGCGAGCCGCCCCTCCAAATTGACGTACCCGCGGTCCAGATGATCCAATCCGCCGACTTCCGTTTGGGGCTTCGCCGCCAATCCCGCAAGCACAAGGGCGGCCGCCGCCCGCAGATCGGAGCCGATCACCGGCGCGCCGCTGAGCGAGCTGACGCCCCGCACGGTCGCGCGGTTCCCCTCGCGGCTGATGTCCGCGCCCATCCGGTTGAGCTCCTCGACGTGCATGAAGCGTTCAGGGTAAATCCGCTCGGTGATGACGCTGGTGCCCTGCGCCAACGCCAAGAGCGCCATCATCTGGGGCTGCAAATCCGTCGGGAATCCGGGAAAGGGGCGCGTTGTGACGTCGACCGCCCGCAGCCCCGACGCGCCGCGCACCCGCAGCGCCCCATTGAACTGCTCGATCCGCACGTCCGCCTCCCGAAGCTTGTCAATGACCGCCGCGAGGTGGTCGGCCCGGATCCCTTCCAGCAGCAGATCGCCGCCGGTAATCGCGGCCGCGATCATGAGCGTCCCGGCTTCGATGCGGTCCGGAATGATCCGGTGGCGCGCGCCGCCCAGCCGCTTCACGCCCTCGATGCGAATGACCGGCGTGCCGTGCCCTTCAATCCGCGCGCCCATCGCGATCAGGAAGTTCGCCAGATCCACGACTTCGGGCTCGCAGGCGGCCTGCTCGATCACCGTGCGCCCCTGGGCGAGTGCGGCCGCCATCATCGTGTTCCCGGTGGCCAACACCGAGGAGCCATGCGAGCCGGCCAAGTCCACCGTCGTGCCGCGCAGGCCGCTGGTCGCGGCAAGAATGTAGCCCTGCTCCACCGAGAACGTGGCGCCCAGCGCCGACAGCCCCCGGAGATGCACATCAATCGGCCGCGGGCCGATCACGCACCCGCCCGGCAGCGCGACGCGCGCCTCGCCGCGCTTGGCCAGCAGCGGTCCCAACACGCAGACCGAAGCGCGCATGGCCCGTACCAGCTCATAGGGCGCCATCGCGCCGGGATAGCTGCCCGGCCGAATCGTCAACTGGTCCTCGCCGGCCACGACCTCGACGCCCAAGCCCCGAAGGATCGCGGCCATCGTCAGGACGTCGGTCACGCGAGGCACCCGCTCGATCACCGATTCCTCCTCCGTGAGGAGGCAGGCCGCCATGATCGGCAGCACCGCATTCTTGGCCCCATTTAGGGCCATGGTCCCGTGCAGCGGGCCGCTGCGCTCAATGATCAATTTTTCCATTTAGAGCATTTAGAACAATTGACGCCTCGCCACGAGCCCGCGTGGTCGCCCGGCAAGGTCATGCACCACGCCACTTCGCTGCGCCCACCCGCTCCGCTGAAGGAGCTCGCGCACTGCGTCGACCTGGGTCTCGCCGCATTCCAGCGCCAGCACGCCGTTTGGTGCCAGCACCCCGCCAGCGGCCGCGACGAGTTCGCGGAAAGCGTTCAGGCCATCCGGACCCCCATCCAGACTCTGGCGGGGCTCGCATCGGACATCGGCGGGCAGCCGATCCAGCTCAGCGCTGGCGATGTACGGCGGATTGCACACCACTCCGTCGAGCGGGCCGCGCACCGCGTCCAGCCAATGGCCGTGCACTAACCAAACCCGATCCATCAACTTGTAGCGCTGGATGTTGCGCCGCGCGATGCGCAACGCGTCCCATGATAGCTCAACACCGACGACAACACAAGCCTCCAACTGGCGGGCCAGCGCGACGGCGATCGCGCCAGTTCCCGTCCCCGCATCCAGCAGGCGCAGCCGGCGGCCCGCCATAGGTCGCAGCGCCTCCAGCGCGCTTGTCACCACGCGTTCTGTTTCCGGCCTGGGGATGAACACTCCTGGCGCGACCTCGAACGACAATCCGTAGAATTCCGCCTGGCCGAGCAGATATTGCAACGGCGCGCCCTGCGCGCGCTGTTCCAGCGTGTCCCAGAAGATCTGGGCGAGCTTCGACCCAACCGGCTCCTGGCGCAGGTAGAGCTCGGGGCCTCGGACATTGAGCAGCCGCTCCAGGAGCCACTCGGCTTCGTGGCGAGCATGCAAGACGCCGGCGCGCTCCAGGCGCACGGCGCCGGAGAGGATCAGCCGTCGAATCGACGTCGGGTCTTCGGTTGGTCCAAGGAGCCGCCCGACTTTACTCGTCATCCAGCCGGCGCTTGGGGTGCAGCGCCCTGGCCCTCCCCTTGGGCTTGCAGCGCGGCGTGCAGCTCTTCGAGCGCGCCCTCCATGACCAGATCGAGCTTATGGAGCGTCAGCCCGACGCGGTGGTCCGTCACGCGCCGATCAGGGAAATTGTAGGTGCGGATCTTCTCGCTGCGTTCCCCAGTGCCCACTTGGCGCCGGCGGTCGCTGGCGATCCGCTGCTGCTGCGAATGCTTTAGCTGATCCAGGAGCCGGGCCCGCAGGACCCGCATCGCCTTGTCCTTGTTGCGCATCTGGCTCCGCTCATCCTGACAGGTGACCATCAGTCCGGTAGGAATGTGGCGAATGCGCACGGCGGAGTCGGTGGTATTGACGCTCTGGCCGCCCGGGCCGGAGGAGCGGTACACGTCGATTTGGAGATCTTTCGCGGGAATGGCCGGCAGCTCGACATCTTCAGGCTCGGGCAGCACCGCGACCGTCACCGTCGACGTATGGATGCGTCCCTGAGCTTCGGTCTGCGGCACGCGCTGCACTCGATGCACGCCCCGCTCGTACTGCAGCGCGGACCACGCCCCGGGACCCTTCACGGCAAAGCTGATTTCCTTGAAGCCCCCGGCTTCGGTCGGCTGCAGCTGCATGCCCTCCACGACCAAGCCTCGCTTGGCGGCGAACTTCGTGTACATCCGGTAGAGATCCCCGACGAACAGGCTCGCTTCAAGACCCCCGGTGCCGGCCCGAATCTCGACGATCAACGGCCGTTCCGGCTCTTGGTGCTGCTCGCGCCAGAACCCTTCCAGCTGCGTGACTAGCGCCTTCTGCTGCTGGCGCAGCGCCGTGGCCTCCTCATTGGCCATCTGGCGCATTTCCTGATCCGTCTGCGCATGGACAATGGATTCGGCCTCCAGCGCATCGCGCTCGACGCGCTGGTAGGTTCTGAAGGTCAGGACCAGGTCGCGCAGATCGGAGAGTTCTTTGGCGGTTTGCTGGTAGGCTTTATTGTCCGGCTGTCCCGCCAGCTGCACAACCTGCTGCTCGAGTTGGCTGTAACGGCGTTCCAGCTGAGCCAACTGGTCAAGCAGTTGCTGTCGGGAAAGGGACATCGATGGCCCAAGGGGCGACGACAGGACTCGACCCGCCCCGAAGGAACGGCTAGTCGCGCGGCACGCGAGCCTTCATGCGGAGGGTTTGCGGGTCCGTGCGGCAGGACGAGGCGCCGGCTCCTTGGCCTTGCTGCGGACAGCGGCGGCCGAGCGGGCGTACTTGCGGCGAAACCGTTCCACGCGGCCGGCCGTATCCACCAACCGCTGCTGCCCGGTATAGAAGGGATGGCACTTGGAGCAGATCTCGATGTGCACGGCCCGCTTGGTGGAGCGGGTGTGCAGCACCGAGCCGCACGTGCAGGTATAGATCGCGTCAACGTATTCGGGGTGAATATCGGCTTTCATGGCGAGGGGCTCCGCCTTACTTCTTCGTCATCGTCGCGATGAAGTCCTGGTTGTTTTTGGTCTTGGCCAGCCGGTCTGTCAGGAGCTCCATCGACTGGACCGGATCCATGTCGTTCAATACTTTACGGAGAATCCAGAGTTTTTGCAACTCATCCGCGGCCACCAAGAGCTCTTCGCGGCGGGTGTTCGAGCGGCGGATGTCAATCGCCGGGTAGATGCGCCGCTGGAAGAGGTTCCGGTCCATGGTAATTTCCATGTTCCCGGTCCCCTTGAACTCCTCGAAGATGACCTCGTCCATGCGCGAGCCGGTATCGACCAGGCAGGTGCCGATAATCGTGAGGCTGCCGCCCTCTTCAACGCCTCGCGCCGAGCCGAAGAAGCGCTTGGGTTTGTGCAAGGCGTTGGCGTCCAACCCTCCGGTCAGCACCCGCCCGCTGTGCGGCTCGACGGTGTTGTAGGCGCGCGCCAGCCGCGTGATGCTGTCCAGCAAGATGACCACGTCCTTGCGGTGCTCGACCTGGCGCTTGGCCTTCTCCAGCACGATCTCCGCCACCTGGATGTGGCGGTCGGCCGGCTCATCGAACGTCGACGAGATGACCTCGCCCTTGACGGAGCGCTGCATATCCGTCACCTCTTCGGGCCGCTCATCAATCAGGAGCACGATCAGCACGGCCTCGGGCGAGTTGGTCGTGATCGCATTGGCGATCTTCTGCAGGAGCACCGTCTTGCCGCTGTAGGGCGGCGCGACGATCAGGCCGCGCTGGCCCTTCCCGATCGGGGTCAGGAGATCCATGATGCGGGTCGACACCTCATCCGGCCGCGTTTCCAACTTCAGCCGTTCACGCGGATAGATGGGGGTCAGGTCGTCAAACGTCGCCTTGATCTTCGCGTTTTCCGGGTTCTCGTCATTGACCGCCTCGACCTTCAGGAGGGCGAAATACCGCTCGCCCTCCTTGGGCGGCCGGACCTGGCCGTTGACCATGTCTCCCGTGCGCAGATCGAATTTGCGGATCTGCGACGGAGAGACGTAGATATCATCCGGGCACGGCAGGTAGTTATAGTTGGGGGAGCGCAGGAACCCGAAGCCGTCCGGCAGGATCTCCAGCACCCCTGAAGAGAAGATGAGCCCTTCCTTCTCCGCCTGCGTGGAGAGAACCCGGAAGATCACATCTTGCTTCTTCAGTCCGGCGACCCCGTTGACGCCGAGCTCCTTCGCCACCTTGTTGAGCTCGGGGATCTTCATCGCCTTGAGGGCCTGAAGATCCAGCTTTACCGGTCGTTCGACATCACTTGGTGCCATATCTGCCTCACCTGCCTTCGTGTTCGCTCCAAACCGTCGCGGTTGTCCACGACGTAGTCCGCCAAGGCCACCTTGGTGGACAGATCCCATTGCGCCTGCGCGCGGCGCGCCACGTCCTCCTCGGTCCATCCCCGACGCCTCGCCAGCCGCTGCCGCTGCTGCGACGGCTCGGCGGTGACCACGACGAGCGCATCGACCAGCTCTTGGGCGCCGGCTTCGGCGAGCAGCGGGACATCGAGCACGACCGCGCGCACGGCGCGCCGGCGGCGCACCCGATGCAGCTCTTGCTTGATCCGCCGCAACACCTGCGGGTGCACGATCGCTTCCAACCGCTTGCGGGCGGTCTCATCGCTGAAGACCTGTTGAGCCAACAAACGGCGGTTAATCGTGCGGTCCTCGTTGAGGATATCGTCCCCGAAGGTCTTGACGATTTGGCGCCAGGCCAGGCGTCCCGGTTCCATCGCTTCGTGCGCCAGGGCATCCGCGTCCAGGATGCGCGCGCCCAGCTGCTTGAACATGCTCGAGACCGTGCTCTTCCCTGTCCCGACGCCGCCCGTCACGCCGATCACCACCATCACGAGGACAGCGGAGCAAGCTGTAACCAGTTCGGCCCGGCTTTGACCGTCACGGTCAGCGCCACATCCAAGGGCATGACGCCTTCCATGATCGGCCGGACGAGCGCGACCAGCGCCGACTGCTCTTCGCGCGGCGCTTCAAACAGCAGCTCATCGTGCACTTGCAGCAGCATCCGGCTTGCGAGCCGCTTGGCTCGGACTTGCGACCACACCTCGAGCATGGCGCGCTTGATCACATCCGCCGCGCTGCCCTGGATCGGCGCGTTGACGGCGATGCGCTCGCCGAACTGCCGCATGACCGGATCCGCGCTGGCAAGCTCCGGGATGTAGCGCCGCCGACCGAGGACGGTCTGAACATAGCCGAGCCGACGGGCCTGCGCAATCTGCTCATCGAGATAGCGGCGAACCAAGGGATACCGCGCAAAATAGGCTTCGATGAACGCGTGGGCTTCCTCGTGCGGGATGGCGAGCTCCTTCGCCAGCCCGTGCGCGCTCATGCCGTACACAATGCCATAGTTGATGGCCTTCATTGCCTGACGCTGCTCGGGCTGCACCTCGGCTTCCGGCACCCCGTAGATGAGCGACGCGGTGAACCGGTGGACATCGCGATCCTGCGCGAACGCCTCGCAGAGTGTCGGATCTTTCGACAGATGCGCCAGGATGCGCAGCTCGATCTGCGAGTAATCTAGGGCGACCAGCACCCACCCGCGCTCGCCTGGCACGAAGGCCTTGCGGATCTTGCGCCCTAGCTCGGTCTTGATGGGAATGTTCTGAAGGTTCGGGTCGCTCGAGGAGAGCCGCCCGGTGGCCGTCGCCGCCTGATTGAATGACGTGTGCAGCCGTCCGGTCGCCGGGTCCACGAGCTTTGGAAGCGCCTCGACATAGGTCGAGACGAGCTTCGTCAGCTCCCGATACTCGGTCAGCCGCGCCGGAAGTGGGTGCTGGGCCGCCAGCTGGCGCAGCACATCCGCATCCGTTGAGGGCCCGGTCTTGGTCCGCTTGAGAATGGGCAGCTGGAGCCGTTCGTAGAGCACTTGGGCGAGCTGCTTGGGGGAATTCAGGTTGAACGTCGTGCCGGCCAGCCGATACAGCTCTTCGGTCAGGCGAGTCAGCTGCGCGTCCATGGAGGCTCGCAGCGCAGCCAGTTCATTCAGGTCGACAGCGATCCCACGGCGCTCCATGTCCGCCAGGACCGCGGCAAGCGGCAGCTCCAGCTCGCGATAGAGCGACTCCAGGGCATGCTCGCGCAGCCGCGCCGACAACCGCTCGTGAAGCTTGACGACGGCCCCCGCCTGCAGGCCCAGCGTCTGTTGGGCCTCCGCAGACCCCAGATCCTCAAGCGCCTCCGCCTCAGGCAACGCGGGCAGCGGCTCGTCCAGATATTCGTCCGCCAAATCCGCCAGCCGCTGGTTCGTCCGGGCAGGGTTCACGAGATAGGCCGCCAGCAGCGTATCGCCCGCGATCCCTTCAAGCGCAACTCCAAGCCGGTCTAGCTGCCGCGCCAGGGTCTTGACATCGTGCCCCAGCTTTGGCGCGCGGGGATCCTGAAGCCAGTCGAGGAAGCCTCTGCCGCCCGTGTCCTGGAGCCGCGCAGTATCCAGTTCGACGATCCACGCGCTCTGGGCCTCCCAAGCCACGGCCAGGAGCATCTTCAAGGGATGTCCGCCGACGACTCCCAGGAGGGCGACCGGCCCTTGGGCGGCGCGCAGCGCGGCTGTCAGCTCCTTGAGCGCCTCCTTGGTGGCCGCCTGGCGCAGGGTGATGGCTTGAGGATGCGCAGCCGGACCTTGCCGCTCTACCTCTGTGAGCAACCGGCGAAAACCAAGATCGCGGAACATGGCTCTCAGCGCCTTCCAATCAGGCTCCTGCACCGCGATCTCGTCCAGCGCCACCCGCACAGGGACATCTCGATCGATCTGTGCCAGCTCGCGCGAGAGCTGCGCATCCGCGCGGCCGGCTTCTAGCCGGGCCCGCTGCGCGGCGCTCTGGACGTCGTGCAAGCGCGCATAGACGGCCTCCAGCGTGCCAAAACGCTGCAGCAGCTTGGCGGCGGTCTTCTCGCCGATGCCGCGCACGCCCGGGATGTGATCGGTCTCATCGCCCATCAGCGCGAGCAAGTCCACCATCTGCTCGGGGCCGACCCCGTAGCGGGCCTCCACGGCCTTCGCATCAAGCACGGCCTCCTCTTTATGCGGGTTGTAGACCTTAATGTGCGAGTTCACGAGCTGGAGCGCATCCTTGTCCCCCGTGACGACCAGGACCTCCGCGCCGGCGCCGACAAGCTGCTTGGCGAGCGTCGCCAGGACATCTTCCGCCTCATAGCCCGCCATCTCAAAGATGGGCACCCGATAGACGCCCAGGAGCGCCTTGATGGTGGGCAACTGGGCCACGAGCCCCTCAGGCATCGGCTGACGATGAATCTTGTAGTCCTGGTAGCGCTGGTGCCGAAAGGTCGGTTTGCCCACGTCGAATGCCACCGCCAGATACGCCGGATGCTCTTTCTCGCGCAGCGCCTGGAGCATCACCGCGAATCCATAGACGGCATTCGTGGGCCGCCCATCGGCGGTGGAGAGGTCCGGCAGCGCGTGAAAGGCCCGATAGCAGAACGCGGTCCCGTCAATCAGGAAGGCCTTCCGAGATCCCATGCGGCCGGGCGCGCGGTGTGAAGCGGTGCGGGGCGATGAAGTCTTCGGCCTACGGCCGCTGGACCCCACCAAAATGTTCAAACCTGTGAAAGGCCTCCACTGACTTGCCGTGTTGGGCCAGTTCCTGTTCAACGAGTTGGGACCAGTCGCGGCGACGGTCCGGCGTGAGTAACGCAGCGGGTGATGCAGGCAAAACACTGGCAAGCGCGGGCCCGGTGTCAGGCGTCCGCAGCGACGCGCTCCCAAGGAGCCCGAGCGCGACCAGGCGCGATGCGGCATGCTGGGTCCAGACATCCCCCGGCTTGCCGAGCTGATACCGGCGGAGCCAATGCTGGGCGGCGAGCTGAGGCTTGCCCAGCACTTCGTAGAGCATCGCCAGATTCCCATGGGCTTCCGGGTAATCGGGATTCAGCTCCAGGGCCTTCAAGTACGCATGCTCCGCTTCTTCCAGGCGCCGCTCATGCTCCAGCAGCACGCCCAGGTCGTTGTACGGGGTGGCGTACGTGGGATCCAACGCCACCGCCTTCTGGTACCACTCGTAGGCGTTGTCCCAGTCTCCGGCTTGCTGCTGGGCATAGCCTTCGGTTCGATAGCCCACCGCCTCGTCATGCAGCCCGGTGGCCTGGGCGCCGGCGCCCTGCAGCATGAGAAAGCCGGCAGCGGCAATCACCCAGGGGATTCTATGGGGGGTTCCAAACATGGGCTCGTACTCTAACACGGCTCCCGGACCTCGTCAAGCGCGTTCTCGGCCCCGACGCTCATTGGACGGTCACGGCGCCCGTGGGCCCGGTGACGCTGATCGTCAGCCGCCGCCCACGGTCTGTGAGGACCAGGGCGGTCGTCCGGCCGGTGAGCGAGCCTGTGGGGCGAAAGACGATCTGCGGCTCTTCCGCCGGGGCCCCGCCGACCTCGACATCCACGCCAACCGAAGACGGCAGCCTCACCCGTTCATCCTGCGCCTGCCCCGAAGACAAATTGACCACCGTGACCTCATGCCGGACCCGATCCACGTAGACCGCATGGGCCTGGCGGGTGCTGATGGCCTGGTGCCGGGCGAAAGAGACCAGTCCTACCAACTGGCGCGTCGCCGCCTTGAGCCGCACCTGCTCACTATACCTCACCATCGCCGGGATCCCGGTGCCCAGGATGAGTCCAATGATGCTCAGGATGACGAGGATCTCCACGAGCGTCATCCCTTGGGTTCGTGGCTCGTGGCTCGTGGCTCGTGGGTTCGTCGCCCGCCTCGAGCCTCGAGCCTCGAGCCTCGAGCCATTGTCACCAGTTAACAATGTCGTCCCCTCCGCCCTCCTCATCCTGCCCGTTGGGACCGAGCGAATAGAGATCATAGGAGCTCTGCCGATGCACGGGCGCCCCGCCGTTCACCGAGATATAGTGATACGGCGCGCTCCAGGGATCCAGGAGCTGCCCGGCTTGGAGCTCCTCTTGCTTAAACTCCATATAGGGCCCCATCCAGTCCACGTCGTTCGGATCCTCCGAGAGTCCCTTCACCAGCGCTTCGTTGTCCGTCGGGGGGTAGGTCCCAAGATCCCCATGGTACATGGCGATCGCCGTCTCCAAGCCCGCAATGGTGGCCTTGGCCTTCGTGACCGCGCCCCGGCGCCGCGCGGCTTGCGCCCCCGCGGTCACAAGGCTGATGAGGATCCCGAGGATCGCGATGACCACGAGCAA
>JAHFGW010000001.1:0-36751 GCA_023247235.1 Candidatus Omnitrophota bacterium | reverse complement strand
CCCCTGAATCCGATGCCCTGGCAGGCGTCGCATCCCACGGCGCGCATGAGCGGCTTCGTCAGTTGCCCGGGTTGCAGCCCCAGGGCCGCCACGTCTTCAGGCGAGGGGTCATAGGGCACCCGGCACTCAGCGCAGAGCTGGCGCAGCAGCCGCTGAGCCAGCACGCCGCTCACCGTTGAGCTGATGAGAAAGGGTTCGAGCCCCATATCCAGCAGGCGCGTGATCGCCCCGGGCGCGTCGTTGGTGTGCAGAGTCGACAGCACGAGGTGGCCGGTCAGCGAGGCCTGGAAGGCCACCTGGGCCGTTTCCACATCGCGGATCTCGCCGACCATGATGACGTCGGGATCGTGCCGGAGGATTGAGCGGAGGCAGGTCGCAAAATCCAGGGCGATCTTGGAGTTAATCGCCACTTGGACGAGCCGGTCGATGTCATATTCGACCGGGTCCTCGGTCGTAATGAGCTTCACTTCGGGCCGATTCAGTTTTGCCAGACACGCATACAGCGTCGTCGTTTTACCTGAGCCGGTCGGCCCGGTTACCAACAGCAACCCGTGAGGCTGCGCGATCAGGCGCTCGATCGTGTCTTGCACGGCAGGGGCCATGCCCAGGTCTCCCAGCGTCTTATCGAGGGCGCCTTTGTCCAGCACGCGTAAGACGATGCTTTCGCCATAGATCGTGGGCAACGTGGACACCCGCAGGTCGATCTGGCGCTCGCCCACCGACAGGAGGATCCGGCCGTCTTGCGGCAGCCGGGATTCCGCCACATCGAGGTTCGAGAGGACCTTCAGCCGGGAAGACAGCGCCAACGCCAACGTGGCGGGCGGCTGCGCGATTTGGTAGCAGCGGCCGTCGATCCGGTAGCGGACCTGCACGTGTTCCTCGAAGGCTTCGATATGGACGTCCGAGGCGCGCCGCGTGACGGCTTCCAGCAGGATCTTGTCGACCAAGCGCACGACGGGCGCTTGGCTGGCCAGCTGCACCAGCTTCGAGCGGTCCTGCGCGGTCTGCGGCGCCGGGGCCACCTCGCTGGCCTGCGCCAGCGCTTCGCTCAATCCCTGGACGGCGAGCGTCGGGTCGTCGGCAGCCATTAGGTGGAGATGGTTGAGACCACGCGAAGCACTTCCGAGACGGTCGTGAGCCCCTCGCGCACTTTCGCGACCCCGTCCTTGCGGAGCGCCCGCAGGCCCTCGCGGGCCGCCTGCGCGCGGATGTGCGAGGTTGGAGCCCGGCTGAGGATCAATTGCCGGATCGCATCGCTGACGATCAACAGCTCAAAGAGCCCGATCCGACCCAGATACCCCGAATCGTGGCACCGCTCGCACCCATTGCCGCGAATGACTTGGAGGATCTCGGGCTCGCCCAGGAACGCCCGCTCCTCGGCGGTCGCCTGATCCGTCAGGCGGCAGTCCGCGCAGATCCGACGCACCAGGCGCTGGGCCAGCACGCCTTGCAGCGTCGAGGCCACCAGAAACGGCGGGATCCCCATATCGATCAGCCGGGTCACGGCCGCCGACGCGTCGTTGGTATGGAGCGTCGAGAGGACCAGGTGGCCCGTCAGAGCCGCCTGCGTGGCGATTTGGGCGGTCTCTTGGTCGCGGATCTCGCCGACCATGATCACATCAGGGGCTTGCCGCAGCATGGATCGCAGCCCTGCCGCGAAGCTCAGCCCGATGGTCGGGCGTACGGCCACCTGATTGACCCCTGCCAGCTGATACTCGACCGGGTCTTCAACCGTAATGAGCTTGCGGTCGGGCTGATTCAGCATCGCCAGCGCGCCGTAGAGGGTCGTCGTCTTGCCTGAGCCGGTGGGCCCGGTCACCAGGACCATGCCGTGCGGCCGCCGGACGAGCAGTTCCCATTGCTGCTGCTCTTCCTCCCACATGCCCATCTCCTTCAGGCCGCGGATGGGCTGGCCGCGATCGAGCAATCGCATGACGATCGATTCCCCGTGCAGCGCCGGCAGCGTGGAGATGCGCACGTCCAGCGGACGCCCTGCGGCCTCCAACTGCAGACGGCCGTCTTGCGGCAGCCGCTTCTCCGCGATATTGAGCCCCGCCATGATCTTGATGCGGCTGATAATCGGCCCGTGCAGGGCGACCGGCGGGCTGTTCACGTCATGCAGCACGCCGTCGATGCGATAGCGCACGCGCAGCTGCTCGCGCGAGGGCTCGATGTGAATGTCGCTCGCTCGAAGGCGCACCGCCTCGGCCAAGCTCTGATCGACCAGCCGGATAATCGGCTCATCCGTCGCCGTGGCGCCGGCAGCCGGCTCCGGCGTCGCCTTGGCCGGTCCGGCCGCGACCGCAGGCGGCGGCTTCAGAGGCATCGGCTGAGCAGCCGTTGCTGGGGGGACGACCGGCCTTGCGGGCGCAGGGGCTGCCGGGCGCGTGCCCGTTGGGGCCGCGGAGCCGCCGGGCGTCCCAGCCTTCTGGCCTTCCTCGAGTCCAGCCAGGAGGGGGCTGAGCGTCTGCTCGCTGACCAGCGCCACCTCGATCGGACAGCCGCATCGGCGCCCGAAAAAGTCCGTCGCGAAGACAGACAGCGGGTCGTCCGTTGCCAGCAGGAGCTTTCCTCCGCTCTCCCGCACGGGGACAAGACGGTGGGAGCGCCAGAGCGCCGTGGGCACGCGCGCGCCGCAGGCGCCGAAATCGGCCGCTCCCTCCAACCGTTGCGGCCGGGCGCCCAGCTGCGGCGCCAAGCGGCGCCCGACATCAATGTCTCGAATCACCCCGCGGCGAACCAGGATCGCGCTGAACCGTTCCTGGCTCTTGGCGAGCTCTTCTTGCGCCTGCTCGATCTGCTCAGCCGTGGCAACGCCGAGCTCGTGCAGGTGGCCCAATAGCTGATCGGCCTGAAGGGGGGTAAGCGAAGGGCTCATCCCACCACCTGCTGCCATTCGCCGGTGGCGAATCCGCCAGTGGCCCGCCACACGGATCCTGCGCGATCGCGGGCGACTGGCGCAAGGCGGCTTCGCCCTGCAAGCCGCCGAGAGCCGCCTTGAGCAGTAGGTGGTGGGGTCATCCGGCTGAGGCGGTCACGTAGAGGTACTGGGCAGGCCGACGGGCAGCGTTGACGACTTGATGCCACGTCCCCAAGCGCACAAAGGCGCAGTCACCGGCCACCAGCGGCCGCCGCGCCACCCGGCCCGCGACCGCGCGAGTCTGAACTTCGATCCGTCCGCGCAGGAGGATCAGCAGCTCCTCACGCTTGCCCGTGGAATGCCACGGCATCACCGCTCCGGGAGCCAGCACGACGCAGCGGCCCCGCAGCGCCCTGGCCTGCGGCGGCACGATGCGCCCGGGCGCGCGAAATGCTGTGCGGATCACGCCGCCTGCACGATGAGATGCGCCAGGCACGCCGCCCCGAAGCCGTTGTCGATATTGACGACCCCCACGCCGGGCACGCATGTGTTCAGCATCGTCAGCAGCGACGCGATGCCCTGGAAATGGGCGCCGTAGCCCACGCTGGTCGGCACGGCGATCACGGGGCGGCGAACCAACCCTGCCACCACGCTGGCCAGCGCGCCCTCCATGCCGGCCACGACGATGATCGCGCGGGCGCGCTGCAGCAGCGGCCACTCCCCGAGGAGTCGATGGATGCCGGCCACGCCAACGTCATACAGCCGGCCCAAGCGGCTGCCCAGGACTTCGAGCGTGATCGCGGCCTCCTCGGCGACCGGCACATCGGACGTGCCGCCTGTCACCACCAGGCACAAGCCGCCCCGCGCGCGCAACCGCGGGGGCCGGAGGTATCCCAGGCGCGCGAGCGCATGGTACCGCAGCGACGGCATCTCGCGGCGCAGGGGCTCGAATACGGACGGCTCAAGCCGCGTCAGCAGCACGGCTTCTTGCGCGCGCGCCAGGCGGCGGACGATCTGCCGCAGCTGCTGGGGCGTCTTCCCCTCGCAGAACACGGCCTCGGGAAGGCCTCGGCGCAGTCGCCGATGCGTGTCCACTCGGGCGAACCCGAGCGGCTCAAAGGGTAACCGCCGCAACTCCTCGACGAGCGAGCCGGGCCGCCGCTTCCCATCTTGCACCGCGCGAATCCAGCGCCGCAGACGCCGCTCGGTCAGCATCGTCCCACCACCTGCTGCTGGCGGCGCGGAATCTTGGCTGCGAAAGTCCACGGCATCTCTAGAACCGGTTTCATACATCCCCGCGGCCGCGCTGGGCCGAGCGGCAAGGCCCGCAAGGCGCGAGGAGTGTGGCGTACTCGAAGACGAGTACGCGAGCGACGAGCAACGCCGCGGGCCGACGCCGATCGGCCCAGCCCACTGTCTGCCTGTTGGTTGCGGCGGCATGCCGCCATGTCCGGCGTCTTTCCTCCTCGGCGTAGCACTTCGACTACGCCGTCGTCGTCATTCCTTGGACCTGGCGGCATGGCGCTCGCAACGCGGTTCGCGCGGATGTATGAAGCCGGTTCTAGCCTTGTGCGCTGCCGCCACGGCCGGCTAATGGTTTCGCTCGCATGATGAGCCGGCCGAGGCCCGCCCACTGGCGGGCCGGCAGCAGGTGGTGGGATCAGCTGGCGGCGACGAGATACGCCACGAGCACCGCGAGGAGTCCGGCAGACACGAGGTAGAAGTCATAGAAGTAGAAGAATTGCCGTAGCCGCTCGCCGGCCTTTGAGGATTCGCCGGCCGCTGCGGCGGCGACGCTCGGCCTGATATTGCCGCGAAGCCCTTTGACTTCCTCGGGCCGCACCCGGAGGTAACGCCCGCCCAGCTGGTAGCCCGTCAGCTTGCCTTGACGCACCAGCGCTTCCACGTCGTGTTCCGTCATCCCGAGCCAGCGTGCGGCTTCCGCCGCGGTCCACAATTTTTCCATGAGAGTTCATGATGAGCGGATAGCGTATAGCGTGGAGCGTATAGTAAAGAGGAGGGGGTTCTTCCTCTACGCTAAACGCTATACGCTACCCGCTACGCGTTGTTATTTAATCCTCTCCTGGGCCAGCCAATCCTCGACCCGGGCGCGCTCGAAGCGCCAGGTCGCGCCTTCGCGTTGACTCGGCACGCGCCCCTCCTGCGCCCACTGGATCACGGTCCCGGCATCCACTTCCAGGAAGCGCGCCAGCTCCTCCACGTTCATCCATCCCTCACGGGATCGCTCGTGCATCATCTCCACGGACCCATGCAGGATGCCGCCGTCTTGCACGATGAGCCTCGGCGTCACGACTTTCCCCGAAATCCGCCCGGTGGCGCGCACTTCGATCAGCTTCGTCGCCGTCACGTCACCCTCCACGCTCCCGGCCACGACGACCTGCTCGCCATTGATGATCGCCCGGACCTGTGCCTGCTCGCCGATCGCCAGTTTCCCTTGGGTATCCAGCGTCCCCTCGAACCGCCCGTTGATGGAGAGGTTGACGGGGTCCTTGAACGTCAACGTCCCGGTCATGGTCGCATCCACTTCCAGCCAGCGCTCGCCGGAAAGCTCCTCACCTTTCGCCCGTCGAATCCCCATGGCCTACTCCTCCCACTGCGCTCGCTTCACATGCGGCAAACGGCTCAGCTGCTCGGCGATCTCGCGCTGGCTGCGATCTCCAATCAGCTTCAGCTCCAGCTGAACCTTCGAGACCCCCGATTCTCCCGACGCGCTGATTTCAAAGTCGCGGACCTCGACGTCGTGCTCCCCCAGCACCCGCCGGATGCTCGCCAGCCCGCCGCCGGGATCGCTGGTCTCGACGACGAGCGTCCGGTAGAGCTCGCGGCGCAGGCTTCGCTCCAGCCGTCCAAACCCAAACAGCGTCACCATCACAATGGCGGTCGCGACCGTGCCGCCCAGCCAGAAGCCGGCTCCAACCGCCAGGCCGATCCCTGCCACGGCCCACAGGCTGGCCGCGGTCGTCAGGCCTCGCACCGAAGCCCGGAATCGAAGGATCGTCCCCGCGCCCAGGAAGCCAATGCCGCTGATGACCTGCGAGCCCATGCGCGTCGGATCAGCGGCCATCCCGTTCGCGAGGTAGAGGCCCGTGAGCATCACCAGGCAGGAGCCAACTCCCACGAGGATATGCGTTCGGAACCCCGCGGCGCGCCCATGGCGTTCGCGCTCGATCCCGATCAAGCCTGCCAGGACCGCCACCAGCACGAGCCGTTGGATGACGGCGGCGTCGGTCATACCAGACACAGGTTGGGATCGACCGCGAGCGTCAACGGCGCGACCCGGCCTCGTTCGAGCAGCACGTGCGCTTGCCCGGCGACCATGGCGCCATTATCGACGCACAGCGCCGGCGGCGGAAAGACCACGCGGATCTTTTTCGCGGCGGCATCCTCCGTCAGCCGGCTGCGCAGGCGGCGGTTGGCGGCGACCCCGCCGCCGACGCCGATCTGAGACAGGCCGGTCCGCTGACAGGCGCGCAGCGTTTTCGTCACCAGGATCTCCACGGCAGCCTCTTGGAATCCCGCCGCCACATCCGCGACGGCCTGCGCGTCCAGGCTAGTGGAGGCGGCGGGCTCATGGGGTGCCGCGTCAGCCTTGAGCCGCGAGCCTTCAGCGCGTCCCTCGAGCTCTCGTTGGACATACTGATACACGGAAGTCTTGAGGCCGCTGAAGCTGAAGTCAAACGCCTGCTTGGCGCTCGTGCGCGGAAACGTCACCGCACCAGGCCGGCCCTGCTCCGAGAGGCGGTCGATGACCGGGCCGCCTGGATAGCCCAGCCCCAGCAGCTTCGCCACCTTGTCGAACGCCTCGCCGACCGCATCGTCCTTCGTTTCCCCGAGCAATTCATAGCGGGCGTCCGCATGCACCACGCACAACAACGTGTGGCCGCCGGACACGACCAAGCCGATGTACGGCGGCTCCAGGTCCGGCTGCATCATCTGAGCCGCATACAGGTGCGCAGCGAGGTGGTCCACCCCGATCAGCGGCCGGTCCAAGCTCAGCGCCAGGCCCTTGGCGAAGGCCAGCCCGACGACGAGCGCGCCGGGCAGCCCCGGGCCGTACGTGACAGCGATGGCATCCACCTCCGCCAGCGAAAGGCCCGCATCCTGCAGGGCCTTCGTCAGCACGCCCCAGATGGTTTCGACATGGGCTCGGCAGGCGATTTCCGGAATGACGCCGCCGTACGGCCCATGCAGCTCCACGCTCGAAGCGACCGCGTTGCTGAGCACCCGGCGACCATCCTCGACGATCCCGATCGCCGTCTCGTCACACGAGGTTTCAATCCCAAGGATACGCACCATGCTGTACGCCCCACCCAGGCGCAACACGAGCCCGAGAAGATCCCGCCTCCGGCGCCGTCTCGTCGAGGCGAGGCGGGACGTTCCCTCCCTTCACTCCGCTACCGGATCACGCTGCCGTTGGAGTTGAGCACTTTGATGCCTTTGAGCAGGTCAACGGCCCGCACGAGCTGGTTATCCAGCGCCGGTCCCTTGTCGTGCGGCTCTTCACCCTTGTCCTTGGACTCGATCCGCTCGAAGATTTGCTGCGCCGGTTCCGGAGCTTTCTTCCCGTCCTCGCCCTCTTCGCGCTTTAGCTCCACGAGCGGCACGACGACGTCCGGCACGATGCCCTGCCCATGAATGGAGCGCCCGGCGGGCGTGAAATACTTGCTCGTGGTCAAGCGTAGCGCGCTGCCATCCTTGAGCGGAAAGATCGTCTGCACCGAGGCCTTCCCGTGGGATTTCATGCCCATGACGACGCCCCGCCGGTGATCCTGGATGGCGCCCGCCACGATCTCGGAGGCTGACGCCGAGCCCTCGTTGATCAAGACCACCAAGGGCAGCCGGTTCACCGCGCCATCGGACTTGCTGCGAAACTCCATATTTTGATGCTTGAGGCGTCCCTTGGTCGTCACGACCAGCTGCGCGCGGTCCAGGAACAGCTCCGACACGGACACCGAGACGTCGAGCAGCCCGCCGGGATTGTTCCGCAGATCCAGAATCAGGCCATCCATGTGCTGGCCTTGCAGCTGTTGGAGCGCCTGCGTCAAGTCCTTCGGCGTCTGCTCCCGGAAGTCCGACAATTTGACGTATCCGATGCCGTCTTCGATGATGCGCGCTTCCCGGATGCTCTTGATCGTGATGGTCTCGCGTTTCACGGGCACGTCCAGGAGCTGGTTCTCGCCCTCCCGCAGGAGCGTCAACACGACCTCTGTGCCCGGCTTGCCGCGCAGCTTCTTCACCGCATCCAACAGCGTAATGCCGCGGGTGAGCTCCCCGTCGATCTTCACGATGCGATCGCCGGATTTGAAGCCCGCGCGCGCGGCGGGCGTGTCATCGATGGGCGAGATGACCGTGAGCAGCTCGTCGCGGATCGTAATCTCGATGCCAAGCCCTCCGAACTGTCCCTCGGTTTCGACGCGCAGCTCGTTGTAACTGTCCGGATCGAGGAACTGGCTGTACGGATCGAGCGTCGCCAGCATCCCCTTCATGGCCCCGTAGATGAGGTCTTTCGCCTTGGGCTCTTCCACGTAGTCCGACTGGACGATCGCCAGCGCGTCGGTGAAGAGCTCCAGTTCCTTGTAGACCTCTTCGTCACCGGCTTTGCGGGCCTCCACGCCCGCCAGGTGGACTAGCCCGACGAGGGTGACCACCACCCCGATGCCAAGGATGCCCCAGCGCTTCATGCGCGCTTCTCCCCGACCTTCCGCTTAAGGATCTCCGTCATCTGCTGCGGGTTCGCCTTTCCGCTGGACCGCTTCATCGCCTGTCCGACCAAGAACATGAGCGCATTCGCTTTGCCTTTCGCGTAATCTTCGGCCGACTTCGGATGTTGCTCGAGCACCTCGTGCGCGATCCGCTCCAGGGTCTGGGCGTCGGAAATTTGCCGCAATCCTCCTTCGCGCACCAGCTCAGCGGGATCCACGCGCCGTTCGAGCATGGCGAGAAAGACCTCCTTTGCCATTGTACCGGAAAGTGTGCCGCCGTCCACTAGCTCAATGAGATGCACCACCCACTCCGGTTGAACCTGCAACGACTCGGGCTCCAGCCGCTTGGCGTTCAGGTACGCCATGAAGCCGCCCATGATCCAGTTCGCCACGGGCTTGGGCTTGGCGCCAAGACGCACCGCGCCCTCAAAGAGCTCGGCCAGCGCCCGCTGCTGCACCAGGACCTGGGCATCATAGGCACTGAGCTGGTAGGTCTGTTGGTAGCGCAGCCGCCGCTGCGCCGGCAGCTCAGGCAGCTTGCGGCGGATCTGCTCGACGGCCGCCGCCTCGATCGTGAAGGGCACCAAGTCCGGCTCAGGAAAATAGCGGTAGTCGGCCGCCTCCTCTTTGCTGCGCATGGAATCCGTCTGCAGCGAGTGCGCGTTCCACAGCCGAGTCTCCTGCAGGATGCGCTCCCCGCGGCTGAGCAAGGCGCCTTGGCGCCCGGCCTCAAACTCGAGCGCCTGCTTCACCGCGCGGAAGGAATTCAGATTCTTGACCTCGACCTTCACGCCGAGCGTCTCCTGTCCGGCCGGGCGCAGCGAGATGTTCGTGTCGCACCGCAGGCTCCCTTCTTCCATGTTGCAGGTCGACACATCCAGGTATTGCAGCAGCGCCTTGAGTTCGACGAGATACTGGTACGCGTCCTCGGAGGTGCGCAGGTCCGGTTCGCTGACGATCTCAAGGAGCGGGACGCCCGTGCGGTTCATATCCACAAAGCTCACCGGCTGCCCCGTCTCATGCAACAGCTTGCCGGCATCCTCCTCGAGATGCACGCGACGGATCCGGATGCGCTTCGTCGCGCCCTCCCCCTCCAAATCCACATGGCCGTTGGAGGCTAGGGGACGATCATACTGCGAGATCTGGAAATTCTTCGGTAGATCCGGGTAGAAATAGTGCTTGCGATCGAATTTCATGAGCGGCGCGACCGTGCAGTCCAGCGCCAGCCCCACGCGGATCCCCCAAGCCAGCGCCTGCTCGTTGAGCACCGGTAGCGCCCCAGGCAGCCCCAGGCAGACCGGACAGGTCTGGCTGTTCGGCGGCGCGCCGAAGCGCGCCGCGCAGCCGCAGAAGAGCTTCGTGTTGGTCCTGAGCTGCACGTGGACTTCCAGCCCGATGATGATCTCACACGTCATGCCTGTTCCAGTGCTGGACGCCGCCGGTGCCACTCCGTGGCTTGCTCATAGGCATAGGCCAGGCGAAGCAGGAGCTCTTCACGAAATGGCGCGGCCAGCAGCTGCAGGCCGACCGGCAACTGTGAGGAGGAAAACCCGCACGGAATCGAGATCGCGGGCACCCCGGCCAGGTTCGCGCTGATCGTGTAGATGTCCGACAAGTACATTTGGAGCGGATCCGTCAGGCGCTCGCCCAAACGGAACGCCGCGGTCGGCGACGTCGGCATCACGACGATGTCGCAGCGGCTGAAGGCTTGCTCAAAGCTGCGCTTGATGAGCGTGCGGACCTGCATCGCTTTCAGGTAATAGGCGTCGTAGTAGCCGTGCGAGAGCACGTACGTCCCGAGCAGAATCCGGCGCTTGGCTTCCGCGCCAAAGCCTGCGGTGCGCGTGCGCAGATACATCTCGATCAGGCTGCTGCGGTCCTCCGCCGGCTCACGCAGGCCATAGTGCACGCCGGCATAGCGAGCGAGGTTCGAGCTAGCCTCGGCCGTCGCGACGATGTAATACGTTTCAATGGAGTGGTCGATGAAGGGCAGCTCGATGCGCTCGACGGCCGCGCCCAGCCGTTGCAGCACCTGCACGGCCGCCTCCACGCATCGGCGCACGTCCGGCTCGATGCCCTCCTCCGGCAACCGCGGCAACCCGACGCGCAGGCCGTTCACCGGCGCCTCAAGCTGCGCCACGTAGTCGGGGACCTCCACCGGCGCGGAGGTCGAATCCATCGGATCATGGCCCGCGATCACCGACAACAGATGCGCGGCATCGCGGACGTCCTTGGTGAGCGGGCCGATTTGGTCGAGCGACGAGGCAAAGGCAATGAGGCCGTAGCGCGACACCCGCCCGTAGGTGGGCTTCAGCCCCACGACATTGCAGAACGACGCCGGCTGTCGGATGGAGCCTCCCGTATCTGAGCCCAGCGCTCCGATGGCCAGATCCGCCGCGACGGCCGCGGCGGAGCCGCCGCTGGAGCCTCCCGGCACCCGCTGGCGGTCCCAGGGATTGCGCGTGGCGCCGTAGGCGGAGTTTTCCGTTGAGGATCCGAACGCAAATTCATCCATGTTCGCGCGGGGCACGATGACCGCCCCCTCCTGACGGAGGCGCTCGATGACCGTCGCGTCATAGGGCGCCCGGAACCCCGCCAGGATCTTCGAGGCGCACGTGGTCTGTTCGCCGGCGACGCAGAGGTTGTCCTTGACGGTAATGGGGATGCCGAACAGCCGGCCCCGCCGGCCGGAGGCAAGTTGCCGCCGGAGCTGCTCCCGCAGCTGATCGGCGGCCACGTCGATGTACGCGCCGTAGGCGCCATTGTGCCCGGCAATCCGCGCCAGCAAATCCTCCAGCAGCTCGGCCGGGGAGAGCTGACCGCTGATCAGCAGCGGATGCAGCTCATGAATGGTGAGCGCCGAGGGCGCACGAGCGGGCATTCCGGTTATGCCTCGAGGACCTTGGGCACGCTGAGGAAGGGCCCGGAGCGGGCCGGGGCGAGTGCGACCACCGTGCCCGGATCGAGCGATGGCCGAGGCGCGTCGGGTCGCTGGACGTTGGTCAGAGGCAACACATGACTCGTGGGCTCGATGCCGTCCGTCGCCACCGCCTGGAGCTTCCGGACATAGTCCAGGATCTCATCGAGCTGCGCGGCCAGTTGCGTCAGGGCCTCGCCCTCGACACGCATCCGAGCCAGATGCGCCACATGCTTCACGATCTCGGGTGTCACAACGCCCATCGGGGACACTGTTACTATAGAACCGGCCTGGGATGAACGCAAGCCCTTCATCCCAAGGGATTCACGACGTGCTCTGCGTCACCCCGCCAGGTGTCGGGACAGCCGGGCGAACTGCTCAAGACTCAGCGCTTCGCCGCGCGCACCCGGCGCCACCTCGGCGCGCGCCAGGAGCGCCTTGACCTCATCCGCCGAAGCCAGGCGGGCCTGGATGAGACAATTGGCCAGGGTCTTGCGCCGCTGAGAAAACGCGGCGCGCACGATCGCGAAGAACCTGGCCTCATCGGCGACCGGCACGGGCGGCGCGGCATGCGGCACCAGACGGATCCAGGTCGAGTCCACTCGCGGCGGAGGGAAAAACGCGTGTCGCGGCACCGCGGCCAGCGCCGTCACGCGCCAGCCGTATTGACAGAGAATCGTGAGCCGGCCGTACGCTTTGATCCGCGGCCGCGCGGTGAGTCGCTCGGCAACCTCCCGCTGCAGCAGCAGGTAGGCGGCCTTCATGTCTCGCCGCCGCTCAAACAGCCAGACGAGCAGCGGCGAGGTGATGTGATACGGAATCGCGCCCACGGCGAGCGCGCCCGGCGCCTCCTCCCAGCGGAATGTCAGGATGTCTTGGCAGCGCGGCTCTACGGCGGCGAAGGGCCGCATGCGCTCGGCCATCAGCGCACAGATGGCTCGGTCGACTTCCAGCGCGATCACGCGGGCGGCGCGCGCAGCCAGGGGCTCGGTCAGGGCGCCCAGCCCCGCGCCGATCTCCACCACGGTGTCCGAGGGCGCCACATCAATCGAGGCCACCAGCCGCGCAATGACCCGGCCGTCGACCAAGTAGTGCTGTCCCAGATGTTTCGACAGCCGGAGACGATGCGCCGCCAGGAATGCCTTCAACTCGCTCACCGTCAGCATGGTGGTAGGAAAAAGGTGCCAGGCACCAAATGGGCTTTTGGTGCCTGGCACCTTTTTCTTGGCAGCTCATTTTTCATGGTGCATGAGTGAGGCGGCCAGGCGCAGCGCGTAGCGCATCGACCCGGGATCGGCCACGCCGCGCCCTGCGATATCCAGCGCGCTGCCATGGTCCGGCGAGGTGCGCACGATCGGCAACCCGACGCTGAGCTGGCAGCCAATGTCCCGGGCGAGCAGCTTGAACGGGATCAGCCCCTGGTCATGGTACCAGCAGATGACCGCGTCATATCGGCCGGCCGCCGGGAAGAGCCCGTCCGCAGCCAATGGCCCGTCGATGGAAATCCCGCTGCGGCGCAGCCGGCGCACCGGAGCCAGGAGCCGCTGCTCTTCGGTGCCACACAAGCCGCGCTCCCCCGCGTGCGGGTTGAGCCCGCAGAGCGCAAGCCGCGGGCGCCTTCGCCCAAGGCGACGCCGAAACCAGTGATCGACCAGTCTGACGGAATCCTCTAGGAGCGGTCCGCTAACCTTCGCGCCGACCTGGCGCAGCGGGATGTGACGGGTGAGCAGCGCGACGTTCAACCGCGCGGACATGAACATCATCACGACGCGGCGCACCTTCATGGCGTCGGCGAGATATTCCGTCTGCCCGATGAACGCCGGCGCCCTCCGTTGCATGGCCCACTTGGTCACCGGCCCCGTCACCAACCCGTGAAGGCGACCGGCGCGCCAGAGCGCGATCGCGCAGTCCAGATAGGCGAGCGCCGCCGCGCCCGAGGCGACGCGGGAATGGCCGGGAAGGAATCGGGTGGAACTGGGCAGGTCGACAAAGATGAGTCGCCTGCCCCGGCCTGTGGACGCGCTCAAGCGGCGCAACGCCTCCGGCTGATCCAGGACGGACCAGCGCGGCACGCGCAGTCGGTGCCGTCGGGCCGTGGCAGTCACGACCGCCAAGTCGCCGATCACCACCAGGCGGCTCGCGCCAGGACCGCTGAGGCTCTTGAGCAGCACTTCCGGACCGATCCCGCAGGGATCTCCCAGCGTTACTGCGAGCGTGGGCTCCACTGGACCGCTCCTGAGGTCGACGGGTCAGTGCTCCACGCGACAGGGCGAATCTCAATATACGCCCGCTGCTTGAGGTCCGCGAGCCACTTGGCCAGCTCAGCCTGAAACTTCTCCTTAAACAGTCGCTGCTCAAGACCTTGGGCTGTTGCGGCCGCGCTCGGGGCGGGCCTGGTGCGGCGCTGGCCGACCTTGACCAGATGGAAGCCGAGCCGCGTGCGGATCGGCTCGGACACCGCGCCTTCCTTCAGCGCAAACACGGCCTGATTCAGCTCCGGCATGAGCACGCCCGAGGGGACCCAGCCCAGCGCGCCCCCGGCTTTCGCGTTGGGATCCTCCGAGTAGCGCGCCGCCACATCCGCAAACGCCTCGCCCCCCCCCAGCGCGCGGCGCGCCTCCTCGATCCGCGCCCTGGCCTGGGCTTCGGTGCGGCTCTGATTCACGCGCACCAGAAGATGCCAGACTTCGGTGACCTCTGCCGCGCGTGCCGGTGGCTGGCGCTCGGCCGCCTGGGCGATTTCCAATGGGCTAATCTGGATTTTCGACCGCACGGCGGCATCGATGGCCTTCTCAGCCAAGAGCTGGTTGCGAATCTGCTGGTGGAGCTCTTCGCGGGACAACCCCGCCTCGGCGAGCCCGCGGGACATGGCCTCATCCGACGGAAAGCGCTGGCGCACCAGCTCAACGCGCGCCGCCACCTCATCGGACGTCACAGCCAGACCCCGCCGCTTGGCTTCCTGAAGCACCAGCCGCTGCTCGATCAGGCGGTCCAGGATCGCTTCCCGGATGTCCTGGGATTCGATCGGGCCTCCCGGCCGCCGCGCCTGCTGCTCCTCCAGCACCATCGCCAGGTTCGAGGCGACATCCGTCTCGGTGATGACTTCATCGCCCACGACCGCGACAATCCGGTTCGAAATTTCCGCCGACGCCTCCAGGGCAAGCCCGCAGACGCAGCACGCCGCAAGCAGCCCTGCACTCCAGGATCGGGGCGTGCCGTGCTTCATCCGGACCCGTTCCTCCGCGGCCTCTCGGCCCGCACGCGCGCAACCGCATCGCGCAGCAGCCGGCAGTAGAGGTCGAACCCGACCGCGCTGATGTGCCCTGACTGCTCGACGCCCAGGAGATTGCCCGCGCCTCGAAGCTTCAGGTCCTCCATGGCAATGCGAAAACCCGAGCCCAGCGCGGTATGCTCGCGGATCGCCTCGAGCCGTTTGCGCGCCTCCGCGGTCAGCGTCGCGCGCCGTGGCACGACGAAGTACGCGGCGGCTTCGCGGTCGAACCGCCCCACCCGGCCCCGCAACTGATAGAGGTCCGCCAAGCCGAAGCGGTCGGCCCGATCCACGATGAGCGTGTTCGCGTTGGGGATATCGATGCCGGATTCCACGATGGTCGTGGTGACCAGCACATCCAGCCGGCCCTCGATAAATGCGACCATCACCTGCTCCAGCTCCGCCTCGGTCATTTGGCCATGGCCGATTCCGATGCGCGCCTCCGGCACCTGCGCCTGCAACCGCCGCGCGACCTGCTGGATCGTCCGAACGCGGTTATGCACGATAAAGACTTGGCCGCCGCGCGCCAGCTCCCGCCGGATCCAGGCTGCCCAGGCCACGGCTCCCTCCTCGACGACCTCCGTGCGGATGGGGTGACGATTCTCCGGCGGCGTCATGATGAGGGACAGCTCCCGGGCTCCGCCAAGCGCAAGATAGAGCGTGCGCGGAATCGGCGTCGCCGAGAGCAGGAGCACATCGACATGGGTGCGCCACTGCTTAAGCGCTTCCTTGTCTTTCACGCCGAAGCGCTGCTCTTCATCGACCACCAGCAGGCCCAAGGTTTTGAAGCGCACGTCGCCTGAGAGCAGCCGATGTGTGCCGATCACGATGTCGCAGGTGCCCGCCTTGAGCGACTCGACGATGTGCCGTTGCTCGCCGGCGGACTGAAATCGCGAAAGCATCTCCACCTGGATCGGGAACCCGGCCATGCGGCTGCGAAATGTGCGCGCGTGCTGATAGGCCAGCACCGTCGTCGGCACCAGGACCGCGACCTGCCGGCCGCCCATGACGGCCTTGAACGCGGCGCGCACAGCCACCTCGGTCTTGCCGTAGCCAACGTCCCCGAGCAGCAATCGGTCCATCGGCCGCGGCTGCTCAAGATCCCGTTTGACGACTTCGGACGCGTTGCGCTGATCCGGCGTCTCTCGAAACGGGAACGCGGCCTCGAACGCCCGTTGCCACTCATGGTCTTTCGGGCAGGCCCAGCCGGGAATCGCCAGGCGCCTGGCCTGCAACTCCAAGAGGCCCTGGGCGTATGCCCACGCTCCGACCGCCGCGTGCGCCTTGGCTTTCGCCCAAGCGGTGCCGCCCAGCGTGTGCAACGCAGGCTGGCGCGCGCCGAAGCCGACGTACTTCTGGACCATGTGCGCCTGGTCCATCGGCACATACACGCGGTCGCCGCCGGCGTACTCAAGCATCATCACGTCTTGGGGCCCGCCCGCCCCGCCCCCAAGCGCGGGCTGTGCACCGGGCAGCATCGTGCGCCCCAAGTAGCGGCCGATGCCGTGCTCAAGATGGACGGCCAGGTCCCCCTCCTGGAGATCCACGCAGGCCTCAAAGGGCACGTCCGCGGACACCTTGGCATGCACGCGGCGTGGCAGCACGACGATCAGCGTATGCCGCTCGAGGGTTTCGAGGGTCATGGGATTGAAGCTGCGGATCGAAGCGACCCGGTTGCCGTCGAACTCCACGCGCAGCGGCGATTCGAAGGTCGCCGGGAAGACATCGAGAATGCCACCGCGCAGCGCGACTTGGCCTGGGTCGGCTACGCGCTCGACCCGTTCATATTCAAACCCGGCCAGCCGCTCCGCCAGCCGCCCCGGCGCCTGCGCCTGGCCGACCGACAGCCGTACATACTCTAGCGCACCTGACGACGCCGTGCCCTCCGGTGTCAGAGCTTCCTGAGTCTCACACTTCATGCTTCCTCATCATGTTTTGTGTAATGTTCGATGTGTAATGTGGAATGGAAGACCGAGCGGCTCGTGAATTTATTCGCGATGCTTTCAGTTATTTTTGTTTTCATTACACATTACACATTACACAGTACACAGTCGTGTGGGTTACATACGGCGTGGCGCCGTGACACCCAGGATGTTCAGTCCATTCTCGAGGACCTGCCGCGTCGCGGTGACCAGGATCAGGCGCGCCGCCGAACGGCGCTGATCGTCCGCAATGACGCGGTGCTTCGCATAGAATCCATGGAAGGTCTCGGCCAGCTTCTGAAGGTAGGTCGTGAGCCCATGAGGTTCCAGGGCCTGCGCGCATAGGCGCAGCACCACCGGATACTGGAACAGCCGCCGCATAAGGAGGCGCGCTTCCGGCTCGCGCAGCAGGCCCAGATCAGGGCGCCACCTGACCCACCACGGCAGCCGTCCGCGCCCGTAGGCCAGGATGCTGCAGATGCGCGCATGGGCATATTGCACGTAGTACACGGGGTTCTCGTCGGACTGCGACGTCGCAAGCTCCAGGTCGAAATCCAACGGGCTCTCCATCGTCCGCATGAGGAAGAAGAAGCGGGTGGCGTCCACGCCGACTTCATCGAGCAACTCCCGAAACGTCACGAACTCCCCTTGCCGCTTGGACATGGGCACCGGGGTGCCCCGCCGCGAGAGCGTCACCAGCTGCACGATGCGAACGGTGAGCCGGTCAGCCGGCAACCCCAAGGCCGCCACCGCCGCCTTCAGGCGCGGAATATAGCCGTGGTGGTCCGGCCCCCAGACGTTCAGGAGCAGTTCGTAGCCGCGCTCGAATTTCCATTGATGGTACGCGATGTCGGGTGCCAAATACGTCAACTCGCCGTCCCGCTTGCGCACGACACGATCCTTGTCGTCACCGAATTTTGTCGAGGCGAACCACAGCGCGCCGTCCGCTTCATAGAGGGCGCCGGCCCGCCGCAGCGCCTCCAGGGCCTGCTCGATGCGGCCCGAGGTGCGCAGCCAGCGCTGGCTGCTCCACTGGTCGAAGTGCACGCCGCTGCGCTGCAGATCGTGTTGGATGTTCTGGAGCAGCTGATCCATCGCGAAGGCGCTCAACTGCGGCAGGCTCTCGGCTTCCGGCTGGCTCAGGATGCGCTCGCCGTCGCGCGCCAGGAAAGCTCGCGCGACCTCCAGGAGGTAGGCGCCATGGTAGCCGTCCTCGGGCACCGGCTCCGGACGGCCCAGGAGTCCCAGGCAGCGCGCCCGGAGCGAGCGGCCCAGGAGTTCGACCTGGCGGCCCTCGTCATTCAGGTAGAACTCGGCCGTGACATGGTCCCCCTGCGAACGCAGCAGGCGCGCCAACGCGTCGCCCATCGCCGCCTGGCGGCCGTGCGCGACGCTCAGGGGCCCCGTGGGGTTGGCGCTCACAAACTCGAGGCTGATCCGCCGCGGCGCGCGGCCGGCTCGGCCCAATCCGAAGCGCGATCTCTCGCGCAGGATCTGCCGCACCATCTGGGCCATCGCGGCGTGAGAGACATACGCGTTGACGTACCCGGCGCGCGGCTCGATGCGCTCGATCCACTGCTGCAGTCCTTCGGCGGCCAGCTGCCGCATCAGCGCGCCGGCCAACTCTTCGGCGATCTGCTGAGGCGCGGCCCGGCGGGATTTCGCCAACTTGAAGGCGACCGAGCTGGAGAAATCCCCGAAGGAGGGGTCCTTCGGCAGTTCCCATCGAAGCGCCTCCGGAATCGCCCGGGCGTCCGAGCCGAGGCTGCGCCGCAGCGCGCCAGTGAGTCGGGATTCAAGTGTGATCATGGCCAAGGAGACGTGGCGGAGAGGCGGGACCTTTCGCGAGCCCGATCAACCGGCCTGGAGGGACAGGCGCGGAGCGTCCGCCCACAGCCGCTCGAGCTGGTAGAACGTCCGGGCCGGCGCGTCGAACAGATGGACCACGATGTCCCCGCAATCCATGAGGATCCAATGCCATGCGGCCGGATGAGCGCTCCCATGGGGTTCAGGCCCCGGACCTTCCACATGCCAGGGGGGCTGCCCCTGCTGCTCCAGCTGAGCTTCGAGATGGTCTTTCAACGCGTCAAGGTGGCGCGTGCTGGTGCCCGTGCAAATCACGAAGAAGTCGGTCACGCTGGAGAGCGCCCGCAGGTCGATGACGAGGACGTCCTCCGCCTGCTTCTCGAGCGCAGCGCGAGCGGCGAGCACCGCCTTCAAGCGGCTATCAAGGGAGGCTACCACCGACGAAAGGCCGGGGTGATGACTGCGCGGGATAGGACGAGGCTTGGATAACGGCCCGCGCGGGTGGACGCCCCGGAGGCGGCCAGAGCCGCCGTCAGGGCTTGAGAATACGGTAGAGACCGGTGCCGCACTCCGGACAGCGGCCTTTCATGGCTGGCCGCCCATTCTTCATCTTGACCTTCTGGGCGTCCTTCATTTCCCGCTTCTGTTTGCACTTCACGCAGTACGCCTCCATGGCGCCTCCTTGTTCTGCTCCACCCATGCCGTGCGTCGCGAAGGTCGCGACAAGCCTAGCACGCCTCTCCAAGCACTGTCAAGCACGAGCGCGCGGCCCTCAGGCTCTCCGCGGGGCTCCGCCGGCGCTGGGCTCCTCATGGATGTCCCCGACGATTTCCTCCAGCAGATCTTCGATCGTCACCAGGCCGATGACGCGGCGCTTGCCATCGTGCACCATCGCGATCTGGGTCTTGTCCCGCTGGAACTCGCTGAGCAGCTCGGCGCAACGTTTCGAGTCCGGCACCGCCGCGATGGGCCGGATCACATCGGAGAGCGCGAAGAGGCCTCCGTGCCGGACCATGGCCAGCACGTCCCTCGCATAGATGACGCCGACGACTTGATCCAGCGAGCCTCGGTAGACCGGAATCCGGGAATGCCCCTCTTCGATCAGCACATCGAGCAGCTCCTCAGGCCGCGCGGCCAGATCCACGCCGGCGATGTGCTCCCGCGGAATCATGACTTCGCGGACGCCCGAGTCGCTGAACTCAAAAATTCGGTGGAGCAGGCGCAGCTCCTGCTCCGCGAGCACGCCGGCCTCGCGCCCCATCTGGATCATCACCTTAATCTCCTCCTCGGTCACCAGCGGTGAGCGGCGCCGCGTCGGGATCCGCAGCAGCCGCAGGAGGCGCCAGCCGGCCCAGGCGAAAAACGACGCCACGGGATGGAACAGGCGCATGAGCAGCCGCAGGGGCAGGATGGCGGCGAACAGCACCGGCTCCGGATGGCTCGCCGCGAACATTTTCGGGGTGACCTCCCCGATCAGCAGCAGGATGCTGGTGACAATGGCCGTTGCCGCAAGCAGCCCCCGTTCGGGCCCCCAGAGCGAGGTGAAGAACCAGGTGCCCAGCGCCGAGAGCGCGACATTGACCAGGTTGTTCGCCACCAGGAGGGTGCCGATGACCCGGTCTAAGTGGGGCAGGAGGTTCCAGACGAGCTGCGCAGGCCGATGCCCTTGCTCGGCAAGGTGCCGGAGGCGAACCTTATTCACGGACAGCATGGCCGCTTCCGTGGCGGAAAGCCCGGCGGAGAGGACCAGGAAGATGCCGATGGCCGCCAGGAGCGGAATGCCTAGAACCATCGGTATTTGCGGAAGTAATACGCCATGACGGGCATCATCAGCAACAAGCCAACACTGAGCACCTGGTAGATCCACCGCGGTCCCAACTCCGGGTGCTCGGCAAAGTTCATCCCGAAGACGCCGGTCACAATGACCAGCGGCAGCGCGAGCGTGGCGAAGGCGGTCATCGTCTTCATGATTTCATTCAAGCGGTTCGACACGATCGCGGCATACGCCTCAAGCGACATGGTCGTGACTTCGCGACAGCCATCCACCAGGTCGCTCATCCGCAAGAGGTGGTCATAGATGTCGCGGAAGTAGTGCCCGTTCATCGGCGTGATGACCGCCAGGTCGCCGCGGTTCAGCCGGCTCAGGACCTCCCGGTGCGGCGCCATGGTCCTTCGCAGCACGGCCAACTCGTGATACACGGCGAACAGCTCTCGGAGCACCTCTTCCGTAGAGTCCGAGAGCAGCCTCGCTTCGAGCTCATCGACCCGCTGCTCAAGGTCCTCAATAATCGGAAAGTAGCTGTCGATGAGGCTATCGGCAATCGCATAGAACAGGAAGTCGGCTCCGCGCTTGATGATGGGTGATTTCTTCTCGACGCGGGCGCAGACGCTCTCTAGGCTGCGCATCGATTCGGTGCGGACCGTCACGAGGAAATTCTTCCCGAGACAGACATTCAGCTCTACGACTCGCAGCTTGCCGTCCGTGCGGCCCATCGCGTGCATCACCACAAAGATGTACTGATCGAACTCATCCAGCTTGGGCCGGAGGTTCGGCATGATGATGTCTTCGACCGTCAGGGGGTGCAATTCGAGCACTTCGAGCAAGAGCTCGATCTCGGGATCTTCAGGGTCCTCGATATCGACCCAGAGCAGCCCGTTCGGATCTGCCAGCGCCTGGCGCAACCGTTCCCGCGGCAACCCGCACTCGATGCTCCCATCCGCGCGGCTGTAGTAGGAACGAATCATCCTCCCCTCCGGTGTTCATACAGGTGATGCTGGCGGATGTAGCGTTGGACCGGCGGCGGCACGAGATAGCGAATGGACCGCCCGGCGGCGACCCGTGCTCGAATGTCTGAGGACGCGACGTCGATCCGGGGCATGCCCAACCACCGCATCTTCGCCTGGGCGCGCGCGGGCTTGGCGCGCGGCGCAACCACGATCGTGCAGAGCCGCTTCATCGCCGCCCAGTTGCGCCACGGCACGCGGAGCATATCCTGTCCCATCAGCAAGAACAGCGTCGCCTCCGGAAGCTGATCATGGATTGTCTGCACGGTGTCCAAGGTATAGGAAACGCCCTGGCGCATCAGCTCGAGATCGGAGGCGGCGAAGGCGGGATGGTCTCGGACCGCCAGCCGCACCATCGCCAACCGCTGGAGTCCCGGGGCCAACTCGGCGCCGCGTTTGTGCGGCGGCTGATGGGCCGGCACAAATAGCACGCGGTCCAACCCGAGCGTCTCCCGAGCGGTCTCTGCAAGCACCAAGTGCCCCCAATGGATCGGATTGAAGGTCCCTCCGAAGATTCCCAAACGCATTCGGCTCGTGGCTTCGCCTCCAGCCTCCAGGCTCGAGCCTCGAGCGCCGGTCATTGGCGCACCTGCCCCGTGCCGCGCACCACGTACTTGTAGGTGGTGAGCTCCTCCAGCCCCATGGGGCCCCGCGCGTGCAGCCGGTCGGTGCTGATGCCGATCTCCGCGCCGAGTCCGAACTCAAAGCCGTCGGTGAATCGCGTCGAGGCATTCACGTACACGGCGGCGGAGTCCACCTCCCGGAGAAATCGCGCCGCCCGGGCCTCATCCTTCGTCACGATGGCATCGGAATGCGCGGACCCATAGCGCGCGATGTGCTCGATCGCCTCGTCCAGGGAGCGGACCACGCGCACCGACAAGATTAAGGCCAGGTATTCGGTCGACCAGTCCTGGTCGCTCGCCCGCGCGATCCCCGGCGCAACCGCCGCCGCGCGCTCGTCGCCGCGGATCTCAACTCCCTGCGCCTGCAGCCGCGTGATCACCCGCGGCAGCCACGTCGCGGCCAGGCGCTCATGCACCAGGAGCGTTTCCATGGCGTTGCAGGTCGCCGGGCGCTGACACTTCGCGTTGAGCGCGATCGCCTCCGCCATCTCCGGATCGGCGTCCTCATCGACATAGACGTGGCAGACGCCCTTCGCGTGCTTGATCACGGGGATTCGGGAGCGCTCGACGATCTTGCGGATCAGGGCCTCACCGCCCCGGGGGATAACCACGTCGATGAGCTGGTCGAGTTGCAGTAGGAGGTCCACCGCCCCGCGGCCCGGCACTGGGATCGCGCCGATGGCTTCCGGCGGCAATCCCTGCCGCCGCAACGCGCCTTGCAGCGACGCGGCGATCGCGCGGTTGGAGTGGAATGATTCCGAGCCGCCCCGCAGCACGACGGCATTGCCGCTCTTCAGGCAGAGACACGCGCAGTCGCTGGTCACATTCGGGCGCGACTCATAGACGATGCCCACGACGCCAAGCGGCACGCGGACCTTCTGGATCTCCAGCCCGTTGGGCCGGCGCCAGCTCGCCAGGATCTGCCCGACGGGATCCGGCAAGGCGGCGACGGCCTCAATGGAGGTGATCATCTCGCCCAACCGCGTCTCATCCAGCCTCAGGCGGTCGATCAACGCGGGAGACAATTGCGTCGTGCGCGCCCCCTCCACATCCTCACGATTGGCCTCCAGAATGCGTGCGCGGCCATCCGCCAACGCGTGGGCCATCGCGCCCAGCGCCGCGTTCTTCTGCTGGGTCGAGGCGCGCGCCAGGACGCGGCTTGAGCGGCGGGCCGCCTCGACCGTCGCCACGACCGCGACTCGGGCCTGCTCGCTCAACTCCGTGCCTGTCTCGCCCTTGGGACTCATGGCCGCCATTCTCTGGCCAACACCAGGTGGTCCCGGTGCACCGCCTCTCGTCCGCGCGTCGGCCCTAGGAGCTTCGCGATTTCCGCGCTCTTGAGCCCTCGCACACGGGCCAGCTCCGCCGAAGAGAAGTTTGTCACCCCCCGCGCCAGCTCCCGCCGATCCGCCGTCACGATGGACACGCACGCGCCGGCCGCGAAGCGTCCGCGCACCTTGAGGATCCCCGAGGCCAACACGCTGCGGCCCTGCTCGGCGACCGCGTGCGTCGCGCCGGGATCAATCACCAGCTCGCCATGGGGCCGGCGAAGCGCGAAGGCCATCCACCACTTGCGTCCGCTGAGCCGGCTATCGGGCGGCACGCACAGCGTCCCCACGGGCTTGCCCGCCAGCAAATCCTCCAGCACGCCTGGGCGCAAGCCGCTGGCGATGACGGTTGGAATTCCACAATGGCCCGCGATGCGGGCGGCTTCGAGTTTCGAGACCATCCCGCCCTTGGTGACCTGCCGCTTGCGGCCATGAAGCCCCCCAGGGCGAAATCCTGAGCCAGCTGCGTCATGTGCGTGGCGAGTCGAAGGATCATGGCAGGCCCCGTGGTCCACCGCGCCGGAAGCGCTCAGGCGCTCGATCAACTGGCCGTCCTTGAGAAATCCTTCGACGTCCGAGAGCAGGATGACCAGCTGCGCCCCGACGACCGGCGCCACCAAGGCCGCCAGCCGATCATTATCGCCGAAGGTGATCTCTTCCACGGCAACCGTATCATTCTCGTTGACGATGGGCACGACCCCTCGCTGCAACAAGGCCACCAGGGCCGCCCGGGCGTTCGCCCGCCGCCCCCGCTGAGCCAAATCATCCTGAGTCAGCAGGACCTGCGCCACCAAGAGCTCGTGCGACGCGAACGCCTCGCTGTAGAGGCGCATCAGCCGGCTTTGGCCGAGCGCGGCGCACGCCTGCAGCTGAGGCAGCGCCGCGGGCCGGCGTTTCAGCCCCCAAAGCTCCATGCCGCACGCAATGGCGCCCGAGGACACCAGCACGACCTGCCGATGCGCCCGGATCAGCTTGGCGAGCTGTCCCGAGAGCTCGCGCACGCGAGCGGGCACCACGCGTCCCCCCTCGTCGGTCAGCACGCTGCTGCCGACTTTCACGACCACCCGCTGAGGCTGTGCGCCGGCCGTGCTCATGACGCGCGGTCGACCCGAGACAGTTGGGAGGCCGGGGCCTGCGGCAGGCGCGCCAGCGCCTCCCAGACGGCTTGGAGGAGCTGAGGAATCCCTTCGCCTGTGGCGGTGGACATCGCCAGGACCGGCTCTGACACGGCCTGGCGAAACCCCTCCAGCTGCGCGCGCGCCTCGGGCAGATCGAGCTTGTTCGCTACGACCAGCTGCGGGCGGCGCGCCAACACCGGATTATACGCCGCCAGCTCGTTGCCAAGCTGCCGGTACGCCTCCAAGGGGCTGGGCGCTTGGGCGCTCAGATCGACCACGTGGAGCAAGAGGCGGGTCCGTTCGATGTGGCGCAAGAATTCGAACCCCAGCCCTCGGCCCTGGGAGGCGCCTTCGATGAGGCCGGGGATATCACACGCGACGAAGGAGCCGCCGTCGGGCGCTTGGACCACGCCAAGGACAGGATGCCGCGTGGTAAACGGATACGCCGCCACCTTGGGCCGGGCGGCGGAGAGGCGGCGCAGCAGCGAGGATTTGCCGGCATTCGGAAACCCCACGAGCCCCACATCGGCGATGAGCTTCAGCTCAAGCCGCACGTGCCGCTGTTCGCCGGCTTGTCCGGGCATGGCCTGTCGGGCGTTGGCGTTGCCAACCCCGCCTCGGCCGCCGCGCGCCACCACCACCCGCTGGCCGTCTTCGGTCAAATCCGTCACGATCTCATCAGCCCCGCGCTCGTAGATGACGGTCCCCAATGGGACCCGGATCAACGCGTCTTCGCCGCATGCGCCGGTCCTGTTGTTCCCGCTCCCATGCCGTCCGCGGCCCGCCTTGAACTCGTGGCGGAACTGAAAGTCCAGGAGCGTCGCCACGTTGGGATCCGCTTCCACCAGGACGTCACCGCCGTCGCCGCCATTGCCCCCATCCGGATAGGGGGTGCGGGTATAGGGGGGCTGGGCGAAGGCCGAGCAGCCTCGGCCGCCGTCTCCGGCTTTCACCAGGATCTGGGCGCGATCGACAAACCACATGGGTCATCAAGGAATGGCGGGCTCGGCCACGGTGCCTGCAAAAAAGGTGCCTGGCACCATTAAGGGAGGGACGATCCGGATGGGCTCACGGCGACTCTGGCCGCGACGCCGGCGTCCTACGAGGTGGAACCCGCCGGCAGCGGCTCGATGCTGATGATTCCGGGCCGGGGGAACCGGACGATGCCGTCTCGCGTGGCGAAGAGGGTCCAGTCCTTGCCGATGCCGACGAACCACCCCGCCTTGAAGACGGTGCCGCGCTGCCGGATGAGGATCGTTCCGGCCTGAACCCGCTCGCCGGCATAGCGCTTGATCCCCAGCCGCTTGCTGCGGCTGTCACGGCCGTTGCGCGTGGACCCGACGCCTGTCTTATGCGCCATCGCTGCGGGCTCCTTCTAACTGGATGTCTTTGACAAGCAAGCGGGTCAGCGGCTGGCGATGCCCGACCGTCCGCCGCCAGTTTTCGCGGCGCCGATACTTGAAGGAGATCACTTTGGGGCCCTTGGGATGCTCCAGCACCTCGCACAACACCTGGGCGCCGGCGACAAAGGGCTGGCCGACCTGCACGTGATCCCCATCGCGGGCCAGGAGCACTTGGCCGATCGCATGCTGAGCGCCGACTTCCGCCACCAGCCGGTTGACCTGGAGACGGGTCCCGGCCTCAACTTTCCACTGCCGCCCGCCGACTTCGACGATTGCGTAACGATTCATTGCATTAGCATAGCGGAGAAATTCTGCCAGGTCAACAGCAGCTCAAGCGGCGGCCTGGACCTTGACGTCCTCAAGGTGGAGGCTGGGATCCGACAAGACCAGGATTTTCGCGTGGCTCTGGGCTTCCAACTGCGAGAGGCTGCCGCGCTCCTGCTGCAGCAAGTGCAGCGCGACTTGAGGATGCACCAAGAGCTCCAGGGTCTTGCCGCTGCTCTGCTTCAGCTCCCGCCTGGCTTGCCGGATCGCGCCGATCGCCACCGTGAGCACAGACTTGACCGACCCGCGCCCTCCGCAGTAGGGGCACGGTTGGTAGCTGACCGTTTCGAACGATCGGCGCATGCGTTGCCGTGTCAGCTCAGCCACGCAGATCTCGGAAAACGACACCAGGTTGGTCTTGGAACGGTCGCGCTCCAAGGCGTGCTCCAGCGTCGCCACCAGCTCCCGCCGGTGCGCGGGCACATCGAGGTCGATGAAGTCGATCACGACGATGCCCCCGATGTCCCGCAGGCGCAGTTGCCGGGCGACTTCGATGGCGGCCTCCTTGTCCACTTGGAAGGCCGTCTCTTCCAGGTTGCGCCGCCCGGTGAACTTGCTGGTATTCACGTCGATCGCGACCAGCCCCTCGGTCGGCTCGATGATGATCGACCCGCCCGAGGGCAGCACGACGCGCTTGTCGAACAGGGCGGCGATTTGCTCGTCGAACTCTTCCTTCTCGAAGAGCGGCTCCTCGCCGGTGTAGCGCTCCATGCGAACCCGCACGCCGGGAATCAAGGTCTGCAGGAACCCGCGGATCCGGTGAAACTCCGCTTTCGAATCCACGACGATGCGGTGCACGTCTTCCGTGTAGCTGTCCCGAATCACGCGCTGGGACAAGGGATATTCCTGGTGCACGCAGGCCGGCGCCTTGGCGCGGGCGGCTCCCCGCTTGATCCGCTGGTAGAGGTTCGAAAGGTAGCGCACGTCGCGGACGAAGGCCTTTTTGTCCTTGCCCTGGCCGGCGGTGCGGATGATCAAGCCCGCTTCATCCGAAAACTTCAACTCCTTGAGGATGTCCCGCAGGCGGCCGCGCTCCGCCGAGTCGTCAATCCGCTTGGAGATGCCCAGGCGCGCATCGTTGGCCATGAGCACCATGTAACGGCCCGGCAGCGAGATGTGGGTGGTGAGGCGAGCCCCCTTGGTGCCGAACGGCTCTTTCACCACCTGGACCAGCACTTCCTGGCCTTGCTTGACGACGTCCTCGATCCGCGAGCGCCGGTGGGACCCATGGCCGTGCGGCTTGCGCGCCGGCTCGCCCTCCAGGATCGCGTCTTCCTCGGGTTTCGGCTCGATGATATCCGACACGTAGAGGAACCCGTTCTTCTCGAGCCCGATGTCCACGAACGCCGCGCCGATCCCTGGCACGACGGACGTCACGCGGCCCTTGTAAATGCTGCCCACGACGCGCTGGTCCGTGCGCCGCTCGACGTAGAACTCCTCCAAGCGCTTGTCCTCCGTCACGGCGACGCGGCTCTCGTGCGCGTCAGAACTGATGAAAATCTCCTTGATCTTTGCCATGTGTCTCCAGTTCGACTGTGTCAGACTTCTCATGCAGGCCACGGGTCCTGCCGCCTGCGGACCCCGCCCCCGTCCTCGCTGCGGCTGTCCCTCGCCAGGGCTCGGGATCCTCGGCGAGCGATCCCGAGGCCTCGGGCCGAGGGACGGGCGGCGGCAGGGGCCTCCCCTCCGGCGTCACCCGTGGCCTGTTCTTGGAACCGTCTCCTTCACAAGGCGCCGACCGCCTGCTGGGCCAAGACGAGCGCGGCCACTGCGGCGGTTTCCGACCGCAGGATGCCGCCGGCCAAGTGAATCGGTGTGGCCCCCGCCTCCAGCGCCTGCTGGACTTCTTCGGCGGTAAAGTCGCCTTCCGGCCCGATCAGCACCACCAGCTCAGCGAGGCCGCCCAACCGCATCAGCTCCCCGCGGATCGGCCGGCCCTCGCCCTGGAGGGTCAGCAGCCAGGTGGCCTGCCGGCGCGCACCCTGGAGCACGTCTGCAAGCGGCGTGGCCCGGTCCAGTTGGGGCACCCTCGCGCGCCCGCACTGGGCCGACGCCGCCTCGAGGATCCGGCGCCAACGATCCACGCGCGACGAGCTCGCGTGCCGCAGGCTTGAGCGCGCGCACACCGTCGGGATGATCCGGCTGGCGCCCAGCTCGGTCGCCTTCTGCAGCACCCATTCAAAGGACTCCGGCCGGATCATCGCCTGGGCGAGCGTGATCTGCAAGGCGGCCGCCGGCTCCTGCTGCTCGCGTTCAACCGCCACGGTCACGGCACTCGCCACCTGCCGCGCGATGCGGCCGATGTAGAGACGCCCTTGACCGTCTGCGCAGGCGATCGGCTCGCCCGCCTGCACCCGGAGGACGTTGCGCAAGTGGTGGACGGTGCGGCGGTCAGTGATCGTCACGACAGACCCGGCGTGGATCTGCGGAGCGATCAGGATACGATGCATGCCACGAGGCGGGACGTCAGGTCGTGGTGGTCTTTCAAGAGACGTGGTGGAGCAGCGGGGGATCGAACCCCGGGCCTCGACAGTGCGATTGTCGCGCTCTCCCAACTGAGCTACTGCCCCGTCATCCCGAGCCTACCGTGGCAGTCGGCGCGAGGTGGCCGGCAGGAAAAAGCAGCCCCTGATTATGGCACGAAGCGCTGCCCGGGTCAAACACCACCCCCTGGCGGGGGCCGTACGAGACCGCCGCTGCAGCACTTAGTCCAGATGAGGAGACGCGTCGAGTGACTCAGCAACCCGATTCCAAGGTCCCCATCGGCGCGAAGTTGCCACACACATTCCCGCTCTCGTAGACAATGCCGAGGGTCTGCCCCGCAAACGCTCCGGCCAGGCGCGTCATTGTCGCGTTCGCCCCGGGCGGCGCCGTTCCATTCAGTGCCGGCGCGGTCCAGAACCGGATGGCCCCAGGTCCGGTGACACCGGGTATTTCGGCGTCAATGTTCGTAATGGTCGCCGTGTACTGGCCGGCCGGATCTTGCGCCCTGAAGCGGTTTTCCGCGGAACGGATCGCGCCCAGGATCTGCAGCGCCTCTGAGCTGCGTGCGCGCTCGGTCACGCGGATGTATTGCGGCAACGCGATCGATGCCAGGATCGCGATGATAATGACGACCATCAACAGTTCAAGCAACGTGAACCCTCCCTGCCCCTTCCGTCGCGTGCTCATTTGTCTCCTCCTTATGACAACGCCCCATCGCCGAGGCTTCGGCCTCGCCCTTGCTAAACTAGTTCGCTCGATATGTGCTGGCGAGGTTGAAGATCGGCATGTACATGGCCACCACGATGGTGCCCACGACCACCGCCATCACCACGATGGCGATTGGCTCGAACAACACGCTCATCCGATCCACGAAGATCGTGACTTGCCGCTCATAGTACTTCGCGACACGATCCAGCATCTTCCCGAGCTCGCCGATCTCCTCGCCCACCTGGACCATCTGGACGACCATCGGCGGAAAGAGCCCGGTCTCCGCCAGCGGCTCCGCCATGGTCTTCCCCTCCCGCACGTTCCCCTTCACTTGCGTGATCGCCTTGCCGAACCGCTTGTTGCTGGCGCTGCTGGCCATGATATCCAGCGCGTGGAGAATCGGGACCCCGCTTTCCAGCAGCGTGGACAGACCCCGCGCAAATTGCGCCAGCTGCAAGCCGATGATCAGCTTATTGAAGATCGGCAACTTCAGCAAGAACCCGTCCACGAGCCAGCGTCCCTGCTCGGTCTGCACGAACCGCTTCAGCGCCACGGCCCCCACGGCCACGCCCGCCGCCAGCACCAGCGCATACCGTCGACTCAGCGCGCTGGCCGCGATCAACGCCTGGGTCAAGAGGGGGAGCTGGACTCCCATCGAGGTAAAGACACCCGAGAAGATCGGGATGATCTTGAGCATGAAGACCGCCACCGCCGCGACGGCGGCCCCGATCAGGACCAGGGGGTAAATCATCGCGGTCATGGCCTTCGAACGGATCTGTTGGGCCGCCTCCAAGTAGGAGGCCAGCTGTTCCAATGATTGCGCCAGATGGCCGCTCGCCTCTCCCGTTTCGATGAGGTTGAGCCAAAACGCCGTAAAGATGTTCGGATGTTTGGCCACCGCGTCGCGCAGCGTGTCCCCGCTCTCGATATCCCGGCGCACGCGCTCCAGGGCTAGAAACAGCGGCCGGCTCTCGACCTGGCCGCAGATGACTTCCAGGGACTTCACCAGCGGCACACCGGCTTCCACCAGGGTGGCGAACTGCTGGCAAAATTGCACCTTGTCCTCGGTGCTGATGCGGCCATGCATCCGGCGCGCCGTGCCGGTCTTGTGCGCGCCGCCTCCCAAATCTTTGCGGCTGATCGACGTGACGATCAACCCGCGGCCCTGCAGGATGTTGAGCACGTCCTCCTCGCCGCGGGCGTCGAGCTGGCCGCGCTGCGCCACCCCGCTTCGATCCCGCGCCAGGTACTGATAGCTCGCCATCACTCACGCTCCAGCAGGACCACGCCCTGCAGCTCTTCCAGGCTGGTGACGCCGGCCTGCACTTTCTTCATGCCGGCATCCCACAGCGTGACGACGCCGGCCTGCACCGCCCCCTCGCGCAGCACGTGCGCCGGCACGCCCTGCGCCACGAGATTGCGCAACTCTTTGTTCAGGCTCATCACTTCGTAGACGCCGATGCGGCCTTGATAGCCAGTCTGCGTGCAGTGCTCGCAGCCTTTGGCCCGGTAGAGGAGCTCGGCGGTGATGCCCAGCTGGCGGCGGATCTCCGGCAGCGGCTCGTAGGCTTCGCGGCAATGCTCGCACAGCTTGCGCAGGAGCCGCTGCGCGCACACCAGCGAGATCGTCGAGGAAATCAGGTACGACGGCAGCCCGATGTCGATCATGCGCGTCACGGCGCTTGGGGCATCGTTCGTGTGCACGGTGCTGAACACCAGATGCCCGGTCAGCGCGGCGCGGACGCAGATCTCGGCCGTCTCCTGGTCCCGCACCTCTCCCACCATGATGACGTCCGGATCCTGCCGCAGAAACGCCCGAAGCCCAGTCGCAAAGGTCAGGCCGATGGAGGGCTTGATCTGCATCTGATTGACGCCCAGCAGCCGATACTCGACCGGGTCTTCAATCGTCAGGAGGTTTTTGGCCGAGGTGCGAATCTCATTGAGCGCCGCGTACAGGGTCGTGGTCTTGCCGGAGCCGGTCGGCCCCGTCAGGAGGATCAGCCCGTAGGGATCCCGGATCGCGCGTTGAAACGCCTCCAGCTCCTTAGGCGAAAAGCCGAGCTGCTTCAACTGCAGGAGCTCGGGGGACTTGCGGAGGATGCGGATGACTACCTTCTCGCCGTAAATCGTGGGGATCGTCGAGACGCGGAAGTCCACGCCCAGCTCCTCGAGCTCCATGCTGAACGCCCCATCCTGCGGCAGGCGCTTCTGGGCGATGTCGAGCTTACAGAGGATCTTGATGCGGGAAACGATCGCGGCCTGCAACCCCTTGGCCGGAGGCGCGATTTCATAGAGGACGCCGTCGATGCGGTAGCGGAGCTTGATGGTATCCTGGAACGGCTCGACGTGGATGTCACTCGCGCGCCGTTTGATGGCCTCGCGGATGATGAGATCCACCAAGCGGACCACCGGGGCTTCCTCGGCCGCCTGCTTCAGGCGGTCCAGGCTCAGATGATCCGGGTCATCGGCCGCGTCGTCCTCCATCATCTGATAGGACTTGTTCACGGCATCCCGCAGCATGGAGCCGCTGGCCAGCATGGTGGCGCTGCCGCTGTAAAACGCGTCAATCGCCCGCTCCAGATCGCTCTTGGTGGTCACCACGGGATTGATCTCGCACCCGGTGAGCCGGCTCAGGTTGTCCATGGCAATGATGTCCAGGGGATTGAGACAGGCCAGGGTCAGCGAATTGAGGTGGCGCGACAGGGGCAGCACGGAATACTGGCGCGCGAACTCTTCGGGCACCAGCTTCTCCAGCCCTTCCCCTTTCGGCGGGCTCAGCAGCCCCGAGGCAAACGTGGCGGAGGGAATGCCGAGCTGCTTGGTGAGCGCGGTGACGACGTCCAGATCACTGACCAGGCCCAGCTCCACCAGCGTCTCCCCCAGCCGCTTGCGCGTGCCTCGCTGGACGTCGAGCGCCTTGGCCAGCTGCTCCCGGCCCAGGAGCCCGGCGTTCACGAGCATCTCTCCGAGTTTATCGGTCACCTTCAGCATCAACGCACCCTGCCCCCCTGTACCCTACACCCGCTCCTCAGAGCGGGGAGCGCTCCAGTCGTTGCAGCGCCTGATCGATCGAGTCCTTCCGCCCTTCGCTGCCTTCCTGTGCCCGCGGCGCCAGCGTCCGCCCGTCGTGGACCGGGTTGCTCGCGGTCTCCTGCATCTCCGCGGTAATGCGGGGCGTCACGAAGACGACGAGCTCGGTGGCCGAGTTATCCAGTTCGGTGTTGGTGAAGAGCTCGCCCAGCACCGGTATGCGGCCGAGAATCGGCACGCGACGGACAATCTGCTGGTCGCTGCGGTCAATCAGGCCGCCCAAGACAAGCGTCTCCCCGTCGCGGACCCGCACGAGGGCGCGCGCGCTGCGGCTCTTCGGATCCACCACGGTCCCCAGGGTGGCCGGCGGCGACACGCTGGCCGTCACCGTCTTGGTCACCGAGGGCTCCACGAGCATCGTGACATACCGGTCTTCGTTCACCTGCGGCGTCACGACGAGGATAATGCCCGTTGTCGTGCGCTCCGGCTGCACCGACGTGGTCCCGGCCGTGCTGGTGGTCGTCGACTTGAACCCGACAGCCTGGTCGGTGGTCAGCTGAATAATGGCCCGTTCGTTATCTAGGGTCAGAATCTTGGGCTGAGCAAGGATCTTGGTTTGCGAATCCCGCTCCAGGGCCTGGAGCACACCCTTGGCGCTGGAGAAATCCAGCGTTGAGGCCGTGAACCGCGTATCCCCGGTGGCCCCCATATGGCCAAAGATTGGCGTAAAAGGAAACTTCGTCGAGCGAGAGCCGGGCGTCAAGGACCCCATGTCGGCTTCAGAGCCTGTGCCCCACTCCAATCCCAAATCTTTCAGCTTCCCGACCGTCGTCTCCAACAGCTCGGCCTCGATGAGGATCTGCGCGGTCCGGACATCCAGCGTGTTGAGCACCGATTCGATCCGCGCGAAATTGTCGGGCACGTCGGTCACGATCAGGCTATTGGTACGTATATCCACTTGGACGCTCCCCACCGGCGTCAGGAGTTGGGCGATGATCTGGTCGATGCCCAGGTCCCGGTCTTCCACACCGACGCTGCCTGTCCCGGTTCCCCCGCCGCCTCCGCCGCTGCTGCCCGAGCTGCCGCCGCTGCTGCCGCCCATGCGCGCCTCGATGCCCTGAGGCACATACTTCGCCAGTGCTTCGGCCGCGCGACCCAAGCGCGCGCCCGACACCCGCGCAAACCTCAGGCGATAGACCCGGGTGATTTCATCCGACATGGTGGCCCTGGCCGGCTTCACCAGGTAGATTTGACTCCCCGGCGCGCGCTCGTAGGTCAGGTTGGCGGCTTCGAGAATCTGGTCCAGGGCATCCATGACCGCGACGTCTTCCAAGTAGAGCGTCACCGTCCGGACGCCGGCTCCCTTAATGGCCACCAGGTTGATGCCGGTCTGCTGCGAGAATGCCTTGAGCACGTCCTCCAGGCGCGCGTTCTCAAACTCCATCGAGATGCGCATGGGGAGTCCTGCGTCCGATGCTTCTCCCGGCGATGTCGAGGTGCTCATCGACCCGCTGGCCGTTTTGGCAGGAGCCGCCTCACCCGATGACAGCTCTTGCTGTTCCGGTTGCGACGTCGCGCCCAATAGTCCCATGAGGCTCGTGACGAGCACCAACGATCTCATCCAGCGTCCCATGCACCCTCCCCTGGCGTCCTTATCTCGACAATTGGCCCGCGTGTCCCGTCGGATAGGCCTGCGGCTCCGGGGCTCTGCCTGGCGCGCCCAGATCCGGCATGGCGCGCGCCATCCCCGCAGCCAACGGTATCCACCGGCCGCGATTGCGCTCCGTGGCGGCGCCAATCCACGTCACGAATAACGCGCCCTGATACTCGATCATCAGGCCTCGCCGGCCGATCGAGATAATCCGCGCCGGCCCCAAGGCGTCTCCTGCTTCGTAGACTTCTCCATCGAGAATCGCGCGCGATTTGGTGTCGCTCCAGAGAATGCCTTCAAGATGAGCCGGGATGGCTTCTTCGACCACCGCGGGATTCGGCACGGCCTTGGGCTGCTCCGCAGCCTCCGGCGCTTGCGGTTCCATAGCCGGCGGTTCGACCGGCTCAGGCAGGAACACAGGCCGCAGCGGATTGCGCCCGGCCGCCCCATACGCGACGGCCCCAGGCGCACTCGTGACACCCGAGGAACCTGTCGGCGCCTGGCCGCGCTCGGGCGCGGGACCACCGGCCGACACAGCTTGGGAGGCCTGGGGCGTGGCGCGCGGTGCGGGAGCCGCCGGGGCGCGATGGCCGATCAAGCCGCTGGCCCGCAAGCCGTTGACGAGGAAGACCCCGAAGACTCCCAGCAAGCTCACGACGATCACCTGCTGAATTTTTTCGCTGCGAAACGCGGCCATCGTGTCATCACCCTCAAAGTTCCATCGGCGGCATGTAGAGCGTGCTCACGACTAGCTCCACGTCCGCTTGGGGATCTTGGCTCTCGGGGTCGCGCAAACGCAAGGTGAGCTCATCGACCCGCAGGAAGGGTTCGGCGGCTTCCAGCCGGCTCACAAACTGGCCAAGCTGGTGGTAGGAGGAAGTGAAGTGCAGCGCAACGGAAAGTTGCGTGAATTGATCAAGTTGGCGAGGTTTGTGCGGGCTGGCCGACGACAAATTCACGCCGGCCTCCGTGGCCACATGGCTGACTTCCTGGAGGAGCCACGTCGCCTCGGCTTCTGGGGCAAGCCGCGTGCGGTATGCCTCCACGAGCCCTAAGGAGCGTTCCAGTTGAACCCGTCGATCCTCTAAGACCCGCTCGTGCTGGATCGCGTCGCGTAGACGCGTCGCCCGCGCATGATAGTGATTGAATACCTTATAGCCAAAAAACGCCACGAGCGCAAGCACAATTATCGGCGCCACGACCCTGGGCCGCATCACAGCTTCCCTCCCGAATCGCAGGTGAACTTGAACGTCCGGTACGTGGAGCTCGCTTTCGGCACGTTGGCGGTGGCGATCTCCCCGAGTTGCGCCGAGGCGAACCCGCGGAAGAAGCGCTCGTTCTGCTTCATCTGGTCGCTGAACTGGCCAATCGCCTCAAATTCGTGTCCGGCTTGGAGCGGGAGGAAGCACGCCCCGCGCAGCTGCAAGGAGGCTTCAGGCTCCAGACCCGCTTTGAGCACGTTGCTGTAGGTGAGGCCTTCCAGCCAGAAGCCCTCCGGAAGCTGTTTCGCCAAGGCGTCTAGTTTTTCCGTCATGGACAGGCGGCTTTCAAACACTCGGCGCAGCCCGCTCTCTTTCTTGCCGACCTGCTCTTGGAGCGCCTTCAGCCCGGCCTCGTCCTGCTGACGGAAGCTCGCGCGAGCAGCCGAGGGCTGCTGGCGCAAGGCCGCCAGATCAGCCTCCGCCGTGGTCACCTGTTGATGGCTGAAATACGCGATCAGCCCGAGCATCACCAGTCCTGCGGCGAGCCACTTGGCAACGCTCATCGCCAGCGCTTGCGCAAATTCGGCTCCGTGTGTCGAGAGCGCCTCCAGCTGGTCTTCGGCGCGCCCGCGCATGCGGCTCAGCCCGGCGCCGCGCCGCCCTGCCCGCGTCAAGAAATCCAGTTTCGCGCTGCCTCGGTTGGCGTCGTGAAGCGCCAGGCCGACGGAGGAAGCCGCCGGGATGACGCTGACGGAGAGTCCGGGGCTGCTCACCGGCAGGGCGCCTAACTCCACTTGGCAGTGGAGCTGCTGAGCAATCCGCTCGCTCCAGGGTCCGGCCAGCGAGGGGTCTCCGAAGATCACGATCCGGGCGATGATCGCCGAGGCATATTCGCGCGTGAAGAAATCCAGGGACAAGCGCAGCTCGCTGGCCAGGCGGTCGCCCCGCAGGTCCAGCTCCTGCTGGCGGACCGGCTCGGTCATCGGCACCGCGACTTCGGGCGCGGGCGGCGTCACCGGGGACTCGGACCGTGGCAGCAGGTTGACGTCCCGCGCCAGATAGGGCATGCCGTCCCGGACGATGCTCAGGTGCGCTCCATCGCCTTCATCGGTCAGTTCCACCAGGCCGAGAAAGTCCTGCCGCGAGCGCGGGTAGCCCATGGCGGCCACGCGGGCAAGGCTGACGTTCTGCGGCTCCAACGCGCTGGGCGTGATCCCAACCTGCTGGAGGCACCGCCGGATTTCATCAAACCGGTCCTTCTTCATGCCTGCGAAGATCGCGGCCAACTGCTTGCGCGCCCGGTCCTCTTGCACGTACGAGTCCCAGACCAGGTCCTCGGTGCGAAAGGGAATATGCCGCCGCGCCTCAAAGCGGATCGCATTCTCCCACTCGGCCTTCGGCAGCGTCGGCAAGCTGAAGAAACGCAACAGCACGTCTTGGCTCGGCACGGAGACGCTCGCGCGTCTGGGGCGCACCTTGGCCTGCTCCAGCGCGGCCAACAGCGCCTCAAGGAGGTGCGCTTCCTTCGGCCCGGCAATCGGGGCCCGCACCGCGCAGGTGATTTTCCCGGAGACGACTTCCACGAGCTCAACGGTCC
>JAHFGW010000013.1 GCA_023247235.1 Candidatus Omnitrophota bacterium | reverse complement strand
GGCAGCCGGCGAAGGACAATGTGGGCATTGCGAGCTACCGGGTCTACCGGGACAGCGCGCTGGAAGGAACGGATCTCGATACCTCGCACATCGATAGCGGCCTCAGCGAAGGCACCACCTACGTGTATCGGATTACCGCGCTGGATGCGGCAGGCAATGAGAGCGAGCGGAGCCGCGCAGTGTCCGTCACGACGCCAAAGGTCGAGCTGCCGCCGACCGAGCCTCCGCCGGTGGAGGAGCCGCCGCTGCCGATCCCCAACGGCTTGATCATCGCCACGTCGGTGCTGACCGATGCCACCTCGGGCGCTTTCTACTACGCGCCGCTGGCGGCCGCTGGCGGCATGCCGACCTACCGGAATTGGCGCGTCATCGACGGGACGCTGCCCGATGGCCTGGTGCTGAACCCGACCACTGGCATCATCGCCGGGCGCGTGCGGCCCGTAGTCAAGGAACCGATGGCGGTCCAATTCACCGTGCAGGTCACTGATGCGACCGGGGCGTTCGGCGAGCGCCGTCTGCAGATCTTGATCAATCCGGAGGATTATCCGTCGTGCCTGCTCGACGCACCCGCTCAGGCTGCGGTGAAGGAGCGGTTTACGGTAGTCTGGAGCCACAGCGAGGACGTGCGCACGATCACGTCGCTTGGCTGGAAAGGTCCGCGGCAGGACGCCGCGGTGGGTTGTGACGATACGGCCGCGCTGCCGACATGCGCCGCCCTTGCGACTGGAGACGTCAGGACTTCACCGGAACGGCCGTCGCCGGTCCCCGGTCTCTGGCTCGTTCGCCCAGAGCCAGCTGAGCTGATTCTTGAAGTGGCCAGCCCGACGGGGAAGGCTCGGTGCGCGGTGACGGTCGTCGGTGTCGAATAAGTCCCGCGCGGTGACGGGTCGGCACGTCCGGCAGCGCCAGTCCTCGAACGATCCCCGTACGATTCCCGAGCGTATTACGCGGAATGCCCTTGCTCAGCGAGCCAGCGCTCGCAGTCCATCGCCGCCATGCAGCCGCTGCCCGCGGCCGTGACCGCCTGGCGATAGCGCTTGTCCTGCACGTCCCCACACGCGAATACTCCGGCGACTGAGGTCGCTGTGGAGCCCGGGTTGGTCACGACGTAGCCGTACTCATCCAGCTTGAGCTGCCCTTTGAACAGGGCGGTATTCGGCGTAAAACCGATCGCGTAGAACACGCCGCCGCAGGGCAGTTCGCGCGAGGCCTTCGTCTTGACGTTGCGAATCCGCACCGCGCGCACGAGCTCCTCTCCCAGCACGTCCTCGACCACCGTGTCCCACATGATCTCGATCTTCTTGTTGTCCAAGGCGCGCTGCTGCATGACTTTGGAGGCGCGCAGCTGTTCGCGTCGATGGATGAGGTAGACCTTCGAGGCGTACTTGGTCAGGAACGTGGACTCCTCTACGGCCGAGTCGCCCCCGCCGATCACTACGAGCTCTTTGTTCCGGAACACCGGCAAGGCCCCATCGCACACCGCACACGCCGACATGCCTTTGTTCCAGAGCTTCTGCTCACCGGGCAGGTTCAGCCGCTTCGCCGTCGCGCCCGTCGCGATGATGAGGGCGCGGGTCGCCAGCTGCTGCTCGAAGGATGCGACGGTGAATGGCCGCTTCGAGAGATCGACCTTCGTCACGTCTTCGGTGACGATGCGCGTCGCAAAGCGCAGCGACTGCTTGCGCATCGCCATCATCAGCTCCGGCCCCTGAATGCCCTCGGCGAAGCCCGGGTAATTTTCCACCTCGGTGGTCGTCATGAGCTGCCCGCCCGGGGTGCCGCCGGCGCTGTAGCCTTCGAACATGACCGGCTTGAGCGCGGCGCGCGCCGTGTAGAGCGCGGCCGTATGGCCGGCCGGCCCGGAGCCAATAATGACGACCGATTCCGCCTGCGCCATGGCTTACGCCTCCGTGGGGGCCGTCTCCGGCGTCGGTTCTGGCGGCGGGGGCGTTGCAGGCAACCGCCGGAACTCCTCGAGCGTCAGCTGCTCGAATTTATTCGGCGGCTCGGTGGGCTGGCGGCTGCCTGGGTTCAAGAGCTCCCGGACATCGAGCCACATGCCATCGCGAGAAAACGCGGCGATGTCATGGCGCTGGGTATCCATCCGGATCGCGTCCTCCGGGCACACCTCGACGCAGTAGCCGCAATACACGCACTTGCCAAGGTCCAGGTCGAAGCTCTTGGGGTACTTTTCCACGTTGGGATCCGGGTGCTCCGCGGCGACAATGTAGATGCAGCGCGCCGGGCACACCGTCTCGCACATCATGCAGGCGACGCAGCGCGGCGTGCCGTCGGCCCGTTTGGTGAGACGATGGCGCGTGCGCAGCCGCGGCGCCGTCTGCCGCCGCTCCTCCGGGTATTGGATCGTGACCGCCGCCGCCCGATCGCGAAAGAGCCCGACCCGATGCGCCACGTGCAGGAACAGATTGCGCCAGAAGTGGCGCGAGGTGACCCAGAGTCCCTGCGCGATCGCCGGCAGGTAGATCCGCTCGGCCCAATTCAGGTCCCGGCGTTTGTGCGCCTCGCGGATGCGGTGGAGCAACTGCTCGCCCAAGGTGGAGGAGGCCATCAGCGCCACGCGACCACCACCACGCTGGTCACGGCAATGTTGGCCAGCGACAACGGAAACAGCATTTTCCAGCCCAGCCGGATCAGCTGGTCATAGCGGAAGCGCGGCAGCGTCCAGCGGATTTGCATAAAGAGCCAGATGAAGCCCGCCACCTTGAGGGTAAAGGCGAGCAGCGACAGGCCGACATAGGCCAGGTGCGAGACCGGGATCGCGCCGCCCCACGGAAAGGCGAAGCCTGCCGACGTCAAGTAGGGGACTTGCCAGCCGCCGAAGAACAGCGTGGTCGTCAGCGCCGCAATGAGGACCACTTCCACGAAATCGGTCAGGAAGAATAACCCGAACTTCATGCCGCTGTATTCCGTGAAGTAGCCGATGATCTCCGGCTCCCCCTCGGGCAGATCAAACGGGACGCGCTTGGTCTCCGCCAACCCCGCGGTCATGAAGATCAGGCAGGCCAGCGGCTGCACCACCACCCCCCATTCCGGCAGCCAGCCCCAGAGATAGCGGCCCTGGGCCTCGACGAGCTGGCGGAGGTCCATCGTGCCGAACCACATGATCACGCCAATGAGCGACACGCCCAAGGCGATTTCGTAGGCGACCATCTGGGCCGTCGCCCGCAAGCTGCCCAGCGTCGCCAGGTTGCTGCGCGAGGCCAAGCCGGCCAGGATGACGCCGTAGATGCCGATGGAGGCCAGGGCCAGCACATACAGCAGGCCGGCGTTCAGATTGGCAACCTGTAGCGGAATCGTGCGGCCAAAGAGCTCCAGCGGCGGGCCGATCGGGATCGCCGAGAAGGCCACGATCGCGAAGAAGACGGATAACCAGGGGGCGAGCGTGTGCAGCAACCGATCGGCCCGCTCGGGGACAATGTCTTCCTTGGTCAACAGCTTCAGCACATCCGCCACCGGATGGAGCAAGCCGAGTCCGCCCAGCTTGCGCAGGAACCAATTGATCGGCGCGGCCCAACGCCATGGCAGCGTGAAGTAGGCGCGGTTGGCGCCGATGCGGTCCTGAATGAGGGCGCTCTGCTTGCGCTCGACCCATGTCTGGATGCCCGCGAAATTGAGCACGCCGAACAGGACAAACAGGCTCACTAATCCTTTGATTGCCAGCTCGACTATCATTACTCAAAATGGTGCCAGGCACCAATTGGCCGTTTGGTGCCTGGCACCATTTTCATGGCAAGGTCCGCGATCATGCCGCCAGCTGCGCTCCCTGGTCCGCAAGCATCTCGTAGCTCAAGTCTCGAAACGCTGGCTCGCGCGCGGCCAGCTCCGCGAACACGGTGTGGGCATCGACGCCAGGCGGTTCCAGCGCGAGCCGACTCGCCAAGGCCGCTAGAATCTGCCACTCCGGTCTGGCATCCACCCAAGGCGCCAGCGCCGCATGCAGCCGCTGCACGCGCCCGTTCAGATTCGTAAACGTGCCGTCCTTTTCCGCATAGACGGCGCTTGGCAGGGCGATGTGGGCGAGTTTGGCGGTCGGATTCCAGTTGGTCCCGATGAAGATAACCAGTTTGACCTTGGCCAGGGCTTCCGAGGCGCGCGGACCGAACAGGTCCACGAGATCCTGGGTGAACACGAAGAGCACATCCACCTGCCCCTTGGCCGCGCGCTCCAGGATGGGTTCCGCGCCCTCGGCAATCTTCAGGGCTTGTGCGCCGCGCGCGTTCGGAGATCGGTCCGCCTGGAGCAAAAATCCATCGCTCTCCCCGAGTTTGGGCCGCTGGAACGCCACGTGCGTCACGCCGAGCTCGCCGAAGAATCGCTTGGCCGCGTAGAGGTCCTCGTTCGTGAGATGGCTGGAGAGGATCGCGCCGACCCGCCCAAGCCGCTGCTCGGCGCGCGCCCTTGTGAGCGCCTCCGCAATCATCGCGAGCGCCTCATCCCACCCGGCATCCCGGCTGGAGCCATTGTCGCGAAACCGCACGCGTTCAAGCCGCTCCTCGTCAATGAACCGGTAGCCATAGCGGCCCACGTCGCACATCCACCACTGGTTCACCTCCGGGTTATAGCGGGGCTTCAAACGCATCACGCGCTGGCCCTTGGCGATATGCGGCCGCCATTCGCGCTCGCGATTGGAATGGATCTGGATATTGCAGCCGCGCGAGCAGCCCGGGCACACCGAGTCGGCCGAAGCCAGGTACCATACGCGGCATTTGAACCGGAAATCCCGGTCCGTCAACGCGCCCACCGGGCAGATATCGACCACGTTGCCGGCATAGTTGTTCTCGAGCGTCTTACCCGGGTGCAACCCGACCTCCGAGTGGTCGCCACGGTTGAAGATGCCGAACTCGCCCGTCTTGGTGATCTCATCGGTGAACCGGACGCACCGCGAGCACAGGATGCAGCGCTCGGCATCGAGCATCACGGTGGGCCCGACGGGGATGGCCTTGGGCTTCTTCACCTTCTGCTCATTGAATTTGGGATCGTAGAGGCCGTGCTCCATGTAGTAATCCTGGAGCCAGCACTCCCCGGCCTGATCGCACACCGGGCAGTCCAGTGGATGGTTGATGAGCAGAAACTCCAGGACCTCCTTGCGTCCTTGCAGCGTCTTGTCGCTGGTCGTCAGGACGGCCATCCCCTCGGCCACCTGCGTGTTGCAGGCGATCTGCAGCTTCGGCGAGTTGGTCAGCTCCACCACGCAGATGCGGCAGTTCCCGGCAATGGACAGGCCAGGATGGTAGCAGTAGAACGGCACCGGGCTGCCCGCCTGCTCGCAGGCCTGCAGCACGGTCGTGCCTTCTGGCACCGTGACGGCTTTGCCGTCGATGGTCAGCGTAACTCGTTTCGGCTGCTCAGGCATGGGCCTCGGCGGCTTCCGTCCTGGCCTGTGCGGCCCGATCTCGAACCCCTGATCGGAGATCGCATCGCTTCTCGCGGATATGGAACTCGAACTCTTGGCGGAACTTGCCGATATAGCTCTGGATCGGCCACGCGGCCGCATCGGCGAAGACGCAGATCGTCCTGCCCTCCATCGCGCCCGCGATGGCGAGCAGGTTCTCGAGATCTTCGGGGCGGCCCTGGCCCTGGCGGATGCGATCGATGATCTTGAAGACCCAGCCCGTCCCCTCGCGGCACGGCGAGCATTGGCCGCACGATTCGTGCGCGAAGAACTTGGCCGCATACCAGAGCGCCTCGACCATGCAGGCCGTGTCATCCATGACGATGACGCCGGCCGAACCGGCCATGGTGCCGGCCGCCAGCAACGAGTCGAAATCCATTTGTACGTCGATCTCCTCGGCCCGCAAGATCTTCGCGGAGAGGCCCCCGGGCACGACCGCCTTCAGTGTGCGGCCCTCCGGCACCCCACCCGCCGCCTCCAGGAGCTGGCGAAGCGTGATGCCTTGCGAGGCTTCATACAGGCCGGGCTGCCGCACGTGGCCACTGAGGCTAAACAGCCGCGTGCCGCCGCTGCGCCCAGCGCCCAGTTTGGCAAACCCTCCCCCGCCGCGCTGGATGATCGTGGGCACGCAGGCCAGCGTCTCCACATTGTTGATGACGGTGGGACAGGCAAAGAGTCCTGCGGTGGCCGGATAGGGCGGCCGCAGCCGCGGGAAGCCTTTCTTGCCCTCGAGGGACTCTAACAAGGCGCTCTCTTCTCCGCAGATGTACGCGCCGGCGCCCCGATGGACCACCACCTCAAGCGCCAGACTCGTGTTGAAGATGCGCTGGCCCAAGAACCCATACCGCGTGGCTTCCGCCACCGCCTGCTCCAAGATGCGCGCCGGAGTCGCGTATTCCCCGCGGATGTAGATGTAGGCCTTGCGGCAGCCGGTCGCATACGCGGCGATGATCATCCCTTCCAAGAGTCGGTGAGGATCCTTCGTGATGAGGTAGCGGTCCTTGATCGTGCCGGGCTCGCCCTCATCCGCGTTGACCACCAGGTACTTGGGTTTTGAGGAGTCCTTTGGGATGAATCCCCACTTCTTGCCGGTCGGAAATCCGGCCCCGCCCAGCCCGCGCAGGTTGGCCTTGGTCACTTCGCCGATCACGGCCTCCGGGGACATCTCGGTCACGGCCTTGCGCGCCGCTTGGTAGCCGTCATCGCGCACGTAGGTCTCGATGGACTCGGCATCTTTCACACGAAACCGCTTCGAGAGCACCGGCTCGACCAGCCCGGGCGCCCCGCGGAAGACCAGGCCCAGCTCCGGCAGCTCCTCGGGCCGCTGCACCAGGCAGTCAATGACCTCCGCGCTGACGGGCCCCACATACCGGTCATTCACCTGCATGACGGGCGCCGCCTCGCAGGCGCACAGACATTCCACGGTCGAAAGCGTGTATCGCCCGTCCGCCGAGGTTTGGTCCGGCTGGATGCCCAACCTCCCAGCGATGGCCTTGAGCTGGTCCTGGCCACCGCGCAGCGCGCAGGCGATGTTCGTGCACACCTGCACATGGTAGGTGCCGACCGGGCGCTGATGATAGAGGGTGTAGAACGTGACGACTTCATGCACATGGGACGGAGCGACCTCGAGCAAGCGGCCGACCCAGTCTTCGGCCTGTGCGCTGATGTGCCCGAACCGCTCCTGCACCAGCCGCAGCACGGGCAACATGGCTGCCCGCTTTTGCTCGTACCGGGCGAGGAGCGCCTCGGCCGGCTCGCGCAAGCTGTCCAGACCGGTGGCCGGAGAGGCCGCAGGACGCGCGGCCATCAGCGGTCCAGCTCCCCGCCGATCATGTTGACCGACCCAAAGGTCGGCACGATATCAGCTACCATGTCGCCCGCCAGCAGCGTGGGCAACGCGCCCATGATCGTGAAGCAGGGCGGGCGGACACGCACGCGGTAGGCCGCCTCGCCGCCGTTGCTAACGACGTAGAAGCCGAGCTCGCCATTCGCACCCTCGACGGCGGAATAGTACTCGCCCTGCGGCGGCCGAATCCCGTGGCCGATCATCACCAGCTTGAAGTGCTGCATGAGCCCTTCGATGTTGCCGTAGGTGTCCTCTTTGGCCGGCAGCACAGCCCGTTTTTCCGGCGCGTTCACCCGTTCATGGAAGCCGCGGGTGGAGCCCCAGAGTGTGGGATCCGGCTTCACGTGCACAGCCTTCAACCCGGCCACGCGGCCCACCTTGGCTTCATCCACCATCACGTCGGCGGGCAGGACGTGGCCTTAAAAATCGATGTTGATCGGGCCGCCCGGCAGCCGATCCAGCGCCTGCTCGACCAGGCGCATGCTTTGCTCCATCTCTTCCATGCGCACCAGATACCGATCATAGTTGTCGCCGTGCTCACCCGTGGGGACGTCGAAGGCGAGGCGGTCATACACAAAGTAGGGGTTGGCCTTGCGCACATCCAGCGCGACCCCGCTGCCACGCAGAAACGGGCCGGTGATGCCATAGCTGATGGCCTGCTCTTTCGAGATGATGCCGGTTCCCTGCATGCGATCCATGAAGATCCGGTTGCGGGTCAGGAGCGCGTCGCATTCCAAGAGGACCTTCCGCACATCCTCCAGCGCCTTGCGCGTGCGCGCGGCAAAGTGGCCGGGCAGATCGGCCTTCACACCCCCGACGCGCCCATAGGAAACCGTCAGCCGGGCGCCGGTGACCGCCTCGACAAGCTCCCAGAGCCATTCGCGCGCCTTGATCATGTAGAGGAAGACCGTGAAGGCGCCGAGCTCCATAGCCGAGGCGCCGACGCAGGTGAGGTGGTCCGTGATCCGGGACAGCTCGCTCATGATGACCCGGATGAACTGGCAGCGCTCGGTGGCCTCGATACCCAGGAGCCGCTCGACCGCCAGGCAGTAGCCGAAATTATTGATGAGCGGCGAGACGTAGTTGAGCCGGTCCGCGTACGGGATGACGTTGTTGTAGGGCCCCAGCTCCGACATCTTCTCGAAGCCGCGATGCAGATACCCGATCTCGACATCGGTCTTGACCACGCGCTCGCCGTCGAGCTCGACGATGAGCTGCACGATGCCGTGCATCGCCGGATGCGAGGGGCCGATGTTCAAAAACATGTGCCGGGTTTCGGTTGCGGAGGGCGCCGAGAGCGTCGCGGACTCAGGCATCAGTTCACCGGACCGACGAGCGGCTGGCGCTTGTTGAACGGGTAGTCCTTGCGCAGCGGGTGGCCTTGGAAGCCTTCGTACATGAGGAGGCGGCGCAGATTGGGGTGGCCGGTGAACACGACGCCAAACAGGTCCCAGGCTTCCCGCTCAAACCAGTCGGCGGACTTCCACAGCTCGGTCAATGAGTCCAGGGCCGGATCGGCGGCGCTCAAGGGGACTTTGAGGCGCAGGCGGTGCACGCGGCTCGAGGAGAAGAAGTGATAGACGACGTCGAAGCGGTACGCCGCATCGGACACGCCCCGCTGCCATCGTTCCGGGTCGGGCTTGGGCGTCATGTAATACGGCAGGGGCGACGGGGTGGCCAGGCTGGGCCGGCTGGAGAGGACGCGGCCAAACGTTAAGTAATCGACGCAGGTGAGGTCCATGAGAAAATCAAACGCGAAGACCGGATCGCTCTTCAGGACCCGCGCGACCTCAAGCAACCCCTCGCGCTTCAGGAGCACCGTTTCCTGGCCCCGATAGGCGTGGGTTTCCAACACGTGCTGCGGAAAGCTCGCGTGAAGCCGCGCGCGCAGCGACGTCGCCGGGCCCCGTGTCTGATCCACTGGGCGAGCACTCACAGGTGGGTGTCCGGCCGGTGGGCGCCCTGCAGCTCCGCGGGCCGCGCGGAGGCGTCCGGCGGCAGCGTGGCGCGGACGCCATGCTGGATCTTCTCTTGCAGCTTGATCAGTCCGTCCAGCACGTTCTCCGGACGGGGCGGACACCCGGGAATATACACGTCCACGGGAATGAGGGTGTCGATGCCCATCACGGTGGCGTAGTTGTCGTAGAAGCCGCCCGTGCACGTGCACACGCCGAAGGCCACGACCCACTTCGGCTCGGCCATCTGGTCATAGACCCGCTTGAGCACCGGGGCGAGCTTGTGGCTGATGGTCCCCACCACGAACAGGACGTCGGCCTGGCGCGGGGAAAACCGCGGGAAGCCCGCGCCGAACCGATCGACGTCGTAGTGGGAGGTGGCGGTGGCCATGTACTCCATCCCGCAGCAGGCCGTCACGAACGGATATTGAAAGATGGAGAACTTGCGGGCCCAGCCCAGCGCGGCGTCCACGCGCGTGGTCATCCAGTTGAGCTCCGCGACAGACACGCGGCCGGGGCGAAATCCCGAGCGAGCCCCGCCGACGGCGGGACGAGTCGAGGGATTCAGCTTGCCGGGATCCGGCGTGGCCGGCTTCACCGCTCCACCTCCAGCGCGCCCTGCCCCCAGGCGTACACGAATCCCGCCAGGACGATCAGCAGGAAGAAGGCCATTTCCAGCACGCCGAACCACCCCAGCTCCCGCACCAGGACGGCCCAGGGAAACAAAAACACCAGCTCCACATCGAAGACGACAAAGAGCATCGCGGTGACGTAGAAATGGACCGGCAGCCGGCCGGAGGCGATCGCGATGGGTTCGACGCCGCACTCGAACGGCTTCGCCTTGACCGGGTTGGGGCGCTTGGGGCCGAAGAGGGCGTTGGCGAAGAGCATGAACGCGCCGACGCCGGCCGCCAAGACGCCGAACAGCAAGAGGCCAACATACTCAAGCATAGCGAGCAACCTGGTGTGTGATTTTTTTCACAATCTTAGGGTAAAAAACGGCCGCCAGCGGCGGCGGCTTGAGGTTTCCGTCAGCATACCACCCGAACCTACACCTGTCCAGATCAGTGTCCGCCTGGCAGGGCCTCAATTTGACGGGTCCTGCCGGCTGTCCCTTGCGCTGGCGCATCGATCCAGACTCGGATTGACGCGGCGGCCAGGGTCCCCTAAGATACCCCTACGATGTGGCCGAAGATTGTGCTGGTCGCCGCGGTCTGCCTGCTGGTCAATCTCCCGATGGGACGCATGCGGGAGCGCAGCCGCAAGTTCTCGTGGCAATGGATCGCCTGGATTCACGCGTCCATTCCGCTCATTGTCGTGCTGCGGCTGTGGCTAAAGCTGCCGTGGGTGGCGATCCCGATCAACATCGCCGCCGCCGTGGCGGGACAATTCCTGGGCGGCCTGCCGGAAAAGAAACGACGGCGGGCGGCCTCGCCCACCGTCTCCTCAGCCGCTCCACGCGGCGCCTAGCGACAGCCTTCCAGCGCGGCCCGAAGACCTGAGCCGGTGAACGGCTTGCGGAGTATCGGATACGCCCGGGCCCGCTCCTCCAGCTCGCCGGTCAGCGAGCCCGTCATGAGCAGGACTTTCAGGCTCGGCCGCAGGCGCACCGCCTGCTCCGAGAGCGCAAAGCCGTCCATCGCCGGCATGCGCACGTCTGTCACGAGCACGTCGTACGACTGATCCCCCAGTAATTCCAGCGCGCGTTGGGCGGATGTGGCCATCGCCGTGTCGTACTCCTCACCCAGCATCCGCGCACAGAGCAACCCGACCGCCGCATCATCATCGACCACCAGCACTTTCTGCCGGTTCCGCCGGGTCTGCTCCGACGTCGTCCCCTCGGGCTCCGGCGGCTTGTCGAGCCCGGCGGCGCCAGCCCCTAAGCGCGGGAAATACAGGTGGAACGTCGTGCCCCGTCCGACGGCGGTCTCGATCTCGATGAGGCCCTCATGCTGGGTCACCAGCCCGTAGACGACCGCCAGCCCCAGGCCCGTGCCGCGGCCGAGCTGCTTCGTCGTGAAGAAGGGCTCGAAGATGCGGGCCGCGGTCTCAGGATCCATACCGGCCCCCGTATCGCGCACCGAAAGGCGCACGTAGTCGCCAGGGCGCGCCCAGGAATGCGCGCGGGCGAACGGCGCATCCAGGGCCACGCGACGGGTACTCAGCGTCAGGGCTCCGCCGTCCGGCATCGCGTCGCGCGCGTTGGCGCACAGGTTCATCACGACCTGCTCCAAGCCGGTTGGGTCGCAGCGAATCATGAGCGCTTGGCGGCTCAGCGCCAGCCGCAGCGCCACGGAGGAGCCGATCAGCTGCTGGATGAGACGGGTCAACTTGGCCAGGTGGCGATTGAGCTCGAACACCCGTGGTTGGCTCGGCCGGCGCCGGCTGAACGCCAGCAGTTGCTGAACCATGCCCCCGGCGCTCTCGGCCGCGTGCACGATCTCCCGCATGTCGCTTTGCAGCGGCGCATCCTCCGGATCCCGCGCGCGGATCAGGCTGGCGAAGCCCAGGATGATTTGGAGGAAATTATTGAAGTCGTGCGCGATGCCCCCGGCGAATCGTCCCACCGCCTCCAGGCGATGGGCCTGGCCCAACTGCTCTTGGAGGCGTTCCCGCTCCAGCTCGGCCTGCTTGCGCTCCAGCGCATAGCGCACCGCGCGGCGCAGCAGCGCCGGATAGACCTGCACGTGGCTTTTGACCAGGTAGTCCTGCGCGCCAAGTTGGATGGCGCGTAGCGCCATCGCATCATCATCTGAGACGGTTAAAATGATGACGGGGGTCCGGCCGGCGCGGGCCCGGACTTTGGCTACGGTGTCCGCGCCGGTGCTATCCGGCAGGCGAAGATCGCATAGAATGACGTCGAAGGTCCGGCTGGCCAGCTGGCGCAGAGCGGTGGCGAGGAGGGGCGCGTGCACGACGGTCGCGGCGAGGCCTGAACCTTGCGCAAGCGCTGCCCGGAGGATTTGGGCGTCGCTCGGGTCATCCTCAATCATCAGCACCCGGATTGACGGCGCGCGCATGCGGCGTGCCTCTGGATCAGAGGCACTTCAACTATCCCTGATCCGAACGCCAAAGGTCAACACCGCGCTCTTAATAACGGGCCATCTCCGGGTCCAGCTCGCTCGCCCAGGCGTCAATGCCGCCGCGCAGGTGCCGCAGCTTGCGAAAGCCGAAGTGCTCCAGCGTCTTGACGGCCTGGAGGCTGCGCTGGCCGTGGTGGCAGTACGTCACGACGGTGCGGGCCGTGTCGAGCTCATTCGTGCGGAGGTGGAGCTCGGACAGCGGGATCAGCGTCGCGCCTTCAATGCGGACGATCTCATACTCGTGCGGCTCCCGGACGTCCAAGAGCACGGCCTCTTTGTCGCGCCCCAGCAAGTCCTTCACCTCGGCGGGGCTCAAGTCGTATTGGCTGTGGCCGGCCGCGGCTTCCTCACCCCGCGTCAGCCCGCAGAACACCTCATAATCGACCAGCTCACGGATCGTCGGCCGATCGCCACAGACCGGACACTGGGGGTTGCGGCGCAGCGTGACCTCGCGGAACTTCATCTTCAGCGCATTGTAGAGCAGCAGCCGCCCGATCAGCGGCTCGCCTTGGCCGATGATGAGCTTGATCGCCTCCGTCGCCTGGATCAGGCCGATGACGCCCGGCAGCACCCCGAGCACCCCGCCCTCGGCGCAACTGGGCACCAGGCCGGGCGGGGGCGGCTCCGGATAGAGACAGCGATAGCAGGGCCCTGTGAACGGCACGAAGACGGTCGCCTGCCCTTCAAATCGGAAAATGGAGCCGTAGATGTTCGGCTTCTTCTGGAAGACGCACGCGTCATTGACGAGATAGCGCGTCGGGAAATTGTCGGTGCCGTCGATGATGATGTCGTAGGGCTTGATCAGCTCCAGGATATTCTCGCGCGAGAGGCGCGCGTTGTACGTCTGGACCTGCACCTGGGGGTTGACGGCGGCGATCCGCTCCTTCGCAGACTCCACCTTCAGCCGCCCAACATCCTCAGTGCGATGAATGATCTGCCGCTGCAGGTTGGAGAAGTCCACGACGTCAAAATCCACAAGCCCCAACCGTCCGACGCCGGCGGCGGCCAGATACAGGCCCAGCGGCGAGCCGAGGCCCCCGGCCCCGATGAGCAGCATGCTGGCGTCCTTCAGCTTCTGCTGCCCCTGGATGCCGACCTCCGGCATGATGAGGTGCCGGCTGTAGCGCAGGATTTCATCTCGAGTCAATTGAGCCATTCGATTCAAAAGGTCAGCACGTGGTCGGCTCCGGCCACATCTTCGGTCAGGAATGTAGGCAGGCCGCGGATCTCGTCAATCTCGGGCAGCAGGTCCTCGCGCGTTAGGCCCCACACGGCCAGCGATGAGCTGCAGACGTAATACTTCACGTCCCCCGAGGCCTTGATGTCGCGGCAGAGCTTATGCACATCCAGCAGCTCGTGCTGCTTCAACCGCCGCGTCACCCCCGCCACATCCCCGCTGTAGGCCGGCGAGAGCTCGATCGCGTTGATCTTGGCCGGCGTCAGCCGAGCGACCGCCTCGTCCCGGAACAGCACGCGCACGCGCAGCTCGCCGTGCACCGCGGCCATCAGCAGCGTCAGCGCTTGGATCAAGTTGTTCGTGCTGCCGCCGGAGACGATCACGGCTAGTGACTTCATATCTTGGCTCGAGGCTGGAGGCTCGAGGCTGGAGGCAGAGGCCAAGCTTGTCCTCGAGCCACGAGCCACGCGCCACGAGCGTAGTTAGTACACCGGTCCATCTGATTCCGGCACGCTCGGTGTGGGCACATCGTCTTCGGGAGCGAGCGGATGCCCGTTGCCCCCGCTCAAGAGCTTCACGAGCGCTTCGTCCCCGACCCGCCCGGCCCAGTCGGTGAACGCCTCCCGCTCGCGCCGCTGCGCCTTGTAGCCCAGCAAGAGCTGCTCCAGGCGCTTGGCGCAGTCCTGAGCCGGCACCTTGCGCAGCACCGCGTGGTTGAAGGCCGCGCCCTGCCCCAGCCGGCCGCCGATGAGGATGTCGTACGCATCGACGATCTGGCCGTCCACCTTGGTTTTCGACCCCATGAGGCCGATGTGGCCGATCTGGTACTGCGCGCAGGCGTTCGGGCAGCCTGTAATGTGCAGGCGCAGCGGCTCCTCCAGCGGCACCCGCTGCTCCAGATACTCGATAATCTGGCGCGAGCGCGCCTTGGTCTCCGTGATGGCGAGCTTGCAGAACTCCATCCCGGTGCAGGTCACGACGCTGCGTCGGACCGGATGCGCGTTGATCGACAGGCCCGCCTCGGCCAGGCCCGTCAAGACCTTCTCGACATTCGCCTCGGGCACATTGAGCAGCAGGATGTTTTGCCGGTTCGTCAGCCGCACGCTCTTGCCGTCTCCGTGGCGCTCGCACAGGTCCGCCACGCGCCGCATCTGGGCGCTCGTGATGCGCCCGACGAGCACCGGAGCGCCGATGTAGTAGAGGCCCGGCTGTTTCTGCGCGTGCACGCCGACATGGTCCCGGTACGCTTCCGGAGGCTCCGCGTAATCCGCAGGCGCATCGTCCAGGTGACGGCCCATCCGGTCCTCAAGGACCTGGCGGAGTTTGGCCGCCCCCCAATCATGGACGAGGTATTTGATGCGCGCCCGATGCCGCTTCTCGCGGTACTCCGGCGTGTCGCGCCAAATCTCCGTGATCTGGCGGACGACCTCGACAGCCTCCTCCGGCTTCACGAAGACCTTGAGGCGCTGGCTGATGAACGCCTGCGTGGACAGGCCGCCGCCGACGCGCAGGTCGAACCCGAGCTCCGTGGCGCCGTTGACGGTCCGCGCCGCGCCGACCAGCGCGACGCACTGGATCTCCGGATGCACGCACCAGGTGCGGCAGGTGGACACGCTGATCTTGTACTTGCGCGGCAGGTTCGCGTACTCGACCTTGCCCGTGAAAAACTCGCTCAACTGCTGGGCAACGGGCGAGCCGTCGAACAGCTCCTCGCGGTCCACGCCGGCCACCGGGCAGCCCACGACGTTCCGGGTGACGTCGCCGCAGGCGCCCACCGTGAGGACGCCCACGGCTTTCAGCCGATTCAAGATCTCCACCAGGTCATTGACGTGGCACCAATGCAGCTGGATGTCCTGGCGCGTCGTGATGTCCGCGAAGCCCTTGTTCTGCTTCTCGGTGATCTGCGCCATGGTCTTGAGCTGCTGGGGGGTGATTATGCCATTAGGCTGCTTCGTGCGGATCATGAAGTAGCCCTGCTCGTGGCGGTGGGTATAGAGCCCGTACCACTTGCACAGAAACAGGTCGTCCTCGGTGAGGCTCTCAAATCCCTTCGTGGCGGCTCGCTCGATGGCCTGCCAGACGTCGAAGGGATTGCCGGCGCGTTGCTTGGTACTCTCGGCCTTATTCGGCATCGTGCTCGCAGTATGTCATACTAGACTTGTTAGATCAAGAACAAACTGATAATAGAGTCATTAAGATTACTATTTCAATAGTATATTCTACTCCGCCCCAGGCCCTGCCTGCTCCACCTGCTGCCACCAGTGGGCGAGCTCCGGGCTGAAATAGCGCAGGCGTTTGCGCCCGTATTCTTTGATCGTGATGAGCGTTTTATGCGCCAGCCGGCCGATGCGCTCCTCGATCCCCCGGATGACCTGCGCGCACTCCGCCGTGCCGCCCGCGTGCATGACGGTTGAGAGCGAGTACGGCCAGCTGGCATACACCGGGTGGCGTTGGCACCGAACGACCGCCCGGACGGAGCTCATCGCTTCCGCCACGCCGTCGACGCGCTCGGCCGGCACCTGCCAGACGACCAGCGTGCTGGCCGCGGGGGTGTCGCGCGGCGGCACGCCCGCGGCGAAGCGGCGCAGGATCCCGCGATGCTGCGCCTGCTTCATCCACTCGAAGAGCGCGTCTTCGTGCGCGCCGCTCTGCTCCGCAAGGACCGCAAAGGGCATCTCAATCAGCGGCAGATCTTCCTGAAGCACGCGGATGAACGCCACGTCCTGCGCCGACCACGAGGGGCTGGCCGTGGTGCGCCCGGCTTCTCCGGCGAATTCCTCAAGCTCTTCTTCCGGATGGGCGCTGCGCTGGATGAGCGAGTCAGGGGGCCGCTTGTAGATGCGCAAGGCCGGCAGCACCACGGTGTCCTGGGAATTCGTGGCGGCGTGCAGCGCGTTGATCGCTTGATCCAAGGACTCGTAGGGAGGCAGGGCGAGCGACCACCACAAGTTGAACGGGTCGTTGCGCTCACACACGAAGGCAACGCCCGGATGACGTCCCAGGAGCGCGGCCGCTTCCTGCAGGCGTCTGGCCGGCAGGCACATCGCGACCAGCGTCGTTTGGTAGCCCAACAGCGTGGGATCGAAGTGCGCGCGGATCTCGCGGATGGCCTGCCGCTCCTTGAGCCGCTCCACGCGCCGGAGGCACTCTTGCTCGGGGAGATCCAGCTTGCGGCCTAAGCGCTCGAACGGGCGGTGATCAAGGGGCAGCTGCTGCTCGAGCTCCGCCAGCAGCGCGTGATCGATCTCGTCGAGGGGTGGGGTGGTCGCCATGTCCGCGCTATGGTCCATACGGTGCCTGGCACCGATCGTCGCACCGTCAATCGAAGACGTCGGCGGGAATTCCGGTGCCGCCGGTGAGCGCGCTGGCGATCGCCTCCAACTGCTCACGCGGCACGTCCTCGATGCCCGGAGCCGCGGTTCCGCGATCGACGGTGTAGACATGCACCAGGCGGGGACGGATGTCGCCGACTTGCCGGATCCAGGCGCGCAGGTGCGCGGGCTGGGTGTTGTCATAGGCGCCGCGGATGAACATGCTCTGCAGGACGATGTCCGGCACCAGCTTCATCGCGTCGACCATGTCCTGAAACGTCAGCTGGCTCAGGGGCTTGTTGATGGCTTGCCAGGTCGCCGCATCCCCCGCGTCAAACTTCAAGTAGCGCACATCGAGCCGCGCCAGCGCCTCGCGGACGCGTGGCCGCACGAGCTGGGTCGAGTCGCTCAAGATGCTGACCGCGGCGGAGGGAAAATAGGTGTCGCGCAAGCGTGTCAGCCCGACGATTAGCGCGTCCAGATCCGGATGCAGCGTCGGCTCGCCGTTGCCGGCCAGCGTGATGGAGTCCACCGGAGTGCCCTGGTGCGCGTGCTGCCGGAAGGCCGCTTCGATCTCCGGCAGCAACTCAGGCGCGCGCTTCAACCGCTCCGTGAAGGGCCCGGGCAGCGTCCACCCGTACTGGCAGTAGACGCAGTTGGACGAACACGCCTTGTGGCCCAGCGGCAGCACATTGATGCCCAGAGAGCTCCCCAGCCGCCGGGACCGGATCGGCCCATAGACGATTTCGTCTTGGAGTGGAATGATGTCGGGCATGGCAGGTGAGAGTATTCTACGGGACGCGTGGCGGAGCCGTCAATGCGCCCCGCTTGCGCGGGGCATGATTTCACAGATGACGAACGCAGATTCCACAGATGTCCAATGTGTGGGATCGAATGTCAAATCTGTGGAATCCGTCAGATTCCTGCACGAGCTCCGGCGAAGCCGGGTCAGACTGTGCGGGTGTCCGGGGTTTGCTGGGGCGGCTGGGCCTGAGGTTGGTCTGGGCTGCGTCGCTGGAATACGCGGTCGATGCGCAGCAGCAGATCCCCGTGGTCAAACGGCTTGACGATATAGTCCTCGATTCCTTCCACGTCAAACAGGTCCTTCATGCGGTCCCGGGCCGTGAGGATGATGATCGGAATCGCGCCCCGGCCATAGCGGCTGTTGATCTCCCGGATGCACGTGAAGCCGTCCATCACCGGCATCCGGATGTCGAGGAGGATCAGATCTGGCCGCTGCGCCTCCATCTGCTGCAGGGCCTGCTGGCCGTCGGTGGCGGTCTGCACGTGATAGCCCTTCGCCTGGAGCCGGATTTTCACGGCCAGCGCCAGCTGTTCCTCATCATCCACCAGCAGGATGGTCCTAGCGTCCATGCCCCTCGCCTCCCTGTGGATCTGTCCCCACGAGCTCCTCAACCGTCCTGACCAGCTCGTCGGAATCAAACGGCTTCTGCATCGATCGCGCCACGCCGGGCAGTTTCCGCCGCTCCCGCTCCACCGAGTCTTCCCGTTGGCCGGGCCGGGTCACCGGCAGCACCGTCAACACCAGGATCGGGATGGTCGCGGTGCGCGCATCGCGCGCCAGCTCGCGGCACAGCGCCGAGCCGTTCATCTCCGGCATGAGCAGATCGACGATGATCAAGTCCGGCGCGGTCTGTTGGGCCTTGCTCAAGCCCTCGCGGCCGTTGGCCGCCGTCTGGCACGCAAACCCCGCCGAGGTCAGCCGGACCGTGAGGGCCCGCCGGAGATCCGCCTCGTCATCCACAATCAACACCTGCTTGGGCATCGTCAGGCGTGTCCGTTGGACTGCTGCAAGAGCGCGTGCACCTTGGCCAAGAGCTCCTCGACATCAAACGGCTTGGTGACGTAATTATAGGACGCGCCATTCAGCCCCAAGGCGCGGTCCTTGCGCTCGCCGGTCGCCGTCACGATGACCACCGGGATCTCTTTCGTGTTCGGGTTCTCCTTGAGCAGATGGTAGACCTCATAGCCGTTCATCACCGGCATGACCAGATCCAGGAGCACGAGATCAATAGTGTCGGCCTTGAGCTGCTCCAGGGCATCCGGCCCGCTTGCCGCCGTGCGCACGTCATAATCGTGCAGCTCCAGCGCTTCCTTGATGAACTGGCGGATTTTTTGCTCATCATCAACCACCAGGATGCGCTTCCTGGGGTGCCCGCCGCGGGCCAGCTGCTCGTCCAAGCACCCCAGCAGCTCCTGTTCCGTGGTGGCGTCATCAGGATAGGTCGCCGACGCGACCGCGCAGGTCAATCGGATGGTCGCGTCGTCCATAGGGAATTCCTGCTCCGCGACCAGTTGCACGAGCCGGCTGGCGGCGGAGTCGGCCTCCGACTTGTTGACATCCAACAGCAGCAGCGCGACTTCGCCGCGCTGCCAGCTGACCACGAAGTCGCCTGAGTGGCGCCGGACGCCGCTCTCGAGCAGCCGCTCCACCTCCTGCAGCAGCCGGCCGGTTTTCTCGACTCCATAGCGCACCTTGAGATTTTGGTAGTCGGCCACCACGAAGAGAAACACGGACAGCCGGCCTTGCGACTGCCGGGCTTGCTCAATCCCATTGCGCAGATAGTCACGGAAGACTTCCTCCAGGCGATAGACCGGCAGCGTGAACGAGAAGCGGCTGCCGCGTCCGGGCTCGCTCTCCGCCCAGATCCGGCCGCCATGCAGCTCGATGAGCCGCTTGCTGATCGCCAAGCCCAGCCCGGTGCCGCGCAGGGCGCGATGGGCCGCCGGGCGGGCAAGCTGCGTGAACTTTTCGAACAGCCGCGGGAGGTCTTCCTGCGTGATGCCGCTGCCGGTATCCTCCACCATCACATGCATCTCATTGGCCTGCTCTTCGATCCGTACGGTGACCTGCCCGCCGGCCTCCGTGTACTGGAGGGCGTTGCTCAGCAGGTTCGTGAGTACCTGCATGATCTTGTCGGCGTCGGCAAAGGTGCTGGCCAGCGTCTCGGGGATTTGGGTCGCCAGCTGGATGCCCTTGCTCTCCGCCAGTGGGCGCACCGAGCGCATCACGGTGTTGACCAGCGCGGCGAGATCGACGAACTCCCGGTGCAGGAAGACCCGCCCGGCTTCAATCTTGCCCAGGTCGAGCAAGTCATCGATGATGCGGGTCAGACGTTCGACGTTGCCCTTGATGATGCCGAGATATTCCTGCTGTTCCCTGGAAATCGGGCCGGCGATCTGATCGGTCAGGATGGCCGTGAACTCCTTGATCGTCGTCAGCGGCGTGCGCAGCTCGTGGCTCACCATCGAGACAAGATCCGACTTAAGCTGATCGAGCCGCTGGAGCTCCTCATTGATGCGGCGCAGCTCGACATTGCGCTCTTCGAGGCCGCGCGCATGCCGCATGAGATCCTGTTGCGTAGTCTGTTCGTCTTCCGGTCGCTGGGCCATGTGATCCTTGCTAATGTTCTAAGCGTCTTGGTCCAAACCCTAACAAGCCCTAACCCGACCAACTGTCTAAGTCTACCTGATGCCGCAACGGAATAACAAGACTGCAACCGCTTGCGCGACAGGCGCGCGGAGCGCAGGTCAGGGCCACCGGTGAAGGTCCGCGGCCCAGCGCAGAAAGCGGCGCAGGGCGCGATGGCGCAGTCGAAGAAACTGGACGAACTGGCGGGGGCCGATCGAGTCCGCGTGCAGCAACCGGCCCGTGGCATCCGTGACGCCGTACGTCTCGACCCGCCACCGGAGCAAGGGCGAGCGCCATGGGGTCACCAGATCAGGCCAGGCGAGTCGGACGGCCACGCGAGCCATGCGCAGCCAAGTCAGCATGTCTGTCCCACCTCGTGCCGCGGTGGCGGCCGGGCCGCAGACTACGAACCGGCCGCTTGGCGAACGGCGGCCAAGGCCGCGTCGTACTGCGGATGAGACGTGATGTCCGGCACGTACTCCGCATAACGGACCGTGCCGGCCCGATCGACGACGAACACGGCGCGCGCCAAGATGCGCAGTTCCTTGATGAGGACGCCGTAGGCGGCCCCGAATGACGCGTCGCGGTGGTCGGAGAGGACTTGCACGCGGTCGATGCCGGCGGCGCCGCACCACCGCTTCTGGGCAAAGGGCAAGTCCATGCTGATCGCGAGGATCTGCACGTCCTTGGAGAGTGTTGCGGCTTCCTCATTGAAGCGGCGCGTCTCTTGATCACAGACGGGCGTGTCCACCGACGGCACAGCGACCAGCAGCCGCACCTTGCCTGCAGAATTCGCGAGCGTCACCGGGCTCAGGTCTTGAGCCAGGACCTGGAAGCCTGGGGCGTTCATCCCCGGGCGAATCTCCGGGCCGATCAACGTGAGCGGATTGCCTTTGAACGTCACGGCACCCTTGCGTTCCGGGGGCGCGCTGACTGTCGTCGTCGCCATGGAAGCCTCCTTGGTGGCGGGTGAGAGACGAGCATTCATGCTATCGGAAAGGCTCGGCACCGTCAAGGCTGCCTGGCGACGGGTAGTGTCTGGTTGTCACGCTTGGCGGGTCCTGCCAGGGCATTCGCGTGCTGTGCGTACCGAGCCTGCCCGTGCTCCGGTCGCGTCCCTCCTTTGCGGGTGGCAGGGGGCCGCGTGGAGCGGACGTTCGGATGTTGGCGCGGGCATGGAGTCCCTCTGGCCTGACGGCTAGGGACGAGCGCCAACATCCGCCGAGCGAAGCGCGCCACGCCGGGGCGCGCGAGCGATCCGCGAACGCGGCCCCCTGGCGCCCGCAGTATGACTAGCGGTCGTGAACCTACCGCGAGCCCGGCCCCGCACCTGAGGACGCCTTGGAGATGGACGGTGGCTTGACGCGTTCGAGGCGGGCAGCTAGAGTGGCGCCATGCCCTACCCGCTGCTCTTGCATGCGCACCATCATCCGAACGCCGTGTATGAGCCCTTCGGCGAGTGGGTCGTGCCGTGGCGCTTCGAGGATGTTGAGACAGAGTACGCGAGGCTGCGTTCAGCTGTCGGCCTCATCGATTATTCGACTCAAGGCTGCGTGACGGTTGGGGGCGAGGACCGGGTGAGCTTTCTTCACAACCTGCTGAGCAATGACATCAAGCGCCTGGTGCCCGGCGCCGGATGCCGGGCCGCCTTGCTGACCTCCACGGCCAAGCTCATCGCAGAACTGCTGGTGCTTGCCGACTCCACGACCATCCGGCTGCTCTGCGACGCGACTCGTACTGCGGCTGTGGCGAAGACGCTGGAGCACTATTGTTTTCGCGAGCGGGTCGTCGTGACCAACCAGGAGCGCAGCCAGGCGGTCCTGGCCCTCCAAGGTCCCCGCACCATGGAATGCCTCACCAACTTGCTGGGCACCGTCGTGTCGCTGCCCCAACCCGGCGATCACATGTCCGTGTCGCTGGGAGGCATCCCGGGGCGGCTGGTCCGTTACACGCTGACCGGCGAGGCGGGTGTCCTGTGCCTGGTTCCGGCCGAGCAGGCCCAGCCGGCCTGGGAGTATCTGCAGCACGCGGGGAGCGCGCACGGCCTGGGCCTGGTCGCGTGGGAAGCGCTGAATGTCGCCCGGATCGAAGGCGGCCTGCCCTGGTTCGGCCAGGACATGGATGAAGAGACCCTGCTGCCGGAAACCGGGTTGGAGCGGGTCGCCCTCAGCGAGACGAAGGGCTGTTACGTGGGCCAAGAGATCATGGCGCGCCTGCAATCGCAAGGGTCAGTGAGCAAGCGGCTGATGGGGCTGGAATTGGAGGGGAACGACGTGCCGGAACCAGGCGCGTCCCTTCTCGCGGCTGCGTCCGGGCACCGGAACGCGCCCACGGCGCCAGGCGAGCCCCGCCCCACCTGGGGTCGGGGCGAGGCGTTGGGGCGCGTCACGAGCGCCTGTTTTTCCCCCACCCTAGGCCGGGCGATCGCGATGGGCTACGTCAAGCGCTCGGCGTATGCTCCCGGCACACCCCTCCTCATTCTGCACCGCGGGACGCCTCTGCTGGCCCGTGTCGTCAACAGGCCATTTGTGCCAGCCAAGTAAGTGCCAGCCGATCTTCTGGCTTAGCGTTCAGCGTTCAGGCAGACCGCCGATTCGGCTCTCCTATACGCTGAACGCTATACGCTGAACGCTAATCGTCGGCGGGACTCAATCTTGCCAGTACCGGACAAATTCCTTGAGGTGAGCCAGGGTCTTCAGGTCAGGCATGCGATCCAAAAAGACCTTGCCGGCCAGGTGATCGCACTCATGCTGGATCACTCGCGCGAAGAACCGGTGCGCGTGCAGGCGGATCTTCTCTCCCTTGCGGGTATAGGCCTCGAGCTCCACGGACTCGGCCCGCGGCACCCGTCCGCGCAACTCCTCCACGCTGAGGCAGCCCTCCCAATCCTCGAGCGGCTGCTTGGACGCGGCGAGGATCTTCGGATTGATGAGCACCGTGAGAGGAATGGAGTTCTCGCCCGGGTAGCGGCGGTTATCCTGCACCTCGATCACGGCGATCTGCTTGGAGACGTGCACCTGCGGCGCGGCGATGCCGACGCCGTCGTACTCGCGCATCGTCTCGATCATGTCGTCGATGAGGCGCTGGATGGTCGGCGAGGCGATGCTTTCGCGTGGGACCGCTTCGGCAGGCTTGCGCAGGACCGGGTGACCGAGGCGCGAGACTTTCAGGATGGCCATTCAAGGTCTGTTCGGTGTTTGGTGTTCGGTGTTCGTAGCAAATGCCGGGAGTCGTACAGAAACATGTCCAGTCCTCGAAGTCCTTTTTCTATAAACAACGAACACGGTCAGCCGGAGACAATGGGGTTGGACGCCGGCCCGCGCTTGACGAGCGGCTCGTATTCGGGGTGCCGCTTCAGGTAGGCCGTCGCAATATAGGCACATGAGGGGAGGACCGTCAATCCGTTGGCCTTCGCGTGTTCAAACGCCGCCTGGCAGAGCTTCTCCGCGATGCCCCGGCCCCGGAAGGCTTCCGGTACGTAGGTATGGTAGAGATCCAGGTCCCGGCCTTGGAGCCGGTACATGAGGCAGGCTTCGTACCCTTCCAGCATCGCGCAGAAGCGGCGGCCCTGGACGTCGTGTTCCACGGTCAGCGGTTTAGCCATTTGCGCCTCATTATAGAGGCGGGTCTGGAGCGTTGCAATGCCTCGTCGTCTTCCCGTATGATAGCGCGGATGGCTTCCGCGTCGTCTGATCTGCCGGGCCTGCTCCTCGATGAGCTCACCCGCACGCTGCCCGCCGATCGCCGGGCGCTGCGCCGGGTGAAGACCGTCTTCGCAAGCCGCTTCGGCCAGCCGCTGGCGCGCAATGATCTGCTGCTCAGCCGCTACCGCCTGGATGTCGCGGCGGGCCGCCGAGTGCCTGACCGGCGCCTCGAGCGCCTGCTGCGGTTGAATGACATCCGCTCGCAATCCGGCCTGGCGACGGTGACGGTGATCACCGCACCCTATGCCTGCCCGGGACGCTGCGTCTATTGCCCGACCGAGGCGCGGGCGCCCAAGAGCTATCTTCCCAATGAGCCGGCGATCCTGCGGGCGCTGCGCAGCGATTACGACCCGCATCAGCAGGTCGTCTCCCGCCTCCGGGCGCTGGTAGACACCGGCCACGCCACGGACAAGATCGAGCTCATCATCAAAGGCGGCACCTGGTCCTTCTATCCTGCCGCCTATCAGGAGTGGTTTGTCCAACGGTGCTTCGAGGCCGCCAATGAATTCGCGGGAGGTTCGAGGCTCGAGGCTCGAGGCAAGACCACGAACCACGAACCACGAACCACGAGCGCCGAGTCGCTCACCCTCAGCGACGTACAGCGACGTAATGAGACGGCGGGCAGTCGGCTGATCGGCATCACGATCGAGACGCGGCCGGACTACCTCGACGAGGCCGAGCTGATCCGATTGCGCCGGCTCGGGGTCACGCGCGTGGAGCTGGGCGTGCAGAGCCTGGATGAGCAGGTGCTGGCGCTCATTGTGCGCGATCATACGACGGCCGAAGTGCGGCAGGCGACGCGCCTGCTGCGCGAGGCGGGCTTTAAGATCGCCTACCATCTCATGCCGAACTTGCCCGGGGCCACACCCGAGGGCGACCTGGACACCATGCGCCAGCTCTTCGCCGATCCGGCATATCGACCGGATGCGATCAAGCTGTATCCCTGCGTCGTGATTGAGACGGCGGACTTGTTTCAGTGGTGGCGCGACGGCCGCTACCATCCGTATGACGACCAGACGCTCATCGAACTCTTGATCCGCATGAAGCAGCTCGCGCCGTCCTTTGTCCGAATTGAGCGGGTGATCCGCGACATTCCTTCAACGTCCATCCGGGCCGGCTCGCGCGTCACCAACCTGCGCGAAACGGTCCTGGCGCGCATGCGCGCGCAAGGCCTCTCGTGCCGGTGCATCCGCTGCCGGCAGGTGCGAGTCGACGCCGGCGGCTCGTGGCACCTGGCGCGGCAGGCCTACGACGCGGCCGGAGGGTTAGAAATCTTTCTGAGTTTCGAAGACCCCGTGACGGATCGGCTCGCCTCCCTGTTGCGCTTGCGCATCCCGGGTGCCGGCGGCTCGGCGCGCGGGTGGCTTCCGGAGCTGGCCGGCTGCGCCCTGATCCGCGAGCTGCACACCTATGGAGAGCATTTGGCCCTGGATCAACACGTCCGGGATGCCGCCCAGCATCAGGGGTTCGGCGCCCGGCTGGTGGCGGAGGCGGAGCGGATCGCGCGCGAAGAGTTCGGCTGCCCGCGGGTCGCGGTCATCGCCGGAGTGGGCGTGCGTTCGTACTACCGGCGCCTGGGCTATGCCCTCGAGGGCACGTACATGGTGAAAGCCCTGATCTAAGCGCGCGGCGTGCTCCCGAACACACTGAGGCCGCCGAATCATCTTCGGCGGCCTCTACGCGTTATGGAACGCTGAGGGTTAGTTCACGAGCTTATTCCCTGGACGCTTCGGCGGATCGTTCTTAGGCCGCTCCGGCGCGGGGGGGTTGTTCTTGAAGCTTGGGGTGAGCTCTTTATTGATCTTCGCGTAGGCCGGGTCTTCCTCCTCGGAGGCAATGATCGCGCCCACCGGGCACTCAGGCAGGCACAGGCCGCAGTTGATGCAGACCTCCGGGTCGATGATCATGAACTCCTTGCCTTGGTAGTCGCCAGGATGAATGCATTCCACCGGGCAGACGGTCGCGCACACCGCATACCGCTCGCCTAAGCATTTCTCGACGATGACATACGACATCGGCCTCGCCTCCCTGCGTTGGCGTGTCTGATCCTGCCGCGCATTCTACTGTAGGACCCCGTCGTCGTCAAGCCACGGCAGGCTTACTGTGCCTCAAGGACCAAATGAGAATCGGTGTCTCGCACGCCGGGCAGATGCCGGATACTCGACAGGATCATGGCGAACTCCGCGTAGGGCTCCGCATCGACAAACGCGATCATATCGACGCTACCGGTGACCTGAAACGCCATCTTGACGCCGGCCAGCCGCCTGACGGCCGATTCCACGCTCGCCTCTTGGCCGGGAACGATGTCGATCATGATGAAGGCTTTGGGCATCTGGATTCTCCGCCCTATTGTAGTCCGCCGCTTGTGCCAAGACAAGCGCCTCGCGGCCTCTGTCCTCATATGCAGGCGACAGGAGGCCTCGTTCGCGGATCGCTCGCGCGCCAGGCCCCGCACAGGAGCACCCAAGTGTTTCCTCTCGCAGCCTTGCGTGGTCTTGGCCGCAGGCGTATCCTACAGGCTATGAGCGTCCTTGGCAGGATGATGCTCGCCGTGGCGATCGTAGCCAGCGTGGCGGGCTGCGCCGGGCCCGGAAAGGTCATGGTGGTCTCCCGGCCGGTCGTGGATGTGCGCCGACAGCCGCAGACGCAGGCCGCGGCCGCGACCCACGACCTGCTGGAAGACACCCAACTGCTCTTCGGCGAACGGGTCCGTGTCCTGGACACGCGGGAGGGATGGGCGCGCATCGAGGCGATGGAGCAGCTCGAGTATACCAGCGCCGGCAAGTGGCAAGGTTATCCCGGCTGGATCCCGGTCGAAGCGCTCGTGCCGAGCAAAGGGGTCTGGGATCCGACGATCGTCGTCACCGCCAAATGGTCGCCGGTGTGGCGCGATCCTTCCAAGCGGCACTTGAGCGGCCTGCTCTTGCCAATGGGCGCGATGGTGCGGGCGACCGACATGGGTGGTGAGCGATGGCGGCTGGAGTTGCCGGATCGTTCCAGCGCATGGATTGACGCCGGACAGGCCCGCACACTTGACGAGCTGGCGCGCCTGCCGGTGGCCCGCAAGCGAGCGCTCATTGTGCAGGCTGCCGAGCAGCTGCTGCGCGATCCGTACTTTTGGGGCGGCCGTTCGCCCCATGTGGCTCCGGCCCTAGGCCCGGTCTGGCCGGGTCCGCCCCAAGCGGACGCGGTGCCCGTGACCGGCGTGGACTGTTCCGGGCTGGTCAATCTCGCCTACCGGACTGTGGGCCTGGCCATTCCCCGCGATGCTCATGAGCAACACTTGAAGGCGCGTCCCATCACGGCGCCGCAGCCAGCGGATCTCATCTTCCTCTCCGAGGCCCGCAACCCCGCGCGGATCGTCCATGTCATGCTGTATGCGGGACACGGCGAGGTCATTGAAGGCCCGGGAACCGGCCACGCAGTGCGGCGCATCGCGCTGGCCCAGCGGCTCGGCGACTCGCTGGAGCGGTTGCCTCCCGGCCGCGTCGTGAACGATCAAACCATCTCCTACGGGGCGTATCTCGAGTGAGCTCCGCGAGATCACTGGCGTGGGTGATCGGGATCGTCGCGAGCATCCTGCTCGCGGCTCGGCAGCCGTGGGGCCGCCGCCTGCTGCGCTGGGCGCCGATCCCGTGTTGGTGCTACGTGCTGCCCTTGCTCGCCCGCAGCCTCGGCTGGTTGCCGGCCGATCCTCAGGCCCTTGGGGCGTTGACTCAAATCATCTTTCCTATCGCTTTGGCGCTGTTGCTGCTGGGGACGGATGTGGGCGCGACGCTCCGCTTGGGCGCTTCGGCCTTGGGCGCCGCCGCCTGCGGGGCGCTGGGCATCGTCCTGGGAGTGACCGTGTGGACGATCGTCCTGCGCGCGACCCTGCCTGCGGACCCCTGGATGGGCGGGGGCATCCTCGCAGCCACCTGGATCGGCGGCACGTTGAATTTGTTGGCGCTGGCCAACTTGCTCGCGGCACCCGCGAGCGTCCTCGCGCCCCTGATTGTCGTGGATGCGGTGGTCACCTACGCCTGGATGGCGCTGCTGGTGGCAGGCTCCGGGGTGCAAGCCACCCTCAACCGATGGCTGCTCGGGGCTTCCGCGCCGAACACGCCCCTGGCCGCGACGTCTGAAGCCGCGGAGAACCCTGCGCCCCAGTCCGCGCGCCTCCCCTGGCGCGCGCTAGGGCTCAGCGCGACCCTGGCGGTGACGATCAGCATCCTGGCACGCGGACTGGGCGCTCGCCTGCCCACCGGCACGTGGATGACCTCACCGGGCGCTTGGACCGTACTGTTGGCGACTACCGGAGCGCTCGGCGTTTCCCTGATCCCCGCGGCGCGGCGCGCGGCATCGCAGGCGGATCGGCTTGGGTATCCGGCGCTGTATCTGGTGCTGGCCGCAACCGGCGCGCAGTCGGACTTGTCTTCGCTGCGCTCGGCGCCGGCCTGGATCGCGCTGGGCATCGGAACCGTCCTGGTGCACGGCGCGGTGCTGCTCATTGCGGGACGCCTCTGGAAGTGGCCGATGGGCCTGCTCGCGACGGCGAGCCAGGCGAACGTCGGAGGGGTGGTCTCAGCCCCCATGGTCGGGGCGGTCTACCATCAACGGCTGGCGGCGGTCGGGCTGATCCTCGCCATGATTGGCAACGCCCTGGGAACTTACTGCGGACTCGGCGCGGCGTATCTCTTGCGCGCGCTGCTGCGCCTCGTCTAGCGCGCCTTACGGAGGGAGCGGAGCCAACCCCGTCATCGTGCACCGGGGCGGTTGCTCGCCCAGACCAGACCGCGGCGACGGCACGTCCTGCACAATCACGACGTCTTGGTCATCGAACGGCGGCGTGATCTTGACGAAGGCGACGGCAGGCTCCGCACTGCAATTGACGAAGGCGTGGGGCACCCCGTGCGGAATCTGCATGAGGCTGCCGGGCTCGACACGCCAGACCTCCTGGCCCAAGTGGAAGACCCCATGACCGCGATGCAGCATGACTTGGAGATCATGGGAAGCATGCACGTGCAGCGGCTCCACCTCTCGGATCTGGACGACATGCTGGCTGGTCCACGCGGAGCGCTCCAACTCATCGACGCGGATATTCTCACCGGCCGCCAGCGGATGCTCGGCGACCCAGCGGGCCAGCTCGGCTGACATCGGATCGCGCGCCCATCCGCGCGAGGCGGATGACGCGGCGCACCCGGCGGCGGCCCAGGCCAGCGCCACGAGCAGTCCCCGCCTGAACGCCATGCGCCGCATCGGGCGATCCTAGCGAAGCTGGCGGAACACGGCGACGACTTTCCCAAGAATTTGAAGCTCCTGCGACTCGCTCACGAAGATCGGCGGGATGGTCGGATGCTCCGCTTGAAGCCGCACGCGGCCGTCCTCCCGGTAGAATCGCTTGACCGTGGCTTCCTCGCCCAGCAGGGCGACCACGATATCGCCATTGGCCGCGTTGGTCTGTTGCCGGACGATCACGTAATCTCCGTCGAAGATGCCGGCCGAGATCATGCTCTCGCCGCGGACTTTCAGCGCGAAGTGGGCATCGGCATCCGGCGAGGCGGTGCCTACCCACCGGCCGTCGACGATGAGATGCTCCTCGACATGCTGCTGCGCCAGCACCGGCTCGCCGGCCTTGACCCGTCCCAGGACCGGAATGCGCAGGGCCTGCTCAAACGGCGCCACGAGATCCAGCAGGCGGATGCCGCGCGCCCGCGATTCGCGCTTCAGAAATCCCTTCTTGGCGATCGCATCCAAATGCGTCGTCACGCCGCGCAGGCTCCGGATGCCCAAGAGCTTGCCCAACTCGCGGATCGTCGGAGGGTAGCCTTGCTCGCGGATCCAGGATCGGATGGTCTCGAGCACTGTGCGCTGGCGCTTGGTCAGTTGCTTTGACATGGCTCCCTCTTCAGACAGTCTATACGAGACGGGCGTCTAGCTCAAGCGCCGGTCCTAGGCTTTGCTGAGAGCGCTTCAGCGCATCGAGCGTGTGTTGGAGTTGCTCCTTCACCAGCTGCAGCTGCTCGTCGCTGAGCGGCTGCTCCATGAGCCGCTGCAGCATGGTGACCGCTTGCTCCAGGGCCGCGATGCCGCCGGCCAGGTCGTGGCCGGTCAATCGCAGTCGCCCGACCTCCCAGAGCAGCCGCGAGGCGTTCAGCGCGCTGGGCACGTCCGCGGGATCGTTGTGCAGCGCGTTGACATACGCCTCCAGGGCCTGCTCGGGCTTGCCGGCCTCTTCAAAGCCTCGGCCCATGCGCGCCCAGTAGGCAAGGCCGGTCGCCGCCTCGGCGAAGCGCAGCTCATAATCCGGAATCACCTCAATGCCCCATGTCTTGAGGATTGGGTAACTATAGAGGTGCAGGGTGAGCTCTTGCGCCCTCCCGCGCCGGAAAACAACCATGTTGGTTGAGGGGACGCGGCCCTTCAGGGTCAGGGAGAGCGTCGCGAACTCGTCGATCGTGCGGATGTCCTGATCCTGGATGCGCACGATCACATCGTCAGGCCGCAGGTCGCCCAGCGAAGCCTGCGAGCCGGCCTCGACGCTGACGACCTGCACGCCGATTGGGCTGTCGACGACCACGACGCCGCGGAAGAGCGACGGCCATCGTGCCGGCTCCGCGCCATGCGCGGGGACATAAGACATGAGACATGAGACGAGTGAGAGGCCAAGAGCCGTCAGCAATTCCGCCGCAAGAGATGCGTGGCGTGGAAACTCCCTTTCCCGCGTCTCCCGTCTCCTGTCTCTTGTCTCCTTCATAACATGGAGCTGCCGCGCAGCGCGACATCGACCAGGAGCAGTAACAGGACGGGGGGGAGGAACCACGGCAGCAAGGGCTGTTGGCCGCTCGTGCGCGCCGAGGGCGGCACGAACGCCAGATCCGGCGCGTCGAATGCAGCCGTACTCGCCATCGCCAATTGGCGCAGCCGCGCCTCGCGCGGCAACTGCCCGGGCAATTCCTGCGCGGCGGGTGCCGTCCCGATTTCGATCCATCGCGTCGTGAAACCCGCCGGCTCGTCGTGCCCCGAGTCCAGCGCGAGCTCGAACCAGCCGCTGCCCGCCGATTCCACGGAGGCTTGCCAGCGCCACCGCCCCGTTTGGACAAACGACACGGGGGAGGTGCGCGTCCCGTCCGCCGAGGTCAGCGTGCCGCGCGGCTCCTCCAGCCGACCCTCGAGCATCACGCGAGGCGTGCCGTCCTGGTCGTCCACCCAGACAAACACTTCTTCCGAGGTGTCTCGTCGCATCGTCCAGCGGGCGACATGGGCCCACCAGGCATCAAAGCCAGGCCAGCGGATCCAATCCGGTGACCAGCGCGTATTGGCATCCGACGTGAACACGACCACGCGGCCGCGGCCACGCATCCAGCGCGCCAAGAGCGGGTCCTCCGTCTCGCCCGCCTTCACGGTCACATCGACCTGCGCCCCGGGCTTGGGCGTCGTCGTGAGGTAGCCGCGCAGCAGCGGCCAATCCGCGACGTCGTCGAACCAATCTGAGGTCGGGCTCCGCATCGGGCGGAACGCGCCTTCGGTGAACGGGAGCTTGCCCAACTCTTGCTGCGCGTCCTGGGCAATCAACACCGGCAACTCTTCCAGGTTGCGCAGCTGATGGAATCTACCGCCGGTCTGGTCCGCGACCCATCGCAGGTACTGTGTGTTGATGAACGCGGCGCCGACTCCGACCGTGCTGACGGTGATGTGGCGCGCACGCAACTCCGCGGTGAGTGCCTGGTACACCCGGCGATCAAACGGGGTATTGCCGTCGGACAGCAGGAGGATGTGCTTTACCGTGGCATCCGTTTGATCCAGCCGTGACTTGGCGGCTTGCAGCGCGGGAAAGACGTCGGTGCCGCCGGTGGAGCGCAGGCGCGCCAACCGGTCAATCAGCTCCGGCCGTACCGCGCCGGCCGGCTGCACCTCGACGACGACATACGGCTTGGTGTCAAACGCCAACAGCCCCACGAGGTCTTCCGGTTGCAGCTGCTTGACCAGCGCCACCGCGCCGCGCTTGGCGGCGGCGATGCGCGCACCGAGCATGGACGCGGAGCGGTCGATCAGCATGATCATGCAGACCCGCCGCTGCGATTCCTCCAGGCCCTTCGCTTCATAGGTCACCGGCAGCAGCTCATCCAGCCGCGCTGGAGTGGCCAGCTCTTGCGCCAGCGAGCCGCCCAGGCCAACCACGAGCAGCCCTCCGCCGAAGCGCTCGACGTAGGCGCGCAGGGCCTCCGTCTGCTCGGCGCGCAGCGCGGACTTCGCCACGTCGAACAGCAGGACCCCATCGTAATCCTGAAGCCCCGGTGGCTGCGCAGGCAGATCCACGGAGCGCGCAAGAGACACATCGATGCCGCGCCGCCGCAGCGCTTGCCCCAGCAGCGGCATGGCCGTGCCCTCATCGTCGACGACCAGCAGGTGGGGCGGCCCTTCCACTTGGGTGTAGACGCTGCGGCGCTCCTGCAGCCCCTCCCCAGGAATGGCCAGCTGGACTTCAAGCCCGAGCGCTCCCTGCTGGATCGCAGGCACGCTGCTGGTCAGGACCTGCCAGCCGGGCTGCAGGCGAACCGGCTGGCGCTTGATGGTCACGCCGCTGACGCTGACGCTGAGTTGCCCGTTGCGCGGCTCGCTCGCGCCGCTGAAGACGACCAGCTGGAGGCTCACCGGCGCGCCACGCTGCACCACCGGCGGCGCGACCAGTTGGTCCCAGATCGTGGTCGCTCGGCCGAACACCGGGACCGCCACAGGAAACATCCGAAGCCCAAGCCGCCGGAGATGCGGCAGGAGCCGCCCGATGTCCCCCGCGGTTTCGGCTCCATCGCTCAGGAGCACGACCTGCCCGCTCCGGCCCGGCGGCAGCCGCCGCAACGCTTCGAGCATGGCGGCTTCCAGGTTGGTCGCCTCGCGCGAGACGTCGGCGCCGCGCAGCGCCGCCTCGATCGCTTCGGGATCGCTCAGCGGCTCGCGACCGAAGGGGATCAACGTCTTGGCCTCGGCGCCAAAGGCAAGGAGCGCGCGTGGCATGACGGCGGGGCGGATGGCTTCCAGCGAGCTAATCCGCCGGGCAGCCCATCCCAACTGCCGGGCATCCATGCTGCTCGACACATCGACAAGATAGAGGACATACTGGGGCTGCTCGGACACGCTGCGCCGGCTCAAGCCCAGCGAAGCAAGGCAGACCAAGCTGACCGCGGCCAGCCGCAACGCGATGACCGCTGGACGCCGCAGCCCGCTCAAGGGAATCCGCCGCCCAAACCAGAGGACCAGGGTGCAGGCCAGCAGCCACAGGGTGATGGATGAGAGATTCATGAACGTCTCGGGACATGTCGATTGTTCGCTGCGCAGATCCACACGCGAACAATCGACACGTCCCGCCGCGCGATCACGATGATCGCCTTCGGCTGTACAGCCACCATTCCACGAGCACAAGCACCAGCAGCAGCCTGGTGAGCGCGTCGGTCAACGGCCGAGGCGCCCGCGGCGCCGAGATGGGCGCCGTGTCATTCGAGTCGGCGGGTTGCCACGTGGACGGCCGCTCCAGCAGATTGGATTCCACCGGATCGAGGAAGTTGACGCCCCAGCGCCGCTCCGTGCGTCCCTGCGCCACGCGATACAACCCCGCGCGCGTCGTCTCTTCATAATGGAACGTCCCGCCGGGATGAGCGAGTTGGTCGGTCCGACCGTCCGGCCGCTCGACGGCCACCGGCCCGGCGGGCAGCGCCCCCCACAACGGCTCGCCGGTGCGCCCCACATCCGCCCGCTTCATCAGCCATTGCAGGCTGTTAAAAAACAGCACGACCAGGGGCATCGCTTCCGGGCTGTCCACCGGATCCACGAGGATCGCGACCCGGCGGTGCCCCTGCTGCTCGCCGGCCACGACGACCGGCACCTTCTGCCCGTTCCGCACGCTCCAGACGACCGGCTCTCCGGAGACGCCTGCCGGCAAGCCCGTCTCCAGCGACGCCGCGACCACTTCGATGCCGCCGAGATATGAGCCCACAGGATGACCGGAATCCACCAACCAATGCGCCAAGACCGGCCCGCCCCGCCCCTCGGCCCGGGTGCCTTCAAATGACGAGGGGCGGGGCCCGCGCGCGGGCCGTCCGTCCAGCCATTGCAGGGTCGCGGCGGCCGCGAGTTCCGTGGCGGGCGAGCCCCGCCCCTCGATTTCCGAGGGGCGGGCCGAACCGTCCGTCACCAGCAGATACGGGCCGGCCGCGTCCGCAGGCCCCTGCCTCGTCCAGGTCAGCCCCTGGCAGGCGCTCAGCCATCGGCTCATCAGGTCGTTGAAGGCTTCCCGCTCGCTGCGGACCACCACGGGCAGCGCGACCGTACGGTGCACGGGGACCCAGGCGCGATTATCCGCGGCCAGCGCATCATCCGGCGTCCGAAGCGCCACCTCGAGCCAGCCTTCGGTGCCCTCCGGCACCGCAAGCACCACATTGGCTCGCTCCCCTGCGGCCAACGTCGCCTCGTGCTGGGCCAACGCGCGCCCGCGCTGCGCGGCCGTGACCTCGACCCGCGCAGGCTGCCGCGAGAAATTCTGCACGCTGGCCACCAGGCGCGCAGGCTCTTCCGCGCAGAAGCCGCCTTGGGTGTCCAGGCCGACCAGCGCCACATTGGACAGCGGGGTGCCGACGGAGAGGAACTCGACGCCCTCTGGCGGCGGCTGCGGCGGGGGCTCATCCGTCACGACAAGGGTCCGGTCCACGACGCCGCCGAGCAACGCCCGGCCGATGTGTGCGGCGGTGCCAAGCGTCCCCGCGAGGTCGTTGACCTTCGCGTCCCCCACCAGGCGGGCGATCTGCGCCGGATCGCGCAGAGGTTCTGGCGACAGCGCGCGCACCGGCGCGGTCGTCATGAACAAGACCTGGTCGCCCCGAGTCGCGCGCAGCCGCGCCAGGAGTTGCCGCGTGCCGCGCGCCCACAGGGTCGAGCCTCGCTGCACGGCCCCCATGCTGGCCGAGGTGTCCAGGACAACCAGCACGGTCCGCGCCCGTCGCTGCCATAGGGCCGGCCGGGCCAGCGCGGCCGCAAGCAGGACGATGGCGGCCGCCTGCAACCAGAAGAGCGCGTTGACGACCAACTGTCGCCGACGGCGGGCCAGACGCTGCATCAAATGCTCGAAGGGCACCAGGCTGGGGATGCGGACCGTCCGCTGCGCGGCGGCTAGGCGCCAGAGCCACAACAGCACCGGGATCGCCGCCAGCCACAGGAGCTGGAAGGGGGAGAAGAACGTCATTCCAGGAATCGATGCCTTGGCAGCGTCCGCATCACAAAGGACTCCAGTGGCTCATCCAAGTGATGCTGGACGAAGAGGATG
>JAHFGW010000039.1:2798-8700 GCA_023247235.1 Candidatus Omnitrophota bacterium | reverse complement strand
GACGCGAAATTTCCTTTCGCGGTGAGGCCCTTGGGCCCGAGGTGTTCGAGCTGCTCGAGCAGTTCGAGCTTGCGCGTCATCGCGTCCAAGCCGGCCTGCCGCACCGCGCCGCTTGTCTGAAAATAATAGAACGTTTTCGGAAACCACGCCAGCAGGTCGCGGCCATGGCGCCGATACAGATTGAGGAGCGTGGCATAGGCCATGTTGAACCGGCTGCGCACCGGCTCAGGCGTCGCATGCAACAGGCGCGTCACATCTGGGAAGCCAATGTGGAGGGGATTGACGCGCAGGTAGACAAAGCCCGCTTCATCCAGGCCGCGGCGGCCGGCCCGGCCGGCCATTTGGAGAAAGTCGCGCCGACGCAAGAGCTGGTAGCCGCCGTCTACCCGCTTACTTAGGGAATCGAGGACGACGCTGCGGGCCGGCATGTTGATGCCCAGGGCGAAGGTTTCCGTCGTGACGATGAGTTTCACCTGGCGGCTCGTGAAGCAGCGCTCGACGACCTCTTTCACGGTCGGCAGCATCCCGGCATGGTGATAGGCGACCCCGGAGGCGATCAGCTGGCCGAGCGCTTGGGCGGTCCGATCACCGGTCAGCTCAAAGCGCTCGCAGAGGTCTTCGAACATCTTGCGCAGCGCCCGCGATTCGGCGGGGCTGACCAGCGAGAGGCGCGACGCCTCCAACGCCAGGTCTTCCGTACGCCGACGGCCGAAGGTGAAGAAAATGCACGGCAAACGCTCGGCCTCGACCAAATGCCGCACGAGCTTGTCGAACCGGTTGGGATGCACGAAGTCTTCCTGGCCTCGGCGGGCGCGCCAGCGGCGCGCCGGGTGCCGACGCATGCGGGCCGCCTCTTCTTGGAACGTCTGGAGGTGCGGCTTCAGCTTGTCCAAGCTGTCGAACAGCTGATTCTGGCACTGAAACATCACGGTCAGCGGCACCGGCCGGTGGGTTTCTTCAATGACGTCAATCGGCCGGCCGTGGATCGCGCGGATCCAGGCCGCCAGCTCCTCCACGTTCGGGATCGTGGCGCTGAGCGCCAACAGGTTGACGGTATTGGGACTGAACAGCAGCGCCTCTTCCCACACGGTGCCGCGCTCGGGATCATCCAGGAAGTGCACCTCATCGAAAATGACCCAGGCGACCGGGTCCAGCTTCCCGGGGCCTTCGAGCAGGGTATTCCGGTAGATCTCGGTCGTCATGATCAGCAGCGGCGCCCGGGCATTGAGCGTCACGTCGCCGGTCATGATGCCGACCGAGTCGCCGTAGCGCGCGCTGAAATCCCGGAACTTCTGGTTGCTGAGGGCCTTGATCGGCGCGGTGTAGATGACCCGCCGCCCGGCCTCCATGGCGCGTTCGATCACGTAGTCGGCCAGCACGGTCTTGCCGGAGCCGGTGGGCGCGGAGACCAACACGGAGGCGCCTCGGTGGATCGCGTCGATGGCGCGCTGCTGGAACGCGTCATACGGAAACGCATGCAACGGCGCATCATGCATTTGAGCGACTCATTTTACACGCCCCGCCTAGTCCTGGGACGCTTCTATTTTTCGTTGTCTGTCCACCATTGTCCAATTGACAAGCCCCACCCCGGCGTCTAAGCTGGAAGCGTCATGCCGATGCGATTTGCCTCCGGCCTCAGTGACGCGCTCAATGCCACCGCAGCCGCTGATGAAGCCGTCCGCCAAGTGACCGAGCAGTTCGACAGCACCGGCTGCGACGTCGCCTGGGTTTTCGTCTCCCCGCTCTACCATGCCGTCTGGAGCGATCTGTTGGCGCGCGTGCAGGACCGTCTGGGCGCCCGGGTCCTGCTGGGTGGAAGCGGCAGCGGATTGATCGGAGCGCAGCGGGAATTGGAGTGGGTGCCGGGGATCTCCATCCTCGCGGCGCGCCTGCCCGGCGTGCGACTGCACCCCTTCGTCGTCTCACCCGCCGAGCTGGATGCGGCCGAGCCGGGCGGGTTCTGGATCGACAAAGTCGGCATCAGCCCGGAGACTCGCCCCGTGTTCGTCCTGTGCTTGGATGCGTTGACGGTGGCGGCCGAGCCGCTCATTCGGCAGCTCAGCGCGACCTATTCGGGCCGGCCGATGGTCGGCGGCCTGGTGAGCGGGGGCAATCGGGCCGGGGAGCATCTGCTCTTTGAAGGCACGACGGTGCACCGCGAAGGCGCGGTGGGCGTGGCGCTCTCCGGAGACATCGTCATGGAGACGATCGTCTCGCCGGGCTGTCGTCCTATCGGCCAGTCGTACGTGGTCACCAAGGCGGAGGACAACGTCATTTGGCAGCTCGGGGGCCGCCCGGCCTTCGAGATGCTGCACCAAGCGCTGCGCAGCCTCACCAGCGAAGACCGTGAATTGGCGGAAAAAGGCTCGGTGATGATGGGCCTGGTGATCAACGAGATGCAGCGCCACTTCGGCGCGGGGGATTTTTTGATCCGGCAAATCGTCGGCCTGGACCCGGACGTCGGCGCGCTGGCCATCGCCGATTCCGTGCAACTCGGCCAGACCGTGCAATTCCACCTGCGCGACGCCGGCACGTCCCGGGACGAGCTGCGCCGCATGCTGGTCCAGCATATGGGGGCCGATGCCGCGACGCCTCCCGCCGGCGCGCTCATGTTCAACTGCGTCGGGCGCGGGCGCGCCTTCTATGGCAGCTCGCACCACGATCTGCGCACGGTCCACATGTTCAGCGGCAAAGTGCCCATCGGCGGCTTCTTCAGCAACGGCGAGATCGGGCCGGCGGGCAATGCGAATCTCGTGCACGGCTACACCGCCAGCGTCGGGTTCTTCCGCCCCGTCCCGGCTCCGAAGCCCCAGCGCACGGCCGAACTGGAAACTGAAACCGCGTAGCGCGCGATGAAGCGCGTGCTTCTCGGGTGTGTGATCTTTGGCCTGGGGCTGGCCATTGGGGGCGTGGGGGGATGGGTCGGGGGCAAACGCCAGATGGCCGCTGCCGAATCTCCAGGCCTGTCGCCCGGTCAACGGCCTCCCGCCTTCACCGCTTCCGATCTCAACGGCATCGAGCAGCGCCTCGACCGCTATCAGGGGAAAGTGCTCGTGCTGCATTTTTGGGCCACCTGGTGCCCCTTCTGCCGGGGAGAGATCGAAGAGCTCAAGACCTTGCAGACGGAGTGGGCACGCCAAGGCGTGGCGGTCCTGACGGTGAACCTTGACGAAGATCTCCCGACCGTGCAGGAGTTCGTCAAGAGCCAGGGGCTGCCGTATCCCGTGATCTCGGACCGCAGGGTCGGCCTGTTGCTGGGCCAGCAGTATGACGTCCGTGGCATCCCCGTGACGTACATCATCGGCCGGGATGGCCGCGTGGTGTTGCGTTTCAATGGCCAGGCCGACCTCGTGGAGGCGGTGAAAACCGCCTTGCAAGCCCCCAGTCCCTCCGCCGCCTAAATGGCGCCATCGGTCGGCTCGCTGTGGCGCTCCTGGCTCGTCATCGGCGTGCTGGTGGTCCTTCTCGCGGTGATCGCCTGGCGCACCGGCGGCCCGGCGCGCATGGGTGAGGCGGTGCGCAGCGGCAGCGAGTTGTTCCTGGTCGTCCTTCCAAACCTGATTCTTGGATTTCTGCTGGCCGGCTTTCTCCACGTCCTGCTCCCCAGCCATCTCATCGTGAGCTGGATGGGCCATGGCTCGGGATTCCGGGGGCTCATGGTCGGCACCGCGGCGGGGATGCTGACGCCCGGCGGTCCGTTCACGCACTTTCCGATCCTGGGCTCGCTCCTGTCAAAAGGTGCCGGCGTCGGCCCGATCTGCGCCTATATCGCCGCCTGGTCCCTGGTCGGGTTGAACCGATTCTTGGTCTGGGAACTCCCCATCCTCGGCCCCCGGGTCGCCTGCGTGCGCTTCCTCGCGTCCGTCGGATTGCCGCCCTTCATCGGCTGGCTCGGCGGGCTGCTCTATCGCGCGTTCTATCTGTCCACGTAAGTCCCGCCAGGCTCCGTCGCTTGACCGAGTTCTCGTCGATCAGGCATACTCCTACAAGGTGAACAGTGAGGCACCCCGAGTCGTCAGGAGTGGAGTGGCGTGTCAATGCGACGGGCGTTCAGTCTCGTGGAGCTCGTGGTCTTGATCGGCGTCGCCGGCCTGTTGGGTTCGGTCGCGCTGCCGCAGGTGCGGCCCACGACCGAGCTGTTGGGCTACCGCGCCGCGATGCAGCAGGTGGCGGCGGAGTTGCGCATCCTCCGCTTCCGCGCCGTCCACGAACAACGCACCTTCACGGTCCGTGTGGATCCCGGCACCCGGCGCCTCCAATACGTCGTCCACGAAATCGGCCCGCGCCAACGGGGTCGGGTTGAGGAAACCGTCTGGCTGCCCGAAGGGCTCGCGATTCTCGAGGCGCCCAGCCGGCTGACCATCTTTCCCTCCGGTTCCATGAGTCCGACCTCCGTCCTCGTTGAAGCCCCTCGCACCCATCGGATGTTCCGGATCACCCTCACGGGCGATGGGGTCGTCTATCTCAGCGAACGCCCCGCCACGTAAGAGTGTCCAGGACGAGCCCCGTTGAGCAGGTCCTGCCGCGAAGATGCGCGGTGGACTCGCGGGGGACGCTTCTATTTTTCGTACTCGTGATGACTCTCGCGAAAAATAGCAGTGTCCCCAAGCGTCTAGCTGGCGAGCTGTTCGATCGTCGTGAGCATCCCTTGCGTCACCTTCACCATGAACGGCACATCGAGCGTGTCCACCGTGTCGGTTGGCTGGTGATAGTGAGGATTGCGGAAGAACGCCGTATCGGTGACCAGCAGCGCAGGATACCCGGCGTCCCAGAACGGCGCATGGTCCGACAGCCGGCTTTCCGGCAAGAGCCCGCCGCGGCCCGGAATCAGGATGGTTTCAGCGGCCAATCCGTCGACCGTCCGGCACGCGGCGGCCGTCGCGGCGAGCAGCTGCCGTGAACGGCCGTTGCCGACCAGCCCGAGATAGGTTCCGACCGCAGGATAGCGGCCACGCAGAAACCATGGATAGTGCTGCAGGCCGCTGGACTCCGTAAACCCCACCATCTCCAGCGAGAGCATGCCGCGCAACGACTCGCGCCGCTGCCTGAGCGCCCTGGCGTAGTGGGAGCTGCCGATCATCCCCTCCTCCTCGAGCGTAAAGGCGACGAATTCCACCGCCAGGGCCCGGCCCGATTCGGCAATCAGCTGAGCAGTCTCCAGCAGCACCGCCACTCCGCTGGCATTGTCGTCGGCGCCCGGGCTGCCGGTTACCGTGTCCACGTGGGCCCCGACGATCAGGCGCGGACCAGGAGGGCACGCCGTGGGGCGGGCGATGAGATTGACAAAGCGCGTGTTGCTGTATGAAAATTCATCCAGGACCAGGCGCAGGCCCGCGCGGCTCCAGGTGTCGCGCACATACTGCTGCGCCTCGGCTAAATGCAACGGGCTGGTGCGCGGGTGGCGTTCGCCCTCCAAGAGGTGCAGATGGGTGAGCAGACGCTGCCTATTGACGCGCGCGGCAAGATCCGATGATGCCATACGAATTTGACCCCGAACGCCTCAGCCGCTGGATGGCGTACGTCCTGCGGCACAACCCGGTCCGCTACGGTCTGGCCCCGGATCAGCACGGCTTCATTCATCTGGCGGACTTTTTCGCCGTGGCGCATCGCCGCTACCCGGGGCTGACCTTGGAGCGGTTGCGGACGCTGGTCGAGGAAGAGCCGCGCCGTCGCTTTGAGATCCTCGATCACCGCCTGCGGGCGCGCTACGGCCACTCGATTGTCGCGGAGCCGGTCGGCGAGCCCATGGTGCCGCCGGCCCGATTGTATCACGGCACGGAACTGGCCAGGAGCGGGCGGATTTTCGCCGAGGGCCTCAAGCCCGTCGAGCGGCAGATGGTGCACCTGAGCGCGACCATGGAGGACGCCATTGCGGTTGCGCGCCGTGGTTCGACTCGCTTCG
>JAHFGW010000039.1:0-2698 GCA_023247235.1 Candidatus Omnitrophota bacterium | reverse complement strand
GCTCGCTCACCACGTCCCGAGCAAGCGGAGCGCGTCGAGGGACGCCACACACGCGAGCCGCTCATTCTTTGCATTGCGGCGGAGGCAGCGCACCAAGCGGGCATCGAGTTCTTCCATGAAGGCGACGTGTATCTTGCGACCCATATTCCGCCGCAATATCTTCGCGTGGAATCGCCCGCCCAGCCCGAAGGGGTCCCCGACCCCGACCGGTAACGGCGGCACCAAGTCTCCAAGTTCAAGCCCATGGCCTTGCGCGCGCCGGTTTCCAGGACCTCCGCGGATATCATTGTGCTCGGCGGCGGCATCATCGGCGGCGCGCTGGCCGAGGAGCTCGCGCGCGCGGGCCGGCGGGTCGTCCTCATTGAGCGCGGCCGGATGGGGCAGGAAGCCTCGACGGCCGCGGCCGGCATCCTCTCCGCCGCGATGGATGTGCCGCAGCCCGGGCCGCTGTTTGAGCTGTGCCAGCTCGCGCGCAGGATCTACCCGCAGTGGATCGCGCACCTGGAAGCTCGTTCCCGCCTCTCGTTAGGGTTTCATGTGGATGGCATCGTGTACCTCGCGATGACCGCGGCACAGGAGCGAGCCAAAGCCGATCAAGTGAGCTGGCAGCGGCGGCGGGGGTTGCCGATCGAATCCTGGTCTCCTCGCCGGCTCCGCCGCGAGGAGCCGGCCGTTGACGGCCCGGTGCGCAAGGCGTTCTTCTTCGCGAATGAGGCGCAGGTCGAGAACGTGAAGCTGATGGAGGCCCTCGCCGCCGCCTGCCGCGCGGCTCGCGTCCAGGTCCTTGAGCAGACGATCGCGCGCCGTCTGCTCGTGGCGCACAAGGCCGTGCGGGGCGTCCAGACCAACCACGGGCGTATCCTCGCGCCGGTGCTCATTAACTGCCTGGGCAGCTGGGCGCCGTGGGGTGGCCGGTCCGCCGTGCCGCTGCCGGTTGAGCCGGCCCGAGGACAGATGCTGGCGTTTCGCGGCCCGCGCCGACTCTTTCGGCACCCCGTCATGGCGGAGCGCGGCTACGTGGTGCAGCGGCGCGATGGGCGGCTTCTCGTCGGCTCCACCGTCGAGCGCGTCGGGTACGACAAAGCGCTCACGTTTGAGGGCCTGCACGCGATTCTCACCGGCGTGCGACACTTCACCGGGGCGCTGAGCCAATGCACGTTTCTGGAGGCCTGGACTGGGTTGCGGCCCTACAGCCCGGACGGACTGCCGATCCTCGGGCGCACGGCGCTGGAGGGACTCTATGCCGCCACCGGCCACTTCCGCCACGGCATCCTGCTGGCCCCCGCGACCGCCCGCCTCATGACTGAACTGATCCTGCACGGACGCGCCTCCGTCGATCTGGCCCCATTTTCTCCCAGTCGCTTCCATCAAAAAGGTGCCAGGCACTAAAGTGGCTTTTGGTGCCTGGCACCTTTTTTTGAGGGCAGATGGTCTTGTCTGGAGAATACTTGACAAAAAAGTCATATTATCGTAAAGTTGTAGCTAGAGGGACTCAAGATGCGAATCACCGCACAAGAAGAGTATGGACTTCGGTGTCTGCTGCAACTGGCCTATTTGCCTCAGGGAAAGTCAGTTACAGTGAAGGAAGTTGCGGCCAAAGAGGGTCTTTCCACCGCGTACGTGGAAAAGCTCTTGCGGTTGCTGGGCCGTGCGGGTCTCGTGCACAGCGTTCGAGGTATGCGCGGAGGCTATGTGATGAACCGCGCCCCGGCGCAGATCACGCTGGGCGAGACCATCCGGGCGCTTGGCACCATTCAAACGACCGGGCATATCTGTAGCGCCTTCACAGGCTCGAAGGACATCTGCGTGCACTTCAACGGCTGCAGCATCCGCTCCATTTGGTCCGGGCTGACCTCGTATATCCAGCGGTACCTCGATGACACGACGCTCGCGGATCTGCTCGAGGATGAGTACGTCCTGTCCACTCGCCTGGCGAAGCGTCTCACGTAGAAACACGACAAAAGAGTCATCAATGACCACGCCCTTGCTGCGAGTTGAGGATCTCCACGTCGCGGTGGAGGGCAAGCCCATCCTGAAGGGGCTGACCCTCTCGGTGAACGCGGGCGAAGTGCACGCGCTCATGGGCCCGAACGGCTCGGGCAAGAGCACGCTCTCCTTCTGCCTGATGGGCCATCCGAAGTACCAGATCACCGCCGGGCGCATCCTCTACAAGGACCGCGAGATCCAGGGGCTCGCTCCCAACGAGCGGGCTACCGCCGGGATATTCCTCGCGTTTCAGTATCCGGTCGCGATCCCCGGCGTGACGATCGCGAACTTCCTGCGGGCGGCGCTGCGGGGTGTGCGCGGGGGCGACGTGCCGATCAAAGAATTCCGCCAGCTCATCAAGACGCAGGTGAAGGCGCTCGGGATTCCGGACAAGTTTCTCAACCGCTACGTGAATGACGGCTTCTCCGGGGGCGAGAAGAAGCGGCTGGAAATTCTGCAGATGGCCGTCCTCGCTCCGTCGCTGGCGGTGCTCGATGAGACCGACTCAGGCTTGGACATCGATGCTTTGAAAACCGTCGCCGCGGGCATCAACGCGCTCCGAGCGCCCGAGCGGGGGATCCTGCTCATCACACACTACCAGCGGCTGCTCAACTACATCACCCCGGACGTGGTGCACGTCATGGTGGAGGGGCAGATCGTGCGCTCGGGCGGCCCCGAGCTGGCCCATGAGTTGGAGGCGAAAGGCTATGAA
>JAHFGW010000038.1:4270-8888 GCA_023247235.1 Candidatus Omnitrophota bacterium | reverse complement strand
GCGGGCGTCCTGGTCCTCGCGGCGTGGCCTGTCTTGGCCGAGGATCAAGCCCCAGACCTTGAAGACCTCCATCCGCTCAAGTACCAGGCGCCCGAGTTTCTGACCTTTGACGAGCTCAAGGCGCTCTCTGAGCAGCCCTATCCGACCGGCTCCCTCCGGGCCAAGTACAACGCGCTCTGGACACGACCCATCATCAGCAACGAGGCGTACTATCGTGGCGCCCGCCCGCATCGGCCAAGCTCCCCCGAGTTGGGGCCGTATCTGCACATCGTCACGTGGAATATTGAGAAGTCCTTGCACATGGACCAGGCGATCGAAGCCTTCACGAATCCCGAAGCCTATGTGCGGCAGATCGACCCTAAGAAGGCTCGGCCCAATTCGGCGCGCTATCGCCGGATGATGAGGGAACGCCAGTTTCTCGAGCAGGCGGACATCGTCTTGCTTCAAGAGATGGATATCGGCGTGAAGCGCTCAGGGTACCGCGACGCGGCCAAAGATCTCGCCCAAGCCCTGAACATGAATTACACCTACCTGCCGATGCATCTGGAGATTGATCCCGTGCTCGTCGGGACTGAAATGATTCGCTTCAAGGAAGGGCCCGAGGATGTGGAGATGACCGAACGCTACCGGGTCGATCCGGCACGGTATCGCGGCCTCTTCGGCCAGGCCGTGCTGTCGCGTTATCCGATCATCCACGTCGAAGGCTTCCGGCTCTTCCACCAAGCCTACGACTGGTACTGGCAGGAGAAACAAAAGCTGTCATTCCTTGAAGGGGTCCGCCGGTTCGGGATGCGGGGCGTGTTCCACGAGAAGCAGGAACGCGAGATGAAAGTTGGCGGGCGCAACTTCTTCCGCGTGGATGTGTACGTGCCGGACTTGCCGGAGAAGACGGTCTCGGTGATCAATATCCACTTGGAGATTAAGTGCACCCCGGAGCAGCGCGCCGTGCAAATGGCGGAGATTCTGAACTACATCAAACCGATCGGGCATCCTGTCATCTTAGCCGGCGACTTCAATTCGGCGCCCGGAGATCTGAGTCCTACCTCGACGCCCAAGGCCATTGAATCCACGCTCGAATCCCCGGAGTTTTACCTGAGCCGCGCGGTCGAATACGTGCTGCCCGAGGCGCTGCTGATCAATACCGCGCGCTTCATTTCGAACGTCACGAAAAACTACCAGAACCCCACGGCGCCGCACATCCCGATTGTGGCGCCCAATAAGACCGGGGAACTGTTCTCGATGCTGCGGGCTTTTCGGTTCGCCGATGGGCGCACGTTTGACTGGCGGGGAGACCCAAAGCGCGCCGCAGGGAAGCGGGGCAAGCTCGGCAATTCCAACGAGCGGGACTTCTGGGCGTACAAGTCCTCGTTCAGGACGGACCGGACCGTCGCGCACATCATCGGGAAATACCGATTGGATTGGATCTTCGTCAAAGGCTACCTCACGCATCCCAAGGACCCGCGCGGTTCTTACCGCTTCGCCCCCCACCACGGGCGGACGCTGAATGCGCTCAATAAGTACTTGAAGGAGCGCATTTCGGACCACGATCCCAGCGTGGTCGATTTGCCGCTGGAGGAGCCGCCCGTTAGGGACGCAACGCGAGGCCGACTTGCTCGAGGAAGGGCTGCTGGACCACGCCGATGATGAGGATTGCGGCGCACAGGGCCAGCAGTGTCAGGCGCGTGAGGCCGTCGAGGACGATCGGCTGGGAAGAGCTTGGCGCAAGCAGATACGCCCGCCGAATCACCATGAGGTAGTAGTAGAGCGAGACGACCACGTTGAGTGCGCCGATCATGACCAGCCATAGACGCCCGCTGTCCATGGTCGCGAGTAAGACCAGGAGCTTGCCGACGAATCCGGCCAGCGGCGGCACGCCGGCCAAGGATAAGAGGCCGACGAACAGGACTGCGGCCAGCAGCGGCGATCGCCTGGACAGGCCGTTATAGGCTTCCAACGAGTCCCCGCCGACGGCCGAGGCGGCGCTGGCGATGACCAAGAACACCGCCGAATTGCTCAAGAGATACGCCAGCGCGTAGAATCCCACCGCTTGCGCGCCCGCGGAGGATGCCGTCGAAATCCCCATCATCAGATAGCCGGCGTGCCCGATCGACGAGTAGCCGAGCAGGCGCTTGATGTTCGTCTGCGGGATCGCCCCGAGGTTGCCGTAGAGCATCGTGGCGGCCGCGAGGCCCGCCAGCACGTCGGCCCACAGCCCTTCCAGCGGCATGAAGACCCCAAAGAGGACGCGCAGCATCGCGGCCACCCCGGCGATCTTCGAGCCCACCGACAACAGTGCGACGACCGGCGTCGGCGCGCCTTGATAGACGTCAGGCACCCACAGATGGAATGGGAACATGGCGACTTTGAATCCTAGCGCCGCGACGATCAGCAGGAGGCCGGCCTGCGCGGTCCAAGGGACCGGTCCCTTGGCGATCGCCGCCTGCAACACGCGAAACGAGGTATCGCCGGCAAAGCCATAGAGCAGACTGATGCCATAGACGAGAAACCCGGCGGAGACCGAGCCCAGGATGAGGTACTTCATCCCGGCTTCGATGGCCTGGGGCTCGGTCTTCAGGTACGCGGCCATGATATAGAGGGAAAACGTCAACAGCTCCAGGCCGATGAAGAGCAAGAGCAGGTCTTGGACCGAGGCCAACACGAGCATGCCTAACAGCGCCGTGAAAAGAAGCATGTAGAAGGCGCCCGGATGCGGCAGCGATCCCTCGAGGCGGGCTTCAGTTTTGACCGAAAGCGCTTGCTGGGGATCGTCCTGAGCGAGGCGAAGCCGAGTCGAAGGACGACCAGACGCAGTCAAATGGCGCGTCATGATGATCACGAGGCCGACCGTCAGCAAAGAGAGGCTCTTGAAATACAAGGCAAACCGATCGAGGACGAACATGTCCTGGAAGCGGTGGCCGATCCACTCGATCGGGGTCAGGCCCAGGACGACGCCGCACGCGACCGCGCCGGCGAGCGCCAGCTTCCACAGCGACGCCTTGCGCGGTGGCGGCACCAGCAAGTCCCCCAGCAGGAGCACGATGATCCAGGCGCAGACCACGAACTCGATGCGCAGGAGGGCCCAGCTCATCCTATCGCTGGCCGGCGAGCCGGCCGACCTCTTGGGGCGCCACGCGCTGGATCAGAGGCCGCGCGCCGCTGTCCACCAGGCGCACTAAAGGCGCGGGCCAGCAGCCGACGCCCAGCAGGACCAGCGCGAGCAGGACGTAGGGCAGCCTGGCAAAGGGGCTGACCGCATCATGCACGTGCGCGTAGACAGGCTTCACTGGGCCGAAGAACGTTCCGCGCACGAAGCGCAACATGTAGACTGACGTGATCACCACCCCAAAGACCGCGCAGATGGTCTGCACGCGGTACCGATCCCAGCCGCCCACAAACACGAACAGCTCAGCGACGAAGTTGGCAAAACCCGGCAGCCCGCTCGAGGCCATCGCTGCCATCACCCCGCAGGCACCGATGAAGGGCATCTGATGCGCCAGGCCGCCTAAGTCCGGTAGATAGCGCGTATGGCATTGGTCGTACACGTGCCCAACGAGCGCGAAGGCCAGGGCCGTCATGATGCCGTGCGCGAACATCAGCAAAACCGCCCCGTTGAGCCCCAGCGTCGTCAAGCAGGCCAACCCCAAGATGACATAGCCCATGTGGCTCGAGGAGGAGTAGCCGATGATGAACTTCAGGTCCTTCTGGGCCATCGCCACGAACCCGCCGTAAATGATGTTCATGACGCACAGGGCGGCCAGGACCGGCAGCCACGTCTGAGCGCCGACCGGCAGCAGGTTCATGGCGATGCGGATGAGCGCATAGGCTCCCAGCTTCATCAGCACCCCCGCATGCAGCATGCTGACTGCCGAGGGCGCGGCGGCATGGCCGATGGGCGACCAGCTGTGGAACGGCCAGAGGGGCACGATGAACCCGAACCCGATCGCCAGCAAGGGAAAGATCGCGCGCTGCAAATTTGCCGGCACCGGCGTCACGGCGAACTGGCGCTCCAGGCTCACGATGTCGAATGTGGAGGCGCCCGTACCCACATACAGCCACAAGATGCCGACCAGCGCAAGGACCGCTCCGGCGGTCAGGTAGATCGTCAGCTTGATCGCCGCGTATTCCTTGGTAAAGCGCACCACCCCCTGCTCCCTGGTATCGCTGCCCCAAATCCCGATCAGCGGATACATGGGGATCACAGCCATCTCGTAGAAGAAGTAGAAGAAGAAGAGATCCAGCGACAGGAACACGCCGAAGACGCCGCTGATCAGGAGCAGATAGAAGAGGTAGTACTCCTTCACACGGTCCTTGATGGCATACGAGATGAGGACGCCTGCAAAGGCGCACAGGGCGTGCAAGAGCGCCAGGGTGGCGCTGATGCCGTCCATCCCCAGATGCCAATTGATCCCCAGGTCGGTCATCCACGGCACAAGCAGCTCATGCTGATAGCCGCCCCGCGCGCGATCATAGGTCATCACGGCCCACACGGCGGCCACCAGGGAGAGGCCGGTCGCCGTGACCGCGATGCGCCGGACCAGGTGAGGATGGCTCTGGCGCACGACGCACAGGCCGAGCGCCCCGAGGACCGGAGGCAGCAGGATCAGCGCCGACAGGGGGA
>JAHFGW010000038.1:2334-4170 GCA_023247235.1 Candidatus Omnitrophota bacterium | reverse complement strand
TCAGGGCCGGAGGAAGGTGGCCAGGAGCCAGACGACGCCGAGCAAAAAGACCAACACGTAGGTCTGCACGCGTCCTGTTTGCGCGTAGCGGATCAACCGGCCGCTGCCCTTTGTCAGGGCGGCAATGCCGTTGACGGCCGCGCCGATGATGATGAACTGCTCAAACAACGCGCACGCGCGGGCGATCACGCGCTGCTGAATGCGATCCACATACCAGGCATAGAACGCGTCGACATAGAACCGGTGTTCGATGAGGGTAGACGGCAGCGCGAGCGCCTGCATGATCCGCGAACCCGTCGTCACCCGTCGCTGATAGATGAGCCACGCCACGCCAAGGCCCGTCGCGACGGCCGCGAGCGAGACCGCGGCCACGTTCCACTGCAGCGCGCCCGGATCTTCGCCGAGGAATCGCGGGATGCCGAGGTAGCCGCCGGCAGCCGACAGCACGCTCAACAGCGCTAGCGGAACGAGCATGGTGGGCGGCGATTCATGGGCGTGGCGGCCGCCGTGGGGCCGGCCGGTGAAGGCGACGAACCAGGCGCGCGCGATATACAACGCGGTCAGGCCGGCGGTCACCGTGCCGAGCCAGTAGAGCGCCTGGTTGTGCTCATGCGCCAGCACGAGGATCTCATCTTTGCTGAAGAAACCGCTCAGCCCGGGGAAGCCGCAGAGCGCGAGGCTTCCAACGAAGAAAGCGAGGGAGGTCAGCGGCATCGCGCGCCAGAGGCCGCCGAGCTGGCGGATGTCCTGCGCATGGGTCCCATGGATGACGCTGCCCGCCGCAAGGAAGAGGAGGGCTTTGAAGAAGGCGTGCGTCGTCAGATGGTACATGCCGGGAACCGGGCCGGCCAAGCCGAGCGCCATGACCATGTACCCAAGCTGGCTCAGCGTGGAATAGGCCAGGATGCGTTTGAGGTCGTTCTCCGCGACGGCAAGACACGCGGAGAGGAAGGCCGTGATGCCGCCCACCCACGCGATCATCGTCAAGACGCGCGCCATCCCGTCAAACAGCCAGAACGCGCGGCACAAGAGATAGACGCCGGCTGCCACCATGGTCGCCGCGTGAATCAGGGCCGAAACCGGCGTCGGGCCTTCCATCGCATCCGGCAGCCAGACATGCAGGGGAAACTGGGCGGACTTGCCCATCACCCCGCAGAAGATCAGCAGCCCTATGAGGGGCAACGCGCCCGCGGCGACCAAGCCGCTGTCCACGAATGACGGCAGGCGGGCCTGCAGGGTCTGGAAGTGGAAGGTCCGGTCAGACAGCAGCGGGCTGGATACGCTCCACAGGAGCAGGATGCCCAGCAGGAAGCCGAAGTCGGCCACGCGATTGACCATGAACGCCTTCTTGCCGGCGTCGGCCGCGGCAGGTTTGCCGTACCAATGACCGATCAGCAGGTAGGAGCAGAAACCCACAAGCTCCCAGCCCATGAAGAGCTGGATCCAGTTGTTCGCGAGCACGATGAGCAGCATGGAGAAGGCAAACAGGGACAGCATGCCGAAGTAGCGGCTGTAGGCCTGCTCATCCGCCATGTAGCCCACGGAATAGATGAAGATGGCGCTGCCCACGCCGGTCACCACCAAGCACATCAAGAGCGACAGCTCATCGAGCAGGATGCCGAAGGGTACGACGAAGTCAGGCAGGCGGACCCACCAGATCTCCAGCTCCACGGGCAGGACGATGGAGCCTTGCAGGGCCTTGAGAAACAGGAGCGTGGCGCACGCGAAGGACGCGAGCAAGCCGGCGATAGCCAGGGCGCTGCTCAGGCGACGGCGATGAATCCCCAGCAGGCCGATGAGCGTGGCCGCCCCCAACGGCGCCAACAACATGGCCCA
>JAHFGW010000038.1:0-2234 GCA_023247235.1 Candidatus Omnitrophota bacterium | reverse complement strand
AGGACCTGGCCGCCAAGATCGCCGAGCGCCCGCGCGTAGGCGACAAACGCCAGGTTCGCCGCATTAAACATGATTTCGATGCACAGGAGAATCATCAGGACATTGCGCCGCGTCACGATGCCGACGAGGCCGATCGTGAACAGCAACGCGCTGGCAATCAGGTAGTGGGTGAGCGTGATCATTCGCCGGAAGGTTGTTGCTTGGCTAAGGTGACCGCGCCAATGAGCGCCGCCAGGATCAAAAATGACGTCAGCTCAAACGGCAGGAAATACGTGGTGAACAGCAATCGGCCCACGGATTCCACGCTGCCTGAGCCAGCCGCCGGCGGCGGTAAGGGAGCCGTCGCCGGGGCCCGCAGGAAGAGGCGCGCCAAGTGCAGAAAGAGGAAGACGGCCGTCACGGTGCCGATGCCGCGCAAGGTAAACGGCCGCATGCGCTGGAGCTCTTCCGGTGCCAAGTTGAGCAGCATGACCGCGAACAGAAAAAGCACCAGGACCGCGCCGGCATAGAGGAGGAGTTGCAGGGCCGCCACGAAGTACGCGCCCAGCAGCACGAAGAGGGAGGCCAGACAGAAGACGACCACCAGCAGGGAAAGCACGCTGTAGATCGGCCGCCGATTAAACACGACCGACAGGGCCGCGACGAACATCAAGCCCGTGAAGAGATAGAAAAAGACTGCCTCCGCCATCGAGTCCCTGGTATGCGTGCGAGCGGCAAGGGGAGTTCGTGAAAAGAATCACAGACTCGCAACGCCGCCATTATAGAGGGACTGGCGCACCCTGTCTACCTGCACGCAAGGCGGCGTCACGCTCAGGCGCTCTGGTGCGAACGCGCTGACACAAGCGAGGCGAATGTGATATTCTAAGCCGCCTTCCATAGGGACCAATGGCCACGGCACGCCTGATCATCGCGGATAGCGAACGCAATGCCAATCTCTACTACGCCAGCCGCTTCCTGGCGCCGGATGCGTTCATCTTCGCTCAGCTCGATGGCCGCCGCCTGCTCGTCATGAGCGACCTGGAGGTGGACCGGGCCAAGACGCAGGCGCGCGTCTCGGAGGTGCTCTCCTTCAGCAAGTTGCAGCAGCAGGCGCGCCAGCGGGGCATCGCGCAGCCCGGGCTCCTCGATGTCGTGGATGAGCTGTTTCGGGCGCAGGGGGTCAAGGAGCTGGAGGTGCCGGCCGACTTCAGCGTGCACCATGCCGATGCGCTGCGCCAGCGCGGCTACACGGTGACCCCCAAGACCGAGCCGTTCTATCCAGAGCGGATGGTCAAGTCGGATGACGAGATCGCCCGGATCACCGAGACGCTGCGCGTGACCGAAGACGCGCTGGCCTGTGCGATCGAGCTCATCCGCAATGCCGAGATCCGGGCTGACGGCGCGCTATGGATTGGGGGCAAGCCGCTGACCTCGGAGCTGGTGCGCAAGGCGATGCATCTCACCATGATGGAGCGTGACTGCGTGGCGCAGCACACGATCATCGCCGGCGGCCTGCAAGGCGTCGATCCGCACAACGAGGGCTCAGGCCCCTTGCGAGCCAATGAGCCCATTGTCATCGATGTGTTTCCGCAGCATGCGGGCAGCCGCTATTTCGCCGATCTGACCCGCACGGTGGTCAAAGGCAAGGCCTCGGACAAGGTCCGCCGGATGTTTGACGCGGTCAAGGAAGGCCAGGAGATCGCCTACCGGATGATCAAGGACGGGGTGGATGCTTCGACGATCCACCGAGCCATCCTCGATTCGTTTGAGCAGCTTGGCTTTAAGACGGGCGAGCAGGGCGGGCGCATGCAGGGCTTCTTCCATGGCACCGGCCACGGCGTGGGTCTTGAGCTCCATGAGCCACCGCGCATCAGCGCCGGCCAGGACATCCTGAAAGCCGGTATGGTGGTGACGGTGGAGCCCGGCCTGTACTACACCGACGCCGGCGGGATGCGCCTTGAGGACATGGCGGTGGTGACGAACGATGGGTCCCGGCTCCTGACCAACGCCCCAAAGGCGCTGGAAGTCTGACATGCCAAGCACGCAAGCCACCCTCACGCCCGAGCCCGTCGTGCGGCTCGTGAACTCCTTTCAAGAGCCGTATAATCTGGCGATTGCGACCGCCCGCACCTGCTATTCCTCGACCGTGATCGAGCCGAAGGACGTGGCGAAGGATGACCAAGCCCGCGCCCAGCGCGACCGCATCGCGCAGAGCATCTATCAGGCCGGCCACCACACGACCATCCAGCATCCGA
>JAHFGW010000037.1 GCA_023247235.1 Candidatus Omnitrophota bacterium | reverse complement strand
TTCAGCCGCAGCCGGTCGGAACGGGTGGTGCCGCCTCGGGTGCCGCGCCAAGTTGGCCTGACGACGCCGGCCGGCCGCGCCACCGCAGGCGACGACGGGGCGGGCGAGGAAGGAATCGCAATGCGGCGAAGCCCACCACGGAATCTCCAGCCAGCCCGTAGCGCTGCGCCGAATCCACGGGTGCTCTTCGATCTGACCGGTCGTGTCGCGCTGGTCACGGGCGCGGGCCGCGGCTTGGGCGCGGCGATGGCGGACGCCCTCGCGCAGGCCGGCGCCGACGTCCTCCTCTGGGGCCGCGATGCCGCGCGGCTGCATCAGCAGGCAGCGCGCCTCCGCGGTTTGGGCAGGCGCGTCTTGGCGCAGCGAGTCGATGTGACGGATCACGCGGCGATCCGCTCGGCGGTGCGCAGCGCGCTGCGGGCCTTCGGCCGCATCGATATCCTCATCAACAATGCCGGGATCTGGCGGGGAGACGATGCGCTGTCGCTCAGCCGCCGCGAGTGGGAGGAGGTCTTGGAGACCGATTACACCGCGGTCTTTTTCATCAGCCAGGCCGTCGCGGCGGCCATGGCCCGCCGAGGCTATGGGAAGATCATCAATGTCAGCTCCACCTCCGGCGTCATGGCCCTCGCCCACAACGCCGCCTACGGATCCGCCAAGGCGGCGTTATTCCATCTGACGCGCATCCTCGCGCTGGAATGGGGCCCGCTGGGCATTCGGGTGACGGGCATTGCGCCGGGCTTGTTTCGCACCGACATGACGCGCGACGTGTTCGCGGATCGCGCGTGGCTGGAGCGCCGCAGGCGGGACGTGCCGCTGCGGCGCTTTGGCGAGCCGGCGGATCTGGCCGGGCTGACGATCTTCCTGGCATCCAGCGCCTCCGATCACCTGACAGGGCAAACCATCCTCATCGATGGCGGGGCGTCCTTGACAACCTAGAGAGGCATATTGTTGACACACATAGTCATCTATACTAGACTGACATGATGAAGCTCTCGACGCGATCCACCTATGGCATGCGAGCGCTCTTGGAGCTTGCGCTGACCGCGAGCCGCACCCCGGTGTCAGCGTCCGTGATCGCCGGGCGCCAAAGTTTGTCCTTGGCCTATCTGGAGCAGCTGCTTCATCGGCTGAAAAAGCGAGGACTCGTCAGCAGCGTCCGCGGCCCTAAGGGCGGCTATGTCCTGGCCCGGGACCCCGCCCGAATCACCGTGGGTGAAGTGGTCGGCGTCCTGGAGGACCACGGCGCCCGCCAGGCCTCGGGGAGCGGGGGCCGGCGACCCGCGAGCGCGCGGGGCGCGGCGCGGGCCGAGCGCATCGCCCAAGCCGTCTGGCGCTGCGTCCATGAGCGGCTCATCCAATCGCTGGATGCGGTGACACTGAAAGATCTTTGCGAAGAAGTCGGCACGCAGGAGTCGGATCCGCTCGAGCATCGGTATGTGTTCCACATCTGAAGACCAGTGCGGAGTTCGGTGCCCCTGCTACGAACAATGAACAATGAACAACGAACAGAAGCGGTGCGTAGCTTTCCACGTACGAGTGGTGTACACTGACGGTTGGGAATGGATGAGCAAAGGTCAGATACGCACGCGGCTCTTACGCCAATTACAACAGCAGGAGGAGGACGTTCGGAGTCGGAAGAGTGAGACGATTCGGCGGAAGGTGTTTCGCCTGACGGCGTTTCGGCGGGCCAAAACCATCTGTTGTTATGTGTCCCTGCCGTATGAAGTGCAGACGTGGCGGATGATCGAAACAATGCTGAAGCAAGGCAAGCGCGTCGTCGTCCCGAAAGTCGCGCGCGGCAAGCGGCTGCGGCTGTCTGAGCTGCGCACACCGCGCACCGACCTGGTGCGCGGCGCCTTCGGAGTCTGGGAACCGCATCCGAGGGCCCTGCGACCCGTCCGGCTGGCGGAGGTCGATCTGGTCCTGGTTCCAGGGCTGGCATTCGATCGCCGCGGCCGCCGCCTGGGTCGGGGGCACGGGTATTACGACCGGTTCCTTGCGCGCTTGCCGCGCTCCACACCCACGGTAGGCCTTGCCTATCGGTTTCAACTCCTCGATCGCCTGCCTACCGCTGCACACGATCACGCCGTCAAGGCCGTCCTGACCGCCTGAGGTCGGCCCGCATCCGGGGCACGTCGCCCGGTTCGCGGACCGCGCTGACGCAACACCGCAGCCACCGCGCTTGGCGCAGGCGGCACGACCGCCTCGCACGCGACAGCTGGCTTGCAGAAAGGTGAGGCACATGGACGCAACGGCACTCATACTCATCGCGCTTGTCGGGCTCGCGGCGTTTGCGGGAGGCTACGCCGCGCGCCTGGTGCAGGGCCGGCGGGCCCTCAGCGGGGCCGAGGCGAAAGCCAAGCTGGTGCTCGAGCAATCCGCTCGCGAGGCCGAGACGACCGTGAAGCAGGCGCGGCTTGAGTCGACCGAGCAGCTCCACCGCCTGCGGCAGGAATTTGAGGAGAAAACGAAGGAGCGCCGCGGCGAGCTCTCGCAGCTTGAGCGGCGGCTGCATCAGCGCGAGGAGCTCTTGGATCGCAAGCTCGATCAGCTCGACCGCAAAGAGAAGGAGCTCAGCGAACGGGACCAGCGGCTGGGTGGCCGCGAGCAGGCGGCCAGCACCAAGGACGACCAGCTGGAGCAGCTCATCGCGGAGGAGAAGGAGCGGCTCAAGACGATCGCCGGCTTGAACACGGACAGCGCGAAGGAGCTGCTGCTCTCGCGGATCGAGAAAGATTGCCGCGGCGAGGCCGGCCTGATCATCAAGCAGATTGAAGAAGAGACCAAGCGCGAGGCGCACGACGTCTCCCGCCGCATCCTCCTGGAGACGATGCAGCGCACCGCGCCGGAGTTTACGGTCGAGTCCACGACCTCCGTGATCCAGCTTCCCAACGAAGACATGAAGGGCCGAATCATCGGCCGCGAAGGACGCAACATCCGGGCGTTCGAGAACTCGACCGGGGTCGATGTCATCGTGGATGACACGCCCGATGTCGTGACGCTCTCCTCCTTCGACATGGTCCGCCGCGAGATCGCGCGCCTGTCGCTGGAGCGGCTCATGTCGGACGGCCGCATCCACCCGGCCCGCATCGAAGAGATCGTCGAGAAGGTCAAGAAGGAGTTCGACCGGCACATCGTCCAGGTGGGCGAGCAGGCGGTCAATGAACTGAGCGCGCACAACATCCACCCCGAGCTGGTCAAGCTCATCGGGCGGCTGCGTTACCGCACCAGCTACGGGCAGAATGTGCTGGTGCACATGAAGGAGACGGCGTTTCTCTGCGGCATGATCGCCGCGGAGCTGGGGCTGGACCAGCGCCTGGCGCGCCGCTGCGGGCTGCTCCATGACATCGGCAAGGCGGTCAGCCACGAGGTGGAAGGGCCGCATGCGATCATCGGGGCGGAGCTGGCGCGCAAGTACGGGGAGAAGCCCGAGATCGTGCACGCCATCGAGGCGCACCATGAAGACGTGCCGCCGCGCTCGCTTGTGGCGGTGCTGACGATTGTGGGCGATTCCATCAGCGGCGCGCGGCCCGGGGCCCGCGGCGACACGCTCGAGAACTACGTCAAGCGGCTCCAGACCCTCGAGTCCATCTGCGACTCGTTCCAGGGCGTCGAGAAGGCCTACGCGATCCAGGCCGGCCGCGAGGTGCGGGTCATCGTCCAGCCCGAGCGGGTGACGGACCTGGAAGCCATCGCGCTGTCGCGCGAGATCAAGAAGAAGGTCGAAGGCTCGATCGAGTTCCCGGGCCAGATCAAGATTACGGTGATCCGGGAGACCCGCTCCATCGAATATGCCCGCTAAGTGCCGAGACAGGAGACAGGAGACAGAGCATACGCGGTGCGCTTCCACGGCCGTCTCTCCCGTCCCCCTGTCTCTTGTCTCTCGTCCCTCCTAGGATTTCATGAAGGCCTTACTGATTGGGGACGTCATCGGCCGGCCAGGCCGCGTCATCCTCGACCGGGTCTTACGACCCCTGCGCGAGGAGCAACGCATTGATCTTGTCGTGGCGAACTGCGAGAATGTTGCGGGCGGGGCTGGGGTGACCCGGAATACCGCCGAGGAGCTCTTCCGCGCCGGCGTGGATGTCCTGACGTCCGGCAACCATGTCTGGCGCAAGCGCGAGGCGCTGGAACTGCTGCGGCAAGATCCGCGGGTGGTCCGTCCCGCCAACTATCCCGAGAGCGCTGCGGGCACCGGCTCCACCGTGGTCGAGACGCTCGGCGGCCAGAAGGTCGGCATCATCAACGTCATGGGCCGCGTGTTTATGGCGCCCATGGATTGCCCCTTCCGCGCAGCCGAGCGGGAGCTGGCGCGGCTGGCACCCCAGACGCGGGTCATCATCGTGGACATGCATGCGGAAGCCACCAGCGAAAAAGTCGCCATGGGCTGGTTCCTGGACGGCAAAGTGTCCTGCGTCTTCGGCACGCACACGCACATCCCCACGGCCGATGAGCGGATCCTCCCCCAAGGCACCGCGGTCATCACGGACGTCGGCATGACGGGGCCGTATGACTCGGTGATCGGCCGCCGCGTCGATCAGATCTTGGAGAAGTTCTTGTCCAATACGCCGGTCAAATCGGATGTCGCCCCCGGCAACGTGCAGCTTCGGGGCCTCCTGGTTGAGATCGACGAAGCGACGGGCAAGGCGCGCCGCGTGGAACGCATCACCCGGACTCTGGATGAACCTGTTTCTGGCGCCGCAGAAGATTGACGTCCCCGTGGTGTCCCCTCCGCCCAAGGCGCTGACGGTCGCCGAGGTCATCGGCCGCATCCGCCAGCTCATCGAAGGGCAATTTCCCCTGCCGCTGTGGATCGAGGGAGAAATTTCCAACTGCACCTACGCCGCCTCCGGGCATATCTATTTCAGCCTCGTGGATGAGCGCGCCGGCCAGCGCTTCGTGCTGCCGTGCGCGTTCTTTAAGCCGGCCAACACCCATGTGCGCTTCAAGCTGACGAATGGCCTGAAGATCCTGTGCTACGGCCAGGTCACGGTCTACGAAGCGCGCAGCCAATATCAGGTGCGCGTCCTGCGCGTCGAGCCCAAGGGGATCGGCGCGCTGCAGCTCGCGTTTGACCAGCTCAAAAAGCGGCTGGAAGCCGAAGGCCTCTTTGCGCCCGAGCGCAAACGGGCCCTGCCGCGCTTCGTGTCCCGAATCGGCGTCGTGACCTCGCTGAGCGGTTCGGCCGTGCACGATATCGTGAGCAAGCTGAAGGACCAGTTCCACGTCATCCTGGTGCCCACGAAAGTGCAAGGCGAGGGGGCTGCGGCGGAGATCGCACAGGCGCTGGACGTAGCCAATCACCGGCAGATCGCGGACATCCTGATCGTCGGCCGCGGCGGCGGCAGCGTCGAAGACCTGTGGGCGTTCAACGAAGAGCCAGTGGCGCGGGCCATCGCCCGGTCGCGCATCCCGGTCATCTCGGCCGTCGGCCATCAGGATGACTGGACGATCGCGGACTATGTGGCCGATGTGCGGGCCTCCACGCCGACCGACGCGGCCAAGCGGCTCACGCAGGACCGCCAAGCGCTCGTGGATGACGTGCGCGAGCTGGTCCGACAGCTCTTGGAGGGGATGCAAGGCTTTCTGGACGATCAGACCAGCGGCCTTGAGGCGCTGACCGAGCAGCTGCGCCTGCTGCATCCCCAGCGCTTGCTGGCGCACTCGACGCAGCGCGTCCAGGAGTTGTTGCGCCATCTGATCCAGTCGACGGAGCACGCGCTGGACCGCGAGGACCGGCAACTGCGTCTGTTCGTGGGGCGGCTCCAGGCGCTCAGTCCGCTGGCGGTCTTAGGGCGCGGCTACAGCATTACGACCACGCACCCCGAGGGGCGCGTGGTCACGGATGCCCGCCGCCTGCGCGTGGGGCAGGCGCTGGACACCTTGCTCGCGCGCGGACGGCTGCGCAGCACCGTCACCGACACGCTGGAAGGCGGCGACGATGGCGCCGGCTGACGTCAAATACGAAGAGGCACTTAAGCGCCTGGAGAAATTGGTCGCCGACTTGGACCGGCCGGACGCGGACCTGGAAACGCGGCTGAAAAAATTCGAGGAAGGGACGAAGCTCGCCCGGGTCCTCCTGCAGAAGCTGGAGCAGGCGAAGAAACGGGTGGAGAAGCTGGTCAAGACCGCAGGCGGAGACGCGCTGCTGGTGCCCATCGATGACGACACGCTTGAAGACCAAGGCGACCTCCAGTCCCCCAACGCTTGAGCGGCTCGCGCGCCAGGTCGACGCGGCGCTGGAGCGGCTCTTGCCGCCGGCCAGCCGCCCGCCATCGCCGATTCATGAGGCGATGCGCTACGCCGTGTTCTCCGGCGGCAAGCGGTTTCGCCCGCTCCTGTGCCTGGGCGCCTGCGAGGCCGGCGGGCAGCCGGCTCGCCGGGCGTTGCATGCGGCCTGCGCGATCGAGCTCATGCACACCTACTCGCTGGTCCATGACGATCTGCCGGCCATGGATAACGCCGAACTGAGGCGCGGCCAACCGACCTGCCACCGGCGATTCGGCGAGGCCCAGGCCATCTTGGTCGGCGACGCGTTGCTGACACTGGCCTTTCAGACGGTCAGCCAAGACAAGACCCCCAAGGCCTTGGCCATCATCCGGGTGCTCGGCGAAGCCGGCGGCACGGAAGGGCTCATTGGGGGGCAAGTCTTGGATCTGGAAGCCATGCGCGGCCGAGAACGGCTCAGCGCGGAGGCGTGGCGTGACATCGCGCGGCGCAAGACCGCAGCCCTGATCCAGGCCAGCGTGCAAAGCGGCGCGTTGGCCGCAGGGGCCGGCACGGGCGAGCGGCGCGCGCTTGCGCGCTACGGGCGCGATCTTGGCCTGGCCTTTCAATTGCTGGATGATGTGCACGACGGGGAGGGATTGGCCGAGGTACTGGGTGTGCCGGCCGCGCGCAACGAGGCGCATTGGCTGATTGCGCGAGCCGTCAAAGCGCTCGCACCCTTTGGCGCGCGGGCGGATGCCCTGCGGCACCTGGCGGCTTGGCTGGAGCAGACCTGATGGGCGTGCTCGACACCATCCAGCGGCCGGCGGACCTGAAGAGCCTGACGCTGGCCCAACTGCACACGCTGGCTCAGGAAATCCGCGAGGAGATCCTCCAGACGATCGCGCGCCTGGGCGGGCACTTGGCTTCCAGCCTTGGCGCGGTGGAGCTCTGCTTGGCGCTTCACTACGCCTTCGATGCGCCGGAAGATCAGTTGTTGTGGGACATGGGCTACCAAGCGTTCACGCATAAGCTCGTCACGGGCCGGCTCAAGCAGTTCCAGACGCTGAAGCAACTGGGCGGGCTGTCGGGCTTCAACCATAAAGACGAAAGCCCGTACGATCTGTTCACGACCGGCCACGGCGGCACGGTGCTATCCACCGCCATGGGGTTGGCGATGGCGCGCGATCACATCCGCGGGACGCAGCAGGTGGTGGCGATCATCGGCGATGCCAGCCTGGGCGAAGGCATGGCCCTGGAGGCGCTCAACCACATCGGCCACTGCAAGCCGAACCTCCTGGTCGTGCTCAATGACAACCGCATGTCGATCGCCAAGCCGATCGGCGGTCTGAGTCGCTACCTGAATCGCATCATCACCAATCCCGCCTATAACCGCCTGCGGCATGATTTGGAAGCTCTCATCAAGCGCCTGCCGCACGGCTCGCGGCTGGTTCGCCTGGGACACAAGCTCGAGGAGTCCGTGAAAGGACTGCTCGTGCCGGGGCTGGTCTTCGAAGAGCTGGGTTTTCGCTATGTGGGCCCGATTGATGGCCACAACCTGCCCGAGCTCATCCGCACGCTCAAAAACGTCAAGCGAATGAAAGGCGCAATCCTGCTGCACGTCTCGACGGTAAAGGGCAAGGGCTACCGCTTTGCGGAGGCCGACCCCGAGCGGTTCCACAAGACCGAGCCCTTTGACCTACGCACTGGGCTGCCCAAGGCATCCGCTCAGGCTAAGGGCTATGGACTAAGGGTTCAGGGCAAGCCTGTTAAACCTCTCGCCCCCAGCCCCCAGCCCCCAGCCCAGACGTTTACCGACGCGTTCAGCGAGGAGCTCATCCGGATCGCGCAGACCAACCGCCGGCTCATGGCGATCACCGCGGCCATGCCGGAGGGGACGGGGTTGGATCGCTTCGCGCGGGAGTTTCCTGAGCGGTTCCTTGATGTCGGCATGGCGGAGCAGCATGCGGTCGGCCTGGCGGCGGGCCTGGCCCGCGGCGGCGCGCGGCCGGTCGTCGCGATCTACTCAACCTTTCTCCAGCGGGCGTATGATCAAATCATGCACGAGATGTGCCTCCAGGACCTGCCGGTGATCCTTGCCATCGATCGGGCGAGCCTGGTCGGGGAGGACGGCCCGACGCACCACGGCGTCTTCGACGTGGCGTATCTGCGCGTGCTGCCGAACATCCGGCTGCTCGCTCCGCGCGATCCGGATGAACTGCGCGCGATGCTGCGTTGGGCGCTTGAGCAAGACAGGCCGGTGGCCATCCGCTATGCGCGCGGGGGCGTGATGTACGGGGAACCGTTGGGCAAAGGGCCCAAGATCGCGCTGGGCAAATCGGAGCTGCTCCGGACCGGCGCGGATCTGGCGATCGTCGCCGTCGGCAATCTCGTCTACGCCGCGCTGGCGGCCGCCGAGCGGCTGGAAGCGGAAGGGATCAAGGCGAGCGTCGTCAATGCCCGCTTTATTAAGCCGCTGGATGAGGCGATGCTCCGCGAGACCGCGGCCCGCGCCGGCAGGCTGGTGACGATTGAAGAGGCCCAGGTGGCCGGAGGGTTTGGCAGCGCTGTCTCCGAAGCGCTCGACGCGGCGGGACTGTCAGGCCTGCCGCATCTGCGCATCGGGTTGCCGGATGTCTTTATCGAGCACGGCAAGCGGCCCGAGCTCTTGGAGCGCTCCCGCCTGGATCCGGAGAATCTTGCTCGGCGCATCGCGCGCTGGATGCACAGCCTGCGCGAGCCGACCAGCGAAGCCTCATTCGTTGTGTAACCCGCCGAATGATCCCACCACCTGCCGCGCCAACCACTGGTTGGCACACGCTGATGCAACCACACCGACCGACAGGCAAATCCATCTGGCGTGTTGGGTCCGCCTGCGGCGGACCCGGCGGCAGGTGGTGGGATGAGCGTCCGCCAGGGAGTTCGTGATGGTGCGGGTGCGCTTTGCCCCTAGCCCGACGGGCTCCCTCCATGTCGGCTCTGCGCGCACGGCCCTCTTCAACTGGCTGTTCGCCCGCCATCAGCAGGGCACGTTCATCCTGCGGATTGAGGACACCGACCAGAAGCGCTCCAACCCGGCGTTCATCGAGGACATCGTCAAGAGTTTGGACTTCCTGGGGATCACGCCGGACGAGGGCCCCTTCTTCCAGTCGCACCGCCTGCCCCTCTACCAAGAGCACGCCGA
>JAHFGW010000012.1:20349-38132 GCA_023247235.1 Candidatus Omnitrophota bacterium | reverse complement strand
TTCACCACGTCATCAATCTGCGCGTCGTGGCGATCGATCTTATTGACCACCACGACCACCGGCAGCCCGAAGCCAATCGCCTTGCGCAGGACGAACTTGGTCTGCGGCATCGGCCCTTCTTTGGCATCGACCAAGAGCAGCGCGCCATCCACCATGCGCAGCGTGCGCTCGACCTCGCCGCCGAAGTCCGCGTGGCCCGGGGTGTCCACGATATTGATCTTGTGCTCCCCGTAGCGCAGGCTGCAGTTCTTGGCCCGGATCGTGATGCCCTTCTCGCGCTCCAGGTCCATGGAGTCCATGATCAGCGCCCCCTCAGGCAGCGCCTGGCCGCGCACCGCCTTCGTATGGCGCAGCATGGCGTCGACCAGGGTCGTCTTGCCATGGTCCACGTGCGCGATGATCGCAATATTCCGCAGAGAAGCTGAGTCCATGCGTCTGTGAGGCTCCGGAATTCCGTACACGCGAGGGAATGCGGTCGTCGGAGGAAGGGTCTACTCTACCACACCCCTAGCCTGGAGAGAGCCAAACGGCTCGAGGCCGGGCCAAGCGGGCGATCGGAAGGCGTCAGACGCGCGTGTGGCTCAGCCGGCTGGACGACGCCTCAGCGCCGGCGTGAAGCCCGGGATGCCAGCTCCAATGCACGATGGAGCGGCGATTGGCAGGCGTGTCGCAGTGGTATTCCACAAAGGCCCAGGAATCCGGCCCGATGATTTCTAGCAGGTAGAAGGTCAGCTCTCGGCGCACCGCATCCAGAATCCGGTCGGCGCGCGCATCGCCGCGCCGGGCCTTGAGTAAAAACTGCACCGTAAAGCCGCGCTTATCGTCCGGCGCGACCAAGGCGACGGCTCGGGGGTTCTCCCCGTAACACACGCTGGCATGCTCCTCGTCCCGATTCACCACGCCTTCCATCCAGGCGACTCGCGCTTTCTGGGAGAAACGCATGCCATCCTCCTCAGGCTAACAAAGAAACCGCGGGGCATCTCTCAGCCCCCCGGTTTTCACTGGCAGGTAACAGCTGAAAAACACGACCTCAGGCTAGCACGTCCGCCCCGCCCTGTCAAACACAAGTGGCTGACGATCAAAGGGTCGCGGCTTTCCTACTGTCCCACGCACTGTAGATCACCCTGGTCTTGAACCAGTCCTCTAGATGCGGCCAGGCGTCCGCCCAGATGGTTTCATACGTGAACGGCGCGCGCCCCACCTTGTGATGCGTGTATTCGTCTTTGCGAGTCATGCGCGAATCGCCGCTCCGTTGTCGCGGCAACCCCTGATGCCTTGCCATCGTCCCCTCCTTGCCACCGGTGGAAAGAAATCCCTGGCGCCCGTCGTTGCGGTCGATGGCGCGCGACGTACGACGGGAAGTCGTGCCCCGCAATTCCCCCCGCCAGGGGCCAAAACCCGGTGTGCTGATTGACCTAATTCAGCGTGTCTTGGGCAATCTGGCGCGCGGCCACGTGTCTCACCAACCAGGCAGACCCGATCACACCCGCCGTGGCCGTTGCGCCAAGCATGGCGAGCACCGCCACGAGCGCTCTACGTCGCGTATGGCTAGCCTTGCGCCTTGGTGGGCGTGCGGTGATCCGTTCCTGCATGACGTCCCAATTCCCCAAGACCAAAGCCAGTGGTGCATAGTTCATCCCTACTCCCGGAAGCCAGCCTGTAGCACGGCCTGCTCCTCTTGCGTGATGTTCTTGTCGATACCGTCCCTGTATATAGTGTCGCATGTGGTATGCTATAAAGCAAATGCATAGTACTAATATTTCTCATGAATTTGTCGCATCATGATCCGCTCCCTGCGGCTCTTCTGTGATCTCGTGCAAACACAGAGCTTTACTGAGACGGCCCGCCGCAACTATCTCACGCAGTCGGCGGTGAGCCATCACCTCAAATCGCTCGAGGAGAAGTTCGGGCATCGGCTCCTGGAGCGAGGCCGACGCCGGGTCCGGCCGACCCGCGCCGGCGCCCTGGTCCTTGAAGCGAGCCAGGAGATCTTGCGGCGGTACGCGCAGCTTGAAAGCGCGCTCAAGCACCCGACAACCGACGTGAGCGGCCGCTTGCGAGTCGGCAGCATCTACACGGTCGGGCTCTATGCGCTCCCACAGCATGCGGCTGCCTTCTTGAAACGGTATCCGAAGGTCGATCTGCAACTCGCCTATTTCAAGGATGAGGACATCTATGAAGCCGTGCTTGCCGACCGGCTGGAAATCGGGATCGTGGATTACCCCAAGCCCCATCCGCGATTAACGATCACGCTCTTCAGGAAGGAGCCTGTCGTCCTGATCGTCGCGCCCACGCACCCCTGGGCCGCCAAGAAGTCGATTCGCCTGGCGCAGCTGCATGGCCAGCCGTTCATCGTCCCGCAGGCGGAATTCCCTGTGGATGAGATCCTGAGCAAGACGTCCATCCGCGTCAAGGTCGCGCATGCGTTCGACAATATCGAGATTACGAAGCGGGCCGTCGAGGTGGGGCTGGGGCTTGCGCTGGTGCCCAGCAACACAGTGGTGGAGGAGGTACGGACTGGTAGGCTCAAGGCGCTCGAGCTGGCGGAGGGACCGTTTGAGCGCCCCATCGGCATCCTGACTCGTACGCGGGCCGAGCTCTCCGTGCCGGCGCAAAAGTTCATCGAGCTGCTCACCGGCCCGGCGGCGCGCGCCCGGCACGCCTGAGTGCTATAGTACGGGGATGCGCCCTACCGAGCTGCCACCAGCCTGCATGTTCTGCCAGACGCCTGCTGCGCCAGGCGCGAAGTTTTGCAGCCACTGTGGCGCGCCCCTAACTGCTGGGACGGCCCCCGCCGTCAGGACGCTGCCGTGGTATTACAACGTCTGGGTGGTCCTGTTGCTGCTGGTGTTCGTGCTGGGGCCGTTCGGCCTGCCGCTGGTATGGAACAATCCGCGGTTCTCGCCGACGGCCAAATGGGTAATCACGTCGCTCCTCATCGTCTACACGGTGCTCCTGGGAATGCTCACCTTGCGCATGATCCGCGCCGTTCAAGAGTCGCTGAACGCCTTCAACTCCACTTTAACCTTCTAGTTCGCTCCCTCCGCGGCCCTTGCGGCCGTGCGAGGAGCGCCCTCCACATGGTCCGCGAGAAATTCCGCGGCGCGCACCTCCGCCCAGGCGATCGGCGCCCACGGCCAGCGGCCTTCGAGAAATCCCAGATGGCCCCCCGAGGTCGGAAACTCCGCGCGCAAAAACGAGTTCTCCGACACCGCGCGGACGGGCAGCGCCACGGCCGGCAGGAACGGGTCATCCTTGGCATTCACGAGCAGCGTGGGGCGGCGGATGCGCGGCAGAAACGCGGCCGAGCTCGACCTGGCCCAGTAGTCCGCGGCATGCTTGAACCCGTGCACCGGGCCCGTCACCAGATCGTCGAACTCCGGCAGCGTCTGGACCGCCTGGAGGGCGCCGGCGTCGACCAGGTCCGGGTATCGGACGAGTTTCTCACGCGTCTTGCGCTTGAGGCTGGCCACTAGGCGGCGCCCATACACCCGGCTGAATCCCTGGGTCAGCGCGTGCGCGCTGAGGGCCAGATCAACTGGGGCGGAGATGGCGACGGCGGCCCGGACCTGCGTGGGCAACGCCTCCCCCTGTTCCCCGAGATATTTCAGCAAGACGTTGCCGCCCAGCGAGAATCCCACGCACACAATTGGGCTTGAGGGATGCTCAGCCATCACACGGGCGAGCACCCAGGCCAGGTCCCCGGTCTCCCCGCCATGATACGAGCGACGCAGCCGGTTTGGCTCGCCGCTGCAGCCGCGGAAGTTCACCGCCACACCGCGCCAGCCGCGCCGGTGCGCCTCGCGCAGCAGGCCCAACACCTGCCGTGAGCGCGAGGAGCCTTCCAGTCCGTGCAGGACGATAACGCAGGGCGCGCCGGCTTCAGCCGCCAGCTCATCCACGTCAAGAAAATCGCCGTCCGGCAACTCCCATCGCGCGCGGGTCAGCGGCACACGGGGCGTGGGCCGCAGCACCGCGGCCCAGATGGTTTGCAGATGGGCGCCCGGGCACCACCACGCCGGCCGAAACGAAGCGCTCGCCTGCGCAGAGACCACCCCGCACGCCAGAAGCGCTGATGCGATCACCCATCGCCACCGCAGACAAGGGAGTCGCCAGCGAGACAAGAACAGGCGCGGTAGTTTCATGTCAGGCCATGGCCCTGTCGAGCTCAGACCCCGAGTGACGGACCGAGGGTGCGCAGCCAGCGCTTGGCCTCGCCAGGATCAGGGTCATGCTGAGCCACCAGGGCCCAGAAGCGGGGCGAGTGGTTGGGCTCGCGCAGGTGGGCCAGCTCATGCACAACGACATAGTCCAGGATGCGCGGCGGAGCCATGACGAGCCGATAGCTGAAGCTGAGCGAGCCCCCAGGCCAACAGCTGCCCCAGCGCCGTTTGAGATTGCGCACGTAGATCCGCCGGGCCGCCAAGCCCATGCGGGCTCCAACCTCTCTGGTGCGCTCGCGCAGCACTTGCGTGGCCTGCGCCTTGAGCCAGCGGGTGAGCAGGCGCCTGGCGCCCTCGATGCTGGGGTGGCGAAGCGTGAGGCGCAGCTCGCGGGAATCGGTGCGGCAGACTGCCGCCACCGGGCCCTGCTGAATGAGGACCTGGTGGGCTTCACCTGCAAAGGGAAAGGTAGGCCCGTAGGGCCAGTAGCGGGGGCAGCTCGCGGCCTTGCGATGCAGCCAGTCGAGTTGCCGCAGGATCCAGCGCGCATGCCGCGCGAGAAAGTTTTGAATCGCTTCTTCCGCTGTGCCGCGTGGGACCGTCAACACCAGCCCGGCCTCCGCGCTCGCCCGCAGCCCAAGGTGGCGTGCCCGCGTGCTGCGGCGGATGGTGTAGGGGATCTCGCGACCTTGGAGCGTGATCCGCGCCTCGGGCAGCCGGAGCCTGGGAACCTGAATGAGGATTTCGGTGGCTGGCGCCACGGGGCTGCGCGCCGGTTCTAGGACTTCTCGGCGTTGATGAACCGAAAGGCATACGCGGCCAGCGCCCCGCCGGCGAAGTTAGCCGCCAGGAAGACCCAGAGGTCGCTCCACGAGCTCAGCCCCATCCAGCTGATGCCAATGGCCACCGCAGGATTGAACACTCCTCCGGTGATGCTTCCGGCCGCATAGGCGCCCGCCAAGACGGTCAAGCCGATGGCCAGACCGAAATAGTGATTGCCGGCGGATTTCTTCGAGGTGGCAACCTGCAGCACGACAAAAGCCAGCGCAAACGTGAAGAGAAGTTCCACCAGCAGCGCCGGCACCACATCCAACACCATGGGATTGGCCACGCGGTGCGGCTTGCAGAAGCGCAGGGCGGTCGCCGCCAGGACCGCGCCAAGGATCTGAGCGCCGATGTAGGGGGGCACGTCCTGGGTGTCACACTTGCCCCGAAGCCAAACGGCCAGCGTCACGGCGGGGTTGTAGTGCGCGCCGGAGATGGGACCGCCGGCGTAAATCATCGCTATCAGGACCGCGCCAATGGCTAACGGCGCCAAGGCGCCGGCCCCGGGCGCTGTGACCGTCAATCCAATGACCAGCACGAGGAAGAACGTCCCAATCAGCTCGACTGCCGCCTTTCGCATGCCCTCTCCTTGTGTTGTCGGCTCGCAAGTATACGGCCCCACGCGAGAGGCTCTCTCGGCAGGGCTGTTGGGTTTCCCGGCGGGAGTCCCCAGGAGATGATAGGACTCCGCCTCCGGCTTGGCAAGCGCTTGTCGAGATTACCCCAGCACCAGGCTGCGGTGGTGGTGTGTGGCTTTCAGCAGAAAGCCGTGCGATTTGGGCACCAGCGGCGCGCAGGCGCTGGCCCGCACCAGCGTGAACTCGCCGAACCGGTCGGCCAGGCGATCCACGCACCGGTCGATGCGCCCTCGACGAACCTCTTCTTCCAGGAAACTCGCCTGCCGCTGATGCTGCGTCAACTGCGACGCGCTCACCCCGACTAGTCGCACTCGTTGGGACAGCGGGTCGCAATACCGCTGAAAGATTTCGCGCGCGACTTCATAGAGGCGCAGCCCGTTGTCGGTAGGATGCGGGATGCTGCGAGCATGCGTGACGCCGGAGAAATCCGCATAGCGAATCGTCAGGCTGATCGTGCGTCCTTGATAGCCGTCCGCCCGTAAGCGTCTGGCCACCCGCTCACACAGGCGCAACAGGGTGCCGAAGATGGCCTCCTCGTTGTCGGTGTCGCGCGGCAGCGTATAGCAATGCCCCATGGATTTCGCCTGGCCATCGGCCGCAAGCGGCGCGACAGGCCCGTCATCGAGTCCTTGGCCCATCCGCTTTAAAGACCGCCCGAGGAGGCCGAACTTGCCCACCAGCAGGGCCTCGGCCGTGCGGCCCAGCTCTTCGCACGTCGTGATCCCAAGGTCATTCAGATGCTTCTGCAGTTTCGGACCGACGCCGCAGAGGGCTTCAATAGGGAGCCGGGTCATCAGGGCGTGGACCTCGGCCTGCCGCACCCGCACGAGCCCGTCGGGTTTCTGCAAGTTCGAGGCGACCTTGGCGATGAGCTTGTTCGGACCGATGCCGATGGAACAGGTGAGCCCGTAGGCACTCCTGATCCGTTGTTTGATGAGCCGGGCGGCGTCGTCCGGGTCGCGTCCCAGGAGCCGGCAGGTGCCTGTCATATCCAAGAACGCTTCGTCAATGGAGAAAATCTCCACCTGCGGCGTGAGCTCGCCGAAGATCGCAAAGATGTGCTGCGCGATATCGACGTACTTCTCCGGGTTGCCGCCCACGAGCAGCACGTGGGGGCACAGCGCCTTGGCCTCGAAGATCGACATGCCGTTGGTGATCCCGAAGGCCTTCGCCTCATAGGAGCAGGCGGCGACGACCGTGCGCTTCTTGGGATTTCCGCAGACGACAATCGGCTTGCCGCGGAGGGAGGGATTACAGCGTTGCTCGACCGACGCGAAAAAGGCGTTCATGTCCACGTGAAAGATCACCCGCTCGGACATGCCCGCCTCTCAGGCGCTCCCGTGCGCCTCAACCGAGGCTAAATACCAGATGAGCGTCTGCTGATTGAAGGCGAGCTCGAAACAGCTCGCCCCATCGCTGACGCCCAGATGCAGGATCGGCGCTTGGCCTTCTTTCGTCTGCCATCGTTGGGTCACTTCTTGCACGACATACCGTCGATGGCCCCAGATGAACCAGGAGGGCTTGACCTGGCTATGCTCAAAGACGGCGCCGACTTTCACTGGCTCATCAATCGCCGTGGCCATGACAGGCCACTATAGGAGACATGCGTCTACCTGTCAAGATGGAGATTCCAAGGAGGAACTAGGAGAACAACGGGGCAGGAAGTGCAGGCGTTGGAAGCACGCCGTGCTGGATCAGGAGCGCGTTGAACTGACCGGCGTTCTTGGCCGCGCTGCCAGCGTGACAATTGTTAACGCGGCGGGCGGCCGAACGCGTGAGACGCCGCGTGCCTACGGCAACGGGCTGCCGCTGACGCTTAGGACGCCGCCTCGGTCGGAGGCGGCACAGGCACCTGGGCGTCGTGTTGCTTCTTGCGCTCGGCTTTGCGCAGTCGCTTGGCTTCTTGCTTTTGCTTCTTTTCCAAATCCCGCTTCCGCCGTTCAAACTGATAGTTCACTCGTCCCATCTGTCCTCCTTTTGCCTTACCGCCTCATGATGCACGCGGGCATCCGCGTCGATGTCTTCACAAACTCGTTGAGGTCCTGTTGGCTCAACTCGCAGCCGAGACGGCGACGCGTTCGCTACAGGAAGGTGACCGGGCGGTTCCTCTTCTCTCGCTTCGCCTGCTGCTTCTCTTTCAGGGTTCTCTTGGCCTTCTTCTTGACGTTCTTGCGCGCGTCCATGAACTTCCCCATGCCAGCCTCCGGTCGTTGACTTCCATGAGCACTGAAGACTCCAGATCCATGATAGCACCGCCGGCCAGCGCGAGAGACCGCAAAGCTTGGTAGTGGTCAAGTTCGGCGGGTCCTGCCGCCTGCGGGCCCCTGCCCCCGTCCTCGCTGCGGCTGCGGGCGGGGGCAGGGGCCTCCCCTCCGGCGTCACCCGCCAAACTTGACCATCACCCAAAGCGTCGCTTCCCGGTGCTTCCCTATTTTACAGCTCGGCGGAATCGTCGGAGGAGCGCGTCAAGGCTCCAGTCCCCGCCACCGTGCGCAGCGATGTAGAGGAAGATAAAACAGAACAGGACCGCGGGCTCGCCGTGGTTCTGGATTGGCCAGAAGCCGCTGGGCTGGTGGAATTGAAAATAGGCGACCGCCATCTCGCCGGACAGAATGAACGCAACAGGCCGGGTGAACAGACCGAGCATGATCGCCAGGCCGCCGAAGAACTCCAGCGCCCCGCCAATGCCAATCTGGGACATGAGAGGCGGTTGGCCGCCCATTTCGGGGGGGATACCCCCAAACCAAGCGAACAGTTTCATGCCGCCGGCCTGGAAGAATAGCAGACCCGCCACGACGCGAAGCAAGCAGTAGGTGATCTGTACGGCTCGGTTCCTATTCATCGACGGCCTCCTGTTGTTACCTTCGCCAGGTATTGGGCGAGTTGGTTGAAGGTTCCCGTCCAGCCCATCTGCATCCCTTCGTGGCTAGTGTCAAAGGTCTTGCGCTCGGCCTCGAACATCCTCCACATGTCACGATCGCGGCCGGTGTTGCCGGTCTCAAGCACCATCATCTGTGTAGTGGAATTCCGGGGGCACATGACTCGCTGACTACCTCGCGGCGCACCATCCAGAGGAAGACCAGGATCGCACCCGCGAGACTCAGCTCGCGCGGCTCCTGCAGCCGGCTCACGAGCCAACTCACCTGCTGCTCGCTGGGGTGGCGCCAGTGATACCATCGGCGCAGCCCGTCGTAGCTGAAGATGCTCAGCCACGCCGGGATGAGCGCCGGATGCGGCATCCACCAGCGAATGGCCCACCGCCGCTGACGCTCACGACTCAGCGTCCACAGGATGCCGGACAGCACGATGGCTGCGGCGAGCGCCAGCCATAACAACCGTACCAGAACCGCCGTCACGCCGGGAATATTGTGCAGGGTCATCTCACCCTGCGTATTGACCTGCCGGAGCGGTGTGATCGTCTCGAACCCCATGAGGCGCTGGCCCCAGCTGATCTCCTCGCCCGCCACCCAGAGCAGCGCCAGGGCTGCCATCCCGTACGCGGCGGCCCACCCCATACGCCGGCGCGCGCGAAACGCCCACGCGATCGAGGCCGCCACCAGCGCGCTGGCCAGGAAGACGACCGCCTGGGCGTTTTCGATGAGCCCGTCCTCCTTGGTTAGCGCGAAAAACGCGTCGTCGTTGGCCCTGGCAAGCCAGAGGCTCCATATCCAGAACGCCGCCGGGGTGAGCGCGATGACCCACACGCCTCTGCGGGTGGCCATCCACGAATTTCGAGGACACCTCATGGCGATCGTAGGCAAACGAAGCGGCCCACCCCTCCCTCAGACGGACCGCTTCGTGTAACTGGCGGGGACGACGGGGCTCGAACCCGCGACCTATGGCTTGACAAGCCATCGCTCTAACCGACTGAGCTACGTCCCCAAAAACGCACGCGGTGGCACTCACCGACTGGAAAAGAGGACCTTAGTCTACCAAACGGGCCGGAACGCCGCAACCGGGCGGGCTACCGGTAGCGCAGCGCCTGCACCACGACGCCGGTAAACAGCGCGGCGTTGATGAGAGCGTAGATCCGGAAGATACGATCTGGGGAATTCAGCGCGGTCGGCAGCATGAGCAGTACGCTCATCCAGACCCCGATGACCCAGGGGAGACTCAGGTCTTTCGAAGACTTTCGCCGCTCGATATGCAGCATAAGCGGGATGTTCCAGAGGGGCAGCGCCAGCGTGGCCACAAAGCTAAGCTTTTCAAGCATGCGTGCTACAGGATCGTTCGATAGACCTTACTGCGATGGGCGATGCGAAGAACCAGAACCCCTTCGGCGGTCTTCGTGTAAATCACCCGGTAGTCTCCCATGCGATATCGAAACAGACCACGAACGTCGCCTGTTAAGGACGTCCCAGCGTCCGGATTGGCGCCAAGTACCTGCTCCAGTTTCTCAGTGAGGCGGCGGGCCATGGGCTTGTCCAAGCGCCTCAGGTCACCAGCGATCGACGCTTTATAGAGAACCTTGGAGGCCAAGCTGCTTCCTGAGTTCCGGGCCGGTCAGGGTCGCGTCGTGCTTGTCGCGCAGCCGGTCCAAGGCTATTTGGTAATCCGCGTACTCGGCGAGATATGTTTCGACGGCCTTGCGGACCAAATAGCTTTTTGGTCGTTCGGTCGTCGCGGCGAGCTTTTCGAGCTCCTGTGCCAGACGTTCGGGTAGCCGCAGTGAAATTGCTGCTGACATCCGTCACCTCCCTGTCAGGAGTATAGCATGTAATACATAGTATTACAATGTACTACTTACCGCGGCCTGGGGGAGATCGGACTGTGCTGCAGAGCAATGGGCGAAACAGGGCTCGAACCTGTGGCCTCTCGGATGTAAGCCGAGTGCTCTACCAACTGAGCTATTCGCCCGATGTACCCGGATGTTCGACGAGTGCCCTATTATACCCGCTCGTCGGGCGGTTAGTGGAGCGCGGGGCCTGAGCCCATGGTGGGCATCAGGGAGAGCTGGGCGAGGAGCAGCGCGTTGGCCAGCAGCGTGCTGGAGATCGCCACGATCAGGCCAGGCTTAAGCCAGCCGGCGAAGCTGAACGTCGGCAGCCCCCGTCGCTCCAGCACGCCGGCGGCGACGATATTGGCGGTCGAGCCGATGAGGGTGGCGTTGCCCATCAGGGTGCCACCGAAGAGCATCGCCCACCAGAGCGGGAACGTCTGCAACCCTCGCGCCGCCACGTCGCCGACGATCGGGACAAAGGTCGCCACGGCCAGCACGTTATCCATGATCGAGGTCAGCACGCCGGAGCTCCACACGAAAAGGCTTGCAAGCACCGGCACGCTGCCGCCGGACAGCTCGATGATCCGCTGCGCCAGTACGCTGGTCACCCCGCTCTGCCTGAGGGTGCCGACCGACGCAAAGAGCAGGAGGAAAAACGCCAGCGTCCACCAGTCCACCCGTTTTTCTACCAAGGAGCGCGCCTTCTCGCCGCTGAGCGCCAGCGCAAAACCTGCCCCGATGAGCGCGACTCCAAGGAGCATGGTATTCGTCGGCAGGTGCAGGAGCTTCTCAATCGGATGGTGCAGGACCAATCCCAGGATGACCCCGCCGAAGAGCCAGCCGGACATGCGCACCCCGCGCTTGGTGGCATGCTCCCCTTCCACCAAGTGCTCCAGTTGGCGTTCCCCTTTGCGCCCGGACAAGACGCTTTTGAGTGCCGCGATATCCTTACGAAACAGCTGCAGGCAGAGCCATATCGTGACCGCCAAGCAGGCCGCCGCGATCGGCGTCGCCCAGCGCAGGAAGTTCATGAAGGTCAGGCCGCTGCGCAGCGCGATGATGACGCCCACCGGGTTGCCGACGACGGTGGCGCTTGAGCCGATGTTCGTCGTGAAGACGAGCATCATGACGTACGGCACCGGGTTGAGTTTCGAGCGGCCCAGCAGGTTGAGCATCGCCGCCGTGATGAACAAGATCGAGGTGACCTCATCCACGAGGGCGGCAGCGACGGCGGCCAGGACCATCATCACGACCATGAGCCGTTTGGGATGCGGACCCACGAGCAGCAGGAGCCGGTCGATGACCACCTCAAAGAAGTGCCGCTCCTCCAGGAAGCCGATGATTGTCATCATCGCGATGAGGAACAAGATGATGTCCAGGCCCGCGAACTCGATGAGGTGGGGGACATCGAGCAGCCCGGCGACCAGGAGCAGCGCGATCCCGAAGCAGGCGAAGGCCAAGCGATGCTTCCAGAAGAAGATCGCGCCAAAGAGAATCACGCTGAAGCCTGCGACCGCCAACGTCTGCGTGCCTGAGAGCCCCAACCGCGCCAGCAGCAAGGGCGTCAGGACTACGCTCAGCGCGTACCAGATCCAATCCCGCATCGTTGGCGAGGGCTCGTCGCTCATGCGGCGGTTTCCTTGATGTCGGTGGTCAACAGCGTGCAACGGTTGTGCGCGATTTCAAACAACCCTTCCCCCACCTGCACGGCGCGCTCGGAGCCATCCGGCCGCTTCCAGGAGAGTTTCCCCGACTTGAGCGTGGTCACCAGCGGTGCGTGGTTGCGCAGGACGCCCAGGTAGCCGAGTTCCCCCGGCGCAACGACCGAGATGGCCTGGTCCTCGAACGCCAGGCCCGCGGCGGTTAACACGCACAGGGTGATCGGGGCTCCGGTCATTTCGCTGTGGCCGCCGGCTGCTTGCGCGTGGCCTCTTGGACCTCGTCGACTGAGCCGCGCATGTAAAATGACTGCTCCGGCACGTCGTCCAACTTGCCCTCCACGATCATCTTGAAGCCCTTCACCGTTTCCTCGCGCTTGACGTAGCGGCCCGGCTGGCCGGTGAAGGCTTCGGCCACGAAGAACGGCTGTGAGAGGAAACGCTGGATCTTGCGTGCGCGATAGACGACGGTTTTATCCTCATCGGTGAGCTCATCCATGCCCAGGATCGCAATGATGTCGCGCAGATCCTTGTAGCGTTGGAGAATCCGCTGCACGGCGCGCGCGACCTCGTAGTGCTCGGATCCCACAGTGTGCGGATCGAGGATCCGCGAGGTCGACTCCAACGGATCGACCGCCGGATAGATGCCTAGCTCGGCGATCTGGCGCGAGAGCACGGTGGTAGCGTCCAGGTGGGAGAACGTCGTGGCCGGCGCCGGGTCGGTCAGATCATCGGCAGGCACATAGATCGCCTGCACCGAGGTGACCGAGCCGCGTTTGGTGGAGGTAATGCGCTCCTCCAGCTGGGCGAGCTCCGTACCGAGGTTCGGCTGGTAGCCCACCGCGGAGGGCATGCGGCCCAGCAGCGTCGAGACCTCCGCGCCGGCCTGGACATAGCGAAAAATGTTGTCGATGAACAGCAGGACGTCCTGCCCTTGCTCATCGCGAAAGTGCTCGGCCATCGTCAGCGCCGTCAGCGCGACACGCAGGCGCGCGCCCGGCGGCTCGTTCATCTGGCCGAAGACCAGTGCCGTCTTACTGACCACGCCGGAGGCGTTCAACTCAAGCCACAGATCGTTGCCCTCGCGCGTCCGTTCGCCCACACCGGCAAACACCGAGACGCCGCCATGCTCGGTCGCGATGTTGCGGATGAGTTCCTGGAGGATCACCGTCTTCCCGACCCCAGCGCCGCCGAAGAGGCCGACCTTGCCGCCCTTGGGATAGGGAGCGAGCAGGTCGATGACCTTAATACCGGTCTCGAAGATGTCGCGCACCGGCAGCTGCTCTTCGAAGCTCGGCGGCGGCCGGTGGATCGGCATGCGCTGCTTGGGCTTGGCCAGCGCCCCCCGTTCATCGAGCGGCTCGCCGAGCAGGTTAAAGATGCGCCCGAGCGTTTGCGGCCCGACCGGCACCGTGATGGGCCCGCCGGTGTCGAGCGCCTTCATGCCGCGCACGAGGCCGTCGGTTGAGTCCAGCGCGATGCAGCGCACCGTATTGTTGCCGACGTGCTGGGCCACTTCCAGCGTGAGGCGGATACCGCGCTGCTCCTCTTCGATCACGAGCGCGTTCAGGAGGGCCGGCAGCCGGTCCGCCGGAAAACGGATATCCACACTGGGGCCGATGACTTGGACGATCTGGCCGTCATTGTCCGCCATCGCTACTTCAGGGCCTCTGCGGTGCCGACGATCTCGCTGATTTCTTTGGTGATGGCCGCCTGGCGGATTCTGTTGCGCTGCCGCGTCAACTCGCCGACGAGCTCTTCGGCATTGTCGGTCGCGTTCTTCATCGCGATCATGCGCGCGCTGTGCTCCGACGTGAAGGCCTCCAGCATCACCAGCTGAAACGTCGCCAGCGCCCAGCGCGGCAACAAGTCCTCAAAGATGCGTTCGGGGCTTGGCTCGAAAATATATTCGTCGGTTGAGATGCTCGCGCGTTTGCCCGTACGCGCGTTCGGCTGATCCAGGTGAATAGGGAGCCACTGGCGGATGGTCGGGCGATAGACCATCGGGGAGACAAACTGCGAATACAGGAGGCGGATGGAGCCGACCCCTCCTGAGAGGAAGCGGGTCATGAGGCTGCGGCCGATCACGGCGGCCGTTTCCAGATTCGGCCGCCCGGCCAAATCCAAGTAGGACTCCACCGGCTGGTAGCCGTGTTTCGTCACGTAGCGGTGGCCCTTTTTGCCCACGGTGATGAGCTGGGTCGTGGCCGCGCTGTCTCGGCGCAGCTCCGCCTCGGTGAGCTGAATGAGGTTGGCGTTATAGGCGCCGCACAACCCGGCATCCGAGGTCAACACGACGAGCGCGCTCGCACCGGCCTCACGCACGTCGCACAGCGGATGCGCCAGTTGCCCGGTCGCCGCCAACACTCGCTGCAGCAGCCCGTCGAGAAACTCCAGGACGGCGCGGGCCTCGAGGAGCCGAGCCTGCGACCGCCGCAACTTGGAGCCGGACACCAGCTGCATGGCGCGCATGATCTGCTTGGTGTTCTGCGTGCTGCGGATGCGCCGGCGAAGAATGCGAAGGGATGCCATCTCAGCGGGACGCGGCGGGTTGAGTGAGGAACTGTTCCTTGCACTTGGCAGCCGCTTCCTTCAGCTTGGTCATCGAGGCCTCGGGGAGCGTCTTGGTTTGGCTGATCTCGTGGAGCACATCCGGATACCGCGCCTCCAGGAACTGATGGAAGGCGTCCTCGAAGGCCTTCACCTGGCGCACCGGCACATCGTCCAGCAGGCCCTGGCCGCCGACGCCGATGATCGCGACCATGTGGTCCAGGCTCATCGGCTGATACTGATCTTGCTTGAGCACCTCGACCATGCGCTCCCCGCGAGTGAGCTGCGCTTGGGTCGCTTTGTCCAGCTCCGAGCCAAACTGCGTGAACGCCACCAGCTCCCGGTACTGGGCCAGGTCCAGCCGCAGGCGGCCGGCCACCTGCTTCATGGCCTTGGTCTGGGCATTGCCGCCCACGCGCGAGACGGAGAGGCCTACGTTGATCGCGGGCCGCACGCCGGCATAGAACAGATCCGATTCCAAGTAGATCTGCCCGTCCGTGATGGAGATGACGTTGGTCGGGATGTAGGCCGAGACATCGCCGGCCTGCGTCTCGATCACCGGCAGCGCCGTGAGGCTGCCACCGCCTAGATCATCGCGGACCTTGGCCGCGCGCTCCAGCAGGCGCGAGTGCAGATAGAAGACATCGCCCGGATACGCTTCCCGGCCAGGCGGCCGGCGCAACAGCAGCGAGAGCTGCCGGTAGGCCTGCGCGTGCTTGGAGAGGTCATCGTACATGCACAGCGCGTGCTCGCCAGCGTGCATGAATTCTTCGCCCATGGCACAGCCTGCGTACGGGGCCAGGTACTGCAGGGGCGCCGGGTCTTCGGCCGACGCCACCACGACGATGGTATAGTCCATGGCGCCGTGCTTCTGCAAGGTCTCCACGACGGCCACCACGCTGGAGAGCTTCTGGCCGATCGCGACGTAGATGCAGTAGAGGTGCTTGTCCTTTTGGTTGATGATGGTGTCGACCAGTAACGCGGTCTTGCCGGTCTGCCGGTCGCCCAGAATCAGCTCGCGCTGGCCCCGGCCGATGGGGATCATGCCGTCGATGGACTTGATGCCGGTCTGGACCGGCTCTTTCACCGGCTGGCGCTGGATGACGTTGGGGGCGCGCGCCTCGATCGGGCGGAACTTCTCGGTCACAATCGGGCCCTTGTTGTCCAGCGGGCGGCCCAGCGCATCCACGACCCGGCCCAGCAGCGCTGGGCCGGCAGGCACCGAGACGATTCGGTTGGTCCGTTTGACTACGTCGCCGTCTTTGAGGTGCCGGTCTGAGCCCAGGATGACGGCGCCGACGTGGTGCTCCTCCAGGTTGAAGACCATGCCCATGGTCTGGTCTGGGAACTCGAGGAGCTCCCCGGCCATGGCGTCATCCAGTCCGTAGATCCGCGCAATCCCGTCGCCCACCTGGATGACGCGGCCCACTGAATCCAGGCGGACCTGGCTGCGGTAGCGCTCCAGCTCTGCCTTCAGCGCGAGCGAGACTTCTTCAGGACGCAGGTGCGGCATGGAAGTGGTCTCGCCTACGGGTGCGCGCCTTTCTGCAGAAGGTACTGGACGTCGACATGGGCCGCGGCCAACTGCTCGTAAAACGGCGACTGAGGGTCCGCGTGTTCCTTCGCCTGGTGAAAGTACTGGTCGGCTTGGTCGAACTGGCCCAACCTGGCATGGACGAACGCGATCGTCGTCAGCGCTTTCCAATTCTTCGGCTGGATTGCAAGACTCTGGTGGCTGTAATCGAGCGCCGTGTGCAGGAGCTTGCTGTCCGGCGGCCTAGACTCGATGGCGAGCATCAGATGGCTCATGCCCAGGCTCATCAACATCGCGGCTCTCAGCGATGGCTCCAGATCCAGGGCCAACGCTTGCTCGCCGACATCCACCACCCTCGCAAAGCTTCCGAGCCCAAAGAAGACGGCCGCCGACTTGATGAGCTCGTCCCGTTCGTTTGGGCCGCCTGCCGGATCGAGCTCAAGCGTTGCGGCGGCCCGCTCAAACGCCGGTTGGCGGGTCTCGCGGCTTTCGCCCTCCGGCACAACTCCCGTCAGGGTGTAGATCCGGCCGCGCCGCAGGGCGTGATACGAGACGACGGTCCCCTCGTCTGCAGTCCGCTCAACGACGTGTACGAACCGCCCTCCGCGAGCCAATGTGACGAGATGCGGTGGCTGCACCAACGTCCGCCCCAGCGCCTTGTGTTGAATCGCCTGATCGGCGCTTGTCAGCTTGCCGGCGTACGCCTCGAGGCTCGGTACGAACTCCATCGGCGTCACGGTATAGAGCTGCAGCTGCGCGGCGGCCTCCTGTCCACTGGCTTTCGCGGTACACAACTCATCGATCGGGTTAAAGCTACTGACCCAGGCCAGTCGATCCGGCTCCTGGGAGCCAGTCACGAGCCACCCCTCGGGCATTTCCATGCGCATCCCGTGGAACATCGAATGGCACTCCGCCGCCTCAAGCGGCTGTTGGGACGACACGAAGCCGAGGAGCGCCATGGCAGTCAGGAGCACCCATCTCCTGGTTCCAGGCGCGCCGTCCGTCATGAGCTCCATTAGGAGACTCTGGCTGAAGCCAGCTGCGCTCGCAACTCCAGCAGTTGCCGACGGACCGATCCATCGATCACCCGATGCCCGAGAACCACCTGCAGGCCTCCGAGCAGTTGCGGGTCCAGTTCCGCCGTCAGGAGCACCTGCTTCGCCTCGCGCTGCTCCAGCGCCTTGCGCAGTCGGCTTTGCAGCGCTGGCGACAGGGGCCGTGCGGTGCGGGCGGTGACGCGGATCCGCTTTGCCGCGTCATCGACCAGCGCCGCGAAGGCCTCGACGATCTCCTGTAGGCGCTCGCCGCGGCCGGCTGAGACGACCATGTGGATGAAATGGCGCGCCAGCTTCGACCAGCTGCCTTTGAGCGCGCGATCCAGCACTTGCACCTTGTCTTGCGGCTCCACGTCCGGGTTGAGGAACAGCTGGCGCGCGTCGCGGTTCTCCGTCAAGGCCCGGCGGATCAAGTCGAGCTGCTCAAGCGTCCGCTCAAGCTCGTCCTGCTCGCGGGCCAACTCAAAGAGCGCTTGGGCGTAGCGCGCGGCGACCAGGTCGGCGGCCATTAGACTGACACTTTGTGAATGATTTCACACAGCATGGCGCAAGGAATCTCCGTTCAGCGGCGCGAGGCGCCCCCCGTGGAAATCGGCACATGCTCTAATTCTTCCAACGCGGCCTCCACCAGCCGGCGGTC
>JAHFGW010000012.1:0-20249 GCA_023247235.1 Candidatus Omnitrophota bacterium | reverse complement strand
ATCATCGTGGTCTGGATCTGGCCGCCGGCCTCCGGTTGCCTGGCAATGGCTTCCATGGCGGCGCTGACCGCCCGGCCCAACCCGAACGCCGAGGCCATGGCCGCAAGACCCAGGGCCAGCGGGACCGATAGAGCAAGCATCGCTTGATGCGATTGGGGCATCTTCCCTCCTCTGGTTACTCTGTCTTCAGAAAATCAAAGCGTCCCGAATGCTTTTGAGCACGCGAGCTGCCGAAAATCGAAGCGTCCCCATTAATGCGCTTCGTGCGGCAGCACGAGCGCGAGGTACACCGTGCTGAGCAAGCTGAACACCAGCGCCTGCACCGTGCTGAAAATCAGTACCAGAGGCACGACTAAGAACTGCAGCGGCAACCCGATCGGCAGGTGCAGGGCTAGCCCGGCCGTGAGACCCAAGCCCAAGAGCACGGCCAGCAAGACGTCCTCCGCGAACACATTGAATGCGAGACGAAGGCTCAGGCTGAGGGGCTTGATGCATTCCCCGAGCACGTGGATGGGCAGCATGAGCGGCACCAACGCCCATCCGACCAGATCGCGCGGCGACCCGGCCAGGTGGTCGAAATACGTGAGCGGTCCGCCGGCGCGCAGCGCGGTCCACTGCACGTACCCGAAGACGCACAACGCTAACCCCACGGTCGTATTCAGGCTCGAGGTGGAGGACTTCAGCCCTGGGACGAGGACCGAGAGGTTCATGAACCAGATGTAGAGGAAGAGCGTGCCGATGAAGGGCGTATAGCGCCGGCCGGCATGGCCGATGATGCGCTGGACGAACCCGTCGACGCCCTCGACGAGGAGCTCCAGCACGTTCTGTCCGCCGCTGGGCACCAAGCTGGGACGGCGCGCATAGCGCCAGGCGATCGCGCACAAGACCAGGCCCACCAAACCCGCAAACACCAGATTCTCCCAATGCTGGAGCCAGGCCACCCAGGGGCTGTCATGCCAGCGCTGGCTGAGGAGCGTGATGGCATTGGGGATCTCGGGAATGCCACTGTGAGCCCCGCCGCCGGATGAGGCGCTCTGCGCGGCCGAGACCGCGCCCTGCGCCACGTGTTCGATGTGTTTAAGCGACTCGACGTGCTCAACGGCCATGGGAGGCAGGCGATGCCAGACTTCGCGCGCGCGCGGCCAAGGCCGCCAGGGCGCTCACCAAGACGACACTGAAGCCCACGCCGAAACCCGCCGGGGAGATCCCGGGGCGCGTGAGGAGACCGTAGGCGGCAAGATAGAGCAGGGGGAATTTGATCAGGAGCCATCCCACGACGCGCCGTCGCGAATGGCCTGGGCCCAACCAGGCGGCGAGCACGCGGTTGAGACAGCTGAAGTTGGCGAGGTTCCATCCGCCGCCCGCGAGCACTCCCAGGCTGGCCTGCGCGCCCCAGGGGAGGGCGGCCAGGGCGGTGACGGCAAGTGCGGCCGAGGCGATCAGCCAAAACGATCGTGGCAGCAAATCAGTCATCTCGTTGCAACGCTTTGGCCCTGCGGATGAATTGGACGGTGACTCGGCCGCTGGCGACAAACCCCAGCGCAATCGACAACACGAGCCCCCAGGGCGCCCAGGGCCAACGGCGGTCCAGTGCCGTGCCGAGATAGTAGCCCAGGACCGGACCGACCAGGAGCACAAAGGGGATGGCCGTCAACAGCCCGGCCTGCTGAAGCCGCGAGGGCACGTCGTCCCTGGGACCCTGCTCGTCCTTCACCTGACGCTCAGGGCTTCGCGTCACAGCCGGGATTATAACACAGGCCCCTCATGCGGCCTAGAGCAGATTCACCTGGCTGCTGGCGCGCACCAGGAGGAGGATGGCGCTCGGCCAAAGGCCAAGGCCCAGGCTCAAGACCCCGCAGACGCTGACGGCCAGGCGAATCGGAAACGACGCCCACAGCGGCCCCTTGGACGGCGCGGCCAAGTACATCTGGCCGATGATGTTCACGTAGTAATAGAGCGCGATCGCGCTGTTCACCAGGCCGGCGATCGCCAACGGCAGGCGGCCCGATTCGACGGCCGCGCCAAACAGCAGGAACTTGCCGAGGAACCCGGCCAGCGGAGGAATGCCGGCCAGCGACAGGAGGAACAGCGTGGTGAGCGCCGCCAACGCCGGCGAGCGCTGCGAGAGCCCTCGGAAGGCCTCGATGGACTCGCTGCCGGTATCGCGGACCACGGCCACCACCGCCGCAAACGCGCCCATGTTCATAAAGAGATAGGCGACCAGATAGAACAGCAGCGCCTCAAGGCCCTGCCGCGTCTGCACAACGAAGCCGATGAGCAGATAGCCCACTTGGGCGATGGTTGAGTAGGCCAGCAGTCGCTTGACGTTGCGCTGCGCCAGCGCGACGAGGTTGCCCAGCGTCATCGTCGCGATCGCCAACCCCATTAACAGCGGCGCAAGCGACGGCCAGATGGGCGCCATCACCTCGGTCAGGCGCAAGAGCAAGGCCAAGCCGGCCGCCTTGGGCCCGACCGACAGGAAGGCCGTCACCGGCACGGGGGCGCCCTCGTACGCATCCGGCGTCCACATGTGAAACGGCACCATGGAGATCTTAAAGGCCAGCCCCGTCAACACCAGCGCGACCGCAGCCAGGAGCGTCTTGGCCATCGGCCCGCTCAGCGCCGCCACCGACTGCTGGATGTCCGCGAACGCCAGCGAGCCGGTCAGGCCGTACACCAGCGACATGCCAAACAGCATCACGCCTGAGGCCAGCGCGCCGAAGAGCAAGTATTTGAGCGACGCCTCGGCTGAGCGGGCGTCTTGGGTGAGCCCGACCATCGCGTAGGAGCTCAAGCTGACCAGCTCCATGGCGACATAGGCGATGAGCAGGTGGTTCGCCTCGGCCATGAGCATCATGCCGACGCCGGCGAACAGGACCAGGGCCAGATATTCGCCATGGACCTGCTCGTGCACCTCGCGGGATCCCGCAATCAGCAGCGCGCTCAGCGCCAGGACTCCCAGCGTGAACCAGCGGAAGGCCAGGCTGAAGCGATCGCAGAGCACCATGCCAAAGAACACGTCTGTCGAGGGAGGGACCGGTGCGTGCCAGAGCGCCCAGGCGGCCGCCGCAAGCGCCACGCCGCTCGCCGCCAAGACCGGTCGACGCCGAGGAGCGACAGCACCCAGGACCAAGACGAACAGCCCCCCCAGGCTCAGGACAATCTCAGGCCACCAGGCCGCTAAGCTGTCCAGCAGAATCGTGCGCATCAGCCGAAAATGGTGCCAGGCACCCAATGGCCATTGGGTGCCTGGCACCTTTTTGCTTTCATGGGGCGGCGGGGGCGACGTACGCGATGAGCTGGTGCAACGCCCCGTCCTGGAGTGTCATGAGCAGCAACGGATAAATCCCAATCGCCAGGATGAGCACGAGCAGCGGCGCGAGGCTGAGGATCTCCCGCGCATTCAGATCGCGCAGCGAGCTCCAGCGCGCAGTGAGCGGACCCAGCAGGACTCGCTGAAGCACGTTCAGCATGTAGGCCGCGGCCACGATGATCCCGGTGACCGATACCACCGTCTGCCAGCGCCAGACGCCGTAGGCTCCGACGAGCGCGAGGAACTCTCCGATGAACCCGCTGAGGCCCGGCAGGCCCAGCGAGGCCAGCGAGAAGAAGGTCAGCAATCCTGCGTAGACCGGCAGCTTCACGCCCAACCCCCCAAACGCGGTGAGATCGCGGGTATGCGCCCGGTCATAGAGCGCGCCGACGAGGAGAAACATGCCGCCCGTAATCGTGCCGTGGCTAAACATCTGCAGCAGGGCGCCGTGCAGCCCCTCCGGCGTCAGGCTCGCCAGGCCGAGGAGGACGAAGCCCATATGCGAAACCGAGGAGTACGCCACCAGCCGCTTGAAGTCCGTCTGCGCCATCGCCACCAGGGCGCCATAGACGATGTTGATCATGCCAAGGAGGGCAAGGGTCCAGCCGGCCCATTTGGCGGCCTCGGGCAGCATGGGATACGCGATGCGGAAAAAACCGTACGCGCCCATTTTCAATAGCACGCCCGCCAGCAGCACGCTGATCGGCGTCGGCGCATCGACATGCGCATCAGGCAACCAGGTGTGGAACGGAAAGATCGGCACCTTGATCGCAAATCCCAGGGCGAACGCCACGAAGATCCACTGTTGAAAGGCGAGCTCAAGCCCGTGCCCCTGCCGGGCCAGCTCGACCATGTCGAAGGTGCCGGTGCGGACATACAGGGCCAGGATGCCCAGCAGCATCGCCAGGCTGCCTGCGAGCGTGTAGATGAAGAACTTGAACGCCGAATACTCGCGCCGGCCGGCGCCCCAGATGCCGATGAGGAAGTACATCGGCACCAGGACCACTTCCCAGAAGATGTAGAACAGAAACAGGTCCAAGGAGAGAAACGTCCCGAGCATGCCGGTTTCCAGGAGAAGATAGAGCGCGAAGTATTCCTTGTGCCGCTCGGTGATCGACCAGGACGCCAGGCACGCCAGCACGGAGAGCAAGGTCGTCAGCAGCACCATCGGCAGGCTGATGCCGTCGATGCCCAGATGGTAGAACACGCGCAGCGGAGGGATCCACGGCGCGTGCTCGATCCACTGCAGGCCGCCCTCCGGCGAGAACTGCAGGAGCGCTCGCACGCTCAGGCCCAGCGCGGCCAGCGTCGCCATCAAGGCCACGGCCCGAATGGCTCGCACGGCCGAGCCGGGCAGGCACAGCACGACGAGCATGCCGATCAACGGCGTCCAGAGCAACCAACTCAGCATCCGCCTCTACCCTTCACCAGGTCGTGATGAGCGCGATCGTCACCGCCGCGCCGATCACGACCAATAAGTACTGATGGATCACGCCCGTTTGCAATTGGCGGCCCAGCGCCCCGAGGCGTTGGGCTGCGCGCGCGACGCCGTTGACGAACCCGTCCACGACGGTCTGATCGAAGCGCTGCTTGAGCTGCCCGAGCTCCCACCCGAGCCGTCCCGCGCCGTTGACCGCCCCATCGATGACGCTCGTGTCGAAGCGCGACAGCGCCTGCGTCATCGCCAGGAACGGCCGAATGATCGCGAGGTCGTACAGCTCGTCGATGTAGTACTTGTGGTAGGCCAGCTCGTACAGCCGGTGCCCCAACGGCCGGAGTCCCGCAGGAAGCGGCACGCGTCCCTGCAGCCCGATCTGCCACGCCAAGAAGAACCCGAGGGCGGCCGCCAGCGCCGACGCGGCAAGCAGCGGGAGGTCCACCCCTTCATGCGAGACGTGCTCTCCCAAGAAGTGAAAGAAGGCGTAATGGGTCGCGGGCGAGCCGAGGAACCCCCCGAAAATGGCACCGAGTCCCAGGACCGCCATCGGCAGCACCATGACCCAGGGCGATTCACTGATCGGGGACAGGTCCATTTTTCCAACACTGATCGGGGACATGTCCATTTTTCCTTGCGGCGCATGCCCGGGGGAAAAAGGGACACGTCCCCGACCGTGGAAACACAGGAGATAGAGCCGAAACACATACGCGGCGGTGATGACCGCCGAGGCCAGCAGAATCGGCGGCAACCAGGGAGCGCGATGACCGACCGCCAGCAAGATCGCGTCCTTGCTCCAGAACCCGCTGAAGATCGGCAGGCCGCTCATGGAAACCGAGGCGATGAGCATCAGGCCTGCGGTGAAGGGCATCGCCCGGCTCAGGCCGCCGAGGCGGCTGAGCTCCTGCTCGTGCGTCGCGTGGATGACGCTGCCTGCGCCAAGGAACAGGAGCGCCTTGAAGAACGCGTGCGTGAACAGGTGGAACATGGCTGCGCCCACCGCCTCCGCTCCCAGCGCGACAAACATGAGTCCGAGCTGGCTGATCGTCGAGTACGCGAGCACCCGCTTGATATCGGTCTGCGTCAGCGCCACGGTCCCGGCCAAGAGGTGCGTCGCCAGCCCGATGCCCAATACGATCTGCAGGCTTTCGGCCGTAAAGAGCGGCAGAGTGCGCGCGACGAGATAGACGCCGGCGGCCACCATCGTCGCGGCGTGGATGAGCGCGGAGACCGGCGTGGGCCCTTCCATCGCGTCCGGCAGCCAAACATGCAGCGGAATCTGCGCGGATTTGCCGACGGCCCCGAAGAACACCAAGAGGCTTGCCACGGTCAACAGCCCGCCCTGATGCTGCAGCAGCAGCTTCCATCGAATCGCCTCGATGCGGTCCAGGTGCAGCTCGCCGGCGACGGCGGCCAGCAGCAAAATGCCCAGCAGGAATCCGGTGTCTCCGAGGCGCGTCGTGAGGAAGGCTTTGCGGCCGGCCGCGGCGGCTTGCGGTTTTTCGAACCAGAAGCTGATGAGCAGGTACGAGCACAGCCCGACCAGCTCCCAACCGGCGTAGAGCAGCACGAAGTGGTCGGCGAGCACGAGCAAGAGCATCGACGCGCAGAAGAGGGAGAGGTAGGCGAAAAAACGGCTGGCGCGCGGATCGTCGCGCATGTAGCCGACCGAATAGAGCTGGATCAGCGTGCCGATCACCGTCACGACGGCGAGCATGAGCCAGCTCAGCCCGTCGACGCGCAAGCCCACCGACCACAGCGGCGCCTCGCGGGCTAACCAAGCCCATCGAAGGCTCAGCGTCTGCCCGTGCGCGACCGCGTCCAGGAGTGAGCACGTGATGCCAATCGCCCCGGCCAGCGCGGCGATGGACACGAAGGGCGCGACCCCCTTCAGGCGGCGGCCAAAGAAGATCAGGATGACGAACGCCGCGAACGGCAGGAGCGGAATGCACGCCAGCTCGCGCATTAGCCTTTCAGCAGCTGGACACGGTCCGCCAAGATCGTGTTGGCGCTGCGCGCCAGGCTCATGACGATGGCCAGCCCCACGACCGCTTCGCAGGCGGCCAGCGCAATGATGAACAGCGCGAACGCCTGCGCCTGCGCCTGGCCGAAGAGCCGCCCGAACAGGACAAAGTTGAGCGCCGCCGCGTTGAGAATCAGCTCGATCGCCAGCAGCAGTCCGATCGCATGGCGCCGCGTCAACATCCCATAGACGCCCAGGGAGAAGAGCGCGCAGTTGAGCAGCAACAGCAGCCGGAAGACGCTCATCCCCCCACCTGCTGGGTTTCGCCGTCCATGTGCGACCAACGTCCGTAGGCGAAACGTCCCGCCGCGGGCGGGACGGCCTGCGGCCAGCCAGCAGGTGGGGGGATCATTTGCGCGGGACCGCCACGGCCATGGCGCCTGCCATCGCGGCCACGATCACCAGGGAAATAACTTCAAACGGTAGCAGCAGCTCTTTGACGAGCTGCTGGCCCAAGGCGTTCAGGGACGCGGCGTCCGTCGGCGCCTCCGTCGGCCAGGTCAAGGCTTGGGTCACCACGGCTAGCACCACGAAGAGCGCGATCGAGGCGATCGCGGCCGGCAGCCGCTGACGGCTCACCCCGCCCTCGGGGTTCGAGGGCACACGCGCGGTCAACATGACCGCGAAGACCACGAGCGTCAAGATCGCGCCGACATACACGAGAATTTGGACGAAGGCGAGAAATTCGGCTTCCAGCAGGATGAACAGGCCGGCGACGCCAAGCAGGACGAGTCCCAGGCTCAAGGCGGCGCGGAAGAGATTGCCAAGCGTGACGACCCACACCGCCCCGACCAGCACAATCGCGGCGAGTCCGGCGAATGCCAGGGCGATCAGCGGGCCGGCCGGCATCACCCCACCACCTGCCGCGAGCCACGCCTGATGGCGGGGCTTAGGCCGGCTACTTCGCACGAACAAGCCGCCGGGCCGGCCTCGGCGGTGGTCGGAGAGCCCTCACGTTGTCGAATCATCTCATGATCATCATCCAGCACCGCCGGTGGCAGGTGGTGGGATCAAATGACGAGGGCTTTCACCCGCCCGGGGCGCGTGGCAGGGATGCCTTCGCTGCACAGCGGGCAATCGGTCGGCGGGAACGTCTCGAAGGCGAGCTTGAACAGCCGCGCGAACCGGATGCCGGGAAACGTCAGCTTGCCGCCGGAGCGGTCCAGCACCGTGCCGATCCCCACGACCTTCGCACCGAAGCTGCGCACCAGCATCGCGACTTTCCGCGACGACTCGCCGGTCGTCACGGCGTCTTCGATGATCAGCACGCGATCTTTCTTGGTGAGCGTGAAGCCGCGGCGCAGCTGCATTTCGGCGTCGACCCGCTCGCAGTACATCGCGCGCGCGCCCAACCCCTGCGCCGTCACAAAGGAGACGATCACGCCGCCCACGGCCGGCCCGATGACGGCCGTCGGGCGCGCCGAGCGGAAGCGGCGGGCGAATTCGCGCCCAATCCTCTCGGCATATCGGGGATGTTGCATAATCTGGGCGCACTGGAAGTAATGGCCGCTATGGAGGCCGGAGGAGAGCTCAAAGTGCCCGCGCAGCAGGGCATTGCTCCTGCGGAACATCTCTAACAGCTGGTCGCGCGTCAGCACTGCGATCATGCCCCCTCCATCGTCGCCTGGATCTGCCTGGCAGCCTGCGCCGGATCGGAGGCGTCCGTCACCGGGCGCCCGACGACCAGCAGATCCGCGCCTGCCGCCAACGCGGCGCGCGGTTCGGCGATGCGCGCTTGGTCTTGGCGCGCGGCCCCAGCCGGGCGAATGCCCGGACACACAATGAGCGCGTTCCGACCAAGGCGCGCACGCAACCGACGCGCTTCCTGCGCCGAGGCGACCACGCCGTCGCATCCGGCGGCTCTGGCCTGCTGAGCGAGCTGTAGCACCCGTGCCTGGGTTGCCCGCGCGCGCCCAGCGTCTTGGCTGGTCAGCACCGTCACGGCCAACAGGCGCGGTCGTGGCACGCGCAGGCGCCGGGCTTCGCTATGCGCCGCAGCCACGGCGGCTTTCAACATGGCAGGGCCGCCGCTGGCATGCAGCGTGACCAGGCGCGCCCGATGCCGCACCGCAGCCCGCATGCTGGCTTCAACCGTCGAAGGAATATCAAAGAATTTCAGGTCCAACATGACCTCAAAGCCCAGCGCCCGCACCCGGCGGATCGCTTCAGGACCCTCGGCGGTGAAGAGGATGCTGCCGATTTTGACGATCCGCACGACGCCTCGCAGCCGCGTCGCCACGCGCAGCGCCTTGGCCAGCGAGGGTTGGTCGAGCGCCACGATGAGCCGTCCGCCGGAGGCTACTCCTGCCATGAACCGCTCAGCGCTCGGACCGAGGCAAACCCATGCCGCGCGAGGTAGCGCGAGAGGCCGTGCAGGATGCGCAGCGCCGCCCGGGGGTCGGCGAACGTCGCCGTTCCGACGGCCACGGCGCTGGCGCCGGCGATGAAGAATTCGACCGCATCCTCCGCGCGCGCGATGCCCCCTAACCCGATGACGGGGATGCGAATAGTTTGGACAGTATACCACAGCCGATACAGCGCCAGGGGCCGAATTGCCGGTCCGCTGAGGCCTCCCGTGGCCGCTCCCAGCGACGAGCGCCGCGTCGCAGGATCGATCCGCATGCCCACGAAGGTGTTCCCGAGCGTCAGGGCATCCGCCCCGGCCTGCTCTGCGGCCTGCGCGATCGGCGTCAGATCGGTCACATCAGGGCTGAGCTTCGCCAGGAGCGTCTTGCGGGTCTGCCCCCGGGCGGCCTGCACGAACGCACGCGTCGCCTCCGCATCATGCGCCGCGATCGACACGAATCGAGCGCGTCCGGAGCTCGTGCGCCGGAGATTCGGACACGAGAGGTTGAGCTCCATGGCCGCCACGCCGTCGGCTGCATCCAACCGCTTGGCCATGGCCGCGACCTCCTCCGGTCGCTCCCCCAGGATGCTGACGATCAGTGGGGTGCGAACGCGGCGCAACGCGGGCAGCTTCTCCTTGAGGAAGGCTTCTAGGCCGATGTTCTGCAGGCCGACGGCGTTCAGCATGCCTGCAGGCGTTTCGACCAGTCGAGGAGGCGGGTGACCTTCGCGCGGCGCGAGGGTGAGGGTCTTGGTGATGAGGCCGCCGAGCTGGTCCAGCGGCACGGCGCGAGCGAACTCCAGGCCATACCCGAATGTCCCAGCGGCCACGAGGATTGGATTGGGGAGCGTCAGCCGGCCGAGGCTCACTCGCAGGTCCGACATGACTCAGGCGGAAGGGCCGGGCGAGCCTGACGGGCGGGGCCTGCGCCGCATGAAATCGACGATCTGGTCGATCTGGACCTCTTGGGCTTCGCTGACGGGCTGCAATCGCACGCCCAGCTCGCAAAGGCCGGCAGCGGGCGCGCGCATCCACACCACGGTGCCGATAATTTCAAGGCGCTCCTCGGTCAGCGGCAGCGTCATTTGAAACTCCAGCGGCGTGAGCGTCTCGTAGGGCAGCTCGCCGATGCAACGCAACCCGTCCGCGCTGAGATTGATGACCTTGATGTTCTGCCATGGCTCGCGCGCGCCGGGGCGGCGACACGTGGCGGAAAACGATTCCTGGACTCTGGCATGCTTGCGACGATCAGCCGGCATGGGGCCGTCCTGCCTTCTTCATGAAGTGGTCCACGGTCACGTCGATGCTGTGCTGGACGTCGGACGCCAGGGGCCCGAAGGCAATCCCGTATTCGAAGAGCTGCGGCGAGAGCGCGTGCGTGCGGATGATCTTGGCGCCCGCGCGGATCGACTCGCGCCGAATCGGCAAGGTCAACTGCACCTCCAGCGCCGTGCCAAGCGAGAACGCCTGCTCCGAGACAAACCGCGCTCCGGACTGGCTCAAGTCGCGCAGCGGCGACATGTGCCAATTCAGATCCACCCGCCCCTGGGGTCGATAGCGGATCAGGAGGGGCCGGATGATCCGGCCGGTTCCCCGGCGCTCAGCTTGACTCATGGGTCAGCAGCTCATGATACGCCTGGATCGGCTTCACCGTCAGGCCCTGCTTCTTGATCGCTTCGAGGCCGCTCACCGAGGCCTGAGCGCCGGCGATCGTCGTGATGCAGGGGATCCCCAAGGCTACCGCCACGGAGCGGATCTGGACTTCATCGGCTCGCGGCAGCCGGCCGGAGGGCGTGTTGATAATCAGATGGATTTCGCCGTTCTTGACCAAGTCCAGAATATTGGGACGGCCCTCGTGGACCTTGTTCACCGGACGGGCGCGCAGCCCGTGGCCGTGCAGCGCGTTGGCTGTGCCTGAGGTGGCGACGAGCTCGAAGCCCAACGCCTCCAGGCGCCGGGCGACCAGGGTTACCGCGCGCTTGTCGCGGTCTTTGACGCTGATGAACACCGTGCCGGCCTGGGGCAGCAGCTGACCTGCCGCGATCTGCGATTTGATGAAGGCGCGGCCGAAGTCTTCGTCGATGCCCATCACCTCGCCGGTGGAACGCATCTCGGGGCCGAGGATGATGTCCACGCCGGCGAATCGCGAGAACGGGAACACCGATTCCTTGACCGCCAGGTAGGTCGGCTCGATTTCGCGCGTGAACTGCTGCGCGCGCAGGCTGACCCCCGTCATCGCATTCGTCGCCAGCTTGGCCAGCGGCACGCCGATCGCTTTGGAAACGAAGGGCACCGTCCGCGAGGCGCGCGGATTGACCTCCAGCACGTAGATCGTGTCTTCCTTGATGGCATACTGGACGTTCATCAGGCCGATCACGCCCAACGCCTGCGCGAGCTTCTTGGTCGCCTGGCGCAGCTCATCCATGAGCTTCTCCGTCAGCGTATGCGGCGGCAGCACCATCGCGCTGTCGCCGGAATGGATGCCCGCCTCCTCGATGTGCTCGAGGATCCCGCCGATCACGACGGTCTCTCCGTCTCCGAGCGCGTCCACGTCGACCTCGATCGCGTCCTCCAGGAACTTGTCGATGAGAACCGGAAACCCCTGCGACGCCTCGAAGGCTCGCTGCGCAAAGTGCTTGAGTTGCTCGTCATCATAGACGATTTCCATCGCGCGGCCGCCCAGGACGTAGGAAGGCCGGAGGAGGCAGGGATAGCCCACCGTATGCGCCACGAGTTTGGCTTCTTCGACGGTCAGCGCCGTGCCGCTGGGCGGCTGGCGCAGCCCCAGCTCATCGAGCAGCTGGCGGAATTTCTCGCGGTCTTCGGCCACGTCGATCGCGGCGACCGGCGTACCCAGCAGCGGCACGCCCGCTTTGGCCAGCCCGTCCGCCAAATTGATGGGCGTCTGCCCCCCGAACTGGACGATGACGCCCTCGGGCCGCTCGCGATCGTAGATGTTCAGCACGTCTTCGAGCGTCAGGGGTTCGAAATAGAGCTTGTCGGACGTATCGTAGTCGGTCGAGACGGTTTCGGGGTTCGAGTTGACCATGATGACTTCGAGGCCCCGCTCGCGCAGCGCAAAGGCGGCGTGGACGCAGCAATAATCAAACTCGATGCCTTGCCCGATACGATTCGGGCCGCCACCGAGAATCATGACCTTCCGCTTCGTGGCTCGTGGCGGCTCGTTCGAGCCTCCAGCCTCGAGCCTCCAGCCAAGAGCGATCACTGGCTGTTCGTACGTGGAGTAGTAATACGGCGTGCGCGCCTCGAACTCTGCGGCGCAGGTATCCACCAAGTAGTAGGTGGGCAGGACGCTCCACTGCACGCGCCACTGCCGCACCATGGCCTCATCCACCCCCCAAAGCCGTGCCAGCTGTCGATCGCTGAAGCCATGTTGCTTGGCGCGACGAAGCACCGCGGCCCCCGCGGCGTGGACCTCGCTCCCCGCTGAGGCCTGGGCGCAGGCGCGCATCTGCGGCTGGGCAGCCTTTAAGCCTTGCTCCAGCTCCACCAGGTCGTAGAGTTGCCGCAAGAACCAGCGGTCGATCTTGGTGAGCTGGTACAGTTCGTCGATGGACATGCCGGCCAGCAAGGCTGCTTTGAGTTGAAAGATGCGCTCGGCCGAGGGGACCGCAAGCTTTTGGCGCAGGATGTCCAGGCTGAGCCGCTCGCCAGCTTCCCACCCGTCCTTGCCCACCTCCAAGCCACGCAGGCCCTTCTGCAGCGCCTCCGCAAAGCTGCGGCCGATGGCCATGGTCTCGCCGACCGATTTCATTTGGATCGTGAGCGTCGGATCGGCCCCCGGCAATTTCTCAAACGCAAAGCGCGGAATCTTGACCACGATGTAATCGAGCGTGGGCTCGAAGCAGGCCGGGGTTTCTTTCGTGATGTCGTTCGCCAGCTCATCGAGCGTGTAGCCGACCGCGAGCTTTGCCGCGATCTTGGCAATCGGAAATCCCGTCGCCTTGGAGGCCAGGGCCGAGGAGCGCGAGACGCGCGGGTTCATCTCGATCACCAAGAGCCGGCCGGAGTCCGGATGCACGGCGAACTGGATGTTCGACCCGCCGGTTTCGACGCCGATCGCGCGGATGACCCGAATGGCGGCATCACGCATGTCCTGGTACTCGCGGTCCGTCAGCGTCTGCGCCGGCGCGACCGTAATGGAGTCGCCGGTGTGCACGCCCATCGGGTCGACGTTTTCGATGGAGCACACGATGACCACGTTATCCGCGCGGTCCCGCATCACCTCCAGCTCGAACTCTTTCCAGCCGATCACCGACTCCTCGACGGAGACCTCGCGGATCATGGACAAATCCAGCCCGCGTTTGACGATCTCCTGGAACTCTTCCGCGTTGTAGGCCACCCCGCCCCCGGTGCCCCCGAGCGTGAAGCTGGGCCGGATGACGCACGGAAAGCCGATCTCCTGGGCCAGCACCGCGGCCTCATCCATCGCGCGGGCATAGCCGGCGCGCGGCACCTCAAGGCCCACCGATTCCATCGTCTGCTTGAAGAGCTCGCGGTCTTCGGCGCGCTTGATGGCGTCCAGCTTGGCCCCGATGAGCTCCACGCCGAAACGGTCCAACACTCCGCGCTCCCCGAGTTGCACGGTCACATTGAGCGCCGTCTGGCCGCCCAGCGTTGGCAACAGGGCATCCGGCCGCTCGGCTTCAATGATCTTCTCGATGGCGTCCGCGGTGATCGGCTCGATATAGGTCGTGTGCGCCATCTCCGGGTCGGTCATGATGGTCGCCGGATTCGAGTTCACGAGCACGATCGTGTACCCCTCTTCCTTGAGGGCCTTGCAGGCCTGCGTGCCGGAATAGTCGAACTCGCAGGCCTGGCTGATCACAATCGGCCCGGACCCAATCAAAAGGATTTTCTTGATGTCAGTGCGCTTAGGCATCGGGCTAAAACAAGGTCATTTGCTGCTCGCCGGCGGCCGCGGCGGCGGCTTCGGCTTCGTGGAAGATGTGGACTTTGCCATATTCGCCGTCGTAACCGGGCTCAATATGCACGCGGCCCTGGCGGATGCGCAGAATGCCCTCCGCGATCTTGGCGGAGGCATGACGTCGTAAGTCTTCCTCCGGCACCTTGAGCAGTACATCCAGCTCGGTGCCGCACTTGTAGACCAGCGCCTGGTATTCCCGGTCCACGCCCAGGGTCCCGACGCCCTGCCCCATCGCTTCGGCGATGATTTCATCCAGCGGCACGGTTCGCTTAAACGGGATCGGGTTCGTCGGGGTAGCGCCCTCCGGGCGGTCGGCCAGCTTGTCGATGCGATGCATGACGCCGACGGTGACCTTCCGGCCGCATTTGGAGCAGATCAGCTGATGCCGGCGCGCCTCCTCTGGCGCCCAGCGCACGCCGCAGTTACGGTGGCCATCATAGTGGTACTTTCCTTCCTCGGGGAAAAACTCCAGGGTGTACAGGAACTTGGCCGGATCGCGGGTTCTGAGCGCGTCCATGATGCCGTCATAGCTCGGCTCACCGGCGAACACATTCGCTTCGCGGCCGATCCGGCGCGCCGAGTGCGAATCCGAATTCGAGATGAGGGCGTACCGGTCGAGCGCTGAGAGCCGCCAGTTCATGGCCGGGTCCGAGGACAACCCGGTCTCCAGCGCGAAGATGTGCTGGGCCTGGTGCTGGAAGCATTCTTCGATCGTATCGAATCCGGAATTGGACCCGAAGACCGAGAAGTGCGGGGTCCACGCGTGGGCCGGCACGACCACGCAGCGGGGGTCCGCGCCGCGCACAATCTCCACGAGCCGCCACGCCTCCATGGAGAGCGTTGGCCGCCCGTCGCTGCCCAAATTCCCGAAGGCTTCCAACTCCTGATTGATGCGATCGACCGCCTGGAAACTGGGGGCCATCAGCACATGGTGGATTTGGTGGCACCGGCCGGCCACGTAGAAGAGGGTGTTCACTTCGACGGTGAGCATGAACAGCACGCCGGCATGCTCGTAGAGGCCATGGCCGGCTTCCCGCAGCGCCTCCTTGAGTTCTTGGCCCCACAACGGATGCGTGAAATCGCCGGTGCCGAGCACCCCGATGCCCTTCAGCTTGGCCCATTTGGCCAACTCACTGACGCTCAGCTCTCGGGAGCACGCGCGACTGTATCTTGAATGAAGGTGAAGATCGGCGACGAACTCAGTCATCTCATCGAGGTGAACCGGTTAACTGGCGTACCAGTGTACTGGTACACCAACGTCATGTCTTGAGCGTGTCAAATAGTTCACGAGCCCGTTGCCAGTGCGTCGCAGCCCAATAGATCCGGCCGCACGCCGGACAGCTGTGAAAACGTTCCTGCGTCGAGAACACATAGGGCGGCACCTGGTCTTGGACTTCCGCCTTTGGCGCCTCCTGGAGGACCACGTTGCACTGATCGCAGCGGCTGAAGGCCCGCTGCTCGTCGATCCCAACACCCGTCTCCTGTAGGATCTGCCGCAGCTGCTCGTCCCGGTTGACGCTGCGAAGCTGAATGACGCGGAAGAGACAACTCGCGCTCACTTGGCTGTTGCGCGTGACGACAATGCGCGCCTCGCGATAGGCTCGTTGATATAGCTCGCTGAGCGGCTTGGTCGCCGCCAGCACGGCATCATACCCCATCAGGCGCAGCCAGCGCGCGACGCGCCCGCTCTCTTCGGTGATCAGAAATTTCGCCTCGATCATCAGCGTGCGGACGCGTGCCCGCAGGGGTCAGACCCCTTTTTCCACAGGGGTCTGACCCCTGCTGGTCAGCTCGAGGAACCGCCCGAAGAGATACCGCGCGTCGTGCGGCCCAGGCGCCGCTTCGGGATGATACTGCAGGCTGAGGATCGGGAAGGTCCGGTGGCGCATTCCTTCGACCGTGTCATCGTTCAGGTTGATGTGGGTGACCTCGACGTCCTGTTGCGGCACGGTCTTGGGATCAACGGCGAAGTTGTGGTTCTGCGTCGTAATCTCGACCTGGCGCGTCGTGCGATCCTGGACCGGATGGTTGCCACCATGGTGTCCGAATTTCAGCTTGAAGGTCTGCCCCCCGTAGGCCAATCCCAGCAGTTGATGCCCCAGGCAAATGCCCAGCATCGGCACCTGGCCCATCAATCGACGGATCGTCTCGATGCCATAGGTGACCGCGGCCGGATCGCCCGGTCCATTCGACAGCACGACGCCATCAGGCTTGCTGGCTAGGATGGCCTTGGCCGATGAGGCGGCAGGCCACACGCTCACCCGGCAGCCAAGCGAGGCCAGCTGCCGGAGGATGTTGTGCTTGACCCCGAAATCCATGACTGCGATGTGAGGATCATTACGCCCACCGGGACGGGGGACGGGGATGATTCCTTCGTTTATCCTTCGAGTGTCCTGTTCATGTCCCCTGTCCCGTGTCCCTTGTCCCTCCAAGGGCCACTCGTAGGGCTGCTCGCATGTCACCTCTGTGACGAGGTCGCGGCCCATGATGTCCGGCGCGGCCTGCACGCGCTTCCATAGCTCGCGCGGATCCGCATCGCGCGTGAACATGCCGGCTTTGAGGCAGCCGCGTTGGCGAAGCGTGAGGGTTAACTGGCGCGTGTCCACGCCGTCAATCGCGACGATCCCATGACGCTTCAGGTAGGCCTCCAGCGGCTCCTGGGCGCGGAAGTTGCTGGCGATCGGCGACAGCTGTCGCATGACGAACCCCTCGACCCACGGGCGGCGCGACTCGACGTCTTCGTCATTGACGCCGTAGTTGCCGATGTGGGGGTAGGTCATGCAGACGATCTGGCCGCGGTAGGACGGGTCGGTCAGAATTTCCTGGTAGCCGGTCATGGCCGTGTTGAAGACCAATTCCCCAAAGGCCTCGCCCTCCGCCCCAACACTGCGGCCCTGCAGAGCCGTGCCGTCCTCTAAGATCAGCCACGCGTTCCCCATCACCCTCCGGCCTGTCGGCCGCGCGCTCCTTCGAGGCTTACGCCCGCTTCACAAGGCTGATCACGCCGAGCAAGACGATCGAACCGACCAGCGACATGATCAACGATCCGGCCGTGCCGTACGCCACAAGCCCCAGCGCGCTGGACAGCCATCCGCCCAGCACAGCCCCGAGAATGCCGACGACCATGTTGCCGATAATCCCGAATCCCCGGCCCTTCATGATCAAGCCCGCGAGCCACCCTGCGATCAACCCGATGAACAGCACCCACAGCAACTGCCTCACGTCCATCGCGCCCTCCTGTTCGCAGCGCACCCTGTTACGACTCGGCGTCCCCTGAGTAGACGACGCCACCCTTCACGATGGTGTGCGTGACCCGGCCGCGCAGCGTCCAGCCGACAAACGGCGAGCGACGGCACTTGGAGAGAAAGCGCTGCGGGTCAACGGTCCATGAGACGTCGGGGTCGATCAGCGTCAGGTTGGCTTCGCTGCCAGGCTTGAGCGTGCCGCCGGGCAGATTCGCGATGGCCGCGGGTTTCACCGAAAGCTTTTCGATGAGCTGGGGCCAGGTCAGATGGTTGGGCTCGAGTAAGGTCCGCACGCAGACGCCCAGGGCCGTCTCAAGGCCGGCGATCCCGAAGGGCGCGGCCGCGAATTCCGCATCCTTCTCCCAGTCCGCGTGCGGCGCATGGTCCGTCGCGATGCAGTCGATGGTGCCGTCGCGCAAGCCCTCAATGAGCGCCAGGCGATCTTGCTCCGCGCGCAGCGGCGGGTTCACTTTCGCATCGGTGTTAAATCCCTCGATCGCCTCGTGGGTCAGCGCCAAGTGATGGGGCGTTACTTCGCACGTCACGTGCACGCCGCGGCGCTTGGCCTGGCGCACCAGCTCCACGGACCGCGCGCTAGACAGGTGCGCCAGATGCAGCCATCCGCTCGTCAATTCCGCCAGGGCGAGATCCCGCGCAACCATGACCGACTCGGCCTCAGCGGGGATCCCGGGCAGCCCCAGCGTCATGGAGAGGAGGCCTTCGTGCGCTACGCCGCCGGCGCTGAGCGTCAGGTCCTCCGCGTGCTGGATGATCGGCCGCTCAAAGACGCGCGCGTACTCCAGCGCCCGGCGCATGAGCAGCCCGTCCATGACCGGGCTGCCATCATCCGACAGCGCCACGCAGCCGGCATCAAACAACTCTCCGAAATCCGTGAGTTCCGCGCCCTGGCGGCCCTTGGTGACCGCGCCGACCGCGCGCACGGCCACCAGACCCAGGCGCTGGCCTTCTTGATGGATGAAGTCCGCCACGCCCCGGGTATCGATGGCCGGCTCGGTGTTGGGCATGGCGCACACCGCCGTGAAACCGCCGCGGGCCGCCGCGCGCAAGCCTGTCTCGAGCGTCTCGCTGTCCTCCCGGCCCGGCTGGCGCAGGTGCGTGTGCAGATCAATAAATCCTGGGACCACCAGGCGGCCGCGGGCGTCCAAGGGTTTGGCGCCATTGGCCGGGATGTTCGGCTGGATGTCGGCGATCTTGCCGCGCTCGATCAGGATGTCGAATACGCCGTCTCGGTTCGTGGACGGATCGATCACGCGCCCACCAGTAATGAGCACTTTGCCCATGGCGCTCACCCCAGCTCCTCGCTGACTTCCGGCGCACCGGACACCAGGTAGAGCACGGCCATGCGCACGGCCAGGCCATTGGTGACCTGATCCAAGATGACGGAGTAGGGCCCATCCGCCACGCTGGAGTCCAGTTCCACGCCCCGGTTGATGGGTCCAGGATGCATGATCAGCACGCCGGATTTGGCGCGAGCGAGCCGCTCCCGGTCGATCCCGTAGCGCAACCGGTATTCCCGGATGCTCGGGACCAGCTTGGCCTCCTGCCGCTCGTGCTGGATCCGCAGCAGCATGAGGACATCCGCCTCGCGAATCGCGTCCTCGATCCGATGGGTCACGCGCACGCCCAGCTGCGCGATCGTCGGCGGGACCAGGGTCGGCGGGCCGCAGACCGTGACGCGGGCGCCGAGTTTCGTCAGCCCCCAGAGGTTCGAGCGGGCGACGCGCGAGTGGCCGATGTCGCCGATGATCGAGACGTTCAAGCCTTCGATGCGCCCCAGCTTCTCCTGGATCGTGAAGCAGTCCAGCAGGGCCTGCGTCGGATGTTCGTGGGCGCCATCGCCCGCATTGACGATCGAGGCGTTGGCGTGGCGCGCGATGAGATGGGGCACGCCGGCCGCGGCGTGGCGCACGACGATGGTGTCCACCTTCAGCGCCTCGAGATTGCGCACGGTATCAAGCACGGTCTCGCCCTTGGCCACGCTTGAGGCCTGGATGGCGATGTTCATCACATCGGCCGAGAGCCGTTTGGCCGCCAGCTCGAAGGACGTGCGGGTGCGCGTGCTGGGCTCAAAGAAGAGGTTCACGACCGTCTGGCCTCGTAGCGCCGGTACCTTCTTGATCGGGCGCAACGAGATCTCGCGGAAGGACGCCGCCGTGTTCAGGATCAGCCGGATCTCGTCGGCGGAGAGTTCCCGCAAGCCCAACAGATGGCGCCGGGTCCATGCAGCGGTGGCCGTTGGCCGGCTGGTCGTCGCCGTGCTAGGCATGCGGGGGCTCCGCGGGCGCTTCGATGACGACTTCTTCCTTTTCATCCGTCTCGCGCAGGCGCACCTCGACCCGCTCGCGCAGGTTGGTCGGGAGATTCTTCCCGACATAATCGGCGCGGATCGGTAGCTCGCGGTGGCCCCGATCCACGAGCACCGCCAGCTGAATCGCCTGCGGGCGGCCCAAGTCTGCGAGCGCATCAAGCGCCGCGCGCACCGTGCGGCCGGTGTAGAGGACGTCGTCCACGAGGATGACGTGCAGATTGGTCACATCGAAGGAGATGTCCGTCGCGCGGATCACCGGGTTGGGCGCAATGCGGGAGAGATCATCGCGATAGAGCGTGATGTCGAGTAGCCCCACGGGGATGGCCCGCCCATCGATTCCCTCGATTTCCTTGGCGAGCCGCTGCGCCAAGACGGCGCCGCGCGTGCGGATGCCAACCAGCGCCAGGGTCGCGGCGCCGCGGTTGCGTTCGAGAATTTCATGCGCCATGCGGAGGAGGCTGCGATGGATGGCGTCGGCGTCCAGCACTCGGGCCTTCTCGCGGGAGGCAAAAAAAGAGCCCGCCTGAGATGGCTGGGCTGCTCGGTTGCTTGGGGGATTCGCTGTCATGGCCCTTGTCCGTCTCTCGGGACGGTCTGTTAAAGGCGACA
>JAHFGW010000011.1:10495-38672 GCA_023247235.1 Candidatus Omnitrophota bacterium | reverse complement strand
AAGTGCCTGAGTTGAAGGCTCCTGAGTGGAAGGCGCCTCAGTGGAAGCTGCCTGAAGTGCAGCTGCCCGAGTGGCAGATTCCGTGGGAGCAGTTGGAGCGCTTGCGCGTGCCCGTGCTGGTCCTGGCGGCCATCGCCGCCTTGGTGATCGTCAAGCCGCAGCGCTGGTTGCCGAAGCTGCCGCGCATGGACGCGCCACACCAGCAAGCGAGCGTCTCCGTCGTGCAGGAGCTTCCGGAGGTGACCCCCAAGCCCGAAGCAGCCCAAGAGCTCCGTACCGTGCCTGTGCAGGGTCTGGAGCTGGCGATCACGGTGCGGCGGCCCACCTGGGTCCAAGTCCGCGCGGACGGCCGGCTGCTCACGCAACAGCGCCTGCGGCGCGGTGCCCAGGAAACCTGGCATGCGGCAAAGCGCTTCGAAATCGTCGTCGCCAAACCGTCGCAGGTGGACTTGAACCTCAACGGCGAATCCATCAGTCCGTTGGCGATGGCGCACGGCGGCCGGCTGCTCATTACCAGCCAGGGAATCCGGCCGCTGCCGGACGAGCACCCGTAGTGTCCGTGTGATGAGCGCACCCGTCGGTCCCGCCCCGAGCGTCAGTCTGATCAGCCTCGGCTGTCCGCGGACCCTGGTGGACTCCGAGCTGTATTTGGGCCGGTTGAAGCAGGACGGCTTTGTCCTGCGGGACACCGTCAGCGGCTCGGATGTCGCCATCATCAACACCTGCAGCTTCGTCCAGGAGGCGATCCAGGAGTCGATCGAGACGATCCTGCAGGCCGTGCGCCTGAAACAGGAGGGCAAGCTCAAGGCGGTGATCGTCGCCGGATGCCTCGTCCAGCGATTCAAGCAAGGATTGATCAAGGAGCTGCCTGACGTCGATGGGTTTGTGGGGGTGGATGGCTTCAGTGATGTCGAGACCGTCGTGCGCCGCGTGCTGGCCCCGCCTCCGAGCGGGGCAGGGCCGTCCGGTTCCCAGCCGATCCGCCTGCGTGCCCGACCTCAGGTGCCTCATCGAGGTCGTCGCGTCGCGCGCGAAGCCTTGACCCCGTCGCACTACGCCTACCTGAAGATCTCGGAGGGATGTCTCAAAGGCTGCAGCTTTTGCATCATCCCGAAGATCAAAGGCCCTTTGAGCAGCCGGCCGATCGAGGCGGTGGTGGAGGAAGCGCGCCAGCTGGTCGAGGAGCGCGGCGTCAGCGAGCTGATCGTGGTCGGGCAGGACACCTCAGATTACGGCGTGGATTGCTACGGCCGTCCGCGGATCGCGGAGCTGTTGGCGGAGGTGGCGAAGATCCGCGGCGTGCGCTGGATCCGCCTGCTCTATTGCCATCCGCGCGGGGTGTCGCCAGAGCTGATTGAGACGATTCGGGATGAGCCGGCGATCTGCAAGTACCTGGATAGCGCGATCGAGCACGCGGATGATGAGATGCTGCGTCGGATGAACCGCGGCCTGACCCAGGCGGCGATGCGCCAGACCCTCCAGCGCTTGCGCGCCGAGGTGTCCGGCCTCACGCTGCGCACCTCGGTGATCGTCGGCTTTCCAGGCGAGACCGACGCGGCGTTTGCCGCCCTGCTCGCGTTTCTCGAAGAGATCCGCTTTGAGCGTTTGGGAGCCTTCGCGTATTCGCGGGAGGAAGGCACCGCGTCGTTTCGGTATCCTGACCAGGTGCCGGACGCCGTGCGTCGCGAGCGGCTCGACCGGCTGATGCAGGTGCAGCAGGGCGTGGCCGCCGACGTGAACCGGCGCGCCGTCGGCCGCACGCTGGACGTCGTGATCGATGAAGCGGATCCTGCGGATCCCACACAGTTTCTCGGCCGGACGAGCGCGGACTGTCCCGAAGTGGATGGGACCGTCTTCGTCCACAGCGACGCGCCCCTGGCCCCCGGCACGTTTGTGCCCGTGACCATCACGGATAGCTACGAGTACGATCTCGTGGGCACCGTCGCGGCAGCACCCACGCTCCAGCCACTGGCGGCCTGACGCGATCCTCCCGGGACGGCGATGACGTTCCCGACGAAACTCAGCCTCCTCAGAATTCTCCTCACGTTCGTGACCATGGCCCTCCTCTTTGTGCCCACCGCGGCGGGCAAGGTCGGCGCGCTGGTCTGCTTCGCCGTCGCCAGCGCCACCGACTGGTTTGACGGGTATCTTGCGCGGCGATGGCACCAGCAGAGCGCGCTCGGCGCGCTGCTGGATCCGATCGCGGACAAAGTGCTCGTCCTGGGGGTGTTCCTGGCCTTCATCCAATTGCGCCTGGTGCCGGCCTGGATGGTGCTGGTCATCGTCCTTCGCGAGCTGCTCATCACCGGCGTGCGGCTCTATGCGGCCAGTCGGGGCCTCGTGCTTGCCGCCGAACGACAAGGGAAGAACAAGACGGTGTCGCAGATGGCGACCATCGTGCTCATCTTGAGCGTCCTCGTCATCCGCGAGGTGACCCCTGGGGGTCTGACCCCCCGCGTCGATGTGGCGCTCCAGCAGCTCATCCTCGTCTCGTTGTGGATTGCCGTCCTCTTGACCCTCGTGTCCGGCGGCAGTTTCTTTTGGCGGCATCGCGGGGTGTTGCGCGATGCGATCAGCCGCTGATGCGCTTGGGCGTCCGATTCCTCGCCACGGCGGGGTTCATCGGCTACGTGCCCTGGGCTCCCGGCACCGCGGCCAGCCTCCTGGGGCTGGCGCTCGGCCTGGCGACGGTGCGGGTGGTTCCGCCTGGGGCGGCGACAAGCTGGGGCCTGCTGGCGGCGCTCGTCGTTGGGTTCGTCGCCGGAGCGGCCATTGCCTGCGCCTATGAGCGCGCCGCCGGGATTCATGATCCGCCGGCGGTCGTGATCGACGAAGTGTGGGCGATGTGGGCGATTGTGGTCGTCTTGGCCGGCATCGACTCGCGTCCGTTCATGACGCTGCTGGGGCTAGCACTCTTTCGATTCTTCGACACGATCAAGCCGCCGCCCATTCATGCCCTGGCCCGTCTGCCTGAGGGTTGGGGGATCATGGCCGATGATTTGGGCGCGGCGGTCGCGACGCTGTGCGTGCTGTTGGTGGTGTCCGCCCTCCTGCCTGTTCGTCCCTAAGCGCCATGCGCGCGTTTATTGCGATCGACCTGCCGGCATCCGCCCAACGATCGCTGGAGCGGCTGCAGGACGAATTGAGGAAGGCCCAGGCGGACGTGAAATGGGTGGAGTCGAGTCAGTTACACCTGACCGTGAAATTCCTTGGGGAGATTACGGACGCGCAGCGCCAGGCCGTCGAAGGCTTGTTGCGCGCGCTGGCGCTCGAGGAGCCGCCGTTCTCCATGGCGCTGGGCCGTCTCGGAGCGTTCGCGTCGTTGAGCGCCCCTGGAGTCATCTGGGTCAGCGTGACGGAAGGCGCGGAGCGCGCCAAGCGGCTCGCCGAGCGGATTGAAGCCTCAAGCCAGGCGCTCGGCCTTCGACAAGACGCGCGGGCCTTCGCGGCCCACGTCACGCTGGGGCGGGTGAGGACGCCTCGCAACCGCGCGCAGCTGAGCCGGGCGCTGCAGGACACCGCGTGGCAGGCGCCGACGCCATGGCGCGTCGATGCGGTACGGCTGTATCAAAGTCTCTTGCACTCGGTCGGACCTCGTTACCAGGCGCTTAGCGACGTGGCGCTGCAAGGCGCCGGATCCAATCCAGGGCCATCTGCGCGGCCTGCGCCCTGATGCCGGCGCGGTCGCCGACAAATCGAGTGCTTCTCACCTGGACGCCGCGACGATCCGCCAGCGCTAGAAACACCAGTCCCACCGGTTTGGCCGCGCTGCCTCCGCCTGGCCCGGCGATCCCTGTGACCGCGAGGCCGATGTCCGAGTCAGCGAATCGCCGGATGCCGCGCGCCATCGCCCGTGCGACCGGAGCACTGACCGCCCCGTGGCGCGCAAGCAGCGCGGCGGGGACGCCCAAGCACGCGCGTTTGACATCATTGTGGTAGGTCACCAGCCCGCCGCGCAGATAGCGAGAACTGCCCGGCACGTCGGTCAGACGGGCGGCGATCAAGCCCCCGGTACACGATTCCGCGACGGCAATCGTGAGGCGTGTGCGCGCCAAGCGCTCGCCGACGGCTTCCTCAAGCCGGCGCTCCTGGCGTCCGTAGACGGCCGATCCCAACGCGCGCTCAAGCCGTCTGGCCGCGCGCTCGACCCGGCGCAATGCCGCCGGCGCGCTGGGCGCTGTGGCAGTGAGCCGCACATCGACGGCCTGCAGATCCGGATAGAGACCGAGCTGGAGGTCCGACGGAAGCCGCAGGCGGCGCAAGAGCTGTTGGATGTGCAGCTCGACCAGACCGACGGTGCGGATGGTGACGCTGGCGCTGGCGGTCCTGCCAGGGAGCTTCCGCAAGCGGCCCGCCACGCGGCGATCGAACATCGCTCGCATCTCGCGCGGCACCCCGGGCAACGCGACGACATAGCGCGGCGTGGACCTGGGGCGCGCCGTCTGGCGGCGTCCATCCTGCACCCACACGCCCGGCGCAGTCCCCAGCGGGTTCGCCAACGGTCGGGCGCCGTGGGGGAGATACGCCTGGCGCAAGGCGGCTTGGCGAAGGGTGCGATGACGGCGTTGGTAAAACCGTCTGATCTGCGCCGCAACATCCGCCCGGTAGACGAGCGGCCGCCCCAGCGCCTGGGCGATGGCCGCCATGGTGATGTCGTCGAACGTCGGGCCCAGGCCCCCGGTGATGATCAGCAGCTCCGCGCGAGCGAGGGCTTCCCGCAGCGCCGTGACGACGTCCTCCTGCCGGTCCGGGACGGCGGTCTGTTGGGCGCAGGGCAGGCCGAGCTCGGCCAGGCGGCGCGCGAGAAAGGCCGCATTGGTATTGATCGTCGCCCCGTTGAGGAGCTCAGAGCCGACCGTGAGCAGCTCAGCACGCATGGGGGCATTATAGCATTGGGGCTTGGACGCACGGCCGCCTCGAGCGCGGCGGGCCCCGCCCTTCGCTCACTGTTTGAGCCACCCGAAGGGCGGGGCGGGCTTTGCAAGGTGACGCGGGTTTCGTATAATAAGAGGGACCCTCACCTACCCAGGGGCAGGCCGCCGGGAGGGCGGCCCGCGCCGACCGGAAGGAGCCAGCCATGGCCCAGGTAGAGAAAGATCGTGAACGTCAAGATCGGCAGAAAGCGCTTGAGCTCACGCTCAGCCAGATCGAGAAGCAGTTCGGCAAAGGATCCATCATGCGGCTGGGCCAGGACACCCGGCTGGATATCCCCTCAATTCCCACCGGGGCGCTGGCGCTGGATCTGGCGCTGGGCATCGGGGGATTGCCCCGCGGCCGCGTGGTTGAGATCTTCGGGCCCGAGGCCTCCGGCAAGACCACGCTCAGCCTGAGCGTGGTCGTCGAAGCGCAGCGCCGCGGCGGCGTCGGCGCCTTTATCGATGCGGAGCACGCGCTCGATCCCACCTTCGCCAAGAAGATGGGCGTCAATCTGGATGAGCTGCTGGTGTCGCAGCCGGACACCGGGGAGCAGGCGCTGGAAATCGCCGAGACCCTGGTGCGCTCGAACGCCGTCGACATCGTGGTGATCGACTCGGTGGCTGCCCTGGTCCCCCGCGCGGAGATTGAAGGGGAAATGGGGGATCAATTCGTGGGATTGCAGGCGCGTCTCATGAGCCAGGCCATGCGGAAGCTGACGGCCGCGATCGCCAAGTCAAAGACCTGCTGCGTCTTCATCAACCAGATCCGCGAGAAGATCGGGGTGATGTTTGGCAACCCCGAGGTGACTCCGGGTGGCCGCGCGCTGAAATTCTATGCCTCCGTGCGCATCGATCTGCGACGGATCGACTCGATCAAGGTCGGCGATCGGGCCATCGGCAACCGCGTGCGGGCCAAGGTGGTGAAGAACAAGGTCGCCCCTCCGTTTCGTCAGGCGGAGTTCGACATCATGTTCGATGAGGGCATCTCGCGCCCCAGCAGCCTGCTCGATGCCGGCGAGACCGCCGGCGTCATCCAGCGGCAAGGCAGCTGGCTGGCCTACGGAGACCGGAAGCTGGGCCAGGGCCGTGAAAGCGCGCGCCTGTTCCTGAAGGAAAACCCGAAGCTCATGCAGGAAATCGAGCAGCGCATTCGTACGGCAACAAAGGCCGTCCCGGCGCCGCACGCCGCGCCGGCTGCGGAGGAGGTTCACGCATGACCACCACCCGTCGTAAGCTGATTGCCGCCATGGTCGGGGTCCTGTCCATCGCCGGCGTGATGTTCGGCAGCCAGGAACTGCGCTCGGCAAGCGCCAGGCCGGTGACCCCGGCCGGCGTGAGCGCCGCCCCGCACGGTGGCGTTGGCGAAGGGGAGAGTCTCCAGCAGTCGTTCATCCGCATCAGCGAGGAGGTCGGCCCGTGCGTCGTCAGCATCTCGACGGAGCAGATCGAGCGCGTGCGGCAGTATTTCCGGGTGCACCCGTTCTTTGGGTTCGGCGAGGATCCCTACGAGGATTTCTTCCGGCAGTTCGAAGGAGAGCAGGGGCAGGGGCAGGGGCCTGGGCGAGAATTCCATCGCTTCGGCCTGGGGTCGGGGTTCATCATCGATCCCTCGGGGTATATCCTGACGAACGAGCACGTGGTGGCGGACGCCGATAAGATCACGGTGGCGTTGGCGGATGGGCGAGAGTTCACCGGCGAAATCAAAGGCAAGGACACGCGCTCGGATCTGGCGGTCATCAAGATCAACGCCAAGGACCTGCCGGTCGCGCGGCTTGGGGATTCGAGCACCGTCCACGCGGGGCAGTGGGCCATCGCACTCGGCAACCCGTTTGGGTTGATGGGTTCCGGTCCCTCGGCCCGTTCGATCGGCACCGAGCCCACCCTGACGGTCGGCGTCGTCAGCGCGCTGGAGCGGCAGCTGCCACGGATGTCCCGTCAGGACCGCGATTACGCGGGGCTCATTCAGACGGACGCGGCGATTAACCCCGGCAACAGCGGGGGCCCGCTCCTGAATCTAAGCGGCGAGGTCATCGGCATCAACGTGGCCATTCTGACCAGCTCGCGCGGCTACGAAGGCATCGGCTTCGCGATTACCGCTAACAAGGCCAAGCGGGTGCTCGAGGCGCTGATCGCGGGGCGCAAGGTCGAATACGGATGGCTCGGCCTGCAGATCCAGGACGTGACGCCTGATGTGGCCGAGTACTATGGGTTGAAGGATCAGCGCGGCGTCGTGGTGTTCCAGGTCCTGCCGGGGAGCCCGGCCGAGCGGGCCGGCATCAAGACCGGCGATGTCATCCGCACGGTCGATGGGAAGCCGATTGAGCATAGCCGCCAGCTGGTCGATTTGGTGAGCGGCATCAAGGTGGGGCGGAAGATCGAAGTCGAGCTCCTCCGCGAGAGCCAGCCGCAGAAAGTGAGCGTCGAGATCGGCGAGCGCCCGGCGGAAGTCGAGTTGGCGGAAGGCGGCGTCACTTCAGAGGCCTGGCGGGGGCTCAAGGTCGCGAACCTCTCGTCGGAATGGTTGGAGCGGGCCAATCTGCCTCCGGGCACCCCCGGCGTGATCGTGGCTGAGGTCGAATCGGATTCGCCAGCGGAGCAGGCCGGGTTACGGTCCGGGGATCTGATCAACGAAATCAATCGCCAGCGCATCGAGAACTTGGACGAGTACCGCCAAGCGATCGGCGCGATCCGCGGCAACGCCCTGGTGCGGACGAACCGCGGCTACTTCGTCATCAAAGCCGGCGGTTGAGCGCCCACGCGTGCTCAGCGTGCTTCAGGGGGCGCATGCCGGGCCGTCGCAGCGACGCAGAAGGGCTCGCCCGTCCCCGAGCGGCTTTGCAGCGGTACCTGCGCGGCGGCGCGCGGTCCTGCCACGAGGCGGCCGCGTATCTCCGGCGCTTTGAGCTGACACCGGGCGCCGCCCAGCGGCTGCTTCAAGAGTGTGAAGCGCTCAACCTCTTGGATGATTGCGCCGCCGCGAGGCTCTGGGCGGAGCAGTGGAGCCGCCGCGCCTATGCCTGGCGCGCCATTACGGCCAAACTGGCGGCGAGAGGCTTCGGCGATCGCGCGCTGAGCTCGGCCGAGCAGCATGCGGGTCCGGACCACGATGCGACCCGAGCCAGGGCATTCGCGGCGGCCTGGAGGCGCCGGCGGCATGGAAGACGAGGGGCCCCGGCCGCACTGGCACGGGCGCTGGCCGCGCGGGGGTTTGACGCAGAGCTGATCGAACGCCTTGCGACCGACGCGGCAGGCCCATCGGTCGAGTCCGAGCGCGTGCCGTGATGCACGGATCGCGCAGCAGAGTGCACCCTCTCGGTCACTTCCTGTCTGTGCGATCCGCGTTTTCGTCTTCACCGACCTGAGGGACATGACCAGCGTCGAGCTGCGCAAGCGATTTCTGGCTTTTTTCGCCGCCCCGTCGCGGACGCATACGATCGTCGCGAGCGACGGGCTTATCCCGGCGGGCGACCCGACGGTCCTGTTCACCTCCGCCGGCATGAATCAGTTCAAGGATGACTTCACCGGACGGCGCGCGGAGTTGAAGCGGGCCGCGTCCTGCCAGAAGTGCCTTCGCACCGGAGACCTTGACCAGATCGGCAAGATGCCGTTTCACCACTCGTTCTTTGAAATGCTCGGGAATTTTTCGTTCGGCGATTACTTCAAGGCGGACGCGATCCGTTGGGCCTGGGAATTCCTGACCGGCACGTTGGACTATGGGGGCACGCCCAGCCCCGACCGCCGAGCGCTCTGCTTGAATCTGCCCGCGGCGAAGCTGTGGATCAGCGTCTACCAGGAGGACGAGGAGGCGATGTCGCTCTGGCGCGCCCTCGGGGTGCCGGCGGAGCGCCTCCGCGCGTTCGGCCAGGCGGACAACTTCTGGCCTGCCAACGCGCCAGCGAACGGCCCGAACGGCCCGTGCGGGCCCTGCTCGGAAATCTATTTCGATCCGGACGGAGCGGTGCAGAGCCCACGGTCCGTCGAGGTCTGGAACCTGGTCTTCACGCAGTTCGATCGGCAATCGGACGGATCGCTTAAGCCGCTGCCGCGCAAAGGCATCGACACCGGGATGGGTCTTGAGCGGCTGGCCGCGGTGATGCAAGGGGTGGAGACGTCGTACGACACGGATGTATTTCGACACGTGATCAGCGCGCTCCGGCCCAACCGGAAGGGGCGGGCAAAGCCGGCAGGCGGTGAGCAGGAGTTCGCCGTCCGCGCGATCGCGGATCACGTCCGCGCGCTGACGTTTCTGATCGCAGAAGGCGTCCTGCCGTCCAACGAATCGCGCGGGTATGTCTTGCGGATGCTGATCCGTCGCGCCTATCGGCTGAGATTGCTCTTGTCCGGAGCGCCGGCCGCTCGGGCGGGCGCATCCGAGGGGAACTTGCTGGGCGCCTTGGTCGAACAAGCGATCGCCGACACCGCGGGGTCGCCCTACGAAGCGGAGCTTCGAACGAAGCAAGCGCATCTGCTGCGCGTGGTCCAAGAGGAAGAGCGCCAGTTCAGCCGGACGCTCGAGGCCGGCACTGAGAAGCTGGCAGCGCTCTTCGACCGCGTGCGCAAGGCCGGGCGTTCCACCGTGCCGGGGGACGACGCGTTTCGGCTCTACGACACGTACGGGTTTCCGCTTGAGCTCACGATGGATATCGCCCGTGAGCAGGGCTTGGAGGTGGACCGCGCAGGGTTCGAGACGGCCATGAATGCCCAGCAGGCGCGCTCCAGAGCGCACAGCCAATTCAGCGGCGGCGTGTTTGTCACGGAGGGGTTGCGCGTGCGCGAGCGCCTGGGGAAGCTGCCGGACCGCGAGACGCACTTTATTGGCTACGAGCTCCTGCAGGCCGACGCCCGAGTGGCGGGCCTGTGGGACGGCGCGGCCTGGATCGAGCGCGCGCGTGAAGGCCAGGACGTCGGCTTGGTGCTGGACCGGTCGCCATTCTACGGAGAGTCCGGCGGGCAAGTCGGCGATGCCGGGCGCATTGAGGGGCCGCGTGGATCCGCCGAGGTCCGCATCACCGGGTGGGCGGATGACGTGCTCATCCACCAGGCGACCGTGCGGCAGGGGACGCTCAGCGTGCAAGAGCCTGTGCGGGCGCAGGTGGACGCCGAGCGGCGCTTGCGGATCGCGCGCAGCCACACGGCGACGCACCTCTTGCACTGGGCGCTGCGCGAGGTGCTCGGCCCCCAGACGGCGCAGGCCGGCTCGCTGGTCGATGCGGATCGCGTGCGGTTTGACTTCTCGGCCTTGGGCGGGCTGCACGAGGAGCAGCGGCTTCAAGTTGAGGCGTTAGTAAATCGCCGCGTGCGCCACGCGGATGCGGTGCTGACAGAACAGATGTCGCTGGCGCAGGCCAAGCAAGCGGGCGCGTTGGCGTTCTTCGGCGATACATACGGCAGCCGCGTGCGCGTGGTGCGCATCGGGGACTACTCGCAGGAGCTGTGCGGGGGCACGCACTTGAGCCACACCGGGTTCGTCGGCGCCTTCACGGTGGTCGCGGAGAGCTCCATCGCCGCCGGCACGCGCCGCATCGAAGCCCTCGTCGGGGACGCGGCCGCTTCCCGCCAACAGGAGGATTCGAGGCTCCTGCGCGAGGCAGCCCGTCGGCTGGGCCGGCCGGCCCAAGGGCTGCTCCCAGGCCTTGAGGAGCTGCTGGAGCAGGTGAAGCGGCTTGAGCGGGAACGCAAGAGCCTGCGCTTGGACATGGCGCGCGTGGAGGCCAAGCGGTTGGTGGCGGAAGGGAAGCAGATCAACGGCATCGCCTTTGTCGCGGCGACGCTCAAGCAAGCCGATCAGGAGACGCTGGCCGCGATGGCGGATGCCCTGAAAGCCTCGCTTGGGCAGGAAGGCATTGTTGTCCTTGCCAGCGGGGAAGCCGGCCGCGCCGCCATCGTCATCGCGGTGACGCCCCAGGTCGCCAAGCGGGTGCACGCCGGAGCGCTGTTGAAAGCCGTCGCCCCCTTGATCCAGGGCAGCGGCGGCGGACGGCCGGAGTTCGCGCAGGGCGGGGGCAAGGAGCCCTCGCGCCTTCCTGCAGCTTTGGCAAAGGCGGAGGAACTGGTGCGCGAGGCCCTCCAGCGATGAAAGAACGACAGGGCTCGTGGCTCGTGGTTCGTAGCTCGTCGTTCAACCTCGAGCCTCCAGCCTTCAGCCTCGAGCACCCAAGAACGGTTTCATCATGAAAGTCATCTCAACACGGAGTCAGGAGTGGCAGCGGCTCTGCAGGCGGCAGTTGACGCGCCGGCGGCGAACCGAGGAGACCGTGCGCCGCATCGTGGAGGACGTGTACCAGAACGGGGACACGGCCCTGTTGCGCTACGGCCGGCGGTTCGATCGAGCCCGTTTGACGGCCCGGCAGCTCCGCGTGACCGAGGCGGAGATTTCCGGGGCGTTTCAGCACCTCGATCCCAAGTTTGTGCTGCAGTTGAAGGTGGCGATCCAGAACGTCCAGGCGTTTTACATGCAGCCGCGCCGCAAACCGGTGCGCACGGTGGACGGCGACGGCGTGGTGGTTAGCGAGCGGTTTGAGCCGCTGGAGCGGGTGGGCATCTATATTCCTGGCGGCACCGCGAGCCTGGTGTCCACGGTGTATATGACGGTCATTCCGGCGCGGCGCGCCGGGGTGGAGCAGATTGTCCTGGCGACCCCGCCGCGGCCCGATGGCAGCGTGGATCCGCACATCCTGGCGGTGGCGAGCCTGTTGGATGTCGATGAGGTGTACCGGATGGGCGGGGCCCAGGCCATCGCCGCGCTGGCCTTCGGGACCAAAACGATCCCCAAGGTGGACAAGCTCGTCGGCCCGGGCAATGCCTACGTCGTGGAAGCCAAGCGGCAGGTCTTTGGGTTCGCGGACGTGGACACGATCGCCGGCCCATCGGAAATCGCGGTGATTGCGAATCACACCGCCAACCCGCAATACGTGGTCGCCGATCTGCTCGGGGAGGCGGAGCACGCCGGAGGCCTCGCGTTTCTGATCACGCCGTCCAAGGCGTTGGCGCGGCTGGTGCGCAAGCAGGTGCCGGGCGGCTACTGCGTGCTGGTGAAGAATCTGGATGAGGCGGCCGAGGTGGCGAACCAGCTGGCCCCCGAGCACCTCGAGCTGCTGGTGCGGGCTCCGAAGAAGCTCGCCCGCCGCATCCGCAACGCCGGCGCGATCTTCCTGGGACCCTATTCGCCGGTCACCGTCGGCGATTACGTGGCCGGCCCAAGCCACGTCCTGCCGACTGGCGGCTCGGCGCGGACGTTTTCAGGCCTGGGATTGGATGATTTCATCCGCCGCACGCACCTCATTACGTATACGAAACGGGGGCTGGAGCGCATGCGGGAGCCGTTGGAGCGCCTGACGACCATTGAAGGACTGCCGCGCCACTTCGACGCGGTGAAAGTCCGGTTGACGGGCTAACGTCTGGAGCGAGGAGTCATGAGACGAGTGACGGTCACGCGCAAGAGCCGGGAGACGAACATCACGGTCGGCCTGAACCTGGATGGCCGCGGCACGACCGCGGTGGCAACCGGCATTCCATTTCTCGACCACATGCTCACACTCGTGGGCACCCACGGTTTATTCGACCTGCGCGTCAAGGCCAAGGGCGATCTGCACATCGACCACCACCACACCAATGAGGATGTGGGGCTGGTCGTGGGGCAGGCGTTCGATCAGGCCCTGGGCGCGCGCGGCGGCATTACGCGGATCGGCTTCGCCTATGTGCCGATGGAAGAAGCGCTGGCTCGAGTGGTCGTCGACTTCTCGGGGCGCCCGAAGTGCGTGGTCCGCGACGGCGGCGTCCCGGGGGTTCGCGCGCGTCCGCCCAGCTCCCGCGGCGCCTACCAATGGGGTGATGCGGAGCACTTCCTTGAGTCGCTGGCCCGCACCGCGAAGCTCACGCTGCACATCGATGTGCTCGCCGGCTCGGATTTTCACCACACCTGCGAGGCGGTGTTCAAGGCGCTGGGCCGAGCGCTCTCCAGCGCAACCCGCCGAAATCCGCGCGTCAAGGGCGTGCCGTCCTCGAAAGGACGTCTCAATTAAGAACGCCCGTGGTCCGTGGTCGGTGGTCCGTGGGGTAGGCAGTTGCCACGAGCCACGAGCCACGAGCCACGGACCGACCAGTCCTCCTTAGCCTGCTTACGATGATCGTCGTCATTGACTACGGCATGGGCAACCTACGCAGCGTCTCCAAGGCGTTGGAGGCGCTGGGCGCGCAGGTGACGGTCTCCGGCCGGCCGGAGGACGTGGCCGGCGCGGACCAGCTGATTCTGCCCGGGGTCGGCGCCTTCGGCGCCGCGATGCAAGAGCTGGCTACCAGGGAACTGTTGGATCCAATCCGGCAGGCGTTGGCGGACGGCAAGCCCTACTTGGGCATCTGCCTGGGACTACAACTGCTCTTTGAGGAGAGCGAAGAGGACCCGGGCGTCAAGGGGCTCGGAATCCTGCCGGGCCGTGTGCGGCGGTTTCACTCGGAGAGCCGGGCTCCCCTGAAAGTGCCGCACATGGGATGGAACTCGGTGGTCAGCAGCCAGGACGACGCCTGCCCGCTACTGGCCGGCGTCGCCGATGGCAGCTTCTTCTATTTTGTGCACTCCTACTACGCGGATCCAACGGATCGGTCGCTTGTGGCGCTCGAGACGGACTATGGGATCCGGTTCGCCGCCATGGTATGGCGCGAGCACTTGTATGCGACCCAGTTCCATCCCGAGAAGAGCCAGGCGCTTGGCCTGCAGGTCTTGCGGAATTTCGTGGATCTGTGATGGTGGTGATCCCCGCCATCGATCTCCTCGATGGAAAAGTCGTGCGCCTGGCGCAGGGCAAACGCGAGGCGGTGACCGTCTACTCCGATGACCCGGTCGCGGTGGCGAAGCGGTGGGTGGCGGCCGGGGCGACGTGGCTACATGTCGTCGATTTGAATGGGGCCTTCGAGGGCGCCTACAAGAATCTGCCACTGGCCCAGCAGATCATTGAGTCTTGCGGGGTCCGCGTCGAACTCAGCGGGGGTGTCCGGACGAAAGAAGCCCTTGGCCAAGCCCTCGCGGCAGGAGCCGCGCGGGTCGTGCTGGGGACCAAGGCGTGCGAAGATCCCCGCTTTGTGCAGGAAGCCGCGGATCGGTTTGGCACCAAGATCGCGGTGGCCATCGACGCCAGCGCCGGCCGGGTCGTCAGCCGAGGCTGGGTCGCCGCCACCCAGATCACGCCGGGGGCGCTCGCGCGCAGCGTGACGATGCTCGGTGTGGAGACGGTCATCTGCACCGATGTCAGCCGTGATGGCACGCTGCAGGGACCCAATCTGTCCCTGCTGTCCGAGGTGCTGGATGCCGGCGCCCGCGAGGTGATCGCTTCGGGCGGCGTGTCGTCGCTTGAGGACCTCCGCCAGCTCAAGACGCTTGAATCCCGCGGCGTCGTCGGCGTCATCATCGGCAAGGCGCTCTACGAAGGAACACTTGACGCTCGCGACGCCATTCAGGCCGCAGGCTGAGGACGATGCTGGCCAAACGGATTATCCCTTGTCTTGATGTGAACCAAGGCCGCGTGGTGAAGGGCGTCAGATTTGTCAGCCTGCGCGATGCGGGCGATCCGGTCGAGGCGGCGAAAGCCTACAATGACGCCGGCGCGGATGAGCTGGTGTTTCTGGACATCACGGCCTCGCACGAGCAACGGCCCATCATGCTGGATGTGGTCGCGCGCACGGCGGCGGAGGCGTTCATGCCGCTGACGGTCGGCGGGGGCGTGCGCGCGGTCGAGGATATCCGCGCGCTCTTATCCGCCGGCGCAGACAAGGTCTCGATCAATACGAGCGCCGTCGAGCGGCCGGCGTTCGTGGATGAGGCGGCGCGGCGCTTTGGCGCCCAGTGCGTCGTGGTGGCGATCGATGCCAAGCGCGCGGGTCAGGGCTGGGAAGTCTACACACACGGGGGGCGGCAGGCCAGCGGCAAGGATGTCTCGGCGTGGGCGCGCGAGGTCGAACGCCGCGGGGCCGGGGAGATTCTACTGACGAGCATGGACTATGATGGGACGAAGGAAGGCTACGACCTCGAGCTGACGCGCATCGTGGCGCAGGCGGTGGGCGTGCCCGTGATCGCGTCAGGCGGCGCGGGACGCCTCGAGCATTTCGCGCGCGTCCTCACGGAGGGCGGGGCGGACGCGGCGCTGGCCGCGTCGCTGTTCCACTTCGGGCAGCTGTCGATCGGTCAGGTGAAGCAGTATCTGGCTGAGCAACGCATCACGGTGCGGCCATGACCTCGCGAACTCGGCGCTCGGCCGGGCGGCCTCGGCTTGCGCGCTTGGTGCGGCTGATCCGTTGGAACGAGCAGGACTTGGTGCCGGTGATCATTCAAGATCAACAGAGCCGGCAGGTCTTGACGCTGGCCTATCTCAATCGGCAGGCGCTGACGAAGAGCCTCGCCACCGGGCTTGTCCACGTGTTTCGGCGCTCCCAAGGGCGCCTCATGCTCAAGGGCGAGCAGTCCGGGCATACCCAGCGCCTCCGACAGGTCCTGGTGGACTGCGAAGGCAAGTCGCTCGTCTTGCTCGTCCGTCAGCGGGTGGCGGCCTGTCACGCGGGGTACTTCAGCTGCTACTTCCGGCGTCTTGCGCCCTCCGGGCAGTTGACGGTCACCGGGCGGCGGGTCTTTGATCCGGCGCGTGTGTATGCTCGCACGCCCCGTCAGAGGCGGGGCAAGCCGAGGCGATGAACATCTATCCATCTGAAGCGGAATTTGTGAAGCTCAGCCGGCGGGGCAACGTCATCCCGGTCTACGGGGAGCTGCTGGCGGACCTGGAAACGCCGGTCAGCGCCTTGCTCAAGCTGGACGACGGGCGGTACAGCTTTCTTCTGGAGTCCGTAGAGGGCACCGAAAAGGTCGCCCGGTTTTCGTTCCTCGGGAGCCGCCCGCGCCTCCTGGTCACGTGCATGGGCCAACGGCTCGAGGTCCGTCATCTTGGCGCCGATGGCTCGCGACGGAGCCGACGGGTCGTGACGAGCGACGATCCGCTCCGCGAGATTGAGCAAGTCATGGCGCCGTTTCGCTTCGTCAGTGTGCCGGCCTTGCCGCGCTTCTGCGGGGGGCTCGTCGGCTCGTTGGGCTACAACTTGGTCCGGGCGTTTGAGCGGATCCCCGCCCACGCCACGAATTCGCTGCGGGTTCCGGACATCATGCTGATGCTCGTCGATTCGCTGGCGATCTTTGATCACGCCCAGCACACGCTGCGCCTGGTGGTCAACGCGATGACCCAAGACCGCGCGCCCAGGGCTGCGTATCGGCAGGCCGTGCGGCGCATTGAGGCGATGGCTGCGCAGCTCAAGCGGCCCCTGCGCGCCGCGCCGCGCCGCCCGATCCGCCGGCAGGGCGAGCTCGTGCGTTCGAACGTCAGCCGCGCAGAGTTTCTCGCCGGCGTCACCGCAGCGAAAGCCCATATCCGCGCCGGAGACGTCATCCAAGTCGTGCTGTCCCAGCGCCTGGAGCGGCCGATCGGCTGCGATCCGATCGACGTCTATCGGATGCTGCGTTCGCTGAACCCTTCACCCTACATGTTCCTGCTGCGGTTCGGGGCCGTGAGCCTGGTCGGCGCCTCTCCGGAGATGCTGGTGCGCTGCGAAGAGGGCCGTCTGGAGACGCGTCCCATTGCCGGCACGCGCCCGCGCGGCCGCACCTCGCATGAGGATGAGCAGCTCATGCAGCAGTTGCGCGCCAGCCCGAAGGAGCGGGCGGAGCACTTGATGCTGGTGGACCTGGGCCGCAACGACCTGGGCCGCGTGGCGCAGGTCGGCTCGGTCAAGACGCCGGAGCTCATGGTGATCGAGAAGTACTCGCATGTCATGCACCTGGTCAGCAGCGTGACCGCCCGCCTGCGGCAGGGCAAGACGATCTCCGACGTGCTCCGGGCGACGTTCCCGGCCGGGACCGTGACCGGAGCCCCGAAGGTGCGCGCGATGGAACTTATCGCCCAGTTGGAGCGGCATGACCGCGGTCCCTACGCCGGGGCGGTAGGCTATCTCAGTTTCTCGGGCAATCTGGACACCTGCATCACCATTCGTACGATCCTCGTCAAGGATGGACGGGCCTACGTGCAGGCGGGTGCCGGCATCGTCGCGGACTCGCGCCCTGAGCGCGAATACGAGGAAACGCTCACCAAGGCCCGCGGGATGCTGCGGGCGATCGAGGCCGCCGAGCAGCGCTTCGGCCGGCCGGGAGCACGGCGATGATTCTGATGATCGACAACTACGATTCGTTCACGTATAACCTCGTGCAGTATCTCGGCGAGCTGGGCGAGGAGCTGGTCGTCAAGCGCAACGACCAGACCAGCGTGGCCGCCGTGCGGCGGCTGAAACCGTCCAGCATCGTGATCTCGCCGGGGCCGGGCCGTCCGGCCGATGCCGGGGTGTCCAACGAGCTCATCCGGACGTTTGCAGGCGCGATCCCGATTCTGGGCGTGTGCCTTGGCCACCAATGCATCGGCGAGGTGTTCGGCGGCCAGGTGGTGCGGGCGCAGCGGCCGATGCACGGCAAGACGTCCAAGATCTACCACACCGGCCGCGGCATCTTCCAGGGCCTGCCGAATCCCTTCGACGCGACGCGCTACCACTCGCTTATCGTCCGACGGACCGGGCTGCCGGATGTGCTGCAGGTCACCGCGCGGACGTCGGCGGGAGAGATCATGGGCCTGTCGCACCGGCGCTTCCAGATCTTCGGCGTCCAGTTTCACCCGGAATCCATCCTGACGGACGCCGGCAAGGACCTGCTTCGCAATTTCCTGCGCGCCGCCCGTGGAGCCCCCCGGGCAAGCCCGGGGCTCCACTCCCGCCGTCCTTCGACTCGCTGCGCTCGCTCAGGACGACCCCTCGACGCTTCAGGGGCGACATCCCGAGCGACCCCGCCGAAGGCGGGGGCGTCGAGGGGTCGACGCCGCTCGTAGCCATGCCGGATCGTTTCGCCACGCCGCTTGGCCGCGACGCGATGCTGCAGGTCATGGACCGCATCATGAGCGGTCAGATCTCCGAGCCTGAGCTGCGCGATTTCCTGACGACGTTAGCCAGGCGCGGCGAAACCGCCGAAGAAATTGCTGCGGCCGTGGAAGCGCTGCGGCGGTGCGCCGTGCGGCTGCCGCTCGCAAATCCCAGCAACCTCTGCGACACCTGCGGGACCGGCGGCGACGGGCAAGGCACCATCAATGTCTCGACTCTGGCGGCGCTGGTGGCGGCGGCCGGCGGGGTGCGGATCGCCAAGCACGGCAATCGCGCCGCCTCCAGCCGCTGCGGCAGCGCGGATGTGCTGGAAGCCTTGGGCTTGAATCTCGCTGCGACCCCGGCGCAGGTCGCCCGCTGCATCGACGAAGTGGGATTTGGCTTTTGCTTTGCGCCTGCGTTTCATCCCGCCATGAAGGTCGTGGCGCCAGTGCGCAGGGCGCTTGGGATCCGCACACTGTTCAATCTCGTCGGCCCGCTTGCCAATCCCGCGCCGCTGGCCTATCAACTCGTTGGCGTCTCCGACTCGCGCCTGCTCGCGCCGATGGCGGAAGCGCTGCAACGCCTTGGCCTTGAGCATGGGCTGGTGGTACACGGCATGGATGGGTTGGATGAAGTCACGCTGACTGCCCAGACCGAGGCGTTGGAGATCACGCCCGCGGCCATTCGCTCGCTCCGTCTGTCACCGGAAGCGCTGGGCCTGCCGCGCGCCGCCGCCCAGACGCTACGGGGCGGGGATGCCGCGCATAATGCGAGCCGAGCCCGGGCAATCCTTGGCGGCGAGGCGTCAGCACAGCGGGATCTTGTCGCGGCCAATGCCGGATGCGTCCTCTACGTCGCAGGCCGGGCCGCCAGCCCACGGGAGGGTGTTGCCAAGGCCGTGGCCCTGCTCGACGCAGGGGAAGGCTTGACCCTGCTGGAACGGGTCACGCAACGGATGGGCGCCGATGCTTGAAGAAATTCTTGCGAACAAGCGGCAAGAAGTTGAAGCGGCCAAGGCCAGGCTGCCCCTGGCGGAGCTGAAGGCCCGGGTCGGGCACCATCGGGCCGAACGCGACTTCAGGCGCGCGGTTACGCAACCCGGCCGGCTTAGCCTGATCGCGGAGCTGAAGCGCAAGTCGCCCTCTCGGGGCATGCTGCGGGAGCGGTTTGATCCCGTGAGCTTGGCGCAGATCTTGCAGGCCAACGGGGCGTCGGCGCTGTCCGTGCTGACGGATGAGCGCTACTTCGGGGGGCACCTGGAGTTCCTGCGCGACGTCAAACAGTTCACCGAAATTCCGGTCTTGCGCAAAGATTTCGTGCTGGAGCCCTACCAGGTCTACGAGGCCGCCTTGTACCAGGCCGATGCCGTGCTGCTCATCATGACCGTGCTCGATGACGCCACGCTCACAGAGTGTCTGCGCGTCGCCCAGAGCCTCGAGCTGGCCGCGTTGGTCGAAGTGCATGCGGAGGCGGAGCTGGACCGGGCCCTGCGGGCCGGCGCCCAGCTGATCGGCATCAATGCCCGGGATCTCAAGACGTTTACGCTTCACGCGAACGTGGTGGCGCGGCTCGTGCCGCGCATCCCCAAGGACCGGACGATCATCGCGGAAAGCGGCCTCCAGAGCCCTGAGGATCTTCGACGCCTGCGGCAACTTGGCGTGCATGCGGCGCTCATCGGGGAGGCGTTGATGGTCGCGCCGGATCCCGCCGCCAAAGTCCGCGAACTCCTCCACTACGCCTAGTCCGACCATTGTGTGGAATGTTGAATGCGTAAGACGAAATGCGACTGCGGGTTCTCCATTACGCGTTACGCATTGAACATTGAACAGACGCCAGTGTTGGAGCGCTGAGACATATGGTGACGTCGCGTAATCTCGATGAGGTGGTTCGTCTGCTCCGTCGGACGGTGCGCCAATGGGACGTGCCGGCCGTCACGCACTATCAGCAGGACCCCTTCAAAACGCTGATCAGTTGCCTCTTGAGCCTTCGGACGCGGGATGCCGTCACACTCCAGGCGTCCAAGCAGTTGTTCCGCTTGGCGCGCACGCCCCGCGCCATGGCCGCGCTACCGGTCGGGGTGATCGAACGCGCGATCTATCCCGTGAGCTTCTACCGGAACAAAGCCGGTACGCTCCGCGAGGTATGCCGCACGCTGCTGTCGCGCTACGGCGGGTGCGTCCCGGATGAGCTGGAGGAGCTCCTGACCATCAGGGGCGTCGGCCGGAAGACCGCGAATCTCGTGATGACGCTCGCGTTCTCCAAGCCTGGCATCTGCGTCGACACGCACGTGCACCGGATCAGCAACCGATGGGGCTATGTGAAGACGCGCACGCCGGAGCAGACCGAGATGGCTCTACGGCAACGGCTGCCGGCCCGCTATTGGCGCACCTACAACGATTTGCTTGTCAGCTTCGGCCAGCATCTGTGCCATCCCACGTCTCCTTGGTGCAGCCGATGCCCGCTGAGCGCGTGGTGCCCCCGACGAGGCGTGCAGCGCACCCGCTGACGCGCATTTACAGCAGCAAGCCCCGTGCGTATACTGAGGCGGTGCGCACACCATGAATTCCGCAGAATTGGCCCGTCGGCGCGTGCTGGCCTGGCTCATTGATTTTCTGGTCATCATTGGGCTCTCGCTCCCGCTCCAATGGATTGGGAGCGTGGCCGGCACCCTCTATTTCTTGTTGCGCGACGGGTTGTTCGACGGGCAGAGCGTTGGCAAACGTATCCTGGGGCTGCGGGTGCTTGTGCTGCCCCAGGAGCGCCGGTGCGGATTCCAGGACTCGGCGATCCGCAACGTCTTGTGGATCATCCCCGTCATGAATCTTGTGATGGCCCTCACGGGCCTGCAGGCCCTCACCCATGATCCCCACGGCCGCCACTGGGGTGACCGGTTGGCGAATACGCGGGTGGTCTCGGCGTCGTAGCGCTGAGCGTGGCGAGGACGCGACAAGGGGAGCGGCGGCGCGGCCGCCAGGACGAGCATGATAACCGAGGGAGTTTCCCGCGCGCCAGGCCTGACGGTGCGCCAGTTGCCGGTGTGGGATCGGCCGCGGGAGCGGCTCAAGCGGCTGGGAGCCGAGGGGCTTTCTGAGCAGGAGCTCCTCGCGTGCATCCTGGGGCGGGGCGCAGGCGGCGAATCCGTGCTGGTCAGCGCCCGACGGTTGCTGGCGGCCTTCGGCTCCGTTCGTGGGCTGGCCGCGGCGTCTGTGGAGGAGCTTTCCCAGGTGCGCGGCATCGGCCCGGCCAAGGCGGCGCAATTGAAGGCGGCGGTCGAGCTGGCGCGCCGGACGGCCATACCGCTGGGCACGCGACCTGAGCCGATCGTCGATCCTGAGCGTGCCGCCGCGATCGTGCGGCCGCAGCTCGTGGATCAACAGCGAGAGCAAGTCGTCGCGCTCCTCCTCGACAACCGCCACCGGCTGATTCGGGTCAGCCCGATTGCCGTTGGCAGCTTGTCGGCCACGGTCGTGCATCCGCGGGAGCTCTTTGCCGAGGCCATCGCCGCGCGCGCCGCGGCTGTCATTGTGGCGCATAACCATCCCTCAGGCGACCCTGAGCCCTCGGAGGATGACCTGCAGCTGACCACGCGCTTGGTCGCCGCCGGGTCGCTGTTGGGCATTGCGGTTTTGGATCATTTGATCATCGGGCGCGAAGGGACCGTCAGCCTGTGCGCTCGGGGGCTCATGTCGAGCCCGGCCCGCCGGGCCAGCAAGCGAGGGAAGGGGCGATGAGCCGCGTCAAGCCCGAGTCGCTCATGACTCCGTGCACTCCACCCCGATGAAACATTTGCTCGTGGTCGGCCGGCCTGGAATCGGCAAGACCACGCTGATGAAACATGTGATCCAGTCGCTGCGCGGCCGCGCCATCGAAGGATTCCTGACGGAAGAGCTGCGCGAGGATGGCCAGCGCAACGGCTTCTGGTTGAGCCTGCTCGACGGCCGGCAAGTGCTCTTAGCCCACCGCCAGCTCGACAGCCCGCACCGCGTCGGCGGCTACCGCGTCAGCTCGACTGTGATCGATGAGCTCGCGGTGGGCGCGATCCGGCGGGGCCTCAAGCAGGCGTTCATCCTCTTTCTCGATGAGATCGGCGTCATGGAGCTGGTCTCGGAGCGCTTTGCGGAGGCGGTGCAAGAGGCGTTCGATCATGGCCCGCTGGTCGTGGCCACGGCGGGCGTGCAACCCCATCCGTTTCTCCTGAGGCTGAAGCGGCGCAAGGATGTGGAGCTGATCCCGCTCTCGAGCTCCAACCGGGATGCGGTCGCGGAAGAACTCACGGCCCGCCTGGAGGCCGTCTGCGCGGAGGATGACACGGTCCGGGCGCTGCAGGCGCAGGCCAATCGGATTTGTGACATGATCGTCTCGGAAGACGCGCACCCGGTGGACGTGGAGATCCAGCAAGTCAAACTGAAGGAAGCCGTGAGCCGGGCGTTTCCTGAGAAGGTCGCGCTGTACCAATTGCTCTACGAGAGCCGATTCCGCCGCCTCTGGCAGCAGTTTCGGGGCGTCACCTGATTGCATGAGCCGCCCGGGGACCCGGATCCTGCGCGAGCGCGAGGTCGCGCAGCTCATCGACCTGCCGACGAGCCTCCGCGTCGTGCGCGAGGCGTTTCGCGCCGCGGCCCAGGGCCGCGTCGTGATGCCGGCCAAGCTGTACCTGCCGGTGCCGCACGGCGATTTTCGGGCGATGCCCGCCTTTCTGTCGCGGCCGGCCGCCTGCGGCATGAAATGGGTGAACGTCCATCCATCCAATCCGCGCCGGGGATTGCCGAGCGTCATGGCGATCATCGTGGTGAACGACCCGGCGACCGGGTTTCCCCTGGCGGTCATGGACGGCCTGTTCGTGACCAAGCTGCGCACGGCGGCCGCCTCGGCCGTCGCCGCGCAGGTCCTGGCCCGCCGTGACAGCCGCTTCATCGGGCTCATCGGCTGCGGCGCGCAGGCGGAGCTTCAGGTGCTGGCGCTGGCCGAGGTGCTGCCGCTTCGCGTCGTCAAGGTCTGGGGTCACGGCCGACAGGAGGCCGCGCGGTTCGCCGCCCGGATGCGCCGGCGCCTGGAGCGCGTGCGCTTCATCCCGATGACGTCGATCGAGGCCTCTGTGCGCGGCGTGGACGTCGTGGTCACCCTCACCCCCTCGCGGCGACCGCTCGTCAAACGCGAGTGGCTGGCCCCCGGCGTCCACATCAACGCGGTCGGGGCCGATGCGCCGGGGAAGCAGGAGCTGGATCCCCGCATTCTTCGCGACGCGCTCGTGGTCGTGGATGACCGCCCCCAGGCCATCCACGGCGGGGAGCTGAATGTGCCGATTCGCCAGGGCCAGTTCCGTGCCAAGGATATCCACGGCACCCTCGGTGAGGTGCTGGTGGGACGCCGGCGCGGCCGACGCCACCCGGGCGAGCTGACGGTGTTCGATTCGACGGGACTTGCTTCCCATGACGTGGCGCTGGCGCAGGAAATTGTGGCACGGGCCAGGCGGCGCGGAATCGGACGCGTCGTTCGATTCTTCGATTTGTAAGCGTAAGTCTCCTCGGCAGTTGCGACCACGCGCGTTTGACACCCCTTCTGCTTTTGGATAACATAAAAGTTCTGCCATGACGCGCACCCAGACTCTGCCTGACGCGACCGGCCATTTCGGACCCTTCGGAGGGACCTTCGTGCCAGAGACCGTGATGGCGGCGCTTGAGGAGCTCGAGCAGGCCTACGCCGCGGCTCGCCGCGATGCGGCCTTCCGCCGCGAGCTCACGACGCTTCTGCGTCAGTATGCCGGGCGGCCGACGCCGCTCTATTTTGCGCGGCGGCTCAGCCGCACCCTCGGGGACATCCGCGTGTACCTCAAACGCGAGGATCTCCTGCATACCGGAGCGCACAAGATCAACAACACGCTGGGCCAGGTGCTGCTCGCGGTGCGCATGGGCAAGCGGCGCGTGATTGCGGAGACCGGCGCCGGGCAACACGGCGTGGCGACCGCCACGGCCTGCGCGTTGTTCGGCTTGGAGTGCGAGGTCTTCATGGGCGAAGCGGACACCCGCCGGCAGGCGCTGAATGTCCTGCGGATGCGGTTGCTTGGGGCTCGCGTGACGCCGGTGCGCAGTGGAAGCCGGACGCTCAAGGATGCGTGCAATGAGGCGATCCGCAACTGGGTCACGACGGTCCGCACGACCCATTACTGCATTGGGTCGGTCGTCGGACCGCATCCGTATCCGCGGCTTGTCCGCGACTTCCAGTCCGTCATCGGCCGCGAGGCCCGCGCCCAGATCCTGGCGGCCGAGGGCCGGCTGCCGGACCTCGCGGTGGCGTGTGTCGGCGGCGGCTCCAATGCGATCGGGCTCTTTCATCCCTTCTTCCGCGATCGGCGCGTGCGGTTCGTCGGCGTCGAGGCCGGCGGCCAAGGGCTCGGGACGTCCCATCACGCGGCGACGCTGGTCCGTGGGCGCCCCGGGGTCCTGCACGGCGCGCGGACGCTGGTCCTTCAAGACCGCGCAGGCCAAATCCTCACGACGGACGTGCTGGCGGCGGGGTTGGACTACCCCGGCGTGGGACCGGAGCATGCGTACTACCGCCTCATCAAGCGGGCGGAGTACGTGGCCGTGACCGATGCGCAGGCCCTGAAGGCCTGCGCGCTGCTGTCCAACACGGAAGGCATCATCCCGGCGCTGGAGCCGGCGTATGCCATCGCGCATCTGGCGGCGATCGCCAAGCGCCTGCGGCGCGGCAGCATCGTGGTGGTCGGATTGTCGGGGCGGGGCGACAAAGACCTCCCGGTCATCACCGAACGGCTCCTGGGCTGATGGAGTCCATTCGCGGCACGTTTGAGCGATTGCGGCGCGCCAGGCGACGCGCGCTGATCCCCTTCATCATGGGTGGTGATCCAGACCTGGCGGCAACCGGCCAACTCTTGCTGACGCTGGAGGCCGCGGGCGCCGATCTGATCGAAGTGGGGGTGCCGTTCTCCGATCCGCTGGCCGATGGCCCGATCATTCAGGCGGCTGCTACGCGCGCCTTGCAGCGGGGGACGACCCCCCATCAGGTGCTGCAGGCGGTGCGCGCCGTGCGCCCTCGGCTGCGCGCGCCGGTGGTCTGCCTCACGTACTGGAATCCGCTCATGCAATATGGACGCGACAACGGCCAGGCATTTCTGAAGGCCTCGCGCGCCTGCGGCATTGAAGGCGTGGTCGTCCCGGATGTCCCGCTTGAGGAAGCGGGGCCGTTGCGCCGGGCGGCTGAGGCGACAGGGACTGCGGTCATTCTGCTGGTGGCCCCGACGAGCCCTCCGGCGCGCCTGCGCGCGATCGCCCGAGCCTCGCAGGGATTCATCTACTACGTCTCGGTGACGGGCACGACCGGGGCCCGGCGCGCGCTGCCGCCGCAGCTCATGGAGGGCCTGCGCCAGCTGCGCCTGATCACCACGAAGCCCGTGTGCGTCGGATTTGGCATCTCGACCCCGGCGCAGGCGGCGGCCGTGGCGCGCATGGCCGACGGCGTCATCGTGGGCAGCGCCCTCCTGCAAGCCATGGGGCAAGCGCGCAGCCGCGCGGGCGCGATCTCCGCAGCCGGCCGCTTCATCGCGCGGCTGCGGCGGGCGGTCTAGCCATGGCCGCGCGGCCGCACGTGACATTCGTCGTGGTGGCTGGAGGCCGCGGGGAGCGGCTGTGGCCGCTTGTGCGCGCGAATCGCCCGAAGGTGTGCTTGTCCGTCAACGGCCGCACGTTGCTCGGGGCGACAATCGCGCGTCTGCGGGGGGCGTGGCCCGGGGCGGAATGGATGGTGATTACCGTGCCGGGGCAGGCCCGGGCGGTGCGGGCGGCGCTGCCGCGGGAGTTGCGCCACGCGCTGATCGTCGAGCCGGAGCCGAAGAATACCGCCGCCTGCATCGGATTGGCGTCAAGCCTGGTCCACGCCCGCGACCCGGAGCGCCTGCTCGTGGTCGTGCCGGCGGACCATTGGATTCCGGATGAAGGGGCATTTCGAGCCAGTGTGCGCGCCGCGCTGGCGGCGGCGCGGCAGAGCCGGCGGCTCGTTGTGATTGGGCTTCCGGCGAGTCGGCGGGAGGCGGGCTTGGGTCATCTGGGCACCGGCGCCGCGTGGGGTCGGCGGCACGGCGTGCGCATCGTTCGTCTGGCGCGCTTCATCGAGAAGCCTTCCCGGGCCGCAGCCGCGCGCCTCTTCGCGCAAGGGCGGGTCTTCTGGAACGTGGGGCTGTTCATCGGCACCGCGGACGCGTTTCAGGAGGCGATCGGGCAGCACCTGCCAGGGCATGCGCGCCGGCTTTCGGGACTCTCCAGGCGCGGCGGCGCGGCCGCCTGGCGCCGGGCATATGCAGGGCTTGAGGCCGTGTCCTTTGATCACGGGGTCATGACTCATGCGCGCGACGCGTTGCTGGTCGAGGGCCGGTTTCGATGGGCGGACATGGGCAGTTGGCACACCTGGCCGCAGTTCGGAGTGAATGCCGCCCGCACGCTGATCGTGGGCGGCCGGAATGTTCGCGCGGTCAGCGAACAGCCACACTTGGTGGCGGCGATCGGCGTGCACAATCTCCTGGTGGTTCACACGCCGGATGCGACACTGATCTGTCCGCCGGCGCGGGCTCAACAAGTCCGCCAGCTGCTCAGGCGGTTGGGGCGCAGCCACAGGCTTGCCGCCTATCAATGATGACGGCATGCGGGTGTTAGGACTCGATGTCGGCACGCGGCGCATTGGGGTGGCGCTCAGCGACGCCCTGGGCCTGACGGCGCAGGGGCTCACGGTGCTGGAGCGCTCGACCATGGCCCAGGACGTCGAGGCGGTGTGCAAGGTGATCGGCGAGCAGGGGGTCGAGGCCGTGGTCGTCGGGTGGCCGCTTGCGCTGAGCGGCAAGCCGGGGCCGCAGGCGCCGCGCGTCGAGGCATTCGTGCAGGCGTTGCGCCGGCGAGTCGGGGTGCCGATCGCCTTGCTCGACGAGCGGTTTACGACCGCCCAGGGCGAACGGGTGTTGCTCGAAGCCGACGTGTCCCGGCGGCGCCGTAAGCAGCTCGTCGACCAACTGGCGGCCCAATTGATCCTCCAACAGTACTTGGAACAGGAGCGCGTTCGCCGCGACAGATGAAGACCCGCATCCGACAAGACGGCCACTATCACTTTGACGGGCTGCGCAACGGCTTGGGCCTGGTGCACCGCCAGATGCCGCACGCCGAATCCGTGGCGGTCGGCATCTGGGCTCGGGCGGGCGGGCGTCACGAGCCCATGAACCGGATGGGTCTGTCGCACTTCCTGGAGCACTTGCTGTTTAAAGGCACACACCGGCGCACCTGCGAACAGCTCAAACAGGAGATCGAGGGAGTCGGCGGCGTCCTCAACGGCTTCACCGCGGAGGAGTTCACCTGTTACCTCGCCAAGGTGCCCCGGCGCTATTGGCGACGCGGGGTCTCGGTCCTGGCCGACATGGTGCGGCGTCCGCGGTTAGCCCCCGCGGACGTGGATAAGGAGCGGGAGGTGATCCTGGAAGAGATCCGGATGTATGAGGACGCGCCCGGCCAGCTCGTGCACGACTTGTTCAGCCAGCTCTTGTGGCCGGAGCATCCACTGGGCATGCTCCTCTCCGGCACCGTGGATACCGTGCGGCGGATCACGCGCCGGGAGCTGGTGGACTACTGGCGCCGCATGTATCAGCCGCAAGGCCTCTTCGTCGCCTGCGTCGGCGCGGTCGAGGCGCCCCCGGTGACTGAGGAGATCCGCCGCGTGTTTGGCGGCATGCGCGGCCGACGCGTCCCGGGGTTTGCGCGGGCTCCGCGGGCGCGGCGCGGGCCGCAGGTCCGCGTCTGGCGCAAGGAGACCGAGCAAACCCATCTGTGCGCGGGCACGTATGCGGTCCCCCGGACGCACCCCGATCGCTTCGCGTTGGAGCTGCTGCACGTGCTCCTGGGCGCGAACATGTCTTCGCGGCTCTTTCGCGAGGTCCGCGAGAAGCGGGGGCTGGCCTACGAAGTCAGCACGCAGATCAAGCGGTTCGCCGACACGGGCGCGTTCATCATTTCAGCGGGGTGCGACGCCGGCAAGCTGCCGGCGACGCTGCAGACCATCTTCCGCGAGCTGGGCCGGGTGCGGCGCGCGCCGATCCCGCAGGCCGAGCTGCGCCGCGCCAAGGACTACTATGCGGGCCAGGTCCTCATGGGCCTGGAAGATACGATGGAGCACATGCTCTGGGCGGGAGAGCAAGCCGTGACCGTGGGACGGGTGGCACGGCCCGAGGTCTTGTTGGAGCACGTGCGGCGCGTGACGGCGCGCGACATTCAGCATCTGGCCCGCCGCCTCTTTGTCAGCGGCAAGATGCATGCCGCCATCGTGGGGCCGATCGCCGA
>JAHFGW010000011.1:0-10395 GCA_023247235.1 Candidatus Omnitrophota bacterium | reverse complement strand
CCGCCAAGGCCAGCTCATGGCGGCCTCGGCCGCGAGTAGCCGGCCGGGGCCCCGCCGAATGGCGGGGCCGGCAGCAGGTGGTGGGATGAGCGCCTCCTCCACCCCGATTCCCCCGCAGCGCACCGGGAGCGTCTCAACTCGGCAGGTGCTCATCGCCCCGAGCCTGCTCGCGTGCGATTTCGGGCACCTGGCCGAGGAAGCGGCGCGCGTGCAGGAAGCGGGCGCGGATTGGCTGCACGTGGACGTCATGGACGGCCACTTCGTGCCGAACCTGACGATCGGTCCGGACGTCGTCGCGGCACTTCGGCGAGCGAGCCGCCTGCCGCTTGACGTTCACCTGATGATCGATCATCCCGAGGCGTTCTTGACGCGCTTCATCGCTGCGGGCGCGGATTACGTCACCGTGCACGTCGAGGCTCCGGGCCTGGCCCGTCCGGATGAGCTGCGCCAGGCGTTGGGCACGATCCGCGCAGGAGGGGCCAAGGCGGGGTTATCCCTGCGGCCGCGGACCGGAGTCGAGGCCATCCGCCCGTACGGGGACACGCTGGATCTGGTGCTGGTCATGAGCGTGGAGCCTGGCTCCGGAGGGCAGGCGTTTCTTCCGGAGGCCATTCCGAAGGTGCGCGCGGTGCGTGGGTGGTTCGCGCGCCACATTGCGGTGGACGGCGGGATCAATGCCCAGACCGGCCGGCAGATGCGTGAAGCCGGGGCGAACGTCTTGGTGGCGGGCACCTCCGTGTTCCGCTCGGCCTCCTACAAGGACGCCATTCGCTCGCTGCGAGGGGATCAACCATCATGACGATTCGTTTCGGGACCGAAGGCTGGCGGGCCATCATGGCCGATGAGTTTACCGTCGAGAACGTGCGGCTCGTCAGCCAGGCGATCGCGGAGCACGTGATCGGAACGGCGGGCCGCCAGGCGTCCGCGCGGATGGCGGTCGGGTACGACACCCGGTTTCTCTCCGAGCACTTCGCGCGCGCCGTCGCGGAGGTCCTCGCCGCCAACGGGCTGCGGGTCCTGGTGGCCGATCGCCCGGTGCCGACCTGCGCGGTCAGTCGCGCGGTCGCAGCCCAGCGCTTGTCCTCGGGCGTCATGGTGACGGCGAGCCATAATCCGGCGCTCTACAACGGACTGAAGGTCAAGGCGTCCTATGGAGGCTCCGCCGATACGAAGACCGTCGAGGCGATCGAGCGCCGCATCGGCCGTGCCATGGTGAAGCGGGTTCGCTGGGAAGAGGCCGAGCAGGATCGGCGCGTCAGCCGCGTGAATTTCCTTCCGCGCTACCTGCAGGGCATCCGCGCGTTCATCGATCTCAAATCGATCCGCCGCAGGCCGCTGCGCGTCATGGTGGATCCGATGCACGGCGCCGCGGGCCGGCTGGTCGAGGACCTGGTGGGAGCAGGGCGCTGCCGCCTGGAGACCATCCATGCGGAGCCGGATCCGCTCTTTGGGGGACAGCCGCCGGAGCCGATCGCGCAACACCTCGGAGCGCTCAGCCAGATCGTGCGCCGCCGCCGGGCGGACGTGGGCATCGCGACCGACGGCGACGCGGACCGGCTGGGCATCGTCGGGCCTGATGGGACGTGGCTGAACCCGGGGCAGGTGATGTGCGTCCTGCTGGAACACTTGGTGAAGGTCCGGGGGGCGCGGGGCGCCATCGTCAAAACCGTCTCAAACACGATGCTCATCGACCGGCTGGCGGATGCCATGGGCCTGCGCCTGTTGGAGGTGCCGGTCGGCTTTAAGCACATCGCCCAGCTCATGCTCCAGCAGGATGTCCTGATCGGCGGGGAAGAGTCTGGCGGCATCGGCGTCAAGGGCTACCTGCCGGAGCGGGACGGCATCCTGAACGGCCTCTTGCTGCTGGAGGCGATCGCCCAGCGCGGCCAGAAGCTCTCGGCCATCCTGCGATCGCTCAGCGACCGCTACGGGCATTGGTACTACGGGCGGCAGGATTTGCATCTGACGACCGAGCAGGTCGAGCGGCTCTTTCGACGGCTCGAGCGGGGGCCGCCCGAGGCGCTGGCCGGGGTGCCGGTGGCGCGCGTGAATCGGCTCGACGGCGTGAAGCTGATCGGCGGCGATGAGAGCTGGCTGCTCTTCCGCCGCAGCGGAACCGAGCCGATCGTGCGCGTCTACGCGGAGACGCCTCAAGCCGGGCGCCTGCCGCGCGTGTTGGCCCTGGGGGTGCGGTTGGCGCATGGATCGTAAGGCCATCCGGAATTTTTGCATCGTCGCGCACGTGGACCACGGTAAATCCACGCTGGCGGATCGGCTGCTGCAGATGACCGGCGCGATTGATCAGCGAGCGTTTCGCGATCAGGTGCTGGATGACATGGATCTAGAGCGCGAGCGGGGCATTACGATCAAGGCCTCGGCCGTCCGGATGACCTATCACAGCAAGGATGGGCAGATCTACGTGCTCAATCTCATCGATACGCCGGGCCATGTGGACTTTTCGGTCGAAGTGGCCAAGAGCCTTCAGGCCTGCGAAGGCACGGTGCTCGTCGTGGACGCCGCCCAAGGCGTGGAGGCGCAGACGGTCGCCAACTACGAGCTCGCCAGGCAACGGGGCCTGGCCATTCTGCCGGCGGTCAACAAGATCGATCTGCCCAACGCGGAGCCGGAGCGCGTGGCGGCGGAAATCCGCACGCTGCTGCAGCGGAACGAGGTCCTCATCACGCTCGTGTGCGCCAAAGACGGGCGCGGAGTGCCCGAGCTGCTGGAGCGCATTGTGCGCGAAGTCCCTCCGCCCGGCGGGGATCCATCGCAGCCGCTGACCGGGCTGATCTTTGACTCCCGCTATGATCCCTACAAGGGCGTCATGGTCTTTACCCGCGTGGTGGATGGGATGCTGCGGCCCGGCCTGAGCATCCGGCTGATGCAGCGCGGGCTGCCGTTCATCGTCCAAGAGATCGGCATCTTCGCTCCGAAGCCCCAACGGGTGCCGGAGCTGCGCGCTGGGGAGGTCGGCTACTTCACCGCGAATATCCGCAGTCCCAGGGACGTGGTGGCCGGCGATACGGTGACCGAAGCGGCTCGACCGGCCGCCAAGGCGCTGCCCGGCTTCCGGCCCATGAAGCCCATGGTGTTCGCCGGGATCTATCCGGCGAGCGCCCAAGAACTCAGTACGCTGCGCGAGGCGATGGAGAAGTTTGCGCTGACCGACGCGGCGTTTCGGTTTGAACCCGAGCAATCGGATGCGCTCGGGCAGGGGTTTCGGTGCGGGTTTCTGGGGCTGCTGCATATGGAGATCGTGCAGGAGCGGCTGGAGCGCGAGTACAGCGTCGACCTGGTGCTCACCACCCCGACCGTGGTGTTCCAGGTCACCATGCGCGACGGCAGCACCCGGGAAGTCCACCGGCCGACCGATCTGCCGGCTTCGCCCCACGTGCAGATGATCGCCGAGCCGTATGTGCAGGCGGTGATCCTGTGCCCCTCGTCGGCGCTCGGCGGGGTCATGGAGCTGGCGATCCAGAAGCGGGGCGTCTATCGCTCGACCGAGTACCTCAGCGAGACCCGCGCGAAACTGGCGTTTGAGCTGCCGCTGGCCGAAATCCTCGTCGACTTTTATGATCGGCTTAAGTCCCTCACGCGCGGCTACGGCTCGTTCGACTATGAGGTGGTCGGGTACCGGCCCTCGGAGCTGGTGCGCTTGGACGTGCTGCTCAACGGCGCGGTCTGCGAGCCGCTCTCCTCGATCGTGCCCAAGGCGCAGGCCTACGAGAAGGGCAAGGCGCTCGTGGGGCACCTGAAGACGGCCATCCCGCGCCAGCTGTTTGAGGTGATCATCCAGGCTGCGATCGGCAGCCACGTGATCGCCCGGGAGAGCGTCCGTCCGCTGGCCAAGAACGTGACCGGCAAGTGCTACGGCGGTGACATCACGCGCAAGCGCAAGCTGTGGGAGCGGCAACGGGAGGGCAAGCGCCGCATGAAGCAATTTGGCAACGTGGAGCTGCCCCAGGAAGCCTTCCTGGCCGTGTTGAAAATCTGATGCCGAGGCACCCCCAAGCCGCCAAATCGGCCCGGCGCGAGTTTCTCGAGTCGCTGCTCTGGGCGGTGGCGGTGGCGCTGCTCATCCGGACGTTTGTCATCGCCCCGTTCAAAATCCCCTCCGGCTCGATGCGTCCGACGCTCATGGAAGGGGACCGCATCCTCGTGAGCAAGTTCATCTATCGGTTCCACGAGCCTCAGCGCGGGGACATCATCGTCTTTCGATATCCGGAGGATCCCAAACGCCCGTTCATCAAGCGCCTGGCGGGTCTTGGGGGGGAGGCGCTCGAGATCCGGGACGGCCGCCTCGTGATCAACGGCACGCCGCTGGCCGGCCACTCAGTGCTGACGGCGACCGCCTATCTCAACCGCGGGGGCTTTGGCGAGGAGGGCCGGCAGATCGAGATCCCTCCAGGGCAGCTGTATGTCCTGGGCGATAACACCTCCTTCTCGCACGACAGCCGGTTCTGGGGATTCGTGCCTCGCCGGCTCCTGATCGGCCGGGCCCTGTGCATCTTTTGGCCCTTAAACCGGATCCGGCTGCTTCGGTGAGTCTTGCCTGCCGCGGGCTTTCATGCTATAAGGGAACAGCAAGACCAACCCACAGGAGGATCGTCATGCGACACGCGTACGCGCTAGCTCTGGTGGCCACCGCGCTGGCCATTGCAGGCTGTGAAGGGATCGGCACGGCGGCCCAGTCCAAGCGGGTGCAGGGCGGGGTGCTCGGTGGCGCCCTGGGGGCCGGCACCGGGGCCATTATCGGCAATCAGAGTGGCCGGGCCGGAGAAGGCGCGGCGATCGGCGCGGGTCTGGGCGCGCTCGGCGGAGCCCTCATGGGCAACGCGCTGGAGGAAAAAGAGCAGCGCGTCGAGCAACAGCAGACGCCGCCCGCAACGGGCAAAACGAAGTTCTGCCCGGTCGGTGGCGAGCTCTACACCTCTGACATCAAGTACTGCCCGACGCACGGCGTCGAACTGCGCGTTCGAGAATAGCCGGCGGCTCGCCTGGGAGCTTCAGCCAGGGCAGGGGGGATGAATCTCGCCAATAAGATCTCGATCATCCGGATCTTCTTGGTCCCTGCCATCGTCGCCTCCCTGGTGTACTACCATCCTGAGCGGGACGCCTTGCGGTTTGTGACCTGCTGGCTGTTCCTGCTGGGCATCGCCTCGGACGCGGTCGACGGCTTTATCGCCCGTTCCCAGGGCCAGGCGTCGCAACTGGGCACCCTGCTCGATCCCATCGCGGACAAGTGCCTCATCTTGGGGACCCTGATCAGCTTGTCCGCCATCCACGGGCTGCCCGAGTGGATGCGCGTGCCGGCCTGGTTCAATCTCATTGTCATCAGCCGTGACGCGATCTTGCTCACCGGCGCGGCGGTCTTATTCATCATGAAGGGCCGCTGGACGGTGCAGCCGAGCTCCCTAGGGAAATGGACGACGGCCCTGCAGATGGCCGTCGTGCTCTGCGTGCTGCTGCGCCTTCAGGTGCGGGAGCCGCTCCTGGTGATCGCCGCAGGATTCACGATCGTGTCCGGGCTCAACTACGTGCGACGCGGCATCCAAGCCCTCGGATGAACGGCGGCTCGATTCGCCCCGCGCCGTAATCGCCTGACAGCTCTTCGTCCTCTCGATGTCCGACTCCGCGCCGCTGCCACGCATTGCCATCATCGGCCGACCGAATGTCGGCAAGTCGACCTTGTTCAACCGCTTGGTTGGACGGCGGCAAACTATTGTCTGCGCCGAGCCCGGGACGACGCGCGATCGCATCTACGGCACGGCGCAATGGCGGGGTCGCCCGTTGGGGCTCATCGATACCGGCGGGTTTGAGCTCTCCTGGGATCGCAGCGCGATCAGCCGCGCGGTGCGCCGCCAGCTCGATCAGGCGGTGGCGGAGGCGGACGCGCTGCTGCTGGTCTGCGATGTCCAGGAGGGCATTGCCTCCGCCGAGGCCGAGCTGGTCCGCCTGGTGCGTAAGCGCGGCAAACCGATCCTCGTCGCCGTGAACAAAGCCGACCGGCACGCGGCCGTCCCCGAGGCGTGCTACGAGCTGGGCATGCCGGACGCGGTGGCGGTGTCTGCGCTGCACGGCCGCGGCATCGGCGAGCTGCTGGATCGACTCGTGGCGCTGGCTCCCTCGCGTCGGCTCGCGCGCGGGACGGATGCCGGCAAGGCGGACAGCGCCACCGCCATCCCGTCGCTGGCCATTGTTGGACGGCCGAATGTCGGCAAGTCCTCGCTCTTCAATGCGATCCTGCGCAGCGAGCGCGCGATTGTCGACGAAGAGCCTGGGACGACTCGCGATGTGCTGGATACGGTGGTGCACTTGGCCCAAGGGCCCGTGCGGCTCCTGGATACGGCGGGGCTGAAGCACCGGCGCAAGGTCAAGCACGTCGTGGAACTGTTCGCCATGGCACGCACGCTCGAGGCGATCAGCCGCTCCGATGTCACGCTCATCGTACTCGATGGCGTCCAGGGCATTGTGCAAGATGACCGGCGCCTCGTTGAGCTTGTGCGTCGGACAGGAGGCGGCCTCGTCGTCCTTGTGAACAAGTGGGATGCCGCGACGCGGGTGCCGTTGGCCGCCCTGAATGATGCCGTGCACGCCCGATTGCCCTCCGCGCGGGGCGCTCCGGTGGTCGCGGTCTCCGCCAAGACGGGCTTCGGAGTGCGTCGCGCCCTCGCGGTGGCGCGCCAGGTCTATGAGACCATGCAGCATGTGCCGGAGGAGCCACTGGCCGCCTATGTGCGGGCGATATGGGCGGCCCGGCCACCGAAGGTTCGTGGGCGACCGCTGAGCTGCCGGCAAGTCCGGTGGCTGGGTGGCCGCCCCGCGCGAGTCCAAGTGGTGGCAAGCGGTGGGCGCCTGCCGCCTGAGGCGCGGCGCTATCTGGAGAATCGGCTCGCCCGGTGGCCGCGGCTGGCCGGCGTGCCGGTCCAAGTGGTCGCGACCCCGGTCGCGTAATGCGCACCACCCTCGCCTGGCTCGTCTCGTACCTCCTTGGAGCGATTCCGACCGGATGGCTCCTCGTCAGGGCGACGGCGCGCGTCGATCTGCGCACGGTGGGCAGCGGGAACATCGGCGCGACGAACGCGCTGCGGGCGGCCGGCCCCTGGATGGGACTGGCCGTGCTCGTCCTGGATGGATTGAAGGGATGGCTCGCCGTCGGCGTGATCGCGCCGGCGTGCTTGGAGTCGCCGGATGTGAGCGCGCGGCTTGCCTGCGGCGTCCTGGCGGTGGTCGGGCATGATTTTCCTGTCGGCTTGAAGTTTCGCGGAGGCAAAGGCGTGGCCACCACGATCGGAGCGCTCCTAGGGACGATGCCCGAGGTGGCGGCCGGGGCGCTGGCCGGATGGGCCCTGGTGACCGCCGCATGCCGCTACGTGTCGATCGGCTCGCTCGTCTTCGCCGTGACGATCCCGACGCTGCAAGTGGCGCTTGGATCCCCACCGCCTGCCGTGGGGTGGGGGGCGGTGTTGGCTGCGTTGATTGTCGTGCGGCACCGCAGCAACCTGCAGCGATTGCGACAGGGCACCGAGCACCGACTCTCGTTCCGCGGGCGGGGTTGATCCCACCACCTGCTGGGTTTCGCCGTCCCACGTGTCGAGAACTTTCGAAGGCGAAACGGTCGCTGTCGTCACGGCAGGCCCGTAGTGACAGCGACCGGCCTTTGGCCAGCCAGCAGGCGGTGGGATTGACGCCGGCATGATTCCTGCATACAATACTCGCTACGATGTCCGCGACGCAGCCATCGGAGCAGGGCGGACAGCTCGAGTTGTTCGCGCTTCAGCGAGCTGCCGCGCCTCGGCCGCTCCTGCCGAGATTCTTCCGCGCCCAGGTGCGTTACGACCAGCTCATGATCGGCGGCATCGCCGCGCTTATCGGGCTGGCCGTTGTGTTTGCGCTGGGCGTTGAGCGGGGCAAACAGCTGGTGCGCGGGGAACGCACCCTGTTGGCGTGCGCCCCCGCAGCCTCACAAGCACCGGCGGAGCGGTCGGTCCCCGCGGCCAAGGCTCCGGTTCAGCTTCCTGCGATGACCAAGAGCATCCCGACGACGTCAGGGTCATCGGTCCCCGAGGCGCCCACGATCATCGCGCCACCGGCCGTCAGCCAGCCGAGTCCGGCCGCGCCAAAGCCGCGGCTGGCCGAGGGCGCCCGCTACGCGGTGCAGATTGTCACCTATTCCACCTCGCAGCTGGCGCAGCGTGAGCTGAGCCGGTTGCAGCAGGACGGCGAGCGTGCGTTCCTGCTCAAACGCGATGGCCATACCATTGTCTACGTGGGTCCGTTCGATTCGAAGACGGTGGCGCGCGACAAAGCGTCCTCGTTGAAAGAACGCTATAAGGATTGCTTCTTGAAGTCGCTCTAACGCAGGATGGCACCGCCGATGTCAATCCATTCATCGCTGCGATCAGCCGGACAAGCCGCGGGGTCGCGGCGCAACGTGCTCAAGCGGCACGAGCGCATCCGCACCCTGATGACCAAGGGACAGTGGGCGGAAGCGCGCTCCGTGTTTGGCCTGCCCAAACTCAAGCAGGTGCGGGTCAAAGTCCGGAAGGCCGAGACCAAAGACAAGGACAAAGCCGAAGCCGGTGCGACGCCAGCCGAAGGCGCGACGCCGGCCGGCGGCTCCGCCCCCAAGGGCGGCGCGGCACCGCAAGGCAAGTCTGCTTGAGCCCCGCCGGGCCGCCACGTCGGCCCGTTCTGGTCGAATGCCCATGGCTCGACCGCACCGTGTGCCGGCCCGGCGCGTTGCCTGCGCCGTTTCGATCGCGCGCATGCAGGCGATCGATGAGGCCGCGATCCACACCTTCGGCATTCCGAGATTGCTCCTGATGGAGCACGCGGGCTTGGCCGTCGCCCGTGTCGCGGCGGATCGGTTGCGGACTCTCCATGGCGCCAAGCCTGCTGTCATGGTGTGCTGCGGCAGCGGCTACAATGGCGGCGACGGCCTGGCCGCCGCCCGCCACTTGCATCGCTGGGGGATCGAGCTGAGCGTGATCCTCGCGGGGTCTGCCAATCGTCTGCGGGCGGAGCCCGCGATTTATGCCGCGATCTTGCGGCGCGTTGGCGTTGCCGTGCATGAGTTGGGGAACCCGGCCGACCTGGCGCCGATCAAAGCCAGGCTGGCTCGTGCCGCCCTGCTCGTGGATGCCCTATTAGGCATCGGCGCCACGGGTCCGGTGCGCGACCCCCTGCGCGGGCTGATCGAGCTCATGAACCGCTCCGGCCGGCCCATCGTGTCGGCTGATATCCCCTCGGGACTGCATGCCGATACCGGCGCCGTGCAGGGGATTGCGGTGCGCGCCACCACCACGGTGACCTTCGGGCTGCCCAAGCGGGGGTGCCTGCGCGGCGAAGGCCCCGCGCATACCGGACGGCTCCTCGTCGACTCGATCACGATCCCGCCCGGCGTGCTGGCGGGTTCGGGTCTCCAAGGGCAGGGAGGCAGGACGAGACGATGACACTCACCGTTCGATTGGGCGCGCGCTCCTACCCGATCATTGTCGAACGCTCCTACGCGGGAGTTCCCACTCGGCTTAACGCCATGGGGTTCATGCGCGTGGGGTGGGTCGTCTCTCACGCCTCGTTGCTGGCGCGTCACGGCCGCGGGCTGCTCGGGCCGCTGCGGCGCGCCGGATGGCAGCTGGAGACGATTCCCATTCCCGAGCGCGAGTCTTCGAAATCCTTGGCCATGGCCGAGCGGCTGATTCGAAGGCTGGCGTCTCGACCGACGCGAGGCGTCCCGGTCCTCATCGCCTTCGGCGGCGGCGTCATCGGCGATCTCGCAGGGTTCGTCGCCGCGATCTTTCGGCGCGGCATTCCGTACCTCCAGGTGCCCACGACGCTCTTGGCGCAAGTCGACTCCGCCATTGGAGGCAAAGTCGGTGTTGATTTGCCACAGGCCAAGAATTTCGTGGGCGCGTTCTACCAGCCGCGCCTGGTCTGGAATAATGTCGCCGTGCTGAAGAGCTTGCCGATGCGCCAGCGCCGCTCGGGTGTGGCGGAGATCATCAAGTATGGCCTGATCGCGGATGCGGCCCTCTTTGAGCTCTTGGAACGCCGGCTGGACGCCTGCTTGGCGCTGCAGCCCGCGGTGATCAGCGCGCTCATCGAGCGTTCGTGCGCGATCAAAGCGCGCGTCGTGTCGGCGGATGAGCGGGAGACGCGCGGCATTCGTCATCAGCTGAACTTCGGGCATACGATCGGGCATGCGCTGGAAGCCGCCAGCGGCTACCGCCGCTGGACGCACGGCGAGGCGATCGCGATCGGCATGTGCGCTGCGGCGGCGTTGGCGGTCGAGCTTGGCCTGTGCTCCCGCGCAGTCCCTGAGCGTCTGACGCGAGTGATTGAGCGGGCTGGGTTGCCCACGCGCGCGTCGGGCGTCTCGCGCGAGGCGGTGTG
>JAHFGW010000010.1:18728-40107 GCA_023247235.1 Candidatus Omnitrophota bacterium | reverse complement strand
GAAGCCTGGAAAAATACCAATCCCTCGACTTGGCGCGCGGCGCCGCTGAGCAACTGCAGACCGACCTCTACCGCTATCTGACGATCAATGTCTACCAGCTCCAATTTCAAGGCGATGCCATTGCGGCCCTCACCTGGCTGGATCAACGGGACGATTTGTCCGGAGACCCGTTAGCGTCCCCCGAGACGCCGAAGGTGACCGAGTTCAATGCGTTCAAGCCTGAGTTGGCGCTCGGGACCATCGACAAGGTGCTCGTCGGCAATGGCACCTCCAGCGACACGCGGAAGATCACGCTGGCGAGTTTGTCGATCGTCGGAGACGACGCGAGAGGTCAGGGAGAGGCCTGGATCGCGAGAGTCACGGGCGAAGATATGAATCAAAACGGGGTCCTGGATGCGGGTGAGGACCTCAATCACAACGGATCTCTGGATGACCCCAAGGCGCCTTCGCCCAACGCGCTCAGCCCTCGCGTCGTTACGGTGCGGGCACGCGCGACCGGGGCCAACGGCGTGGCGCGCAATATCAAATCGGCGTATGTGATCGACCTGCAGACCTCGGATGTCTTCCAAAACGCCTATTTCATCAACAACTACGGTTGGTTCAATGTCAATCCGTATTACACCATAACGATTAACGGCGAGGTGCGCAGCAACGGGAATATAGATTTTACCGGCTCGAACAATAACGTCTTCGTCAACGGCACCGTGGCCGCGGCCAAGAATCCCGGGCTCAGAGACCCGAGGGATACCACCTGGCCATACGACACGGCGGATGGCTCCATCGACGGCGATCCAAGGGAAGCCACCATCTTCGCCTACAGTGGGGCCACTCCGAATCCTCCGAGCAGCCTCCCCATCTATGATAAGAACTACGATACCAGCTACTGGTTGACCCGTCCTGACCGGGCTCGTCCTGAGCTCGATCTGGCGCTCTATTACAGCAGAACGAGCGCGGGAGTCTATCAGCCGTGGATCGGCGGCACCCCCACGCCGTTAAAAACCGGCGGATGGAACAGCGAATATCCCAACCTGAAGGCCGCCTTGAAAGACACCGAGCAGGAGAAGCTGCCGAAGCAACAGCCCCAGACCATTCCGTATCTCGGGGATCTGAGCCTGTACAAGAACAAGAGCCAGAATGCCCAGCTGACCTATACCAAGAATGGAAAAACGATTTCGGTCATCGACGCATCCGGCAACTATCTGGGGCCTGACGGCAAGGCGGCCAGCGGCGATGAAAAGAGCCCGCTCATCCTTGACGGGACCAAGAATCCGATTCAGATCAACGGCGGCGTCGTCATTCCCACGGATGTCATCATCAAGGGCATCGTCTCGGGGCGCGGCACGATCTATTCGGGCCGCAATGTCCACATCGTCGGGTCCATCCAGTACCAGGACCCTCCCTCGTGGCCGGCGCTTGAGCGGAATGCCACTGATGGAACCGTCCGCGTGAAGGACGCGTCGGGGGTGCTGTCTAACTTGGGCAAGGTCTGCAATAACGGGACGTATCTGGCACCGGGAGCCGGGAGCTGCAAATGAGCGCCTACACGATGAAGCCACTGGCATACACCTGGTTAGCCGTGCTGTTGGCCGCCGGCATGACGGCAGGCGCGCCGCCGGCCTTTGGCGTCGATGGACAGGGCAATCCTCCGCCTCCCCCACCTCCCGCGACCCCGAAGGATACGGACTATACCTATTCCTATTGGGTGTGCAACGGCCAACGACGATGTGACAAGCGGTGCTTGAAGTCCAACCCCACTCAGTGCCAATGGCTGGGCTGCGCCGTCCCTCGAGCTGGGGATTGCGGGTATGAGTGGTATCCCTACGGGTATGCGATGCCAGGCGATCCGAAGTATGGGTTTCCGGCCGTGACGGTGCAGAAGGATGTGGACGGGGACGGCATCGCAGAGAAGGTGCCGGCCCTCGGGACGCCGGGAACCGCGAGCTTCCTGGGTCTGGCCGCGAAAGGCAACATCGTCCTCGGCGATTACACTGACCCTGCCTTTCAGAGTAGAATGGCGGACACCGTGGCAGCCGGCAAGTCGAAAACCGCCGTCACGCAGCCGTATGTCATCGATTCCGCCGATATCAGCTTGGGCTATAGGGACTCGGTCGATGCCCAGGGGCGTCCGGTCTTCAATGGAAACTATGATCGCAAGGACACGGACAGTAAGTTTGCGAAGGAATTCGACAATGCGAATCCGAATCGGAAATACTACGAGTCCTCGCTGTCAAAGGCGGACTTCCAGAAGGTGGTGTCGGACAGCGAATTGACAAGTACCTGGCCGAAGGCGAAGATCGACGCCATCCTGTTTACGAATCACGCGCTGATCGGATTCGTCAGGTCGAAAGAGTTGGCCATCAATGGCGCGGTGGTCGCGCGGGATGACGCGCTGATGATGGTCGGGGACAGCCCGAAACTCACAATCAGTCATGATCAACGGCTGAGCGGGATCGAAGCCAAAGGACTGATGTTGCCGTTTGATCTCAAGCGTCCGCGACTCCTCACGCTGCAAGAGTGTCAGCAATCCGACTGCTCCCAGTAACGTCCCGCTTCAACGCCGTAGGGCGAGCCAGCGGCTGCCTCACGGGGCTCCCACTCGTCGCCTGGCTCCTCGTCGTCGCCACATTCGCGCTGTTCCCGGCCGGCCCGGTCACGGCCCAACCGGAGGAAGCCAGAGGCAGGGCGCAGGTGGAAGCGAGACGTCTAGCAGGACTGAAAGAGAAGCATTCGGAGCGATTCGCGCGGGTCATGGAGGAAAGGCTCGCCGAATTGCGAAAGCGACTCGCTCAGGCAGAGACACGATACCCCGAGACCTATGCACGGGTGGTTAATCAGATCCGGCGGCGGCGCGACCGTCGGCTCGAGGCGTTGCGCACATACGATCCGGACCAATTCAGCAAGCGGGTGCAACGGCGCCTTACGAACATCGACGCAAGGCTCCGCAGGCTGAAAGTCGTTTCCCCGGAACGCTATGCCGCACTGATGGCGCGCCGTCGGCAGTGGCGGGCGAGCGCGCTGGAGCCGCTGCGACAGAGCGACATGGACCGCTATGCCAGGTTTCTGCAAGACTACCCGGACTGGCGGGAGGCTCTTGAGCCGGAGCGGCGGCGCGTCCCGAATCCTGCCGAAGGCACCCGCGAGCAGCCCGCGCCATCGGACTCGGCCCCCTCAGTCCGCGCAGACAGCCCAACAGCGAAGGCCAACGAGGAGTGGCTCGACCAGACAGTGCAGCTCTTTGAGATCCTGGATCAAGAATTGCCCGATGACCTGTCGGACGGCACGTCAGATGAGGAGCTCCTCAAGGAGCTCTCAGACCTTGATACACTGGCGCTGCCGCATCCGTAATGAGATGATGTAACCAATTGAGCCCCAAGATGTTCTCGCCCACAAACTCGGTTGCCGAATCGCCTGGAAATGTGGTACGGTCTTAAATAGGGGGAGTTTAGGAGTCCCCACAATCGAACTCGTGTTCGTCAAAGGCAAACCCGGGGAAACCCGGGGACGCAAAACCACAGACCCGAATGGGTCGTGTACCGGTGAACGGATGTCCTGGTGTACCAGGACACCGGTCAACCAGTAACCGGTCCACTCACCCGAAGGGTGGCTGGGTTGCCGAACGCGCGCGTAATCAGCCAGCCCTACGCCGCAGCGGCGTCGGGCTGTTTGCTTTTCTTTAGAGGAGCGTCAGGATGGGAGCACCTGTGGATCTTGCGACGTACAGCATGAATCCGTTCGCCATTCCGCCGGCGATCGCGATGATCGCGACGTGCTGCCTGGGCGTGGCCGTGCTCATTCGCGAGCGTGGGTCGCTCGTCAGCTTGTTGTTTGCCGCGATGACGGCCTCGGTCGGCGTGTGGCTCTTCGCGTTCACCTGGATGTACTGCGCGCAAGATCCGCACACCGCGCTGTGGTGGGCGAAAGCCGCCTATTTCGGCGTGCCCTTCATCGTGGCCAGCGGCTACCATTTCGCGGTTGCGGTGCTCCAGGGCGGCCCGGCGACGCGCCGCTTCGTAGTGCTGGGGTGGGTGGCTGCGGCCGTCTTCTCCGCGGCGGGCCTGTTGACCGATGAGCTCGTCACGGGCGTCCGACGGTTTTGGTGGGGCTACTACCCGGCCTACGGCTGGTTGAGCGCGCCGTTTCTGGTGTTCTTCCTCGCATGGCTTGGCATGGCCTTGCGAGAGTTTTGGCAGGTGTCGCGCCTGGCTGCTCCCGGCAGCCTACAGCAGCAACGGGCTCGCGCGTTGTTCATCGCCTTTGCGATCGAATCCATTGGCCTGGTCGACTATTGCGCCAAGTACGGGCTGCCGGTGTATCCTTTCGGCTATGTCGCGGTGCTGGCGTTCGTGATCCTCGCCGCCAGAGCGATCTGGCGCTACCGGTTGGCCGACTTCAAGGCCCCGCTGGCCACCTCGTCGATCTTGCAGCGGATGCAGGAAGCGCTCGCCGTCTTGGACCTGGAAGGCACGGTGCAATTGGCGAACCGGTCGGCCTGCGAGCTCTTGGGAATCCCGTCCCATCGGCTCCAGGGCCGGCCCTTAGCCTCGGTCCTCAGTCACCCGGCTCTTATGGGGCCTCTTGCCGGTGGCGTGCAGACTGACCAGCCACGCGAGTATGAAGTGCGCTACGCAAGGCGCTCGGGAGACCTGCGCACGCTCAGCGTGTCCCTGTATCCCATCTGGGATGAGGCCAAACGACCCTCGGCCGTCGGCTGCTTCCTTCGAGATGTCACCGTCCGCAAGCAGGCCGAAGTGGAATTGACCCGGATGCAGGAGCTGGCGGAGAGTTGGAAGCGCGCCCAGAACCCCTCCGAAGCCGGCTCCCGCAGGCCGGCGGGGTTGGCTCGGCGACGGCCGGGGCTGCTGGCGCCCGTCGAGCAGGCCGGCGCCGAGCAGGCAAAAGCCGAAGGGGCGCTGCGGCAGCTGGCGGCCGTGGTCGATGCGTGCAACGACGCGATTATCAGCAAATCCCTGGACGGCACGATCCTGACGTGGAACAAGGGCGCCGAGCGAATCTATGGCTACACCGCGCAGGAGGCCATCGGGCGCTCCATCGCGATGCTGATCCCCCCCGAGGCGCGCGATGAGCTCCCTCGCATTCTCGAGGGCGTGCGCCAAGGAGCGGCCGCGGAGCGCGAGACGGTACGGGTCGCCAAAGACGGCCGGCGGCTTCAGATGTGCTTGACGATCTCGCCGATTCGAGATGACGCCGGATCGATCATCGGTGGCTCGGTCGTGGCCCGGGATATCACCGAGCGCAAGCGGGTCGATAAGCGGCTGCAGCTCATCAACGCGCTCCTCGTGAAGCATCAGCGAGAGCTATCCCGGGCGCTGGCCGCGGCCAAGCGGGCGAACGACGAGCTGCGCTCCACCCAACTGCAGCTGATCCAATCCGCCAAGCTCGAGTCGGTGGGGCGGCTGGCCGCGGGGGTGGCGCACGAAGTCAAGAACCCGCTGGCGACGCTGCTCATCGGCATCGACCACCTCGCTGACCATTTCGGGCCCAACGCGAACGGCGCCGGGGAGCTCTTGCGCGACATGGCCCAGGCGGTCAAGCGCGCGGATGCCGTCATCCGCGGCCTGCTGGATTTTTCAGCGCCGCAAGAGCTGGCAATGGGCGTGCAGGACCTCTCCCCCATCGTGGAACAGGCCCTGACCTTCACGAAACATCTGCAGGACCGGCAGCACATCGCGCTGGTGAAGGACCTGGCGCCCTCGCTGCCGCCCCTCCAGCTGGACCGCCCCAAGATCGAGCAGGTCCTCGTGAATCTCTTTCTCAACGCGATCCAGGCCATGCCGCAGGGCGGCACGCTGACGGTTCGCGCGATCAGCCGGCCCCTCAAGCCGGGCGATCCCCAGACGGGCCGGCGCCAAACGGACGCCTTCCGCATTGGAGAGCCGGCGGTCATCCTCGAGGTGCTGGATACCGGGTCCGGGATTCCGGACGACAAGCTGTCGAAGGTCTTTGATCCGTTCTTCACCACCAAACCGACCGGGCAGGGCACCGGCCTCGGCTTAACCGTGACGAAAAAGATCATGGAATTGCACGGAGGGTTCATCCATCTCACTAACCGTCCGGAGGGTGGCGTCGCCACCACGCTGATCTTCCGGGCTCACGCTCGCCTGGCGCCAGGAGGGATGTCGGATGGAGCGGAAGCAGACGCGCATCTTGCTCGTGGATGACGAAGTGCATTTTACCCGCGTCTTGAAAGCCTACCTCGAGGGGACCGGCCGCTTCGAGGTGCGGGCGGAGGCTTCGGCCGAAGCCGGCCTGGCCGCCGCGAAAGCCTGGGAGCCTGATCTGATGATCCTGGACGTGATCATGCCGGACCAGGATGGGGGCGCGCTTGCCGCCCAGCTGAAGGCGGAGACGCGCCTGCAGCATGTGCCGATTCTCTTTCTGACCGCCGCCGCCTCGCGCGATGAGGTCCAGGCGCATGAAGGGAACATCGGCGGGCAGCGGCTTCTGGCCAAACCGGTCAGCGCGAAAGATGTGCTGCGACAAATTGACGAATCGCTTGCGGAGGGCGGACAGGCCCCGGCGGCCGCGCAGCCAATCCGATCCTCGCCGCACGGAGCGCGCCCTCAAGAGCCACGGCAGGGGAGGCAGGTCTGATGGACTCACAACGCCAGAAGCATATCCTGGTGCTGGAAGACGAAGAGGCGCTGGGGCGGCTTTTGAAGTCTCAGCTGGAAGCGACGGGATTCGACGTCCACACGGAGACCCATGGTCGGGCCGCCCTGGCGTACGCGGCAGAGCACCGCCTGGATCTGGCGATCCTGGACGTCAATCTGCCCGATCTGAACGGCTACCACGTCGCGCGCGAGCTGCGCAAGCTCTATCACCCTTGGGTGGTGCCGATCGTCATGTTGACGATCAATGATAAGCCGATGGATCAGCTCCGAGGCTTCGCGCACGGCGCCGACGCGTACCTCACCAAGCCGTTTCAGGTCAACGAGCTGTTCGAGGTGGTGGGGATGCTGGCGGGTTCCTCCAGCGCTCCACCGAGGCCTGGCGACTCACTCGCCTAACGTGCCGGGCATATCTCCAGCGCAGGCTGATCAACACAAAATGCTTGACAGCTCTTCGTGTGCGTATATACTCTACTAACTCCATAGAGAGACCAGCATGTATGCTATCTCAAAGAAGTCCAAATACGCGCTCAGGGCGCTGGCGGAGCTGGCGCGGCGATATAATCAAGGTCCCGTGCTCATTGCGGAGTTGTCGGCGCGCCAACACATCCCGAAGAAATTCCTTGAGCTGATCCTGCTTGAACTGCGCAACCAGGGTATCTTGGGGAGCAAAAAGGGCAAGGGCGGGGGCTATTTCCTGGCCCGGACGCCTAGCGGAATCAGCCTCGGAGAAATCATTCGAGCGCTGGACGGACCGCTGGCTCCTGTGCCCTGTGTCAGTCAGACCGCGTACCGGACCTGCGAGGAGTGCAACGATGAGGCGACTTGCGGGATCCGAGAGGTGATGCAAGATGTTCGGGATGCAACGACCAAGATCTTGGATCAAGAAAGTCTGGCCGACATGCTCAGGCGCGAGGAGCTGCTTGAGCAAAAGCGAAACCGAGTACCGGTCTATGCCATTTAGATTTTTTGTACTTAATAGTCTATCCAGTAGATAGACTAGATAGACGAAGCAATCGCAGGAGGATCATCCGATGAGATGGCGCACCGTGTGGCTCTTCGTGCTGCTGTGCTTGGGGGTTGGCGCCGGGACGGCATTCGCCGAACACACGGTGACGCTGCTCAACGTGTCGTATGATCCGACGCGGGAGCTCTATCAGGACTACAATGCCGCATTTGCGAAGCACTGGAAGGAGACAACCGGTACCACGGTCACCGTCAATCAATCGCATGGCGGCTCGGGCAAGCAAGCGCGGGCCGTGATCGATGGGCTGGAAGCCGATGTGGTGACGTTGGCGCTGGCGTATGACATCGAGGCCATCCATGAGAAGGCGCAGCTGCTGCCTAAGAATTGGCAGGCGCGTCTGCCCCACAACAGCGCGCCCTACACCTCCACGATCGTGTTCCTGGTGCGCCAGGGCAATCCCAAACAGATCAGGGATTGGGACGATCTGATCCGGCCCGGCGTCTCCGTGATCACGCCTAACCCCAAGACCTCCGGCGGAGCCCGCTGGAACTATTTGGCGGCCTGGGGCTACGCGCTGAAGCAGGGCGGGGATGAGGCCAAGGCCAAGGCCTTCATCGGCCAGCTGTTCAAGCACGTCCCGGTCCTGGATTCCGGAGCCCGCGGCTCCCTGACGACCTTCATCGAGCGCGGGATTGGCGATGTGCTGCTCGCATGGGAACATGAGGCGCTCTTGGCGTCCCGGGAACTCGGGCCGGGGCGATTCGAAATTGTCGCGCCCTCCGCCAGCATCCTGGCCGAGCCGCCGGTCGCGCTGATCGATCGCGTCGTGGACCGGCGGGGCACGCGCGCCGTCGCGCAGGCCTATTTGGAGTATCTCTACTCGGAGCAAGGCCAGGAGATCGCCGCGAAGCATTACTATCGGCCGCGCCTTAGGGCGGTGATCGCGCGCTACGCGCAGCAGTTTCCCCAGATCACGCTCTTCACGCTCGAGGAGCTCTTTGGAACCTGGCAGCAGGCGCACGCCACGCACTTCAAAGACGGCGGAATATTTGATCAGATCTATCAGCCCGGCCGATAACCCTCGCGAGTGATGATGGGGCTCAGCGGATTCTTCAGACGACGACGCAGCGTGCTGCCGGGGTTCGGGCTCACGCTGGGGCTGACGCTGCTCTATCTCAGCCTCATCGTGCTGATTCCGCTGTCGGCGACATTCCTGAAGGCGTCCACGGCCGGCTGGAGCGCCTTTTGGCACACCGTGACCGAACCGCGGGCCCTGGCCTCGTACCGGGTGACCTTCGGGGCCGCGTTCATCGGCGCGCTGGTGAACGCCCTGATGGGGCTTGTGGTCGCCTGGGTGCTGGTGCGCTATCATTTTCCTGGGAGGCGGATGTTGGACGCGCTGGTGGATCTGCCGTTTGCGCTGCCCACCGCTGTAGCGGGCATTACGCTGACGACGCTGCTCAGCGCGCACGGCTGGATCGGCCGGTATCTGGAGCCGCTGGGGATCAAGGCGGCGTTTTCGCCGCTTGGAATCGTGATCGCGCTGACGTTCATCGGGCTGCCGTTTGTAGTGAGAACGGTTCAGCCGGTGCTGCAGGCCTTGGATCCGGAGCTGGAAGAAGGGGCGGCCAGCTTGGGGGCGGGGCGTTGGCAGACCTTCCGACGCGTCATCGCGCCGGAGCTCTGGCCGGCGCTCTTGACGGGGTTCGCGCTCGCCTTCGCCAGAGCCGTGGGAGAATACGGGTCCGTCGTCTTTATCTCCGGCAACATGCCCATGCGCACCGAGATTACCCCCTTGCTCATCATCACCAAGCTGGAGCAGTACGATTACGCCGGAGCGACCGCCATCGGCGTCGTCATGTTGGTCATCTCCTTCGCGATGCTCCTGAGCATCAACATGCTCCACTGGTGGAGCGGCAAGCGCTATGCGTGAGTCCCGTCTCTCGGAACCCCCCGCCGTGCGTCGGTTCCTCATCGCGGTGGCCGTGCTCTTCTTGGCCCTCTTCCTCCTGATGCCCTTGGCCGCGGTGTTCACGGAGGCCTTGCGCAAGGGGGTCGGCGCCTATCTGGCGGCGCTCTGGGAGCCGGATGCGCGGGCGGCCATTCGGCTGACCCTGCTGACCGCGGCGATCGCCGTGCCGCTCAATGTCGTCTTCGGCCTCGTCGCCGCCTGGGCCATTGGCAAGTTCGATTTTCCCGGCAAGCATCTCCTGATCACGCTGATTGACCTGCCGTTTTCGGTCTCGCCGGTGGTCTCCGGGTTGATCTATGTGCTGCTCTTCGGCCTGCAAGGCTGGTTCGGTCCGTGGCTTGCGGCGCACCACGTCAAGATCATCTTTGCCGTGCCCGGGATCATCCTGGCGACGATCTTTGTCACCGTTCCGTTCGTCGCCCGCGAGCTGATTCCGCTCATGCAAGCGCAGGGCACCGAGGACGAAGAAGCGGCTCGGGTGCTGGGCGCCGGCGGCTGGCAGATGTTCTGGCGTGTTACGCTCCCCAACGTCAAATGGGGGTTGCTCTACGGCGTCATGCTCTGCAATGCCAGGGCCATGGGAGAATTCGGGGCCGTGTCGGTGGTCTCGGGACACATTCGCGGTCAAACCACTACCCTCCCCTTGCATATCGAGATCCTGTACAACGAGTACCATGCCGCCGCCGCCTTTGCGGTGGCGTCGCTCTTGGCGTGCTTGGCGCTCGTCACGCTGGCCGCCAAAACCTTAGTGGAATGGAAGACGTCTCAGTCGCTCCGGGAGCCTGCGCATGAGCATTGAGGTGCGGCACATCACCAAGCGCTTCGACGGCTTCGCGGCGCTCAAGAATGTCAGCCTGAAGGTGCCGGCCGGAGAGCTGGTGGCCCTCTTGGGCCCGTCCGGGTCAGGGAAGACCACGCTGCTGCGCGTCATCGCGGGCCTGGAAGTGCCGGATGAGGGCACCGTGCTGTTCGATGCGCAGGATGCGACGGCGCGCAGCGCGCGCGATCGTCGCGTCGGCTTTGTGTTTCAGCACTACGCCTTGTTCCGGCACATGACGGTCTTCGAGAATGTCGCGTTCGGGCTGCGGGTGAAGCCTCGGCGCGAACGTCCCTCTCGGGCCCAGATCGCCAAGCGCGTGCACGAGTTGCTGGCCCTCGTGCAGCTTGAGCGGCTGGCTGAGCGCTATCCCTCCCAGCTGTCTGGCGGCCAACGGCAACGCGTGGCGCTGGCCCGGGCGCTCGCGGTACAGCCGAAGGTCCTGCTCCTGGATGAGCCCTTCGGCGCGCTCGACGCCAAGGTCAGGCAGGAGCTGCGTCGCTGGCTGCGCCGGTTGCATGACGAGATCGGCATCACCAGCGTGTTTGTGACCCATGACCAGGACGAAGCGCTGGAAGTCGCGGATCGTGTCGTCATCCTGCACGAAGGCTGCGTGGAACAGGAAGGCTCGCCTGAGGAGGTCTATGAGCACCCCGCCACCCCCTTCGTCTACCGCTTCCTGGGCAACGTGAATCTCTTCCACGGCCGAATCGAGGGGAGCAAGGTCCACTTGCGGGAGTTCAGCGCGGATGCGCCCGCGGATCTAGGCCAAGAGGCCATCCCCGCCGTGGCCTATGCCCGTCCGCATCTGCTGGATATTGATCACCAGCCACCCAGCGGCAGGCCGCATTTTCGGGCGACCATCGCGCACATCAATGCGGCGGGCGCGGTCGTGAAGATCGAGCTGACAACCGATTCCGGCGCGATCGTAAACGTGGAACTGCCCCATGAGCGGTATCGTCAGCTGCAATTGCGCAAAGGCGCGGTGGTCTTTGTCACCGTCAAGGATATGAAGGTCTTTACGCAGGCCCAGAGCACACTGGGAGGGGGGATCTAATGCAGTCGTCGCTTCTAGACGGAGGGACGCCATGGCAGCGGTAGCGCCGTCGAGGATCGCGGCGCATGTGCTTGAGCTGATTGGCGGCACGCCGATGGTTCAGCTGAACCGTGTTACGGATCCCTCCATGGCGAGGGTGTTGGCCAAGCTGGAATCCTGCAACCCGGGGGGCAGCGTGAAGGACCGGATCGCGCTGGCCATGATCGAGGACGCGGAAGCGCGAGGGCGGCTCAGGCCGGGCACCGTTATTATCGAGCCGACCAGCGGGAATACGGGCATCGGCTTGGCGATGGTGGGCGCAGTGAAAGGCTACCACGTGATCTTGACGATGCCGGAAACCATGAGCGCGGAACGCGTGGCCCTTCTGAAGAGCTATGGAGCGGAAGTCGTCTTGACGCCGGCTGAGGACGGGATGACCGGCGCCGTGCGGAAAGCCGAAGAGCTCATCGCGCGCACCGCCAATGCGTTCATGCCGCAACAATTTCAAAATCCTGCGAATCCCGAGATCCATCGCCGCACGACCGCCCAGGAGATTCTCCAGGACCTGCCCGATGGGCTTGACGCCTTTGTCGCGGGGGTCGGCACCGGCGGCACGATCACGGGGGTTGGAGAGGTGCTCAAGCGCACGTCTCCGCGCCTGCAGGTCATCGGGGTGGAGCCCAAAGGCTCGCCGGTGCTCTCCGGCGGCGAGGCCGGCCCTCACCTGATCCAGGGGATCGGCGCCGGGTTTATTCCGCAGGTGCTGAATCGCGCCATCATCGACGAGGTCGTGACCGTGAGCGATGACGACGCCTACCGGATGTCCAAGCGCCTGGGGCGCGCGGAGGGCTTGTCGGTTGGCCTCTCCTCCGGGGCGGCGTGCGTCGTGGCCCTGCAGGTGGCTCAACGGCTGGGGGCCAAGAAGACCGTCGTCGTGGTCTTCCCTGATTCAGGCGAGCGGTATTTCAGCGCGGAGGCGTATTTTCAGGCCGATCAAAGGCGTCCCGGGTGAGGCATTGAGGGCTAGGGCCAGAGCGCTCGATCCAGCGAGCGATACTGGATGGCTTCCGCGAGGTGCTCCGGGAGCAGCTGAGGGGACGCGGCCAGGTCGGCAATCGTCCGGGCGATCTTCAGGATCTTCGTATAGGCCCGGGCCGAGAGCGCGAGCTGTTGCAAGGCCGAGCGGAGCAGGGCGAGGCCGTCGGGCGTCAGCTCGCAGTAGGTCTTGAGGTCTCGGGCTCGTAACCGGGCGCTGGGATAGGCCTGTCTTCGGGCCAGCCGGTACTGCTGCGCGCGCAGCACCCGAGTGCGGATGGCGGCGGACGACTCGCTCGGAGACGCCTGCGTGAGGAGCTCCACCGGCACGGCCGGCACCTCCACCTGCAAGTCGATCCGGTCCAGCAGCGGTCCGGACAGCCTCGCCCGATAGCGATGCCGCTGGCCGGCGTCGCATCGGCAGCGACCTCGCGGATCGCCCAGGAAGCCGCAGGGGCAGGGGTTCATCGCGGCCACAAGCTGAAAGCGCGCCGGGAAGGCAACTGACAGGCGCGCCCGGGCGATCTGGACCACCCCGTGCTCCAGCGGCTCCCGCAAGCCTTCCAGCACATCGCGCCGAAATTCCGGCAACTCATCGAGGAAGAGCACGCCCTGGTGTGCCAGCGAGATCTCTCCAGGTGCTGGCAGGCTGCCGCCTCCGATGAGCGCAGCCGCGGAGCTGGTGTGGTGCGGCGCTCGGAATGGCGGGCGACGGCTCAAGGGGCGGCCATCGATCCGCCCCGCGACACTTTGTAGTTTGGTCACTTCGAGCGCTTCCTGGAGGGTCAGCAAGGGCAGAATGGTGGGCAGGCGCTCAGCCAGCATGGTTTTGCCGGCGCCTGGCGGGCCAATCAAGAGGACATGGTGGGCCCCGGCGGCCGCCACCTCAAGTGCCCGCTTCACATGGGCCTGGCCCCTGACGTCTGCAAAGTCCACGTCCTGGCTTGCCCTGCGGCTCCAGCCGAGTCTCGATCTTCGCGTTGGGGGGATCTGGCAGGTGCCAGCCAGCCATCCGGCGGCCTCAGCCAGGCTGGCAAGTCCGATGACCGAGACCCCTCGGACGGCTGCGCCTTCCTGAGCGCTCACCCTGGGGATTAAGAGGTAGGGAGGCCGCCCGCCGGCGCGCCCTCCGGCCTTCGCCAGCGCCAAGGCCATCACCAGGACCCCAGGCACCGGCCGCAAGGAGCCGTCCAGGGCCAGCTCTCCGATGGCCACGACCGACCCGACCCGTTCGGGATCGACTTGACCGGTCGCTGCCAGGATCGCCAGCGCGATGGGCAGATCGAACGCCCCGCCGGCTTTTTTCAAATCCGCAGGCGCTAGATTCACCGTAATTCGTTGTGTAGGAATATGATACTGACTATTGAGGATCGCGGAGCGCACGCGCTCCTTCGCCTCCCTGACGGCCTGATCGGGTAGGCCGACAATGGTCAGGGCCGGCAAGCCCCGGGAGACGTCAACCTCAACCAAAACAGGCAGGGCAGAGAGCCCTAAGGTGGTATAGGAGAGACTCCGAGCCAGCATGGATCTGGAAAAAGATTGCGCTCAGAGACGGGGAGGGGTATACTACTGCGAAATAACCTAGCAGCTTTCGCTGCTGACGTCAAGGAGCATCCGGTTATGAGCAGACAGGCCCGAGTTGTCCTTGGCATCCTGCTCATCGCGCTTGCCGCGTTGAGTTGGCGTACGTTGTCCCTCGAAGGCGACAAGCGTCGAGTGAACGAATCCTACGACCGAGCGCGCCGGGAGCTGTCCCAGCTGGTCCAAGAACAGGGCCTTCTGGAGAGCGAGCTATCCGGGGTGCGAACCAAGGCCCGGTCGGCTGACGATGAGGTCCGGGCGCTCCGAGGGGAGCTGGCCCGCCTGCAGCAGCGGCTAGCGGAATCGACCGCCGAGCTGACCTCGCTTCAAGAGGAGCGCGCTTCCCTCCAGCGTGAGAACATGGGCTTGGCGCAGCAGCTTGAGCTCATCCGGCAGGAAAAACAGCAGCTGGAGGGCCGACTGTCCTCGCTCAAGGAGCTGCGTTTGGCCATTCACGACGTCAAAGAGCAAATGCGGGACCGCCGCTTGGCCTCCTGGAAATCGCGTATCGAAGCGCAGCGCGCCAGAGACCAGGAGCGCTTGGCTGTTGGCAATCGCGGCTACCTCGTCCGCGAGGGAAAGCCGACCTTCGCCGGCGGCGCCCGTTTGCAGGTGCGCGTGCTCGCGCCGGAGACCCCGTAGCGCCTGTCTGATCGACCGGGTCTATGCCCATCCTCAAAGCCTGGACGTCGAACCAGGCGTTCATGTCTTGGCTTGTCGCCTGCCTCGTCTCGCAAGGCATCAAAATCCTCCTCGGAATGGTCCGCCAGCGCCGGTTTGACTTTCGCTGGCTCATCGGCACCGGCGGCATGCCCAGCACCCACGCGGCAGGCGTGACCGCCCTGAGTCTTGCGGTCGGCCTGGAGGAGGGGTTTCACTCCGCTCTCTTCGCGGTGGCGATCGCCTTCACGATTGTGACGCTCTTCGATGCGCAGGGGGTCCGGCGATGGAGCGGCCGGCAGGCGCAAGTGCTGAACCGGCTGCTCGAAGATATGTATTTCAAGCGCCGGATGCGCGACTCCCGGGTGAAAGAGCTGATGGGGCATACCCCGATCGAGGTGTTCGCTGGCATGGGGGTAGGCCTGGTGACGGCGCTGGCACTGCACTAACGTAGAGGCGAGGGAACAGGCGAGGAAAGGGAGCGGGGCATGCGGCAACGGATTCTGATGGGCGCGGGCATTGGGGCGGCAGTGATCGTGGCGATCGGGCTCTTGGTCTGGGCGAGCCAGCAGGGCACCTTTGGCCCTTCCAACAACGGCAAGCACCTGCTCGCCCGCGCGAAGCAAGCCGTGAACCAAGGACGTTTGGACGAGGCGCAGCGGGACCTTGAAGAGCTCATCGGCACGTTTCCGTCCTCTCCGTGGGCAGACGATGCCCTACTGCTGCTGGGGCAGGTGCACGAGAACCAGCAGCACTATGACGGGGCGCAGACCGCCTATCGACAGCTCTTGGACCATTTTCCCTCGTCTGCCCTGGTGGCGGAGACGCAGAAGCGGTTGGGCAACGTCAATATCGCCTTGCTGTTCTCCCCGATCGTCACGGATCTGGACACCATCCATCAGGTCCGACCCGGCGATACGTTGGGCGGCATCGCGCGCGCCAATCACACCACGATCGAGCTCATCAAGCGCGCCAACAGCCTGGAAGGCGATACGATCTTTCCAAGCCAGAAGCTCAAGGTGCCCAAGGGCCACTTCAGCATCCTCGTGGACAAATCGCAGAATGAGCTCCTGCTGGCCGAAAACGAGCGCTTTGTGAAGACCTATCCGGTGGCCACAGGGACCGACGGGTCCACCCCCGAGGGGACCTTTACCATCGTCAACAAGGTCGTCAATCCAATTTGGTACCGGCAAGGGGCGATCGTGCCTCCGGAGAGCGCAGAGAACATTCTCGGCACGCGCTGGATGGGCATCAGCGAGAAGGGCTTTGGGATCCATGGCACGACGCAGCCCGAATCCATCGGCGCGCAGGCCACCGCTGGGTGCGTCCGCATGACCAACAGCGATGTCGAGGAGCTCTTTGCCATCGTGCCCGTCGGGACCGAGGTCACCATCGTCGACTGATGTGAATGGAGGTCCATGGCCCAACGCAGCGGGTGGTCCCACGCAGGAGTGTCGAACGGCTACCGATATGAATTTGAGCAGCCGATTGCGGAGCTGGAGCGTCGGCTGCAGGACATGCAGAAAGACCCTGCACGTGACCCGCAGGCCCTCAAGGCGCTTGAGGTCCAGCTCGAGCAACTCAAGCGGAAGATTTACGGCAACCTCTCGCCCTGGCAGCGCGTCCAACTCGCGCGCCACCCCCAACGCCCCTATACCCTCGACTACGCCTCGGGCCTGCTGAGCGACCGGGTGGAGCTCCATGGCGACCGGCTGTACGGCGACGACCGAGCGCTGGTCGGAGGCCTCGGCAAGTTCGAGGGCCGGCCGTGCGTGTTCCTCGGGCATCAGAAGGGCCGGGATACCAAAGAGAACCTCATGCGCAATTTCGGCTCGGCTCATCCGGAGGGCTATCGCAAAGCGCTGCGCTTCATGCGGCTCGCCGAGAAATTCAAGCTGCCCATCCTCGTGTTCATCGACACTCCAGGCGCTTATCCCGGCATCGGCGCGGAAGAGCGCGGGCAGGCGCATTCGATCGCCTATAACATACGGGAGATGGCGCGCGTGAAGGTGCCGATCTATATCTGCGTGATCGGCGAAGGCGGCTCGGGCGGGGCGCTCGGCGTGGGGGTGGGCGACTGGATCGCGATGCTGGAGAACGCGTACTACTCGGTGATTTCGCCGGAAGGCTGCGCCGCCATCTTGTGGCGCGATCGGGCGCGCGCGCCCGACGCGGCCGAGGCGTTGAAGCTGACCAGTCGGGACTTGCTGCAGTTGGAGATCATCGACGAGATTATTGAGGAGCCCCTGGGCGGAGCCCACCATGGCGCCGAGGCGATCGTGGAACGCCTGCGCGGCTCGATTACGCGATTTCTCAACCTGGCGGAGGGCTTGCCGTTGCCAGAGCTCTTGGAGCGACGCTATGCGCGCTTTCGCCGCCTGGGACTCTTCACGACCAAGCCGGCGTCCGCTCCGCTCCCCCCACCCGCGCCTTCCGCGCCCTCCTGATTCAAGTTAGGGAAGTTCGAGGAGCTGTCCGATCCGCGCCAGCAGCGCCCGGTAATCGTACGGCTTGCCCATCACAAACGCCCGCGGGTCGGCGTCGCGCTGGATGGGCTCCCAGTGCCCCTCCACGGCGACGCCAGTGAGAAGAATGACGGGGACCTCGCGCGTGGCCGGCTGCTCGCGCAATTGCCTGTAGGTGGTCACGCCGTCTTGTTCGGGCATGAGCATATCCAGCAGGATCAGATCGAAGGGCTGTTGCGCGCTCAGCTGGATGGCGTCGGACCCGGATGCCGAGGTGGTCACGTCGAACCCTTCGGCGACCAACCGCGTCGACAGCGTGACCCGGAAATCCTCGTTGTCATCGACCAGCAAGATGCGGCGCGAAGGTTTCTTCATTCAGGAAAGTGCCGGGGGAGAGAATCGAACTCTCATGGTCTTGCGACCATCGGTTTTTGAGACCGACGCGTATACCTGTTCCGCCACCCCGGCATCATGTGACGTCGATCCTCGCCGATTCGTCCAACATCCAAATGGTGGAGCAGAGGCCGAACGCCCACTGCGTTCGGCATTCCGCAGCCGCCATGATGGCGGCTGCTTCAGGGGATCGCCGGCGCGGCTCATGGAGCGGCTGCGGTCAGCGCAGCCGCAGAATGCCGAGTGCACAAGCACTCGGCCTTCGATCCCTCGCGGGCTCCCAGACGAAAGAAAGCGTGGAGCAGAGGGGGATCGAACCCCTGACCTCCACAATGCCATTGTGGCGCTCTCCCAACTGAGCTACTGCCCCAACAAAACGTCGCAAGGAAGGAATGTACCTTAGCATGGTCCTGCGCGGAGTGTCAATCAACGACGGCCGGAATCCACATCGCGTATGGCGGGTCCTGTCATGGCGTCGTGTCGCCGGAGCGCTCGGCGCGGCCCACCGTGCCGCGCCGTCGCTCGGCGGCGCTCGTCGCTCGTCCCGCCCCGGCCGGGGCGGGACACCGTGGCCGCTCCTCGCGCCAACGTCCGGCTCCCACGACGCCCTGCCACCCACCCCCTGCGGCAACGTGTGCCGTGGCCACCGGGGCGCGCCAACGCTCGCCGCCCGCAGCGCAGGACGCCGCCAGCGATCAGGCCACGTTGGCGCCGGCACATGAGTAAACCAGTCGGTCTCGGGCGCGTTGCTGCGTCCTGGCGCGCATGATAAGATACCTAGGCTCATGAGACTCGGCGTCCACGTGCCCATAGCCGGCGGCTTGCCGTCGGCGCTGGCGTGGGCTCGGCAGGTTGGCTGCACCACCATGCAGATCTTCAGCCGCAGCCCGCGTGGAGGCCAGGCGCCGCGGCTGAATCAGGCAGTCGTTGAGCGCTTCAGCGCCCAGCGGCGCCAGGCCGGGATCGCGCCGTTGGTCGTGCACAGCCCGTATATCATCAATCTCGCGTCCCCGGAGCCACAGGTCTGGCGCGTGTCGGTGGCCCTGCTGCAGGAAGAGTGCGCGCGCGCGGCGCAGTTAGGCGCCCAGTATCTAGTCACGCACGTCGGCAGCCATCGAGGACACGGCGAAGCCGCCGGCATTCGCCAGGTCGCGCAGGCGCTCGACCAAGCGCTTGAGACGGCGCCGTCGGGCGTCATGGTGCTACTGGAGAACACCGCGGGCTCCGGGCAGGGCGTCGGGTCGCGCTTCGAGGCATTGGCGGCCATCCGCGAGGCGGCCCGTTCGCAGGCGCGCGTGGGCATTTGCCTCGACACGGCGCATCTGTTCGCCGCGGGGTTTCCCATTCACACGCCCTCCGGCTTGGCGGAGACCGTGGCGCATTTTCACCGGGTGGTCGGGCTCGACCACCTGAAGCTGCTGCATCTCAACGATTCGAAAGTCGTCTTGGGATCCTGCGTCGATCGCCATTGGCATATCGGCCAAGGCCACATCGGCCTGGAGGGCATGCGCGGAATTGTGAACCACCCCGCATTCCAGCAGGTCCCATGGATTCTTGAAACGCCAAAGGAGCGTATGGAGGAGGACCGGCGCAACCTGGACGCCGTGCGTCAGTTGGTGCGCCCGGAGTCGGTTCCGCGCACGCGAGCCAGCCGGACGCGACGGTCCGCCACGCGGACTGCCGCGCATGCCAGCGGCTAAGCGCTCCGGCGAATCCGGCGAGGCGCTGGATCGAGTCGCCGACAGTTTTGGCGAGCTGGCCGCCTCGATCAACCGGGGCGCGCGACAGGCCGTGGTGCTGAGCGTCTTGGAGGAAACCCGCCGGCAATGCGCGGCGGCGGCCCAACGCGCCAGCGGGGCCACGGCGGACCTGTTGGCGAATCTCCGCACGGCGCTGGACACCTGGTGCCAAGTCTGGCCGCGATTAGGAGCGCAGCAGGAGTTCCGGCACGCCGTGGCCCGGGAGGCTGAGCGGTGGCGCCGTCACCTCCAGGCTCAAGGCCGGGCCGCGTGAGCCAAGCCGATGGCTGAGGAACCGCTGGCGATTCAGGTGCAGGGGACCCCGAACCCTGACGCGGCGAAGTTCACCCTGAATCGGGTGATCGCGACGCAGGGAACCACCTACCGGCTCTCGGCCCCAACGCCGCCGGCGGAGTGGGCGCAGCGGATTCTGGACATTCCCGGAGTTGTCCAGATCTTTACGGTCAACAACTTCGTCTCGGTGACCAAGCGCCCCGACGCGCAGTGGAGCGGCATCGCCACCGAGGTGGAGCGGATCTTGCGGCAAGCCTTTGCCTAGCGCGGCACAGTCGTGAGCAACGGAGGAGGTGGAATGGCACCATCGATCGGGCGTTCGATTCAGCAAGGGTTCCGATACGCCAACCGCGCGCTGCTGGGCATGGCCTTGCTCGCCGGATGCTGGCTCGTGATCTCGTTTCTGTGGCAACTGGCTCTGAATGCATCCGGCTTCCCAACCGAAGAGCTTCAAGCGGTTGATGAAGAGCTGCGGCAGCTGGCGACGCAGGCCTCGGCGCCGCCGGCCGTCACTCCCGTGGAAACGCTGGCGCCCTCCGAGACGCCGGCAGCCCCAGAGGCTCAGCCTCCGGCGGAGAGTCCGACAGTGGACGCGGGCGCGCCGGCCGCCCAGGCACGGGAACAATCGGCGGCCGAAGAGCCGTCCGCGGCTTCCGAGCTTCCGGCACAACCGTCTGAGCCGGCGCCGGCCCTTGAAGAGCCTGTGGATGTTCAGATTCCGCTGGCTCCTGCCACACCGGACCGGGCCGAGCAGCGGCGTTTGGCAGAGCAAGAGCGAGTGGAGATTCTGCAGGATTGGTTCGCGGACGCCTGGCCCGGCTTGCTGGCCGTGTTACTGCTGACCGTGGGACTCGGTCTGTGGCTTGAGGGCGGGCAGGTGGGGTATCTGGGGCAGATTGCGCAGACCGGGCGGGGCAGCGTGGCGGAGTTCTGGAGAAGCGGCTTGCGGGCATTCGGGCCGCTTGCCGTGACGGTCCTGTTCTCGCTCCTGGCGGTCCTCTTGGCGCTCCTGGTCGGCGCGCTGGTCGTCGCGCTGGCGGGCGCGTTGGGCCCGGTGGCGGGCGCGATCATCACCCTGATCCTCACCGTGGCGTCGGTCGGCGGGTGGTTATGGGTCATGGTCCGCACCGTGTTTTGGCCTACGGCTATCGTGGTGGATCGGCTTGGCCCGGTCACCGCGTTCAAAACGACATGGCGCAGCACCCGCGGGCGTTGGTGGAAGCTGGCCGGTCTTGGCGCCCTCTTGTTGGCGATCTTTTTCGGGGTGGGGATCGTCGTCGGCATCCTCGACGTGATCGCGCAGGCGATCGGTGGGCCGATCGGCACCGCGATAGCCTGGGCGGGTGCGATTCTCGAGTTCGCCGGGAACATCTATTTGGGATTCGTCTCCGCCGGCGCCGTGATCCGGTTTTATTTGGACACGAAACACGCCAGCGCGGCGCCCGTGCCCTAAGCGAGCGTGATGGGGGAAGAGCAGCGCCGGCTTATCCGGCTTCGAGAACGCCTCACGACGAGGATTCGGCGCTTGGACAATGGGCTGGCGGAGCGGACGCTGACGAAAGATATCAGCGGGTCGGGCATTTGCCTGGTTACGGCGGAGGTCATCGAGCCGGGCGTGCCGGTCGAAGTGGAGCTCCGCCTGCCGGATCAGGAAACCCCGGTGCTCTTCCTGGGCGATGTCGTCTGGAGCCTGCCGATTCCGCCTCCCACGACGCATGGTGGCGCACCCATCGTGGAGACCGGGATCCGCTTTGTCAGCATCTCTCCGAAGCATCGCGAGCTGATCATGCA
>JAHFGW010000010.1:0-18628 GCA_023247235.1 Candidatus Omnitrophota bacterium | reverse complement strand
CCTACCCCTTCGCCCAGATCGAGCCGAAATGGCAGGCCGTCTGGGACGCGCAGAAGACTTTTCGGGCCGTCGATCTCGATCCGGCGCGCCGTAAAACCTATCTCCTCGACATGTTCCCGTATCCCTCCGGCGCCGGGCTGCACGTCGGCCATCCGGAAGGCTATACCGCGACGGACATCGTGGCGCGCTACCGGCGGATGCGGGGCGAGAATGTCCTCCATCCGATGGGCTGGGACGCCTTCGGCCTGCCAGCGGAACAGTATGCCATCGACACCGGCACGCATCCGGCGATCACGACCCGAAAGAACATCGACGTCTTCCGGCGTCAGATCAAGCGGCTGGGATTTTCCTATGACTGGGACCGCGAGATTGACACGACCGATCCCGGCTACGTCAAATGGACGCAGTGGATTTTCTTGAAGCTGTTCGAGCGCGGCCTGGCGTACCTGGCCGAGGTGCCCGTCTGGTGGTGCCCGGACTGTGGCACGGTGCTCGCGAACGAGGAAGTCGTCGACGGCCGCTGCGAACGCAAAGGCCATCCCGTCAGCCGACGGCCCATGCGCCAATGGATGCTGCGCATCACGGCCTACGCCGACCGGCTCCTGGAAGACCTCGAAGCGCTTGATTGGCCCGAGCACATCAAGGAGATGCAGCGTCACTGGATCGGCCGCAGCGAGGGCTGCGACGTCTGGTTTGCGCTGGCGGACGGCTCTGCCCCGGTGCCCGCCGAAGCGCTGCTGGATCAGACCCGCGTGCGCCGGCGCGAGGGCGCCGTCGAGCTCAAAATCTTTACCACGCGTCCCGACACGCTCTTCGGAACCACCTACGTGGTGCTAGCACCTGAGCACCCGCTGGTGCCCTCGCTCACCACCGCCGCGCGCCGCGAGGTGGTCGAGCGTTACCGCGCCGACGCGGCGCGCAAGAGCGAGCTGGAGCGGGCGGAGCTCCGGAAAGACAAAACCGGCGTGTTCACCGGATCCTACGCGCTCAATCCGGTCAATGGCGAGCGCATCCCGATCTGGGTGGCGGACTACGTGCTCGGCACCTACGGCACCGGCGCGATCATGGCGGTGCCGGCGCACGATCAGCGGGACTTGGAGTTCGCGTTGCGCTTTGGGCTCGACGTGCGCATCGTGATCGTGCCGCAGGGGCAGGCGCTGGAGCTGGCCGGCCTGACGCAGGCGTACAGCGAGCCGGGCCGCATGCACGACTCCGGCCCCTTCACGGGCCTCGCCAGCGAAGAGGCCAAGGCGAAGATCGTGGCTTGGCTCCAGGCGCGCGGCGCGGGCCGCGGGGCGGTCAACTACCGCCTGCGCGACTGGCTCTTCTCACGGCAGCGCTACTGGGGCGAGCCGATCCCCATCGTCCATTGCGGCCGCTGCGGCGCCGTACCGCTGCCGGAGTCCGCGTTGCCGGTTTTGCTTCCGGAGCTCAAGAACTTTCGTCCCACCGGCAGCGCCGAACCGCCGCTGGCCAAAGCCGCCGAGTGGGTGAAGACCGCCTGCCCGCGCTGCGGCGGGCCGGCGAGCCGCGAAACCAATACGATGCCGCAGTGGGCGGGTTCCTGCTGGTACTACCTCCGATATCTTGACCCCCACAACGACACCAAAGCCTGGGACCAGGCGAAGGAGCGCTACTGGATGCCCGTGGACCTGTACGTGGGCGGCGCCGAGCATGCAGTGCTCCACCTGCTCTATGCGCGGTTCTGGCACAAGGTGCTCTTCGATCTCGGCCTGGTCTCGCACCCGGAGCCGTTCGCCAAACTGGTCAACCAAGGATTAATTCTTGGCGAGGACAACGAGAAGATGTCCAAGTCGCGCGGGAACGTCGTCAATCCTGATGAGATCATCGCGGCGCACGGCGCGGACGCGTTTCGGCTCTATGAAATGTTCATGGGCCCGCTCGAGGCGGTCAAACCCTGGAGCACCCGGTCCATCGAAGGCATGGACCGGTTCCTGAACCGTGTGTGGCGGCTCGTGGTCGCAGGGGACGGGCTCAATCCCCAGCTCGCATCCAGCGATCCCGAAGGTGCGCTCAAGCGGCTCATCCATGCCACGGTCAAGACGGTGACGAACGATTTGGGCGGGCTGCGTTTTAACACCGCGATTTCGGCGATGATGATCCTCCTCAATGCGCTGGAGGATGCGCGGCCGCTGCCGCGAGGGGCGGTGGAGACGCTGGTGCTGCTGCTGGCGCCGTTTGCGCCCCATCTTGGAGAGGAACTGTGGCAGCGGCTGGGCCATCGCGAGGGCATCGCCGCTGCGCCATGGCCGGTCTATGACCCGCAGGCCCTGGTCTCGGATGACATCCTCTGGGTCATCCAGGTCAATGGCAAAGTCCGCGCCCGTCTCACCCTGCCGGCGGCCGCGTCGGAGGACGCCTTGCGCCAGGCCGTGCTGGCGGATGAGCGCGTGCAAAAGCTCATTGACCACCAGCCCATTAAGCAGTTCATCATCGTGCCAAAACGGTTGGTGAATATCGTCCTCTAATGGCGTACCTTGGGATGACCCGGCAGGACCGCATCACCCTGACCGGGCTCGGGCTCCTGGCGCTGGCCGGACTCGCCGTGACGACGTGGCTGCGGCGGCCCCTGGCGTTCAGCCTGGAGGCGAGACCCAGCGCCTCCGAGGGCCCCGTCCTGAAGGACGGGGCAGGCGCGACGTGGGATGCGGCCCTGGCGTCCAGCCGGCGGGTTGATCTGAATGCGGCCACAGCGGATGAGCTGGCGAGGCTGCCGGAAATCGGGCCGGCGCTGGCCGCGCGGATCGTGGCGGACCGCGCAGCCCGCGGGCCGTTTCGCCTTCCGCAAGACCTGGAACGGGTGCCAGGAATCGGGCCGCGCACGCGCCAAGCGCTTGAGCCGTATCTCACCATCGAGGCGCAACCCTGAGAGGATCAGCCCATGCGGCGACCATTCGATGTGTTATCTGATGTCAAGGATGTCGCTGACCTGCTGGAAGGAGCCCGCATCGATCAGGCGCGCCTGGTTCCCGCTGGGGGGCGGCTGAACTTGGAGCTTGAGCTCACGCGCGCCGTGCTGGAAGCGCAGCAGGTGGTGCGCCGCGGCCCCTTTCGGCGCCTGAAAACCCCGTGGATCAAGGGCCGGCTCACGCTGACCCAGTTGAATGCGCTGGCGCTGGAGCGGTTCGGGGACGCCGGGGCGCAACAGAAACCGCTCATCTGGGCCGAAGCCATCCCAGGCGGCTATGAGGTGGTCATCACGAGCCCGGAAGGGTTGCGGCTGCGCGTGACCGCGGAGCATCTGAACGGCGTCTATGAAGATGTCGGAAGCCCGATCGAATCGCCGTAATGGGAAACCTGGGCCTGCCTGAGTTGCTTGTCATCGCCATCGTGGCGCTGGTCGTGATCGGGCCCAGGCGGTTGCCCGAAGTCGCGCGCGCGTTGGCGCAGGCGGCACGGTCCTTTCAGGATGCGCTCAAGAAACCTGAGGACCGGGAGCGGCCGAATTGAACGGGATGGGATATGCAGGCCGGTTACTGCATGAATTGCTGTGATGACCCGCACCTTTCATCTGCATAGCGGGGGCTTCGCCTCCATCCGATTGGACCTCGAGCGCGATCTCAACGACGCGCAGCGGGCGGCCGTGACCTGCGGCGAGGGACCCAAACTCGTCATTGCGGGGGCGGGATCCGGCAAGACGCGTACGATCACCTATCGCGTCGCGTACCTGATGGCCAAGGGCCTGCAGCCGTCCCAGATCCTCTTGGCCACCTTTACGAATAAGGCGGCGCGCGAGATGCTCAGCCGGGTCGAAGCGCTCACCGGCTCGGACGTCGGCAAAGTCTGGGGGGGCACGTTCCATGCGATCGGCAACCGCCTCCTGCGCCAATTCGGGCAGGTGATCGGATTGAAGCCGAACTACACGATCTTGGACGAGGAAGACCAGCGCGACCTGCTCAAGGTCTGCATGGCCGAGGCAAAGATCAAGATCGAGACAAAACGTTTCCCCTCGCCGGCGGTCCTCGGGGAGCTGATCAGCTTCGCCTTCAACGCGCAGCAGCCGATCGGCCAGATCGTGGAAAGCCGCTACCCGCCCTTTGTCGAGTGGACGGCGGAGCTGGTGGATGTCGCGCGCCGCTATGAGGCGAAAAAGCGGTCGGCGAACGCGGTCGACTATGACGATCTGCTCGGGCACTGGCTCAAACTCTTGGAGGAGCATCCCGAGCTGGCGCGGCGGTTTGGCGGCGCGTTCCGGGCCCTGCTCGTCGACGAGTATCAAGACACGAACGCCATCCAGGCCCGCATCATCGAGCGCATGGCCGAGCAGAACGGCCGCAACCTCATGGTGGTGGGCGATGACGCGCAGAGCATTTACCGCTTCCGCGGCGCCAACTACGACAACATCCTGCGCTTTCCCGAGCGCAACCCGGGCACAGAACTCTTCAAGCTCGAAGTGAATTACCGCTCCACGCCGCAGATCCTGGCCTTCACCAACGCCAGCATCCTGCACAACGAGCACCAGTATCGCAAACAGCTGATCGCCCAGCGGCCGGGCGGGTTGCGGCCGGTGATCGTGCCGGTGAATGACATCTATCAAGAGGCGGCGTTCGTCGCCGAGCGCATCCTGCAGCTGCGCGATGAGGGGTGTGGCCTCGAAGATCTGGCGGTGCTCTACCGGGCGCATGCCCACTCTTCGATCCTGCAGGCGGAGCTCATCCGACGCAACATCCCCTATGAGGTCCGCTCCGGCGTGCGCTTCTTCGAGCAGGCGCACATCAAGGACGTCGTCGCGCATTTGAAGGTCCTCGACAACCCGTTTGACGAAATTGCCTGGCGGCGGCTCTGGCTGATGCTGCCGCGCGTGGGCAACGTGACGGCCGCGCGCCTGTGGCAGGCGGTCATCCAGCGAGCCAATCCCCTGGACGCGACGCTGGAGCCGGCCTTATCGGCGCAGGTGCAGCTGGCAGCCCGGCCGGCCTTCACGCGCTTTCAACACGATCTGCGCGCCTTGCGCACCGCGGCGGCCGAAGACGCGGCCCCCGCGGCCTTGGTGCAGGCCGTCCTGGACACGAGTTACCCCGAGTATCTGCGGACCCAGTATGAGTCCGCGGCCTCGAGGCTGGAGGACATCCAGCAGCTCGGCGTGTTCGCGCGGTCCTACCGGAGCCTGCGCAGCTTCCTGTCGGAGCTGGTGCTGCTGGGCGAACTCTACGGCCAGGAAGTGGCGGCGAGCTCAGCGGACCAGGAGCGGCTGGTCCTCAGCTCCGTCCACCAGGCGAAAGGGCTGGAGTGGCGGGCCGTGTTTCTCCTGCGCATGGCCGAGGGCAGCTTCCCCTCCGATGTCGCCCTGGGCGAGGAGGGCGGGGAAGAGGAGGAGCGCCGCGTGTTCTACGTCGCGACCACCCGCGCGAAAGACGAGCTCTACATCACGTACCCCTTAATGGATCTCAGCCTGCGCGGCAACAACCAGCTGCTGCTGCAGCCCTCGCGGTTTCTGCGGGAGATCGACGCCGGGTTGTCCGAGCAAGGCCAGGTGGCGCAGGAGATGGGATCCGACGGAGTTCGGCAGGACCAGGATGACTATGCTCAGGAGCGCTGGCCTGACGCTCACGGCGATTCGTAAGGCGAAGGATTCCCATGCAAGAGCGCAGGCAATTCGTGCGGCTCAGTGATCGCGTGCCCCTCGCGTATCGGGCGCCGACCGAGCCGCAACCCAGCCACTCGATGACCAGCGACCTCAGCGGAGGCGGCGTGCGGTTCCGGCCGACCCAGCCGCTGCCGCCCGGCACGCGGCTGCAAATGGAGTTGCGTGTGCCCGGACTGGACCGTCCGATTCCGTTCATGGCGGAGGTGACGTGGAGCCAGCAGTCGGCCGTCATCGCGTCCGCCCAGCGCGAAGAGTCGGTGGAGATCGGGGCGCGCATCATCGAGATCGCGCCGGCCGATCAGGAGGCGTTGGTCCGCCGCATCCAGCGCTGTCTTCAAGGTTCCAGCGGCTCTCGCGCCGCCCAGCAGTAACACCCCTAGAACCGGTTTCATAAATCCCCGCGGCCGCGCTGGGCCGAGCGGCGAGGCCCGCAAGGCGTGAGGAGCGTGGCGTACTCGAAGACGAGTACGCGAGCGACGAGCAACGCCGCGGGCCGACGCCGATCGGCCCAGCCCACTGGCTGCCTGGAGGTTGCGGCGGCCGGGCCCGTGGCCGTCGTGGCTCCTCCTTGGCGTAGTGCCACCGACTACGCCGGCGTCGTCGCGCCTCGGCCACGGGGCCCGGGCGCACGCAACGCGGCTCGCGCGGATTTATGAAGCCGGTTCTTACACAATTGAGCACGCAGGAGCGTCACGCGCTCCCTGCGTGTTTTTTTATGCCCGGACCATCGCGCGCCCCGCTCATCGGCGTCACCGTCGCCTATGCCTTGGGGATTGTCCTGAGGCTCACGGCCTCGCTGTCTCCGCCGGCTCTGGGAGCTGCGGCGGTGTGTGCTGGGGCCGGCGCGCTCGCCAGAGGACGGCGGGGTCCGCGCGCGTGCGCGCTCGGGCTGCTCTGGTGCTGCATTGGTGGGTTGCGTACGTCGCTCTGGGTGACGCAGCCGGCGATGACCCTCCAGGCGATAGTGCCTGACGACGCGCGACCGGTTGGGCTGCATGGGGTGGTCCTGGACAGGCTGAGCGATCCGTCCCACCTGGGTTCGGACACGCTCGTGCTTGCGCTGCGACATCGGCGCACCGGAGGGGGCTGGCAGCCTCTTCGTGGCCGCGCGCGCGTCAGTGTGCAGGCGCCGCGGACCGCCGTGCGGACGGGACAACGCCTCGTGCTGGAAGGGCGATGGACGCGCGTGCCGGCGCGCGGAAATCCTGGGCTCTATGACCTGCGCGCGGCCCTTGGCCGGGAGGGCATCCAGGCCCTGGTGACCGTGCGCCCATTCGATGGGATCGCCGTGCTGCCGGAGCCAGGCCACTGGGGCTGGCCAGCCCACCTCCTCGCGCTGCGCCGCCGATGGGCCGCGCGGATCGACGAGGCGTTTGATGCGCGCCATGCGGCGCTGATGCACTCGCTGGTCTTAGGTCGCCGCGTGGCGCTGGAGGAGTCTCTGCGGGACGCGTTCGTCCAGACCGGCACCATGCACCTCCTGGTCATCAGCGGCTCGCACGTGGCGGTGATGGCGCTCGCCCTCTCGTGGCTCTTGCGGCTGCTGGGCTGCGGCTGGCGCAGTCGTCTGGCGCTCACCGCCGCGGCGCTGGGAGCGTATGCCGTGCTCGTGGGGGAGAACCCGCCGGTGGTGCGCGCGACGGTGATGGCCTGGATGGTCCTCGGGGCGATCGCGGTCGACCGCACGGTGCGATGGGGCAATCTGCTTGCCGCCGCGGCGCTGGTCATGCTGTGGATCAATCCGGCGCAGCTCGGTGATCCGTCCTTTCAGTTGTCCTTTGGGGCGGTCCTGAGCCTCCTCGTCTTCGCGAACCGCTGGCGGAGTCTGGTCGCCTTTCTCGGTTGGGTGCGTCCGGTTTGGCTGCGGCGGTATGTCGCGCTCAATGTGGGCTGCACGACGGCGGTCTGGGTGGGGCTGTGGCCCATCCTCGCGTGGTACTTCTTCCTGGTGTCCCCAGTCTCTCTGGTGGCGAATCTCCTCGTCGTACCGATCGTCAGCGCGCTGGTGGTCATCGGCACGGCGGCCGTTGCGCTGGGCAGCGTGGTGCCGATTGCGCTCCACGCGCTTGCGCCCCTGATCGTTCTGGGGCTGGATGCGCTGGCGGCCTGTGTTCGCGGGTGCCAACGCATCCCCGGTAGCTTTTTCTATCTCGGACAACCCCCCTGGTGGGTGGTCGGCGGCTACTACGGATTGCTGGGATTGTCCGTGTTGGGCCCGCGTCTTGGGCTGCGCCGCACGCAGCTCGTGGCGGCCTGGCTGATCGGATGCAACCTCTGGGTCTGGGCCTTGGCGATCGAGGCCGCGGCCGCGACGCAGCGGCTTCGGCTGCACCTCTTGGATGTAGGGCATGGCGACAGCCTGCTCCTTCAGGGCCCAGGAGGCCAAACGCTGTTAGTGGACGCCGGCACGGAGGAGGCAGGCCGTCGCGTCGTGCTGCCGACGTTGCACCGGTTAGGCATCAGGCGCCTTGATGCGCTCATCCTCACCCATCTGGATGCGGATCATATCGGCGGGGCGCTGCCGCTGCTGGAGGCGCTGCCCATTAAGCGGCTCTTGACGAACGGGGCGCGCGATGACACGATGACGTGCCGTCGTCTGGAACGCATGGTGGCGCAGCGGCGGATTCCTCACGAGACGGTGCGCGCGGGGATGCGGTGGCGCGATGCACGAGGCTGCGAGCTTGAGATCGAGCATCCTCCCGAGGGCCTGGTGCCCGGCACGCCCGCGGCCGCGAATGACAACTCGGTGGTGCTCGCCGTGCGCCTGGGCCGCGTGCGGATCTTGCTGACCGGAGATCTCGACGAGGCCGGTGTGCCGGCGCTCCTGCAGGCCGGCCGTCCGCTTCGGGCCACCGTGCTCAAAGTGCCGCACCATGGCAGCGCGCTTGGAGCCTGGACAGAGACCTTCCTGAACGCCACCCATCCGGCCCTGGCACTCATCAGCGTGGGCCGCCGGCCCGGCCTGCCGGCGGACGAGACCCTCCGGGCGCTCGCACGCATGGGAGTGCGTATCCTCATGACCCGCGATGCCGGCGCGATCCGGCTTGAGACCGACGGCCGCTGCGTGGTGGCCGTCGCGACACGGTGCGAATCCGATGGATGGGGAGCCCGGCGGTGCCGACAGCGCTTCTGTGAGGAATAACCGAGCCGTCTCATGCCCTTGATTCGAGTCGCCTTCAGCCTCAGCGTCTTCATCGGGTCGATGGGGCTGGGGTACGGGTTGAGCCGGTTGGGGTGGCTGAATCAGCGTCGATCGGCCCGTCTGACCCAACTGGTGATCAAGGGGCTCAGCCCCTTTGTGTTGTGGCTCTCGTTGTGGGCGATCGGCTTTAAGACCTGGCGCCTCGCCCTCTTGCCGATCCTCGGGGCGTCGATCTGCGTCGCGATGTTGCTGCCCGCGTGGCTCTACGTCCGGCGCGCCCGCCTGGCGCCGGCCCAGGCCGGCAGTTTCCTGACCTGCGCGGCGTTCTCGAATGTCGGCTATGTCGGCGCGTTCACGGCATTCGCGCTCTTCGGGGAGAAAGCCTACGCGCTGTGCCTGCTGTACCTAGCGCTGTTTAGCCCCTGCTTCTACACGATCGGGTTCGCCATCGCGCGCCGCTACGGCGGTCGCGCGGCCTCCCAGCTTCCTCAGGCGGCCCCCGCAAATCCCAAACCGGCGCTGACCGACGATTTGCGCCTCTATCCCTTCATCGGAATGGGCGTGGGGTTGCTCTGCAATCTCCTCGGCCTGCCGCGCCCGGACGTCTTGGCCGCGGTCAATCACGTGCTGATTCCCTTGGATACGGCCCTCTATCTCATCGCGATCGGGTCCCAGCTCACCGTCGTACCCTTCGGGCGCTGGCCGGGGCCGTCGCTGGCGATGAGCGCCATCAAGTTTCTCTATGCGCCCGCCGTGGCGTGGCTGCTTGTGTCGGCGCTGGGCTTTGAGGGCCTGCCGCGCTTCGTCGTGCTCTTGGAGGCGTCCACTCCGGTGGCGGTGTCGCCCCTCATTTTTCCGCTCCTCTTCAAGCTGGACCGCGAGCTGTCCAACGCCGTATGGCTCTTCACGAACGTGCTGGCGATCCCGTGGCTGCTGCTGGTGATCCCCCTGCTCCAACGACTCTAAGCAGCGGTGATGGTCAAGTTTGGCGGGTCCTGCCGCCTGCGGGACCCCGCCCCCGTCCTCGCTGCGGCTGCGGGCGGGGGCAGGGGCCTCCCCTCCGGCGTCACCCGCCAAACTTGACCACTACCTAAGCGGCCTGCGCCTTTACTTTCAGACGAGGATTTGCTATCGTGAACCGTCGATGCGCACGTCCCGCCTTCTCCTAGCAGGAATCGCCCTGTGGCTTGCCGGCTTGGCCGGCGTGCCGGCGGTCCATGCCGCCTGGGTCTGGTCGCCTCAGACCGGCTGGATCGGGCCGGGGGGGGCGGTCCGCGACACCCCGGAAGAGCAGCTCGCCGTCGCGGTCGCGTTCTTTGACCGGAAGGAGTACGATCGCGCGCTGACCGAGTTTCGAAAGCTCCTCAAGGCCTACAAAGACTCGCCGCAGGCGCCCGAGGCCCAGTATTACCTCGGCCGGTGCCTGGAGGAGCAGGGCGAATACTACAAAGCCTTCAAGGACTATCGCAAGACGCTCCAGGTCTATCCCTCCACGATGCGCTTCGAGGACATTCTGGAGCGCGAGTATCAGATCGCGAATCACTTCTTGGGCGGCCGAAAACGCAAGGTCTTGGGGTTGGCCGCCATCTTGCCCGCGCGCGACAAGGCCATCGAGATCTTCGAGAGCCTCGTCGAAGACGGGCCCTTCAGCCACTACGGGGAGCTGGCGCAGTATAAGCTCGGCCTGGCCCATGCGGCGCTGGGCAACTACGAGCAGGCGGTGAGCGCGTTCGAGCAGCTCGTCGTGCGCTATCCGGAATCGCCGCTGGTGGATGATGCGCGCTTTCAGATCGCCCTGGCGAGCCTCAAGGGCACGTTCCGCGCCACGTATGACCAATCGCCGACCGATCTGGCGATCCGGGAGCTGGAAGTCTTCACGCGCGAGTACGCCGGCAGCGAGTTGCTGGAAGACGCGCGGCAGCGCATCGAGACGCTCAAAGACCGGCGGGCGCAACACGAGTACCAAGTGGGCCAGTTCTACGAGCGCCGCAAGCGCCGAGCGGCCGCCGCGATCTATTACCACGAGCTCCTCGAGCGCTATCCCGGCACGTCCTGGGCGGCCAAGGCCGCCGAGCGGCTCCAGTCGCTCGCGCCCCGTCCGGGATGAGGCGGGTCACGCCCCCCAGGCGCTGGGCGCTGCGCCTGGTCGCCGTGGCGCTGGCGGCGGGGGGCTGCGGCTATACGACCCGGCCCTCGCTGGCGCCCCACCTGCGGACTATCTACGTGAAGCCCTTCGTCAATCGGATCGAGTTCACGACCCTCCCCACGCGTGAAAGCCGCTTCCCCATCTATCGCCATCAGATGGAAATCGACCTCACCGACGAAGTCATTCGCCGCTATCAGTTCACGGGGCTCTTGCGGCCCGCGCCTCCGGAACGCGCCGATACCCGGTTGGAAGGGGAGCTGCTCTCGTTTACGCGGGATCCGCTGCGGTATGACGCGTCGCAGAACGTCGAGGAGTGGCGGCTCAACGTGACGGTGAGCTTGCAGTTCTATGATCAGACGACGCAGACACTCCTCTGGGAAGAGAAGCGTTTTATCGGGGACACCACCTACTTCGCCACCGGCGCGAACGCGGAATCGGAGGCCAGCGCCCTCCAACGAGCCATCCGGGACCTCGCCCGTCGGATTGTCGAGCGGACCGTCGAAGACTGGTAGACAGCGTCCTCCGGCTTCGAAGCGTTCCCGCCGCGTCGGCAACCGGATTCACTGCTCCATCCATCCATGACCGCTTCTCCACGTGGACTGCATTTGTGGCTTGGAGCGGACCGCGCGCGCAAGCGGGAACAGATCGCCGAGCTTCAACGCACGCTCCGCGCAGGTCCGCTTGACCGCCACGACCTGGACGGCGCCTCGGCGCAGGCCGCCGAGCTGGCCGCGCTGGGCCGTCAGCAGCCGGCGCAGGCGCTGGCTCGGCTGATCGTCGTGGACCGAGCGGATCGGCTTGAGGCCCGCGGCGTGGAGGCGTTGCTGCAGCATGCCGCTGCCATCGCGCAGACCGCGTGTATGGTGCTGTTGATTGACGGAGAGCTGAGCGTGCGCCACCCGCTGTCCCGCGCGGCGCAGGAGGGCCTGGTGGCCGTGAGCCGGTTCGCCGGGACTGAGCCGCCAGGCGGCGCCAAGCCGTTCGTCTTGCTGGATGCCGTGGGCGCGAGGGACCTCTCAGCCGCGCTGCTGGCCCTGCGGGATCAGCAGCTCACGGGGCGGGAGCCTGTCGAAGTGCTCGGGCTGCTAGGCTGGCAGCTCCAGCGATGGGTGGCGGTGCGCCGTTTCTTGGATGCGCAGATGCCGCCGGCGCGCATCGCAGCACTGGTCGGGCTCAAACCCTGGCAGGTCGATCGGATCCGGGGGGACGTGTCACGGCGGTCGCTGGAGGATCTTCAAGGAGCGCTGGCGCGGTGCTGGGCGGTGGACGCCGCGGTCAAACAGGGGCGGGCCGTGCCCTGGCTGGCGATCGAAGAGCTGCTCTTTGAGCTGTGTGGTCCGCTGCGGGACGTTCCGCGCTCACGAGGCGGGCGGGGCGGGGTGTCCCGAGACGGCTAAGTCTGGCGAGCGACGCGGCGCGCGAGGCGGGACGTGCGGCGCGACGCGGTCTTGGAGTGCACGACGCCCTTCTTGGCGGCCCGGCCGTAGAGGCTGGTCACTTGGCGGAGCAGCGCCTTGGCCTCCTCGGTCTTCTGCTGGCGCAAGAGGTCGACGAGCGCTCGTGTCAGGGTCTTCAGCTCCGCGCGGACCGCTTGGTTTCTGGCGTGGCGCACGCGGTCTTTCCGAAGTTGCTTCAGGGCTGCGTGTTTGATCGGCATGAAAGCGCCCAAACTCTATCATGGCCTCTTTAGCATGTCAACTTTGCTAGCATGACGGTGGTGCCATTCGGCCCCTCGCGGTCCACATGAGCTCGCCGGTTGCGCACCGTATCGCCCGATCGACCGGAGTGCTGATGCTGGCGACCGGCGTCAGCCGGATCCTGGGTTTGGTGCGGGATCAGCTGGTCGCCTACTTGTTCGGGGTCGGCATGGCGGCCGAGGCGTTCGTCGTGGCGTTTCGCCTGCCGAATCTCTTCCGCGACCTGGTCGCCGAGGGCGCCGTCACCAGCGCCTTCGTGCCGGTGTTGAGTTGGTACCGTGCGCGCCGCGCTCCCGAGGAATTCTGGCGGCTGAGCCAGGCGCTCTTGGCGCGCCTGGTTGTCGCCGTCGCCGCCATCGGGCTGCTCGGCGCGCTGGCCGCGCCGTGGATCGTGCGCGCGACGGCGCCCGGCTTCGTGGCCGACCCCGAGAAGTTCGCGCTCACGGTGCGCCTCACCCGGATCCTCTTCCCGTTCATCATTCTGGTCGGGCTATGGGCGTACTTCATGGGTCTTCTCAACACCCTCGGCCATTTCGCCGCGCCGGCCCTGGGCCCGGCCATCCTCAATGTCGCGATGATCGCCGCGTGCTTCTGGCTGGTCCCGCACGCGGAACCGAGAATTCTCGGCTTGGTGTACGGCGTCATGATCGGCGCGGTTGTGCAGCTGCTCGTCCAATTCCCGCCGGCCCGCCGGCTCGGCTTTCGATGGCGCTGGCATTGGCGGCACCCGGGCTCGCGGGATGTGCTCAGGCTGCTCGGGCCGCGCACGCTGGGCGCCGCCGTGTATCAGGGAAATGTCATCGTGCACACCGCGCTGGCGTCCCTCGCCGGGGTCGTCGGGCAGGGCGCGGTGGCGGCGCTGTATTTCTCCAATCGGCTCGTGCAATTGCCGCTGGCGCTCTTCGGGACCGCCTCGGCCCAAGCCAGCCTGCCCTCGCTCTCCACGCAGGCCGCGGCCGGCGACTTCGAGGCCTTTCGGCGGACGCTGCTGGCCGTGACGCGGATGACGCTGTTCGTGATGCTGCCCTCGGCCGCCGGGCTCATCGTGCTGGCCACGCCGATCGTGCGCGCCCTCTTTGAGCGCGGGGCGTTTGATTCGTCGGCGACGCAGATGACCGCCTCGGCCGTGGTCGGCTACTCGCTGGGCCTGGGCGCCTATACCGTGAGCAAGATCGCCAGCGGGGCCTTTTATGCGCTGCAGGATACGCGCACGCCGGTCCGGTTGGCCGCTGAGAGCGTGCTGGTCAATATCATCCTCAGCGTGGCCTTGATGGCCCCGCTGCAGGTGTTCGGCTTGGCGCTCTCGGCGGCGCTGTCGAACACGCTCAATGCGGTTCGGCTCCTGCAACAGCTTCAGCGGCGTCTCAACGCTCCGCTCCTCGCTCCCCTGGCAGGTCCGTTCTTGCGGATCACGGCTGCGGCCGTGCTCATGGCCGGGGCCTGCTGGCTGCTCTGGGAATTCGCAGGGCTGCGGCGCGCTCCGCTATGGGGGCTGGCCGTGATGATTCCGGTCGGGGGCCTGGCGTATGTGCTGCTCAGCCTGCTCCTGCGCGTGCGGGAGTGCACCTCGGCGTTTCAATGGCTCGCAACGCTTCCGCTCATCCAGAACTTGTGGAGCGAGTAAACGCGCTCCCGGATCAGCCCGGCGTCTATCTGTTCAAGGACGCGGCGGGCAAGATCCTCTATGTCGGCAAGGCGCTGAACTTGCGCAAGCGGGTGCGCTCGTACTTCGCGCCCCCGCACACCCTGGCGGCCCGCATCGGCCGGCTGATCATGCAGGTCAGGGACGTGGAAGGGCGCCGGACAGCCTCGGAGGCCGAAGCCTTGCTCCTTGAGGTGCAGTTGATTAAGGAGCACCACCCGTATTACAACGTGGCCTTCCGCGACGACAAAGCCTATCCGTTGCTGAAGGTGGCGAACGAGCCCTTTCCTCGCCTGACGGTCGTGCGCCGCCGCCTGGCCGACGGCGGGCGCTACTTCGGCCCCTACACCGATGCCACCCTGATGCACCAGGCGGTACGGTTCATGCGGCGCGTCTTTCCCCTGCGGACCTGCCGGACGTTCCCCAAGACTCCATGTCTGGAGTATCATCTCGGACAGTGCCTGGCCCCCTGCGTCGGCTACATCGACGCCCCGCGCTATCAACGGATCGTGGAGGATCTGACCGCCTTCCTCGAAGGCCATCGGGATGACCTGCTGCGGGACCTGGCGCGGCGCATGCAGCAGGCCTCGCGCGCCGAGCAGTTCGAAGAGGCCGCCCGGATTCGGGATCAAATCCAGGCCTTGACTTCGGTGATCATCGCGAAGGAGAAATCGCTGGTCGCAGGACCGTTGGAGCAGCTCCAAGCCGCGCTGAGGCTGGCCCAGCCGCCGCGCCGGATTGAAGCCTTCGACATCTCCAATGTGTTCGGCGCCTTTGCGGTGGGTTCACTCGTCGCCTTCACGGAGGCCCGGCCGCATCGCGCGCACTATCGCCACTTCAAGATCGAAACGGTGCAGGGCATCGACGACTATCAGATGATGCGCGAAGTCATCCGCCGCCGCTATAGCGGCAGCCTGGCGCAGGAGCTGCCACGGCCCGATCTCATCCTGGTTGATGGGGGCAAAGGCCAGCTTGGCGCGGCGTCGGAGGAGTTGGCGGCTCTGGACCTGGCGATTCCCGCGGTGGGCCTGGCGAAGCGGTTTGAGCACATCTTCCTGCCGGGCCAGACCGAGCCGATCGTGCTCCTGCCCACCTCGCCGGTGCTGCACCTGCTGCAACATATCCGCGATGAAGCGCACCGGTTCGCCATTCGCTATCACCGCCGGCTGCGAGGCAAGCCCATCAGGGCCTCGGTCTTGGATGAGGTGCCTGGCATTGGCCCCAAGCGCAAGGCTGCGCTCTTGGCCCACTTCGGCTCGGTCAATCGCCTGCGACGGGCCGACCCCCAGGCGGTCGCTCGCGCAGGGAAGATCAGTCTCGCCAAAGCGCAGGAGGTGCTCGATGCTATCCGTCTCCCGTCGCGTTGACCGCCGGGCGGTGCGCCGTCAGCCGACGCCGTTTGAAGCCCGCGTCTATGCCATGGTGCAGCGCATTCCCCGGGGACAGACCCGCTCGTACGGGTGGGTGGCGAAGCGGTTGGGCAATCCCGGCCTAGCTCGGGCCGTGGGCCAGGCGTTGCACCGCAACCCTGACGGGCGCAGGACCCCCTGCCACCGGGTCATCGGCGCCGACGGCGCCCTCGTCGGCTACGCCTGGGGCATCGCCCGCAAGCGCCGTTTGCTCCGGCGAGAAGCCACGACGCCTAGCGTCTAGCGTTTAGCGTATAGGGTCGGTCTTCCTATACGCTAAACGCTGTACGCTATCCGCTGGTCCTTAGCCTCGCATAATCTTGCGTAGCGTTTGTTAGCCATCGCCGGCCTCAGGTATACTTGCCCTAGAGTGCCTGACGATGGCTGACACCGCGACCGCCACCCCCGTGGTCTCCCGACGGTTTGGGCTGCGCGCGCTCCGCGAAGAAGGGATGGAGCGCAAGCTGGCCCTGACGTTCGGGTTCATGTCGTTTCTGCCCATCTTGATCATCGTGTGGGCCCGCCTGACCGAGACGGATATCCGCATTGCGCTCTTTGCCATCGCCGGCTGCGTCTTTATCGGTTATTTCTGGCTCGCCCGCCCCATGTTTCAGGCCATCCTGAAGATGAACCGGCGGGTCAACGAGATCACCACCGGCCAGCTGGAAGGCACGGTTGAGGTCGCCGAGGCAAACGAAATCGGGGAGCTCGCGCGTACGTTCAACCGCGTCACCGGCGAACTGCGGGACAAGATCGATGAGCTCGAAGCCTCGCGGGAGCAGGTGAAGCGGCTGCTAGCCCGCATCGGCAGCGCGATCATGTCCTATGAAGGCATTGACCACTTGCTAAGCTTGATCATGGAGAACACGGTGGATGCGCTCAATGCGCAGGTCGGCAGCCTGCTGCTGCTGGACGGCGAGAAGCACGAGCTGCAGGTCAAGACGGCCTGGTCGAAAGACGGCCAGCCGCGGCAGCCGGCTGCGACGCCCATCAAGCTCGGCGAACACCTGGCGGGTTGGGTCGCGAAGGAAGGGCGGACCTTGCGGCAGGCCGGGGGCCTGGGCGCCCTGGGGCTGGCGGAGGCAACCGGTGCGGCGCCAGGGCTCGTGCTGGGCGTGCCGCTGCGGCTGCGCGATCAGCCGATGGGCGTCGTCATGGTGTTTCGCGGCGACGGCGCGCGGCCCTTCAGCGATGATGAGACCTCGCTCATGGAGAACATCGGCTCCCAGATCGCCGTGGCCATCGAGAACTACCGGTTGAACCTGGACGTCGAGCGAACCTACATCGAAACCATCATGGCGCTGGCGCTGGCCGTCGAAGCCAAGGACGCCTACAGCGCCGGCCATTCCAAGCGGGTCGGCTACTACGCGACGCAGATCGGCGAGGTCATGGGCGTCGACCGAGAGATGCTCAAGCTCCTGAATCCCGCGGGCACGCTCCATGACATCGGCAAAATCGGCATCAAGGACGAGGTCCTGCTCAAGCCGTCGCCGCTGACGCCGGAAGAAGAGCAGCTCATGCAGCAGCATTCGGTGATCGGCGAGGCCATTATTCGCCCCATCCGGTCGCTCAGCAAAGTCGCCTCGCTGGTGCTGCACCATCACGAACGCTACGACGGCAGCGGCTATCCCTCCGGCTTGAAAGGGGAGGAGATTCCGCTGGGCTCACGCATCCTGTCGGTGGCCGACACCTATGACGCGATGGCGACCGACCGGCCCTACCGCAAGCGGCTGCCGGCTGACGTGATCAAGAGCGAGCTGCGTCGCCAGGCCGGATCGCAACTGGACCCCGCCTGCGTTGAGGCCTTCCTGAACGTACTCGAAGAGAAGGAGCATCGCCGCGCCACGGCGAAGGCTCCAGGTTCCGACCCCGCCTCTCCCCAGGGCGCCTGAGCGCCCCCCGTCTCGTCGTCTTGTGCCTTCTGTTGCGGGTCCTGGCTCGCGGCGGGTCCTGGCAGGGCATCGGCTCGCCGGACCGCTCGGCGCGGCCCACCCCGAGCCCGGCCGGCGGCACTGCGAGCGATCCGCGGAACGCGGCTCCTGCCCCCGGCTCCGGGCAGCGCTGTTTGTGCTCGTCGGCCCGCCGTGCTACACTACGCCCATGTCACCGACCGGCGATCCCGATAGGCTCACTGAGTTGCGCGAGCGGTTCGGGCGCACCCAAACGAAGTGGGACGAGCTCCGGAGGTATCTTTGACCTTGAGACGCTGTGGCGCCGGATCAGCGAGATCGAAGGCGACATGGCGCAGGGCGACTTCTGGTCTGACTCCGAGCGCGCCAATACGACGATTCGTACGCTCAAGGCCCTCAAGGCCCAACGCGCGCCGATCGAGGCCCTCCAGCGCGAGTTGGCCGATCTAAGCGAGTTCCTCGCGCTCATCGAACCGCACGACATCGCCTCCCTGGAGCAGCTTGCCGCCGACGTGGGCCGGCTGGAAGCGCAGCTTGCGCGCCTCGAGATCCAGCGGCTGCTGGGCGACGAGGTGGATGCGAGGGATTCGATTCTCTCGATCCATTCCGGGGCCGGCGGCACCGAATCATGCGACTGGGCGCAGATGCTGCTGCGCATGTACCGCCGTTGGGCCGACGAGCGGGGCTTTAGCTCCGAGGTCATCGATCTGTTGCCCGGTGAAGAAGCGGGCGTCAAGAACGCCACCGTGATCATCAAGGGCCCCTACGCCTACGGCTACCTGAAGGGGGAAGAAGGCGTCCATCGGCTGGTGCGCATCTCGCCGTTTGACGCCAACAAGCGCCGGCACACCTCCTTCGTCTCCGTGGACATCGTGCCCGAGATCGACGAGGATGCGCCGGTCGAGATCAAGGAGAGCGACTTGCGCATCGACGTCTACCGCTCCAGCGGCAAGGGAGGCCAGTCGGTCAACACCACCGATTCGGCCGTGCGGATCACCCATCTTCCCAGCGGCTTGGTCGTGCAGTGCCAGGACGAGCGGTCGCAGATGCAGAACAAGGCCAAGGCCATGCGCG
>JAHFGW010000009.1:13865-40189 GCA_023247235.1 Candidatus Omnitrophota bacterium | reverse complement strand
CGCCCACCGCTTGGCGCTGACGTTGTTTGCCAGCGCCGCGCGCCACCAGACGCGCCTGGCGTCTCGCCAACAGCTGCTCGGGCGCCTGGTCGATATCGGCGCCGACCTCTTCGCGATGCTCGCGGTTTGCGCCAGGGCGGATGATCTGGCGCGGCGCCGGGCTGGCGAGCCACAGCCAGTGCAGTTGGCAGATCTCTTTTGCCGAATGGCCAGGCGCCGGATCGCGCACGCCTTGGGCGCCCTGCGGCACAATGAAGACCGCCTGGCCTACCAGGTCGCGCAGGACGTGATGGCCGAACAGATGGTTTGGCTCGAGCAAGGCATTGTCTGACCGGGTGGCGGGATGACCGGCACCATCCCTGAGCTCTTTCATCGCCAGGCCGCCATCTTCGGGGCCCGCACGCTGTTTCTCGTGAAGCGGGATGGGGCCTTCCAGCCGATCTCCTGGCAACAAGCCGCTGAGGATGTGCAGGCCTTGGCGACCTGGCTGCTGCGGCAGGAGATTCGGGTTGGCGACCGCGTCCTGATCCTCAGCGAAAACCGGCCGGAATGGGGCGTGGCCGACTTGGCCATCCAGTCGGTGGGCGCCTGGACCGTGCCGATCTATCCCACCTTGACGCCCGCCGACATCGAGCTCATCTCGGCCAATTGCCAGCCGGTCCTGGCGTTCGCCTCAAGCGGCGCGCAGCTGGTGAAGCTGCTCCAGGTCAAAACGCGGGTGCCGTCGCTGCGCGCGCTTGTGCTCATGGATGGCCCGGCCGCGCCGCCGGTGGTCGTTAGCTGGGCCGAGACGCTGGCGCGCGGGCGCGAGCTCACAGAGGCGTCTCAGGCCGCCATAGACGAGCGGCGGCGGCACCGCGGCCCGGAAGAGACGTGCACGCTGATCTACACGTCCGGCACGACCGGGGAGCCCAAGGGCGTCATGCTCTCCCATCGGAATTTTCTTTCGAACGTCGCCAGTTGCCTCCAGGTGATGCCGATCGCGCATTCCGATTTGCACCTGTCCTTTCTGCCGCTGTGCCATGTGTTTGAGCGCATGGCCGGATGGTATCTGATGCTCCAGGCCGGCGCCTCGGTCGCCTACGCCGAATCGATGGACACGATCCCAGAGGACATGCGCCAGGTCCGGCCGACCATCATGCTCGGCGTGCCAAGATTTTTCGAGAAGCTGCACGACCGCATCCGCGAGGCGCTGCGTTCGGCGCCGCCGCTGCGCCGGCGGATCGCGCTGTGGGCGCTGAACGTCGGACAGCGAACCACCGCGTGCCGCGAGGCGCAGCGTCCGCTGCCGGTAGGGCTTCGCGTGCAGCAGGCGCTGGCCAGGCGGCTGGTGTTCAAGACGCTGCAGCAGCGGCTGGGCGGCCGGCTGCGCTTCTGCGTCTCCGGGAGCGCCCCGCTCTCTGAAGAGATCGCCCGCTTCTTCTTCAGCGTCGGCGTGACGATCCTGGAGGGCTATGGCCTCACCGAGACGTCGCCGGTCATTACGGCCAACCGGCTGCCGGTGCCGCGGTTCGGCAGCGTGGGCCAGGCCGTGCCAGGCGTGGAAGTCCGGATCGCAGACGACGGAGAGATCCTCACGCGCGGACCGCACGTGATGCAGGGATACTTTCAGCACCCCGAGGCCACCCGCGAGGTGCTGAGCGACGGCTGGCTGCACACCGGGGACATCGGCCGTCTCGACGAAGAGGGCTACCTCTATATCACGGACCGAAAGAAAGACCTCATCAAGACGTCCGGCGGCAAGTTCGTCGCCCCTCAAAAGCTGGAGAACCTCTTCGTGGCGGATCCCGAGATCAGCCAGGCGTTCGTCTATGGAGATCGGGAGCGCTACTGCGTCGCGCTGATCGTGCCGAATGCCGAGGCGCTGCGCCGCTGGGCGCACGAGCAGGGGATTCCAGGAGACTCGCTCGCCCAGCTCGTGCGCGAGCCGCGCGTGCAGGCGTTCTACTGGGACCGCGTGCAGCAGCGGCAGCAGGCCTTGCCGAGCTTCGAGCAGGTCAAACGGATCGCGTTGCTCGACCAGGAATTCAGCCAGGCGCAGGGCGAGCTCACGCCGACGTTGAAGGCCAAGCGGCAGCTCATCGCCACGCGCTACGCGCCCATCCTGCGCCAGCTCTATGAGGTGCCGCTAGAGCGCGGCCCGGTGGCGCCGTAATGCCAGCCCATGCCGCCTGAGGCGCCCGGCAGGGCCGGGCGTGACCGCGCGCCGAGTGCCGATCGCGAAGAGCACTGGGTCGAGCCGGACTCAGGACGTCGCGTCTTCTTTCGGTTATGGCAGCCGCCCAAGCCACGGACCCTGCTCGTGCTGGCGCATGGGTTCGCCGAGCACGGGGGGCGGTACCTTCCTGTTGCCCAAGCGCTGTCCACTCGAGGCCTGGCAGTGGCGGTCCCTGATCTCTGGGGCCATGGCCGCTCCGGCGGCCGGCGAGGAGATGCCTCCTCGGTCGTGCAGTACGTGGAGGATCTCCGCCGGATGACACGCGACGTCTTCATGCCGTCGGCGCAGGCGCAACGCCTCGCCGTGTACGGGCATAGCTTCGGCGGCCTGCTGGCCCTGCAGTGGGCGTTGCGCGATCCCGGCGCGGTCTCGCGCCTCATCGTCCAGTCCCCGCTGCTGGCTCTGGGTTTTCCCGTTCCGGCATGGAAACACGCGACGGCCGAGTGGCTGGCCCGGTACTGGCCGACGGCTTCGATTCCCATCGGCTTAGATCCCCGATGGCTCTCCCGCAACCCTGAGGTCGTACGCGCCTACCAGCGTGACCCGTACGTGCATCGCCAGGTGAGCGCCCGCCTCTATCATGATATGCTACAAGCAGGGTCCTGGGTGGCCGAGCGAGCGGAAGCCCTCGCGGTGCCCACGCTGGTGCTTTACGGCGAGGCCGACCGCGTGGTGTCGACCGACGCGGTTCGGGGCTGGGCCAGGCGCCTGCGGAGCCCCCATGAGACGGTCGCGATCCCTGACGCGTTTCACGAGTTACACCATGAGCCGATCGCAGACACGATCATTCAACGGATCGCCGAGTGGGCGGATGCTGCGTAGGGTCCCCGCCTGGCTTGGCCTGTTCGCCTGCGCGCTCTTGCTGAGCGCGGCCGTGGCGCATGCAGAAGATGATGCCGAATGGGAGGAAGTGATCCGGCGGCTGACCGAGGAAGTCCGGCAATTACCCCGCCGCGCGACGGCCCGACGGGAGTTGGCAGTCGCCCACAACAATTATGCGGTCAACCTGGCCGGCCGAGGCGATTGGCAGCGGGCCACCGAGCATCTTGCCGAGGCGATGCAGCTCGAGGGCGATGAGCAGTTTCGCAAGAACCTGGCCAGCGTGTACTTGAGCCGCGCCCACGTGGAATACAACGAGCATCAGCTGGAGGCTTCCCGCGACAGCGTAAAGCTCGCGCTGGAGGCCAATCCCGAACTCGCAGGGGCCTACGCCTTGCTGGGCGAGCTGGAGTACGGCCTGCAACGGCTGAAGGAGGCCAAAGCCGCCTGGGAACGAGCGCTGGAACTTGATCCGACCTTGGGCGACGTCAGCCAGCGACTGGGCCAGCTGCACTCAGAGCTGCCGGTGGAGTCGAAGTTCGAGCGCCTCTCGCAGGCGTACTTCGACGTGCGGCATGAGGATGGCGTGGATCGGCCCCTGGGCATTGACGTGCGCAGCGCGCTGCTGGAAGCGCGGCGGCTGATCGGATCGGACTTCGCGTATTGGCCGAAATATAAGGTCGTGGTCTTGCTCTATACCGGGGCGGGGTTCCGGGCGGTGCGCGAGCACAGCCCAACATGGCTTGCCGGGCAGTATGATGGCAAGATTCGGGTGCCGGTGCCCAGCGGGAACATGGACATCAAGCATGTCAAGCAGGTCGTCTTCCATGAATACACCCACGCCTTGATCCAAGACCTGGCACAGGGCCGTTGCCCAACGTGGCTCAACGAAGGCTTGGCCGAATATGAAGGCGCGCGCGCCAATGACCAAGCCACCAGGGATCGGCTGGCGGGGGCGGCCGCGGCGGAGAAGCTCATTCCATGGGCTGAGATCGATGAGCGTTTCAGGGCCACGGAGGCTGTCGAGGATGTCTCACTGGCCTACCAACAGGCCCACAGCATTGCACGGTATCTCATCGAGCGGTATGGGTTTTGGCGGATTCGCCGGGTGATGAAAGCGCTCGCCGAGGGCGCGTCGACTGAGCAGGCGCTGCAAGATGAGTTTAAGCTGAACATCACCCAGCTCGAAGCCCGATGGCGCCAGTGGCTGCCGAGCTACGTGGGCCAGCGGTCTTGAGCGGGTCGCCTGCGTCGTCTGGGGTTGGACGGGTGGCGGCCTGGGTCCTCTACGATCTCGCCAATACGTTCTTCGCCGTCGCGATGCTCACCTTCTATTTTCCGGTCTGGGTCGTCGAGACGCGCGGCGCGCGCGAGTTCGTCTATGGGCTGACCGTGGCGCTCTCGATGGCGTGCGTGGCCGTGGTGATGCCATTTTGTGGCGCGCTCTCCGATGCCACCGGCCAGCGGGTCCGCTACCTTCGCTGGACGACCGTTGGCTGTGTGGCCGCGACCGCGCTGATTGGCATGACGGATCATTTGGTGCCGGCGCTGTTCCTGTTCGCGGTGGCCAACCTCTTCTATCAGCTCGGCACCGTGTTCTATGACGCGCTGCTCTGGTACGTCGCCGGGCCGGGCCGTCTTGGCCAAACCTCCGGCGTGGGCGCGGCGTTCGGGTACCTGGGGAGCATGGCCGGGTTGCTGCTCTTGTGGCCGTTCGCCCGCCAGGGGGGCTACCAAGCCGCGTTCGTACCCTCCGCCGCATTGTTCCTGGTGTTTGCGCTGCCCGCCTTTCTCCTGTTGCGAGATCCGCCGCGTGGCGGCCGTGTTGCTTGGGGCCAGATGATGCGTGCGACAAGTCAGCGGCTGAAGGCCACCGTACAGGAAGCCCGCGCGTCGGCCGGACTCTGGCGCTACTGTTGGGCGTGGTTCTGCAGCATGAGCGCGATCAACACGATCCTGTTCTTCATGGGAGTCTACACCAAGCACGTGGCCGGCTGGACGCTAGACGAGGTGGTGCGGTTTTTCCTTGTCTGCCAAGCCGTCACCGTGCTCGGCTCTCTGGTGTTCTCCCGCCTCATCGGACGATGGGGATCGAAGCGAACCCTGACCTGGATTTGGTGGGGCTGGCTGCTGGCCGTGGGAATGCTGGCGGCCCGCCTGTCGCCGCAGTGGCTCTGGGTGGTGGGCCCTGCCATGGGATTTTGCTTGGGCTCTACCTTCGCGACGGCTCGGGTCTTGTTGGTGGAGTTGGCGCCCAAGGAACGGCTGGGAGAGTTTTTCGGGTTGGCCGGCCTCTTCGCGCGGGCCTCGGCCGTGCTGGGACCGCTGATATGGGGAGGACTCGTCGGGGGACCAGACGGCTACAGGCCAGGGCTCCTGGCGCTCATGGGGCTGTTGGGCGCCGGGCTCTGGCTGCTTCGGACCGTGCCCGCACCAGGCGCCCGCACCGCATGAGGCCTCGATGAAGCAGCAGGACATCGCCGCGCTCTTTCATCGCACGGCGGATCTGCTCGAGCTGAAGGGCGACAGCGTCTTTCGCGTCCGGGCCTACCAACGGGCCGCCCAGAACTTGGAGCGCTTCACCGGCGACCTCGACGCCCTGGCGCAACAGGGAGCTCTCCGTACCATTCCCGGCATTGGCACCGAGCTGGCCGCGAAGATCGCCGAGTACTGCGCCAGCGGCCGCATCGCGGCGTACGAGACGCTTGCGCGGTCGGTTCCATCCGGACTCGTCGAGCTGCTGGAAGTTCCTGGGCTTGGGCCCAAGACGGTGAAACTCCTGCATGATCGGCGTCGCATTGACAGCCTAGAAGCCTTGGAAGCCGCGGCGCGCGCCGGCAAGCTCCGCGGACTGCCGGGTGTTCAAGCGAAGAAGGAACACAACATCCTTCGGGGTATCGAGATCCTGCGCCGGGGGCGCGAGCGCATGCACCTGGGAGTCGCCTTGCCCCTGGGGCAGGATCTGGTCCGCTTTCTGCTGAAGGTCCCCGGGGTCAGTCGCGCCTCCACCGCCGGAAGCCTGCGCCGCATGCGCGAGACGGTCGGGGACCTCGACGTCCTGGCCGCCTCGCAGCATCCCGGCCGGGCCATGGAGGCGTTTACCCACGCGCCCTTCTGCGCGCGGATTCTGGGGGCCGGTTCGACGAAAGCCTCCATCCTGACGCCGGATGGGCTCCAGGTGGATCTTCGCGTCGTCACCCCAGAGAGCTATGGGGCGGCGCTGCAGTACTTCACCGGGTCGAAGGAGCACAACGTGCATCTACGCGAGCTGGCCGTCCGGCGCGGGCTGAAGGTCAACGAGTATGGCGTGTTTCGCACGGCGACGAACCGGCGCGTGGCTGGCAGGGAAGAGGCGGACGTGTACCGGGCGCTCGGGCTGCCATGGATCCCTCCTGAGCTGCGCGAGGACACCGGCGAGATCGACGCGGCGCTCGCAGGCCGCCTGCCCAAGCTCCTGGAGGCCTCGCAATTGCGCGGCGACTTCCACATCCATACGAATTGGACGGACGGCCATCACACGCTCGAGGAGATGGCGGCCGCAGGCGTGGCGAAGGGCTACGAGTACCTCGCGATTTGTGATCACTCGCGCTCCCTGCGCGTGGCCAACGGGATGAGCGTGGACCGGCTCCGCCAGCAGCTGCGCGCGGTTCGGGCGCTGAGCCGTCGCCTCAGGCGGTTGACCTTGCTCACCGGCGCTGAGGTCGATATCCTCGCCGACGGCTCGCTCGACTATCCGGATAGCGTGCTGCGCCAACTCGATGTCGTGGTCGGCTCCGTCCACAGCCATTTTCGCCAGGACGAGTCGACGATGACGAGGCGCCTCATTCGAGCGATGCGCAATCCCTACCTGACCATCGTGGGCCATCCGACAGGACGGTTGATGGGCCAGCGAGACCCTTACGGTGTCAACTTCGACGCGTTGTTTCGGGCCGCAAAGGAGACGCAGACGGCGCTGGAAATCAATGCGTATCCCAAGCGGTTGGATCTGGGGGATGGCCCGGCCCGTCAGGCCAAGCAACTTGGCGCGACGCTGGCCATCTCGACCGACAGCCACAGCCGAGATCAGCTCGACCAGGTCGTCTTCGGCGTGGGGATCGCCAGACGGGCATGGCTGGAGCCTGCGGACGTGTTGAATTGCCGCTCCCGCGTGCAGCTCTTGGCTTGGATTGCCGCGAAGCGTCAACGACTGGCGCCGGCGGGATGACGCGCGCGCCGGAAGAAGGACCGACGAAGCCTCCGGCGCTGAACGGGACGGGCCCCGGCGTGCCTCCCGCGGGCGCCGGGCCAGGCAAGCGGTCGGGTTTTGTGGGCGTGGTCGGTCGCCCGAACGTGGGGAAGTCGACCATGGTCAACTGGTTCGTCGGATCCAAGGTGACCATTGTCACGCCGCATCCGCAGACGACGCGCCAGCGCATCGCTGGCGTCGTCCACCGGGCCGACGCGCAAATCGTCTTCCTAGACACGCCAGGATTTCATAAACCGCAGCATTCGCTAGGTCGATCCATGATGGAAGTGACGAAGGCGGTCTTGGACGATGCGGATGTGCTGCTGATGGCCATCGATGCCAAGGCGGGCATTCGCGCCGAAGATGAGTACCTGTTCGATCGCGTGCGGCGGAGCGGGCGGCCGGCGCTGTTGGCGGTGAACAAGATCGATCTGGTGAAGAAACCCCTGCTGCTGCCGCTCTTGGATGCCGCGGCCAAGCGCGGGATCTTCCGCGAGTGCGTCCCGGTGTCGGCGCAGACCGGCGAACAGATGGAGGTGCTGCTGGACCGGCTCATCGCCTGCCTGCCGGCTGGTCCGGCATGGTTTGAGGCGGGTCAGCGGACGGACCAGCAAACCACCCAGCGCGTGGGCGAGCTCATTCGCGAGCAGATCTTGCTGGTAACGCGCCAAGAACTCCCGCATGCCATTGCGGTCCTCATTGAGGAAATCACCGTGGAGGAGCGGCTGACCAGGATTCGAGCGGTCGTGTTCGTCGAGCGGCCCGGGCAGAAGGCGATCGTCATCGGACGCGCCGGCGCGCGCCTGAAGGCCGCCGGCCAGGCGGCCCGGGCCGAGTTGGAAGCGCTGCTGGGCCGGCACGTTTACCTGGATCTCTGGGTTAAGGTCAAGCCGGACTGGCGCTCCGATCCTCGCGTCCTCCGGGAGCTGGGGTATCTCCCATGAGCCCGCCGCGTGTCATTCGCCGTCGGGTGCTCTTTCGGGGACGGGTGTTCGACCTGGTGCGCGATGAGGTCGCCATCGGCACGCATCGCATCATTCGGGAAGGCATTAGGCATCCCGGGGGCGTGGTGGTCGTCCCGATGCTTGATCGCTCCCGGGTGCTGCTGGTCCGGCAGTACCGGCACGCCGTCAAGCAGAGCCTCCTGGAATTGCCCGCCGGCACGCTGAAGCCCGGAGAAGGGAAGATGACGTGCGCACGACGCGAGGTCGCCGAGGAAACAGGCTGGTGGCCGCAGCGCCTGCGGCTCCTCACGCGGTTCTATGCCCTGCCGGGGTATGCCTCGGAAGAGCTCACCGTCTTCGTCGGCGAAGGGCTGCGGCGGATGCGCAAGCCCCCAAAGGGGGACGACGACGAGTATGTGCGCCCCGTGGTGCTGACGCTGAGTGAAGCGATGGCGGCCATCGCGTCAGGCCGGATTCGAGATGCCAAAACGATGATCGGCATCCTGCTGGTGGCCTGCGCCCGTCGGAGAGCTTGAAGCCAACGCCCTGTCTGTGTACACTAAACCCATGGCGACACTGACCGAACGTCTTGAGCTCGATTACCAACAGGCCCTAAAGGCGGGCCAGCGCCGTCGGGTCGACACCATCCGCCTGATCAAGGCCGCGATCCAGCGTCTCGCCATGGACAAGCGCAAGGAGCGGCTCGAAGACCGCGAGGTACTCGACGTCCTCGCCCAGCAGGTCAAACAGCGCCGCGAGACGCTCGAGGCGGCCACCAAAGGCAACCGCCAGGACATCCTGGCGCAGACGAACGAGGAGCTGGTGATCCTGAAAGCCTATCTGCCGGAACCGCTGACTGAGGCCGCGCTGAAGCAGTTGGTCGAAGAGGCGGTCCAGGCCGTCGGCCCCGATCGCGGGCAGGTGATGAAGTATGTCATGGGCAAAGCCGCCGGAGCCGCCGACGGCAAGCTGGTCAACCAGCTCGTGGGTGAACGCCTGAAAGGCTCGTAGCGTCGGACAACCGCATGGCAGCGACGGCTCCCCAACCGCGCAAGGGACGGCCCAAGGCCTTGATCAACCCAGACAGCTGCACCGGCTGCGAAGTCTGCATCGCCGTGTGCCCGGTCGACTGCATCGACAAGCTGCCGGGGCCGGAGTATCCAGGCCTGAATCCGACGTGCATCGTGGAGCAGCCGCGCTGCATTGGCTGCTGGCTGTGCGAGAAGGTCTGTCCCTGGGATGCCATCACCATGGTGCCGCCCCAGGAAGCGCCGGCGCCGGTCGCCGCCCCGTCAGGATGATCGCACCACCTGTTGGGTTTCGCCGTTCAGCATGTCGATGCCTCTTGGAGGCGAAACGGTCGCTGTCACGACGAGAGGCCAATGGTGACAGCGACTGGGCTTCTTCGGCCAGCCAGCAGGTGGTGGGATGACCGACCAGCCGATGGCTCACCTTCCACGCGAGCCCGCCGCCGCGGCGGATGGCATGATCCGTATCGATGAGGTCCAGCGCCTGGCGCTGCGCATGGGTGTCGTGGTCAGCGCCAAGGACCATCCCAACGCGGATCGGCTGCTCGTGCTGAACGTCGATCTAGGCGACGGCGCGCCGCGTCAGATCGTCGCCGGCATTCGCGGCTCGTACCAAGCGGCGGATGTCGTGGGCAAATGCGTGGTCGTCGTGGCGAATCTGAAACCCGCGCTGCTGCGCGGCATCGAGAGCCAGGGGATGGTTTTAGCGGCTTCGGATGAGCGCGGGGTGGTGCTCCTGACAGCCGACCGCGCGCTCACCCCCGGCAGCATCGTCAAGTAGGCCTGTCGTGTGGCTCATCGAGCTGGCGTTCCTCACCATCTTTTGGACTTGGATCGCGTGCGCGGTGCTCCTCTGGCGCCTCAGTCTCATCCGCGCGAACGCGCAGCCGGCGCCCGGCGGCGCGCTGGTGTGGGAGCCGGTGGCCCTGCGGGCAAGCGACGGCCATCCGCTGGGGGCCTGGCGGTTGAGGGTGCCGGACGCCAACGCGCCATGGGTGATCCTCTGCGAGGGTCCTGAACGTCCCGGGCAGCGGCTGGCCGATCTGGCGGCGACGCTGCAGGGAAGTGGATTGCACGTCTTATGGCTTGGGTTTCGGACCCAGTCGCCGGGTCGGCGGCGGATGAGCTCCTTTGGCCTGCGCGAGCAACTGGATGTTGAAGGCGCGCTGGTGTGGCTCGGACGCCAAGCGGATGTCTCGGCCAGGCCCTATGGCGTCTACGGGCGCGCGATGGGCGCAACCGCCGCGCTCCTGGTTGCGGCGCGGGATGAGCGGATCGGCGCGCTCATCGCTGAGGATCCCGCGCCAAGCATCCAGGCGGAGCTTGCCCGCCGACTACACGCGGCGGGATTTCCAGGGCAGCCGTTTGGGTGGTTCCTGGCCGCGGCCTACCGGCTGCGTTTCGGCGCGTGGCCGGTTCGCATCAGGCCCATGGTGTGTGCCGAAGCTTCGCAGGCTCGCGCGCTCCGGGTAGCCCATGAGCCGGTGGAGCCGGCTGCCGTGAGCCAGTTCTTCACACAAGCCCTTCAACGAAGCATCACAAGGAGAGCCGATGACCGAGCGCAAACTGCGCGTGCTGCTGGTTGACGATGAACCGGATATCCGGTTGATCATCGGCAAGCGTCTTGAGGCCGATGGCTTCGAAGTGTTCCTGGCCAACGATGGCGAGGAAGCCCTGCTGCAAGCCGGCCAGAACCCGGATGTCATCGTGCTGGACCTGATGCTACCCAAGCGCAGCGGGCTGGATGTCTGCCAGACCCTCCGCCAGGAGCACCGTTACAACACGATCCCGATCGTCTTTTTTACGAGCAAGGATCACGACGACGTCCTCGGCCGCCTGAGCCTGGATAGCGAATTGAAGCAGTGGGGCGCGCAGGCATTCGTGAGCAAGAGCGCTGGGGTCGCGGAGTTGATCCGGACGATTCGGAGGGTGTTGGCGTAGGGACGGAGGGGGGTATGCGGGGAGGTTATCTTTTACAGAATGTATATTATAGGACCTTTTATTTAGCCTCTGACAAGACTATGAGCTCTTCACGCGTGTATTCAGGAATGCCTACTAAGGCGTATGAGGACGTCTGGGAAGGTCGCAGAGGAGCAAGAGGGATCACTGAATGCGGCGTGGCGCCAGGGGCACTTCCCTCAAGGCCAAGGGGACGTCCACAAGTTGGACAACTGAATGCACAAATGCACAGGCTGCCGTGGCTTACGGAGGTGGTGGAGGCGGGATCGCAGGGTCAGAAGCAAGGGACCACTCGTCAATGACGGCGCTCATGGCCCCCCAGGGAGTCAGGGCCTTCACCAGCAGTGGCAGGCGGGCGGGATCAGCCGTCATGTAGGCCCACAGGCGTGCACGCTTGATGAGGACGCCCTTGAATCCCGCGGAGGGTTCGACCTCGGTGCACTGGAAGGTGCCCCGGTGCAGCAGCTCCAGCGACGCCGGCGGCCGCACGATGACGCGGACTTCGAAGAGCTTTTCATCCGAGTAGAGCAGGAGGGGCAGCGTCCCGCCCTCCGACGGCAGCGGCTGCGCGCGGAACCAATAGAAGGCGCTCAACAGATCCTGGAAGTCCTCGGGGAGCGGGATGTCTTTGACCGACCCGTTCAGCAGCGAACGGTACGTGGCGGTCCGCTTGGCATGATCGAAGGTGACGACCTCTTGCGCCCGGTAATGCCCTTCCCGCTGATCTTTTTCAAATCGGAGGGGGCGCAGGGTTTCCACATCGACATAGGAATGGATCACATCGTGGATAGGATAGACTTTAGACAGCACGTTGTTCGTGTGGCCCTGCAGCTCGATGTGGTAGGCTTGCCGTCCCTCCAGCTCGACCACCTCTTTCACTTCGATCCAGCCTGAGCCGACCGGGATCCCGAACCATCGGCCGTGAAATCCGAGCCGTTCGCCGACCGGCAGCCGATACCTGGGCAGTGCGGCTGATGCCGGACTGGCCGTCGGTGGTGACGCTTCCCCGTCCTGTGCGAAGGCCGGGCCTGCTCCGGCCCACCAGCCTGCCAACACCAGGAGGGCGCACAGAGATTGGCGAACGCTGGAGAAGGTCCGCCAAGATGTCGAGCGGCTATTGCCACGCGTAGTCAGGTAGCTCCATAGCCGTGTAGGGCGAGGCGAAATGGTCCGGGTGCGGCAGCGGAAAGGTGACCAGCTCATAGAGGCCGACGCCCCCGCGCATCAGCGCCAGCCCGGCGCCTTTGAACAGTCCGCGGCCGAATCCGTGCAACGGGCTTGGATCACTGCTGGCAAGGTGCAATTGTTTCGGGACCTCAATCCAGCCCGTCAGCAGGTTGAGCAGCCCTCGGCTGGCCTTGTGAATGGGATCCTGCGCCCGGGCCGTCGGCGCCATCAACAGGATCACGAGCGCCACGAGCATGCTGTTGACCCACCCTGTGCGCGTCATGTGGCCTCCAGTGCGATGCGACACACGTCGTCTTGCGTATTGTAGATCCGCCTCATGCGCCGCGCAAGAAGGGAACGTCACACAGGGGATCGCGCCGAGCGCAGCGCATATCGTATACTAGGACTATCAGTCGGCGGGGTGCAGCGAAGGAGGGATGGATGCCACTTGATGAACGCGACCGTCAATTTCTGCAGCGGATCGATCGTCTACGGCTCTACGTGCTGATCATGGCGGGCGCCATTCTGCTCGTCTTCCTGCTCATGCCAAAGGAAGAGCTGCAGCTGGCGACGTCGATCATCGGCATTGCGCTCTGCGGCATCTTCTGGCTCACCCAGCGCCTGATGGGATATATCAGCGCGTTAGATCTTGAGCTCCTGCGGATCATGGACACGGTCCAACGCTTGCTGCCTGAGGAAGAGCGGCGCAAGCTGCTGGAGAAGCGGTCCTAGTGCCCCGACCCCTCGACTCCCCCGCGCCTTCGGCGGGGTCGCTCGGGATGTCGCCCCTTAAGCGTCCAGGGGTCGTCCTGAGCGAGCGCAGCGAGTCGTGGTTCGACTCCCTGCGGTCGCTCACCACGATCCCGAGCGAGCCCACGGGGCGAGTCGAGGGATCGAAGGACGGCGGGAATGGAGCCCTCGGCTTGCTCGGCGGGCTCCACGACCTGAACAGGTGGGACTTCCCTACTCGGCCCAGTCGCCGCGCTGGTAGACAAACTCCGGCTCGATCAGCGGCACGTACCCCTTCGGGGCCTCCAGCCAAAACGTCGCCACTTCATAGAACCCGGCCCCCGTCCGCCAGAGCGCCCGCCAGGTGCCCTTGACCAACCCGACGCTTGAGGCGACGACCGGGCCCTCGTCGTGCCAGACCTGGTTCGCCACCCGAGGAATCTCGCCCAGACCGGTAAAAGTATTGGCCAGTCCCCGCCCCAACTTATGCAAGTTGGGATTAGGCCGCTCAACCGCCTCCTCGAGCTCTGGAGGCACGTGCTTTGCCATGGCCGCCGGCGCCATGAGCAGGACCAGGCCGGCATGAAGCGCTAAGACGGCAAGCCCACCCCAGATCCTACGCCGAGTTCGCATGCAGCGCACCTCCCTGTCTCGATCTGCGTGTCCAGGCCACGATCGCGCAGCCCATCCCCATGAGCGCTCCCCAACCCGCCAACCCGTTGACGAGCCGATTTGATCCTACCAGCCACATCCAGGAGGGATCAGGAAATTGCACCACCAATTTGTTGACCCGAGCCCCATAGGCAAGGGCCGCGTGCAGGCCGATGGCAAGGTAGAGTCGTCCGGTCCTCAAGTAGCTGAGCGCTAAGATCCCTCCCAGCAGAAAGAGCCCCCCGAGCTCAAGCCATGTGGCGAGGATCACGCTGGTGGTTTTCAGGTGGACGAGCGAGTAGACCAAGCTGCTGGTCAACACCGCGGTCGTCTTGGAACATGACAGCAGATGCTGGAGCAGGAAGCCGCGGAACACCAGCTCCTCCAGCACGCCGACTAGGGCGGCGGCAGGCAGAAATCCAAGAGCGGTCCGCCACAGCCGGACGCGGTCCGGCGTGACGCCGAGCTGGCAGGCCCCGGTCGCGAGCCCGAACGAGAGCAGGATTCCAAGCGTGGCCGCGCCGAGGATGACGCCAAACATGAGGTCCCGTTTCCCGGCCCTCAAGGACACGAGCCCGTAGGCGCCAAGCGGACGGTGCTCCAGCCAACGGGTGCAAATCCACAGGCTGAGCGCGGCCCCGATCGATACGCAACGCCGGAAGACCAGCCACCAAGAGAGCTTGACCCAGGGGGACGCCAGCGCGCTGAACAGGCCCGCGATCAGGACGGTGAACAGGCCGAACCGCGCGACGGACCACCACCCCCAGGCACATCCACCCGCAGGTTTAGCGGTCACTCGCGCCTCGAATGAAGGATTCAACAAGCTCCCGGGCCTGCTCATCGCCCATCGGCTTGGGCGGATGCTTCATCGTCCAGGCGGAGACGGACAGCAGCGGTCCGCTGAGGCCGCGATCGCGCGCCAAGCGCAGGCATCGAATCGCATCGATCATCATGCCGGCGCTATTGGGAGAATCTTCCACCGACAAGCGGACGTCGAGCTCGATCGGACAGTCGCCGAACCCGCGCCCTTCGATTCGCAGGAAGCAGACCTTACGGTCATGCTGCCAGGCGACATAATCGCTCGGGCCGATATGAATCTCGCTGGTCCTCAAACGCTTTGGAAGCGCGGTCTGCACGGCTTCAGTCTTGGAGATCCGCTTCGACTTCAAACGCTCTTGATTCAACATGTTCAGAAAATCGGTGTTGCCCCCGACATTGAGCTGGTACGTCCTGTCAATTGACGCGCCGCGCTCAAGGAAGAGCCTGGCAAGCGTCCGATGCAGGATGGTCGCGCCCACCTGCCCCTTGACATCGTCACCCACCAGCGGGATGCCTCGCTTGGCGAAGCGAGCGGCCCAGCGCGGGTCCGAAGCGATGAAGACCGGCATGCAGTTCAGCAGGCTCACACCGGCGTCAAGACAGGCATTGGCGTAGGCTTCCGTGGCCCGTTGGGATCCGACCGGCAGGTAGTTCAGCAGGATCTCGGCACCGGTGTCGCGCAGGACGCGGGCAGGATCCACCGCGCGGGCCTTGGCCACCACGAAGGTGCGGGAGACGGGGTAGCGGCGCATGTGCCTGGCGATTCCATCGAGCACCGGGCCCATCCGCACCTTCACGCTGGAAGGAAGGAGTTGCTTAGCGAACTGGGTCGTGCAATTTGGATCGGCGGTGCAGGCGGCGGCCAGGGGCTTGCCCACCTTCCGCGCATCCACATCAAAGGCCGCCACCACCCGGATATTGCTTGGCACATAACCCCCCAACACCGGATGGAGCAGGCCGGCTGAGCCATTCAAGACCGCGCCGGTATTCCGGTCAGGGCGGAGCTTCCCGTAATAGCTGAGGCCCTGAAGCAGCGCGCTGGCGCAGTTGCCCACGCCAGCGATGGCAATGCGGATCGGTCCCATGTACGTCGTTCGTAACCGTAGATGACCGTGCATTATACGGCAGTGCCGTCGAGAAATCAACTACAGCGAGGTCCGAGCCAAAAAAACCCCCTGCCTCCGTATGAGGCAGGGGGTTTCAAACCCTATGTGCTGCGCCTAGAACTTCACGCTGACCGACGTGATAGCCTCTTGGGCGATCGAGTCGTACGGGCTGCGGAACACGCTGCCCGGCATGAAAATGCCCCAAACCAGGCCGAGGTTCACGTCATCCGTGTAGGCGTAGTTGGCCTGCACGTCCCACTCCGTCCCGAAGAAGCGCTTGGGCTTCGAGTTGATCGTCGAGCGAACTGCCTTGTCCGCGAGGAACCAACTGAGCCGGTTGTCCACCGTCAGGTCCTTGACCGGCCGGAGCGTGCCGTGGAGCGCCAGGATATGCTGGTTGGTCTGAGCTCCAGTCACGTTCGCGAACGTCCCACCGGCAGTGGCACCCGACTGCGCCGGCAGGTAGAACCCGGTTGCCTGGAAGTCGCGCAGCGCGCTAAAGAACCGGCCGCGGTACATGCCGTCCCAGCCCGCGATCGCGGTGCCGATCCCACCCTGGACCCCCTCGTCCCCCGAGAAGTAAACCCATTCGCCACCGAGCGTTGGGCTCCAGGCGGCGTCGGCCATGGTGTAGTCAGCCCCGAGGTTCATCCCCCAGGCTGAGAAGTCATCACCGGGCGCCCCTTCCGCATCGTAGGTAATGGCGCTCGTGACCCGGTTGCCCCACTGGTAGGCCAACTCACCCCAGACATCTGAGCCAGCGACTGGGGCTGTGCTTCCTCGCAACCCAACCACATTGACATGCGGTTTGGTGTCCGTTTCGATGCTGGTCGTGGCGCTCTTGTCATCCTTGCGCCAGACGTACAGCTCGGCCTCTCCGCGGTCGAACTTCGTGCCGAGGTTGACCCCGAAGAGGTTCGTGTCATCCGCGGCGCTGTCTGCGGTGCCCGTGACGCTGATGTCATCCTCTTCGACCTTGGCATACACGAAGTCAAGCACCAGGGGCATGTCCATCGCGGCCGTGCCGCCCAGATCGAGCGTGGCGCGAACGGCGTCGAAGGCGGTCAAGTCGCTGAACTCATCCGCCGCCAGGGCATCGCCCGGGTCCACATCGCTGTGGAGCAGGCGGCTGCCTACGATGAAGCCGCGCCCGAACCACAACCGCTGCCGACCGACCGTCAGGGTCAGCGGGGAGTAGAAGAGTTCCTTGAGGCTGATGTTCGCCAGCGACAACTGCACGTCGTTGGCGGACTCAGTGCTGATCGTGCTCTGGTCCGAGGCGCCATCATTCACCGCACCCCAGACGCGCTGGTTGATCACACGGACCTGCGTGGAGACGTTCTCGGTGAGATCCGCGTCCACATTGACCGCGGTGAGCTGCTGAAGGAAGTTGTCGTCAGCCGAGCCGTACTCCGCAGTACCGCCATCAACCAGACCATCGGTCACTGTGGCAACGCGCGAGGTTGCCGCGCTTTGGTTATGGACGTCCTCGCTCAATCGGAGGCTGTCCCGGTGAAACGCTCGTACGTTCACTTCCCCGCCCACACGGACATTCTGGACTTCCGCGAAGCTGGGGGCGCTCCAGGCGAGAAGCCCAAGAAGGACTGCGCTTCTAAGCGTAGCCTTCATCATGTACTGACCTCCTTGTTGACCGTCCCCACCGTATTCAGCACAAGCTCACATGCGTGCGTTCAAACGTCCCGACTGCTGAAGGTGTCCACTCGTTCACGTCCGCTCCCCTTCCCCGGGAGTCTCACACCTCCTCACAGAGTTGACCCATGATAGGGGGAGGGGTACATCTTGTCAAGCATTTTTTAGCGTCTTTGTATGAAGGTTAAGCGAGTCTCTCCGTGTTTAGTGGACGAGCGTCTGGACCGGCTGGAGCCGCTTATTCCAGGCGCTCGAGAATCTTCGTATAGACGTCCTGCGCCGTATCGACCCTGGGCATCATCAGGTTGTTGCGGGCCTTCACCTTCAGCTCGACCGTGCGACGCGTGACCGGCCTGACCGTGATCGTGACATTCACGTCCTGGACCTCGCCCTTAATCTTGCCGCGCTGGCGATCCTCCAACGTGACATAGCCCATGGCGCGCAGCACGTCGAGACTCTCGCCAAAGACCTGGTCTTGGGGCAAGTCAAACAGGTTGCGCACCGAATCCTTGCTGATGGCGTACCCGCCCGCGACCCCCGCGCCGACCAAGAAGAGCGCGCACCCTGAAGCCGTCAGGGCGCCCGCCAACACGAGGATGATGCCGAGGTGCCTCTTGCCCATCATGGCGCTCGCCTCCTGTTGCGTCGCTTCATTGATCCGATCGGGCACAGTCGAAAGTGCGCCTGGCAGGAGTCGAACCTGCAACGCAGGGCTTAGGACGCCCCCGCTCTATCCAGTTTGAGCTACAGGCGCAATGACCCATTAGGCAGAGTAAGGGGTCATTCCAGGAGGGGAAAACAACGTTTTCCCCTCCTGGCGGTCGTCCCGGCACACGTCAGCGGGCGCGGGACTCCCTGGTCTCCCCTTTCCTGAATGGAAGCAACGCTCATCTGAATCGGTGACTTGATCCAAGAAGGGAACACGAATGAGCGTTGCTTCCATGTTTTCCCTTCCTGGACAACCATCCTTTTCCTGAAAGGAAGTGCTGGCCTACTCCGTCCCCTGCCTCCTGCCCCGTGCCCCATTCCCCTGAGCTGGGTCGTGTTGGCTGCGGAAGCGGCGGCGGAGCCAAAAGATCCCGGCCCCCGTCACAAGCAGCAGCAGGATCGAGACCGCGGTCTCCACTCGATCCAGCCCGTAGGCCAACCCCTGGTACGCATCGCGCGTCAGCCACCCCAAGTAGGCCAGCAACAAACAGCGCGGCACGGAACCAAGCCAAGTCCACCCGGCAAACGAGTCCACCGGCCACCGGATCATCCCGAGCGCAATCGAGATCAACGAGAGCGGCACGATCGGGGCAGCCCGCAGCGCGGCGATCAGCCATCCGGCCTCCCGACGGCGCAGCCGAGCTTCCATGGCTTGGACGTCCGCCCAGCCGAAGCCGAAGAACCGCTGGAACCGCTCAATGGCCGTGCGGCCGCCCCAGAAGCCGATGGCATAGCCGACAAACGCGCCTCCGGTTGCGGCCAGGGAGCCCGGAAGCACGATCTGCAGCAGGATCGGGGAGAGCGCCTGCGTCCAGGACAGCTCAGGCCGAATCAGGATTGCGCCGGCGCCCATGATAATGAGCGGCGAGGGAATGGGCACGATCACCGACTCGATCAGGACCCCGAGCATCACGCTCAGCGACCCGTGCGCACGGATCGACTCCAGCACCCAGTGGGTGAGTTCGGCCATGCGCCCGGTCTTAGCGCTTCCGGGGCGCGCGGGCGGCCGGCGCCACAGGGCCAGCCTTCGCCGGCCCGGTGCGCCCTGCCCCCAGGGGGACCTCGGGCAGCGCCTGCGCCTCTTCGTCGTTAATCATGGCCCGCAGCTTGCGCATCGCCGCCACCTCGATCTGTCGGACGCGCTCGCGCGTGATGCCGAAGAATTTGGCGGTCTCGCCGAGCGTGCGGCTGATACCATCATCCAACCCATAGCGCAGCGTCAGCACGCGGCGCTCGCGCTCATTCATGCGGATCATCAGGACCTGAATGCGTTCATGCTGGAGGAACTGCGTGACGTCTTCCTCCGCCGACTTGGCGGTTTCATCCTGCAGCAGGTCAATCATCTCCGTCTCCCCCTCTTCCCCCACGGGCGTCTCAAGCGAGGTGGCCTGCGAGGCGGTCACCAGCTCTTGGAGGCGCTCGATGCGCGCGAGCGGCATCTGCATCCGCCGGGAGAGCTCCCGGACCGAGGGCTTGCGCCCCAGCTTCTGCGTCAGCATCTCCGTCGCCCGTTTGAACTTGGAGAGCCGCTCGGTCATGTACACCGGGATGCGGACCGTCTTGCCTTGGTTGGCGATCGCGCGGGTGATGTACTGGCGGATCCACCAGGCGCCGTAGGTGGAGAAACGAAAGCCCTTGTGGGGGTTGTACTTGGTCACCGCTTTCATCAGGCCTAGGTTCCCTTCCTCAATGAGATCCAGAAGCGGCACGCCGAGGTGGGAGTAGCGCTTGGCGATATTGATGACCAGGCGGAGGTTCGCCAGCGTCATCTGCCGCTTGGCTTTGCGGTCGCCTTTCCTGATCCGAGTGGCGAGCTCGATCTCCTCCCTGGCGGTGAGGAGCTTGATCGAGCGGATGTCCTTCAAGTAGGAACGGATCGGATCCATCAGGACGGGGACAGGAGACGGGAGACAGGAGATGAGAAAACGACGAACTCGTGTCCCCTGCCCCCCGTCTCTTGTCTCATCCTAGGCTTTCTTCTCCCGCAACACGGCTTGGGCGGCGGCCAGGCGCGCGATCGGCACCCGGTAGGGCGAGCAGGACACGTAGTCCAGGCCCGCCCGATGGAAGAACCCGACCGAGGATGGCTCGCCGCCGTGCTCGCCGCAGATGCCGACCTTGAGCGACTTGCGGGCGTTGCGCCCCTTGTGCACGCCCATCGTGATGAGCGCCCCGACGCCCTCCTGATCGAGCGTCACGAACGGATCAGCCGGCAGGATGCGCTCCTTCAGGTAGTGCGGCAGGAATTTCACGATGTCATCGCGCGAGAAGCCGAACGTCATCTGCGTGAGGTCGTTCGTGCCGAAGCTGAAAAAGTCCGCCTCCTGCGCAATGGCGTCCGCGACCAGGGCCGCGCGGGGCACCTCGATCATCGTGCCGATCAGATACTTGACGGAGGTGCCCAGGCGCTTGAATGTGGCTTGCGCGACCTGCTCGATGGTGCGCTTGGCGATCCGGAACTCTTGCGGATGGCCGACCAGCGGGATCATGACTTCCGGCTGCACGCGCACCTTGGCCTTGACCAGCTGGCAGGCCGCTTCGAAGATGGCCTGTGCCTGCATCTCGTTGATCTCGGGATACGTCAGCCCCAGCCGGCAGCCGCGGTGGCCGAGCATCGGGTTGACCTCTTCCAGGCTGTGCACGATGTCCTTCAACTCGCGGAAGCCCAAGCCCAACTGCTCCGCCAAGCGCTTGATCGCCTCGTCATCCTGCGGCAGAAATTCGTGCAGGGGCGGATCGAGCAGCCGGATGGTGACCGGCAGGCCTTCCATGACCTTGAAGATGTCGATGAAATCCTGCCGCTGGAACGGCAGCAGTTTGGCCAGCGCGGTCTTGCGCGCCTGGGTCGTCTTCGCGACGATCATCTCGCGCACCGCGGGGAGCCGCTCCTCGGCAAAAAACATATGCTCGGTGCGGCACAACCCGATCCCCTCGGCGCCGAAATCGCGGGCGGTCTTGGCGTCCTGCGGAGTGTCCGCGTTGGCGCGCACGCCCAGCCGGCGGGTCTGGTCGGCCCACGCGAGGAGCTGCCGGAAGCTAGCGGTGAGTTCCGGCTGGACCAGCGGCGCCTGGCCCAGGATGACCTCACCGGTCGTGCCGTTCAGGGTGATATAGTCCTGCTCCTTGACGACGACGTCGCCGGCGCGGAACTCGCGCTCGTCCTCGCGCACGGTGATGTCGCTGCAGCCCGCCACGCAGCACTTGCCCATGCCGCGCGCGACCACGGCGGCGTGGCTGGTCATGCCGCCTCGCGCCGTCAGGATGCCTTGGGAAACCGCCATGCCGGCGATATCCTCGGGAGACGTCTCTTGCCGGACCAGGATCACCGGCTCCGACGCTTCCTCCGCCAGCTCCACGGCCCGGCGGGCCTCGAAGACCGCGCGACCCACGGCGGCGCCGGGCGAGGCCGGCAGGCCCTTGGCGATCACCTTCGGCTTGGCCTTCGGGTCAATGCCAGGATGGAGCAGTTGGTCGAGCTGCAGGGGGTCAATGCGCAGGAGCGCCTGCTCGCGCGTGATCACCCCGTCCTTCACGAAGTCCATGGCGATCGTCACCGCCGCCCGTGCCGTGCGCTTGCCGGTCCGCGTCTGCAGGAGGAAGAGTGTCCCTTCCTCCGCGGTGAACTCCAGGTCCTGCATCTCGCGGAAGTAGCGCTCCAGCTGTTGGCCGACCGCATAGAGTTCCTTGTAGACCGGCGGGAACTCCTCCTTGAGCTTGGCGATCGGCAGCGGCGTGCGGATGCCGGCGACCACGTCTTCACCCTGCGCATTCACGAGGTACTCGCCGTAAAAAACTCGCTCGCCGGTGCTGGGATCGCGCGTGAAGCAGACGCCGGTGAGCGACCGGGGGCCCATGTTGCCGAAGACCATCGCCTGCACATTGACGGCGGTCCCCAGGGACTCGGAGATGTTGTTGAGCCGGCGATACACGACCGCGCGCTCGTTATGCCAGGACGAAAACACCGCGTTGATGGCCCCGGCCAGCTGCTCTTGCGGATCATCCGGGAACGCGCGGCCCTTGGCCTCGCGGACGACGTGTTTGTACTGCTCGACGAGCTCTCGCAACGCTTCGGCCGGCAGCTCGGGGTCCGTCTGGACCTTGTAGCTGGCGCGCTGCTTGGCCAGCCGCTCCTCAAAACGATGGTGCGGGAGCTCGAGCACGACATTGCCGTACATTTGGATGAAGCGGCGATAGGCGTCGTACGCAAACCGGGGATTGTTCGTGCGCGTGATGAGTCCTTGGACCGTCCGGTCGTTCAAGCCCAAGTTCAGAATCGTGTCCATCATCCCTGGCATCGACACCGGCGCGCCGGAACGCACGGAGACCAGCAGCGGGTTGGCCGGATCGCCAAACCCCTTCTGTGCGACTTCTTGGAGCCGCCGCATGCCCTGTTCCAGCTCCTGCGCAAGGCCCGCCGGCCACTTGTGTCCGGCCTCATAGAAGAGGCGGCAGACTTCGGTGGTGATCGTGAGCCCCGGCGGGACTGGCACCCCCAGGTTGGTCATTTCGGCCAGGTTGGCGCCCTTGCCGCCTAAGAGCTGTTTCATGTCCGCCCGCCCATCGGCCTTCCCGGCTCCGAATCGATAGACGTAGCGAGGCTTGCCGCGCGCCGAGACCGAGGACCTATCGGAGGCGTTCGCGGCCGGCCGAGTAGGCCGGGCTGTGGCGGTGGTCGGGCGGCCGGCTCGTAAGGTGGCACCGGCTTTCTTCATGCAGGAGACTCCTCGCGCTGCAGAATGGTCAATTTGGAGAGATCCGCAATCCGCTCAGTATACAGCGTATTGATCGCCCGCATCAAGGCGAGTCGGTTTTGCTGCAGCGCGCTGTCCGGGGCGTTCACCAGGACGCGCTCGAAAAATTCATGGAGCGGATGGAAGAATGTTTCGCCGAACAGCGTCGTGGCCTCTCCATACGCCCGCTCCCGGCTCAGCCCGAGCAGCCGCTCCTCATTGGCTTGGTAGGCGTCCCACAGCTGCCGCTCCAGCGGATCTTGGAACCGGCCGGGATCCACCTGAAATTGCTGGAGCGGAGCCCCGCGCAGAATGTTGCGCGTACGCTCGATGACCTTCGCAGCCTTGAGCAGGCCGGGATGGCCGGTCAGCTGCTGCAGACTGCGGATACGGTCCATGGCATCCACCAGATCCGGGCACGGGCTGCTCAGGACCGCCTCGACGCAATCGGTGGAGGGCGCCGGTTGAGGCCACTCGAATGTGTACAGGCGCTCCAGCAGATAGCGGTGCACTCGCGTGCTGGTGGTGGCGATCTTCTTGGGATCCGCGCTGCGCAGCGGGCCCAGCGTTCCGAAGACGCGCAGCAGCTGGTCCAGCGGCAGCGGTCGGTGCACGGCCCAGGCAATCTGGACGAGGCCTTGCGCGGCCCGGCGCAGCCCGAAGGGGTCCTGATCGCCTGTCGGCTCAATGCCAAGGCCGAAATATCCTGTGAGCGTATCCAGCTTGTCGAGCAGCGCGACGGCCGAGCCGATGAGCGTCGAGGGCATGCGATCGCCCAGCGGTAGGTAATGCTCCTCGATGGCCTGGGCCACCGGGCGCGGCTCGCCGGAATGGAGCGCGTAGTACTTGCCGACCACGCCTTGGAGGGTGGGAAATTCCCGGACCGCGGCGCTGACCAAGTCGGCCTTAGACAGCTGGCAGGCCCGAAGCAGGTGGACGCGCTCCTCGTCGCGCAGCTGCCACGCCTCGGCCAGCGGCGCGCAGAGCGCGCGCAGCCGAAGCGCCTTGTCGGCCATGGACCCGAGCTGTTCGTGGAAGGTCACGCTGGTCAGGCCGGCGGCCATGCGCTCCAGCGGCAAATGCCGGTGATCCTCGGTCCAAAAGAGCAGGCTGTCGGCCAAGCGCGCATTGAGGATGTGCTCGATCATGCGGCGGACCCGCGCGGGCTGGTTGGTCGATCCCTCGAGGATCGCCACGAACGAGTTCAAGAGCGCGTCCGGTGGAGCCGACCTCTCGCTGGGGGCCTGGAGCTCGTCGCCTGGCACGTCGCGCGGCGCCGGGTCCAGGGCGAAGACCCGCTGATACTTGGCCATGCTGGCCAGCAGGAGTTCCCGCGGCAATTCGAGGTACTTCGCCTCAAACGCGCCGGGCAGCGCGACCGGATGTTCCACCAGATCCGCCACCTCATCGAGCAGCCCATGGCTGAGCATGTCCGCCGCAGGCGCGCCCTTCACTTTGGCGGCGGCTTGTTCGACGAGCTCTCGGATGCGCTGGCGCCGCTCCTGAGGATTCAGGAGCACGCCGGCGCGTCGCAACGCGTGAACGTAGGCTTCGACTGACGTGATGCGCACAGCCCGCGGCCGCTTCGGCGCGCCGATCCAAGTCCGGTCGCCGCCGACGCAGGCGCCGATGGCGCAGCGAATCACATGCGCGCCATAGCGCGCGAGGATCCAGCGAATGGGCCGGGCGAAGCGCAGACCGCTGGCGTCCCATCGCATGGTCTTGGGCGCACGCAGCCGTTGGATGAGCTCGGCGCAGAAGTTCGGCAACGCCTGTTCGCTCGGAATCCGGGCGGGCCGCGTCGTGAGATAGACGTATTCGCCTTTTGGTGTGGCGCTGATGGTGGTTTGGGCCAGCGTGCCGCCCCGGGTTTTGAGGAAGCCCAGGAGCGCCTGCGTGGGCCTTCCCTGCTCGTCAAAGGACGCTTGCTTGGAGGGCCCACGGATCTCTTCGGCGGGTTGTTCTTGGACCGGCGCAAGGCCGCGGACGACCAGCACCAGCCGCCGGGGCGTGCCGAGCGGCTCCAGGCTCACGAAGCGCAAGTGGCGCGCTGCGAGCAATTGCGCGGCTTCGCGGCCCAGCTGCGCAATGAGGGTTGGCAGATACGCGGCAGGCAGCTCCTCCGTCCCGATCTCAAAGAGGAAATCGCTCGAGGCTCGAGGCTCGAGGCTCGAGGTCGAAGATTTCAGGCTGGAGGCCTTTCGGCCCTTGCCACGAGCCACGAGCCACGAGCCACGAGCGCGCTTAGGCTTTGGCATCTGGCTTCTGGCGCTCCAGGTACGTTTCGGCGCAGCGCTTGGCCAACCCGCGGATGCGCAGGATCAAGCGGGGCCGGTCCGACTGGCTGACGGCGCCGCGGGCATCGAGCAGGTTGAACGTATGGCTGCACTTGAGGAGATGCTCGTAGGCCGGAAAGAGCAGGTTGGCTTCCAGCAAGCGCTGCGCTTCGCGCTCGTAGCTATCGAAGAGCTGCCGGTGCAGGTCGATGTGCGCATACGTGAAGTTGTAGGCGGAGCCTTCGCGTTCGGTGTGAAGATGGAGCGAGCCGTAGGCCTGCCCCGGCCCCCACCGCAGCCGGTAGATATCGGTGCCGCCCTGCGCGAACATCGCGATGCGTTCCAGCCCATAGGTGATCTCGCAGGAAATCGGTTCCAGGTCGATGCCGCCGACTTGTTGGAAGTACGTGAACTGCGTCACCTCGAGGCTGTCGAGCCAGACCTCCCACCCCAGACCCCAGGCGCCAAGGGTCGGCGATTCCCAGTCATCCTGGACAAAGCGCAGATCATGATCCTCCAAGCGGATGCCGCAGGCGCGCAGGCTCTCGAGGTAGCGCTGCTGCGCGTGCTCCGGCGAGGGTTTGAGGATGACCTGATACTGGTAGTAGCGCTGCATGCGCAGCGGATTCTCGGCGTAGCGGCCGTCGGTCGGCCGCCGCGAGGGCTGGACATACGCCGCGCGCCATGGATCTGGCCCAAGGGCGCCGAAGAAGGTGGCGGGATGGAATGTCCCGGCGCCCATTTCCATGTCGTACGGCTGAACGATCAGACAGCCCTGGCGCTCCCAGAACGTGTCGAGCGTACGAATGAGACGTTGAAATTCCATCAGCCCAAGCTTACGTTCATGACTGCCCCACAGTTTTCAACGGGCGGTCGAGGCGCCAGCGCACGAAGTCATCAAGGCGGCCGCGCAGCGCGTGGGCCAGCGCGGGCTCAAGCGTCGGGGGCAGCTCCGCCTCGGCCAGCTGTTCCAACGTGTCCAGGACGGCCGGCGGAATCTCCGCGGCGCGAGGATCGTGATGCAGGCAAGCCTCGCAGAGCAACCCGCCTTGCCGCGCGCTCCAATGGGCTCGGCTGCGCACGCGGCGTCCGCACCCGGTGCACTCATCGACTTGCGGCTGAAAGCCGGCGACGCGAAGGACGCGCACGAGAAAGTGCGCTTCCAGCGAGGGCGCATCGGTCCATCCCTGCTCCAGGCGCACCAAGGCATTCTTCAGCAGCCCGTAGGCGCCCGGATGCGGTTCTTCCAGCGGCATCACCGCCTCGACAAGTTCGCTGCACCAGGCCGCCAGCCG
>JAHFGW010000009.1:0-13765 GCA_023247235.1 Candidatus Omnitrophota bacterium | reverse complement strand
ATCTTCTTTCCGCCGCATCGCGCGCTGCTGCGCCGGCGTCCTGTCCTGATGCCCGAGCCAATGCAGGATCCCATGCAGGACGTACCGCGCCACTTCCTCCGAGTACGTCAGGCCGTGGGCCCCGGCATACTCGCGCGCCAGGGCCGGGGCGATCAGAATATCCCCGAGGATGTGACCGGCGCGCCGGCCCGCAGGGCGCTGCCGCGGCTCGCGATACCGAAAGCTCAGCACGTCCGTGGGCCGATCATGCGCCAGGAAGGTCCGATTAAGCCGCCGCATGCGCCGTGGATCGAGCAGCGTGATCGCCAGGATCCCCGGCTCGCGGATGTCCAGGCGCCGGATCGCGCAGCGAGCCAGCCGTGTGAGGCGGCTGGTGCTGATCGGGACCTGCCGCTGGGCGTTGAGGACCGCGACCGTCATCGTCGCTGGGGATGGCCATCGGCGAAGTCGTCGTAGGCCTTGATGATCGCCTGGACGAGCTCGTGGCGCACAACATCCTGGCCGCTCAACGTGATGAACTGAATCCCCGGCACGTTGGCCAGCACGCTGCGGACTTGGATGAGCCCTGAGGTTCGCTCGGCCGGCAGGTCAACCTGCGTGACGTCGCCCGTCACGACGGCCTTGGAGTCGAAGCCCAGCCGCGTGAGGAACATCTTCATCTGTTCGGTGGTCGTGTTCTGCGCCTCATCAAGGATGACGAAGGAATCATTGAGGGTGCGTCCCCGCATGTAGGCCAGCGGCGCCACCTCGATGATCCCGCGGTTGAGGTAGCGCTGGATCATGTCGAACTCCATCATCTCATACAGCGCGTCATACAGCGGCCGCAGATATGGGCTGATCTTCTCCGCCAGGTCTCCGGGCAGATAGCCGAGCCGCTCCCCGGCTTCCACCGCGGGACGCGTCAGGATGATGCGCGACACCTCGCCTTTGGTGAGGTGCTCGACCGCCATCGCCATCGCGAGGTACGTCTTTCCAGTGCCCGCCGGGCCGATGCCAAAAACAATGTCATGGGCCCGCATGGCATCCACATAGGCCTTCTGCCCCGGGGTCCGCGGCAGGACGAAGCGCCGGCGCGAAGGGATTTGAATGCGATGCTCATACACCTGGCGCAGCTGGATGAGCCGCCCGTCGCGCATCGCGCGCAGCGCATAGTCCACGTCCTCCTTGCGCAGGGGCGCGCCGGAGCGGACGATCAACAGCAGGTCTTCGAAGAGCTTGGCGGCGTCTTCCAGCGCGGCCTCGGCGCCGCCAAGCTGCAGCTCGGAGCCGCGGGAAACGACGGTGACGCCCAGCGCCTGCTCAATGCGTCGCAGGTGCTGGTCGTGCTTCCCGAAGAGCGCTTGAGTCTCCTCGTTGCTTTGGAGGCTAATCGTCCTCGTCGCCATGCCGGTCGGCCGAGACTATTTCACAAAGCGCGGCTCATCCGCTTGCGTGGCCTCGCCGCCGCGCGGGATCCGCAGCTTCATGCCCGGGTGCAGATCGTTGGGACTGCGCATGAGGTCACGGTTGGCGTCATAGATCGCCCGCCAGCGCGTCGCCTTGCCGAAGACCTCGGGCTTGGCGGCAATGGACCACAAGGAATCGCCCTTCTGGACCACGTACGCATCGAACTGCGCCGGCGCGCTCCACGCCTCGGGCGCTTCCCCTTCCTCGGTCTCCAGGTCGACCTCAGGCGGGCTGATCTGCTCAAGCGCCAAGGGCGGCTGGGTGCGTGCGTGATAGCGGCCCGGAAAGAGCGTTGGGACCTCCGCGCTCAGCTCCACCATCTCTCTGTTCTGGCGCAGCTGCGGCGCGGGAGGCGGCGTGCCGACCACGTAGCCGCGGTTGCCGCCGCTTGCCAACTCCAGATCCGTGCGCGGAAATTCGCGAACCTGAACGGCCGCACGGCAGCCAGAGGTCAACCCGACCATGACGATCCCCAGCATGATTCGTCCAGCGCGTTGCATGCGTCTCACTCCTCTGTTCATGGCTTCGGCGTGACCAGGCGAATACCCAATTCCTTCAGTTGCGCGTCCGTGACCGGTGACGGCGCGTTGGTGACCGGATCGACCCCTTTTTGAGTTTTCGGAAATGCGATGACCTCGCGGATGGACGCTGCCCCGGCCAGCATCGCGACGAGGCGATCCAGGCCCAGCGCGAAGCCCCCGTGCGGGGGCGCGCCGTGCGCCAGCGCTTGCAGAAGAAAGCCGAAGCGCTCGTGGACGACCTCCTCGGTCAGCCCAAGCAGGCGGAAGACCTCCCGCTGGAGCGGCGCTTGATGAATCCGGAGGCTGCCCGAGCCCAGCTCCACGCCATTGAGGACCAAGTCGTAGGCCCGCGCCCGGACCGTGCCAGGGTCCTGGCTCATCCGCCCGGCGTCTTCGGCGCGGGGTGCGGTGAAGGGATGGTGCTCGGCTTCCCACCGGTTCAGCTCTTGGCTCCAATGAAACAGGGGAAAGTCCGTCACCCAGCAGAACGCCCAGGGCGTCCCCTCGGTGCGCAGGTTCGGCTTGTCTGTCTTGTGGCGCGCCACGGCCTCTTGGTGCGTGAGGCGCGGAAAGGGGGTCTGGAGCGGTTGTTGGAGGACGTCGCGGAACACCCCGCTGAGCGTTTGCTCGATGAGGCCGAAGATCTCCTCCTCATCGGTGAAGGAGAGCTCCAGGTCAAGCTGCGTGAATTCCGGCTGCCGGTCCGCGCGCAGATCCTCGTCGCGGAAGCAGCGGGCGAACTGGAAGTAGCGCTCCAGCCCGGCCACCATGAGCAGCTGTTTGAAGAGCTGCGGCGACTGGGGCAGCGCGAAGAACTTCCCTTGGCTCAAGCGCGAGGGCACGAGGTAGTCGCGCGCGCCCTCCGGCGTCGACTTCGTGAGGATCGGTGTCTCGATCTCCACGAAGCCAAGCCCGTCCAGCGCGTGGCGGATCTGCAACGCGATGCGGTGGCGCAGTATGAGTTTCTGCTGGCTGCTCGGCCGCCGCAGGTCGATGTAGCGCCAGCTCATGCGGACGTCCTCGGTTGCCGCGACTTGATCGTCGATTTCAAACGGCGGCGGCTGCGCGGCATTCAAGACGGTGAGCGCGCTCGCCTGGACCTCGACCAGGCCGGACGGCAAGTCGGGATTCTCCATGCCGGTCGGTCGCCGCCGCACGGCGCCCGTGATGGTCAACACATCCTCAGGGCCCAAGCCCTTGGCCTGCTGATGCAGCCCGGCGTCCGTCTTGGCATTGAAGACGACTTGAGCCAGGCCGGAGCGGTCGCGCAGATCTAGGAAGGTCAAGCCCCCATGGTCCCGGCGCCGATGCAGCCAGCCACATAACGTCACGGTATTCCCCACGTGCGTGTCACGCAACTCCCCGCAGCCGTGCGTGCGTCCCAGGCCCATGGCGCTTAGGCGGCGGCCTTCAGCCGCCCGGCCATCGTCGCGACGAAGGTGTCGAAGCTGACGAGATCCTGGCTGCCCTGCTCCAGGTCTTTCACGGTCATCGCGCGTTGCGTCACTTCATCCTCTCCCAAGATCGCCAGGAAACGGTAGCCGCTCTTGTCGGCCTCGCGCAGCTGGGCCTTGAAGCTCTTGCCGTCCAGGTCCATGGCTGCCGGCACGCCCGCCTTGCGCAAGGCATCGACGAAATGGAATCCCTCGGCGACCAGCGGGGCGCGCGTCACGGCTAGGTAAACGCCGCCGCGTCCCGGCGCCGGCAAGGCAGTCCCGGCGGCCTGCTGCGCCATGAGGACCCGCTCGACCCCTGCCGCAAATCCAACGGCGCCGACGGACGGACCGCCGAACTCCTCGACCAGGTGGTCATACCGCCCGCCGGCCGCCACCGCGTCCTGGGCGCCAAGCCCCTCCGCCCGGACTTCAAACACGGTGCGCGTGTAGTAGTCCAGTCCGCGCGCAAAGGTCCGCGTGTCATCGAAGGCGATGCCGGCCCCGCGCAGACCCAGGCGCACGGTGTCAACGTGCGCGCGGCATTCCTCACACAGCACAAACGGAGACTGCCCGTTCGGCATGGCGCCCCACGCGAGCTCATGGCATCGCGGATTCTTGCAGTCCAGCGTGCGAAACACGTTCTTGTCAAATCGGGCTTGGCATTCGCGGCAGAGCTTGGCGCGCAGCGGGGCCAGGCGTTCGCGCAGCTGCGCCGCGGAGCGTTCCTGGTCCTTGCGGCAGCCCATGCTCATGAGCCAGAGCGTGGTACGGGTCACGCCGCAGGCCCGCAGGACGTCCAGGCAGAGGGTGATGATTTCCACGTCCATCCAGGGGCTGGCAGAGCCGATGGCTTCGGCGCCGTATTGGTGGAATTGGCGAAAGCGGCCGGCCTGCGGCCGCTCGGCCCGGAACATCGGGCCCGCATAGAAGAGCTTGGCGACGCCTTGGATTTTGTCGAGATGATGCTGAAGGTAGGCTCGCACGACCGGCGCCGTGCCCTCCGGCCGCAGCGCAATCTCTTGCCCGCCCCGGTCCTGGAACCGGAACATTTCCTTCTGGACGATGTCCGTCGTTTCCCCAACCGAGCGCAGGAAGAGGGCGGCGTCTTCGATGAGGGGAGTGCGGAGTTCCCGGTAGCCGTAGAGGCCGGCAAGGCGGCGGGCGGTCTGTTCTAGGGCTGACCAACGGGTCAGCTCGTCGGGCAGCAGGTCGGCCGTGCCACGCAGGGATTGCAGAGCCATGGACTTCGTATTCTCTCACAGCACGGACGACCAGGACCGGAAGGACGGAATGGCGTGGGCACTATCGAATGTGCTGGCGCATCAGGAGGCCGGGCTTAAAGACCACGACGCGCCGTGAAGGCACCGGAACCTCTTGGCCTGTCTTGGGATTGCGGCCGCGCCGGGGAGCACGAGTCCTGACTTTGAGCACCCCGAAGTTGCGCAGCTCGATGGTCTTGCCTTCTTTGAGCCCCTCCACGATGTAGTGGAGCGTCTGCTGGATCACCCGCTTCACCTCAACCTGGGTGATTCCGGTATCTTTGGCGACAGCCAGCACTAAGTCTTTCTTAGTCAGTGTCATAGAATGGGCTACCCTAGCACACGCTCCAACGGCTTGTCAAGCTTGGGTTTTGCGACCTGCCGTTTGAATACAACCGACTCGGCCCCCAGCAGTTGGCTTAACTCCTCGATGAGCTCGGGCTTGGGCTCCACGCGGAACCCTTCGGCCAGGCGAAGACGCATCGGCTGTTCCTTGGGCAGCTCCAGCCTGAGGTAGATCGGCAGCGTCCCTGGAAAGCGCGCCAAGAGTCCTTTAAGTTGTTCCAGCAGATCGCGTTCCATGCCGGGGGTCCTTAGGATCAACTCGATCGCCTGAGCCAGCTTAGAGGCGCCCTGTTCCAGCGGCACGATTTGCTGCGCGATCAGGCGCGGACGCTCTTCGCGCAGCGCCACCCGCCCCTCCACAAACACTACCGCATTCGGCTTGAGCTGAGGGGCCAGCTGCGCAAAGCTGTTCGGGAAGACGAGCACTTCCACATCGCCCTCCAGATCTTCCAGGACGCAGACCGCCATCTGTTCGTTCGTCTTCTTGGTCGTCGTGTGCTTGATTTTGGTCAGCATGCCGCCCACGGTCGCGGTCATGCCGTCTTCCATTTGCAGGAGCTGTTGGGACGTCGCGGTCGCCAATCTGCGGAGCGTCTTCTCATGGCGGGCCAGCGGATGCCCGGAGACATAGAAGCCCAGCAGGGCCTTCTCGTAGGCGAGCTTCTGGCTTTCCGGCCAGTCGCGCAGGGGGGCTGCGGTGCGCGCCGCCTCTTCGGCCTGCGACGGAGCCAGCGCTTCGAAGAGCGTCAACTGCCCGCGCAGCCGGTCGCGCTGGAGGCTGGCGGCTTCCTCCATCGCCTGGTCCAGCCGCGCCAACAGGGCGGCTCGCGAGAGCCCCATACTGTCGCAGGCGCCGGACTTGATGAGGCTCTCCAAGACCTTGCGGTTGACCAGCCGCAGGTCGATGCCCCCGCAGAGCTCTTCGATGGAGCGGAAGATCCCGCGCGCCATCCGCGATTGGACGATCGAGTCGATCGCCGACAGGCCCACGTTCTTGATGACGCCCAACCCGCAGCGGATCGTGCGGTTGTCGACCGCCGTCAGCAACGCCTCGCTCTCGTTCACATCCGGCGGCAGCACGGTCAGGCCCATCCGCTTGGCCTCATCCAGATAGACGACGAGCTTGTCGGTATTGCCGAGCTCGCTGCTGAGCAGCGCGGTCATGAACTCCACCGGGTAGTGCGTCTTGAGGTAGGCCGTGCGATACGAAATCATCGCGTAGGCGGCGCTATGGCTCTTATTAAAACCATACCCCGCGAAATGCTCCATGAGATCGAAGATGCGCTGGGCGGCGCGCTCCGGGATCTTCTGGTGCTTGCAGCCGTCCATGAAGGCTTTGCGTTGGGCCTCCATGACCTCGGCGATCTTCTTCCCCATCGCCCGGCGCAACAGGTCCGCCTGCGCCAGCGTGAAGCCGGCCAGGTCGCTGGCAATGCGCATCACCTGCTCCTGGAACACGATGACCCCGTAGGTGGATTTGAGGATCGGCTCCAGGTGCGGATGCTCGTAGCGGATGGAGATCTGCCCGTGCTTGCGCTTCATGAACTCATCGAGCATGCCCGAGCCGATCGGGCCGGGCCGAAAGAGCGCCAGGACCGAGATGATGTCCTCGAACTGGGTCGGCTTGATCTTCCGCAAGAGATCCCGCATGCCGGCGCTTTCCAGTTGGAACAAGCCGATGGTTTCCGCGCGGGCCAGCAGTTGAAACGTCGGCGGATCATCCAGCGGGAGCGCGTCGATGTTCAGGATTTCGCCGTGGCGCCGCTCGGCTAGCTTGACCGCTTCGTCGATGACCGTGAGGGTCCGCAACCCGAGGATGTCGATCTTGAGCAGGCCGAGGTGCTCCAGCGAGGTCATATCCACGCCGGTGGTGATCTGGCCGTCGTGTGTCTTGAAGAGCGGCACGTACTCCGTGAGCGGCTTGTCCGCAATGGTGATGCCTGCGGCGTGCGTCGAGGCGTGCCGCGTCAGGCCTTCCAAGACCTGGGCGGTGTCGATCAGGCGCGTCACTTGCTCATCCGTCCGGTAGAGGTGATTCAGCTCGGGCACTTGCGCCAGCGCGTCCTGCAAGGTGATATCCAGCTGATTCGGGATCAGCTTGGCGAGCCGATCCGCTTCCGCGTAGGAGAGCTTCATGACGCGCGCCACATCGCGCACCACGGCCTTGGCCTGCATCGTGCCAAAGGTGATGATTTGCGCCACGTTGGTCTTGCCGTACTTCTGAATGACGTAGTCGATGACTTCGGGTCGGCGCTGGTAGCAGACGTCGATGTCGATGTCCGGCTGCGTCACGCGCTCCGGGTTCAGGAACCGCTCGAAGAGCAGGTCGTACTTGAGCGGATCGATGTCCGTGATCCCCAGGCAGTAGCTGACGAGGCTGCCCGCCGCCGAGCCGCGCCCGGGGCCGACGGGGATGCCCCGCTCTTTCGCGAACCGCACGAAGTCCCACACGATGAGGAAGTAACTGCTATACCCGGCGTGCTTAATGACGCCCAGTTCATGCTCCAGGCGTTCCGTGAGAACCTGGGTCGCCTCCTGGTAGCGGCCGCGCAGCCCTTGGTAGCACAGTTCCCGCAGGTAGCTCGCTTGGTCCTTGCCTGCCGGGGCTTCGTAGTACGGCAGGTGCAGCGCATGGAGGCTGAGCTCCAAGTTGCAGCGCTCGGCGATTTCCAGGGTCATCGCCACGGCTTCCGGATCGCCCGCGAAGAGCGCCTTCATCTGCTCCGCGGACTTCAAGTAAAACTCCGGCTGCTCGTAGCGGAGCCGGTTCGGATCGTCGATCGTCGTCTGGGTCTGAATGGCCATGAGCGCATCATGGGCCTGGGCGTGGGCCTGCTCGATGTAGTGCACGTCGTTGGTCGCGACGCAGCGCACGCCGGCATCGTGCGCCAGTTGTGAGAGCAGGGGCCGCACTTTGGCTTCCAGCGGCAGCCGGTGATCCTGGAGCTCCACATAGACGTTGTCCTTGCCGAGAATCTGGATGAGCTCATCGAGCTCCCGGCGGGCCAACACCAGCTGGTCCTGTGCCAGGTGGACGTTCAGGACGCCCTTCAGGCAGCTCGTGAGCGCGAGCAGGCCCTTGGCGCGCTTGCGCAGCACGTCCTTGTCGATGCGGGGACGGTAGTAGAAGCCTTCCAGGTACGCAATGCTGATGAGTTGCAGCAGATTGGCATACCCTTCTTCGTCTTTGGCCAGGAGCACGAGGTGCGCGTTGGAATCGCGGATGCCGGTGCCGCCGCGGTCCATGCGGCTCTGGGGGGCGAGGTAGGTTTCGCAGCCGATGATCGGCTTGACGCCCTCGCGCATGCAGGTTTCGTAGAATTCGACCGCGCCAAACAGATTGCCGTGATCGGTCATGGCCAGCGCGGGAAATTTGAGCTGGGCGGCCCGTTTGACGAGCGGCCCGATGCGGCAGGCGCCGTCAAGGAGGGAGTAGTTGGTGTGGACGTGGAGGTGGACGAACTCGGCGTGAAGCATCACGTGAGGTGTCGGGCGTGAACGGTCGCAAGTGAAGTGTAGCAAAAAGCGCGGCGCACTTCCAGGCTAAACTGCCTGGCGTCTTACGCCGGCGGATTGCTTGGTTCCATCATGAGGCCTTGGGCGGAAATCGGCTTGCGTCAGACGAAAGGGCCGGCGGCCCAGCGCTGACGGGAAGCGTCAGCGTCAAGGTGGTGGAACCTGGGATACAGATGTCCTTGCAGGCGAGCCACGAGACGTCGGCGGCCAACGGCAAGGAGTCGGGTGGCGATGGCCCAGGGGCGGAGCGAACGACGGTCATACTGAGCGGACTCCACAGCAGGACGGTCCCCTGATAGCCGAAGGTGCGAATGTGACCCGGGTCGAGAAACTCCCTGTACGGTGGCCATTGGATCGGTCCCACCGCGGTGTCGCTCGGGAGACGCCACTGAATACTCGTGGGCAGCCCGGCGTCTCCAGGTTCCTGTGCGTAAATGTGCCAGCCATCTTCCACCGTGAACAGGACGCCGACACGTGTGGGGTGGTTCGGTTGAAGGCTTTCGTGCTCCGTGATGAGCCGCGCGGTTACCGGCGATTCCTCAGGCTTGGGCAATCCGCCCTGCCGCCGGGACGTGCTCTCGGTCGAACCCAGACCTGTCAGGAGACTCCAGATGATGAAGATGGAGCCAGCCCGAACCACGTGCCTCATGGCTTGCCGTCCCGCCGCATCGCCCCATCGATACGTTCGTTCATCCGGCCGGCCTCCACGATCGGTAGATTGGCTTCGGTCGGCACGTAGATCACCGTGGAAGTGCTGGCTTTCAAACTGTCGATCCAGCGGTACCGCAGGTACTGGTCGCTGATGCTGCCGGCGATGATCTGATTGCTCTTCGCGACGCCTTCGGCGCGCGCGACTTCGATTTCGGCATCTTTCTTGGCCTTGATGAGCTCAAACTCCTTCTGAAGCGATTCCTGTTCCGCGCGCAGCTTGAGCTCGATACTCTGCGCAAAACTCGTGGGCAACCGGACGTCGCGCAGCAGCACGTCCTGGACGAAGATGCCGCGCGGCTCAACCTTTGCCTTCAGAAAGGCCAAGATATTCTCCCCGATCTCCTTGCGGCCTTCATCGCTGAACAGGGCTTTGACCGCATAGCCGCTGACGATGTTGCGGATCGCCTCCCGGATGTAGGGTTCCAGCACGGTTTCCTGATAGCCCTGTCCAACGGTCTTGCGCACGATGACGGCTTTGTCACTGGGCACGTTGTAGATGACTGATACGTCAAGCTGGGAAATCAGGCCCTCCGAGGAGGGCACCTGGGCGACTTCTTTGATCTCCTGTGTCTTGACGTTCCACGTCTCGATCCAGGAAAAGAGGGGGACGTACCAATGCCAGCCTGAGCCGAGCGGTTGGTCGGCGATGTGGCCGAAGTCCGCCTTGACCCCCACCTCGCCGTCTTCGATGACGGCCATGCCGCACCCTGAGGCTCCCACCAGAATCAGCAATCCGACCAGTACGGTCTGCCAGCGTCTCATCGGTCCTCCTGTGAGCGGTGTCAGGCACTTTTTCGCGCGCGGAACAGCCGATGGCGAAAAGGTGCCAGACACCGAATGTTTACTCCCATTCGATGGTTGCCGGGGGCTTCGAAGAAATGTCGTAGACGACGCGATTGACCCCCCGGACCTCGTTGATGATCCGGTTACTGATCCGCTCCAGCACATCAGCCGGCAGCTTGGCCCAGTCCGCGGTCATGGCATCCAGGCTCGTCACCGCGCGGACCGCGATGACGTGCTCGTACGTCCGCTCATCGCCCATCACACCCACGGTGTTGACCGGCAGCAGCACCGCAAAGGCTTGCCAGAGCTGCCCGGAAAGGCCGGCGCGCGCGATTTCTTCCAGCACGCGGTCATCGGCTTCGCGGACGATGCGCAGCCGCTCCGGAGTGACCTCTCCCAGGATCCGCACGGCCAGGCCGGGCCCGGGAAACGGATGCCGAGCCAGGATCGCCTCAGGCAGGCCCAGCAACCGGCCGACCTCGCGGACTTCATCCTTAAAAAGATCCCGCAGCGGCTCGACCAACGCCAACCGCATCTGCTTCGGCAGGCCTCCGACATTGTGATGCGTCTTGATCATCGCCGAGGGGCCGCCCCAGGCGGAGCGGCTCTCGATCAGGTCCGGATAGAGCGTCCCCTGGGCGAGAAATGTCACGTTCGAGAGCTGCTGGGCTTCGGCTTCGAAGACCAGCACGAATTCTTCGCCGATCCGGCGCCGCTTCTCTTCCGGATCGACCACGCCGGCCAGCCTGGCAAGGAACCGCTCGGTCGCATCGACCACCCGCAGATTCATCTGGAAGTGCTGGCCGAAGGTCGCGCGCACCTGCTCGCGCTCCCCGCTACGCAAGAGGCCGTTGTCCACGAAGACGCAGGTGAGCTGCGGCCCGATGGCCCGGTGAATGAGGACGGCGGCGACCGCCGAGTCGACCCCGCCGCTGAGGCCCAGCACGACGCCGGCCTCACCGACCTGCTGGCGGATTCGCTGGATGGTCTCCTGAATGAACGCGCTCATGGTCCATTCCCCGGAACAGCGGCAGATCGCGGTGAGGAAGTTGCGCAGAATTGTGCGGCCCTCTTCGGTATGGGCCACCTCGGGATGAAACTGAAGGCCGTACAGCCGCCGCTCAGGATTGGCCATCGCTGCGGACTCGGTATTCCCCGTCCGGGCGCTCACGACGAATCCCGGTGGCACCGTGGTGACGGAGTCTCCGTGGCTCATCCACGAGACGAACGAGGGCTTGGCGCCGTCAAAGAGTCCATTGGGCTTGTCCACGGTTAGGACCGCGCGGCCGTACTCGCGCCGGTCGGCGCGGGTGACGGTGCCGCCTAGGATATGCGCCATGGCCTGCATCCCATAACAGATGCCAAGCACCGGGATGCCGGTCTCGAATAGCTCGCGTCCAGGCAGCGGAGCTCCGGATTGATACACGCTGGAGGGCCCGCCCGACAGGATGATTCCCTTGGGCCGGTGCTGCGCCAGGGCCTGTGGCGTGAACTCCTGCGGGGGGACGATGCGGCAGAACACGTGCTCCTCACGAATCCGCCGCGCGATCAGCTGGGTGTACTGTGAGCCGTAATCAACGATTAAGATCAACTCGTGTGTGTTCATTGTTCGGTGTTCATTGTTCATTGTCAGCGGGTGCAATGAACATCCTTCACATCTTTCACATCCTTCACTTGTTAAGCTCGTGCGTGTTCATTGTTCAGTGTTCATGGCTCATTGTCAGAGACAATGAACATCTTTCACATCTTTCACTTACGGGCCATACCCACCCGCTGGACCTGCTGGAAAATCTTCCCTTCCGTCTGGATGGACGGGGCGATGATGATCTCCGCAAGCTGCAGCTCCTTGATGGTGCGCGCGCCCACCGTGCCCATGCAGGTGGTGAGGGCCCCCATCAGGTTCTGCGAGCCATCATCGGTCACCGCCGGCCCGAAGAGGATCTGCTCCAGCGTCCCGCTGGTGCCGACGTAAATGCGTGTGCCGCGCGGCAGGCTGGAATGCGGATACGCCATGCCCCAGTGATAGCCTTTGCCTGGGGCTTCGGTCGCGCGCGCGAAGGCCGAGCCGACCATCACCGCGTCCGAGCCGCAGGCGAACGCCTTGCAGATGTCGCCGCCGTTTCGCATCCCGCCATCGGTGATGGTGGACACGTAGCGGCCGGTCTTCTTGTAGAAGAAATCGCGCGCCGCGGCCAGATCCACCGTGGCGGTCACCTGCGGCACGCCGACTCCCAGCACGCCGCGCGTCGTGCACGCCGCGCCCGGGCCCACCCCCACTAACAGCCCGGCGGCCCCGGCCTCCATGAGCTCCAGGCCCTGGTCGTAGGTCACGCAGTTGCCGATGATCACCGGCAGCTTCATCATTTTGATGAAGCGGGTGAAGTCGACAGGTTTATAGCCCTTGGACTCATGGCGGGCCGTAGTGACGGTGGATTGGACCACGAAAATATCGGCGCCAGCTTCGCGGGCGATGGGCCCGAACCGCTCGGCGTTCTGTGGGATCGAGCTGACGGCGCAGGGGACCTTCGCCTTCTTGATGGCTTCCACGCGCTTGGCGACGAGGTGTTCCTTGATTGGGGCCTTGTACAGCTTCTGGACCACGTCGGTCGCTTCGGCCACGTCGCCCTGAATGAGCTGCGCGATCGCCTCGGCCGGGTCGTCATACCGGGCCTGCACGCCGTCCAAGTTGAGCACGCCCAGGCCGCCGAGCTTACCCATCGCGATGGCGAAGTCCACATCGACCACGCCGTCCATCGCGGAGGCCAAAAACGGGGCGCGGAAGGTCATGTCGCCGAAGCGCCAGCTCGGATCAGCCTCACGGGGATCGAGCGTCACCAGGCCAGGCACCAGGGCGATCTCATCGAAGCCGTAACACCGTCGCGCGCGCCGTTCCGTGCCGATCCATTCAGCCATGGGCGGGAACCGCTCCTCTGGTTGATTGATAGGAAGGAAAGTTCATCCTAGCGAAGGGCCTACCCCCTGTCAATAAAACACGAACCCCCTTGCGGTTTGGCCGCAAGGGGGCCCCTGCTTGTGCGCCACGTGGATCAGCGCTAGGCAACGATCGCGAGGATGTCGTCCTCGCTAAGGAACACCAACTCCTTGTCATCAATTTTGATCTCGGAGCCCGAATATTTGCTGAAGATGATCCGGTCGCCGGGTTTGACCAGGGGCGGTACGATCTTGCCGCTGTTCAGCGTCTTCCCCGGCCCGACGGCGACCACCTTGCCCTCTTGGGGCTTCTCCTGCGCCGAGTCCGGCAGGTAGAGGCCGCTCTTGGTCTTCTCAGCCGAGCCCAGGCGTTGGGCGATCACCCGATCGCCGATCGGCTTCAGCTTAAGGCTGCTGGCACTTGCCGTTGCTGTAGGCATCTCTGGAGGCTCCCTGAGCTATGCGGATTAATACTCACCGAAACCGCCGCCACCACCAGGTCCGTGCCCGCCGCCGCCCGGTCCCTTATCCTTCTCCTTCTCCGGGATATCGGCGATGATGGCCTCCGTGGTGATGAGCAGTCCGGCGATGCTGGCCGCGTTCTGCAGGGCGGTGCGGACGACCTTCGTCGGGTCGATGATGCCCGCATCCACCATGTCCACGAACTTCAGGCTGTCGGCATCGAAGCCCATGCTGCTCTTCTCTTCCTTGATCCGCTGGACGATGATCGACCCTTCCTGGCCGGCGTTGGCCGCGATCTGCCGCGCCGGTTCCTCAAGGGCGCGCCGGATAATGTCCGCGCCGATCTGCTCATCGC
>JAHFGW010000036.1 GCA_023247235.1 Candidatus Omnitrophota bacterium | reverse complement strand
TCCCGCCATGCGCTCGAAGTAGCTCGGCGTGAGGGGCGTCGGTACAATGATAAAAACCTGAGCCCCTTGCTGCAAGAGGTGCGCCTCAAGGGGCTCAGGTTCGAGTCCAAATTGGCTCCCCGGGCAGGACTCGAACCTGCGACATGCTGATTAACAGTCAGCCGCTCTACCAGCTGAGCTACCGGGGAATCTCTCTTCCTCGACCAGCTGCTCTACCCCCGCCCCAGAGTCTACTTCTTATGGGCGGGTCCGCCCCTATCTCTTCCTAGAGGGCGGAGGGGAATGTCTGGTTCAAGAACTCGCGACCGTGTCCGGATTTTAGGAAGCGCTCTCGGGCTCTTGCGGTCCTGCTATCCGGAAACGATTCAATGCGGAGCAAACGAAAGGGGCCGTTTTGCTTGGTCCAACGATTCGTTCCGCTATGATGCTGCTTGAGTCGACTCTGTACATCCTGGCTCGTGAAGCCGACATAGCGCCGGCCATTTTTCAGGCTCTGTAGAACATAGACGTGATACATGGTCAGCCGCTCTACCCCCGCCGCATCGTCGGCCTCTGGGCGGGTCCGCCCACTGCTCTCACGCGCTGGGGCGGAGACTGAGCTACCCCCGCCACACTGCGTGGCGGGTCCGCCCATATCTCTTCCTAGAGGGCGGAGGGGAATGGACTTGTATTCTATCCTACTTCCCTTCCTATCGACAACCCGATGAGATAGCTCAGCAGCCTTGTCGGTCCTGGAACCGCCTGCTAAGATGAGGACTGTGGGAGTGGCAGAAACCGGCTAACAGGAGGCGAGGATGCGACGTGTTGCGGTCTGTCTCGTAAGTCTGGTGGGATCCACGATCGTGCTGGGTGGGGTGGCGCTGGCGGAGCTCCAGCAGCCGGGCCAGGCGCAGCCTGCCGCTCAAGCGCAGCAACCCGCCGCCGCGCCTAAGGCGCAGGCGTTCACGCTCCTGGCGGACCGCCTCGTGTGGGAACCTGCGCCCAAGGAGCTGCCGGCCGGGGCGGAAATGACCGTCCTCTCAGGCGATCCGAGTCAGCCAGGGCCGTTTGCGATTCGGTTTCGTGTGCCAGGGGAGTATCAAGTCCCAGCGCATTGGCATCCAGGCGATGAGATGGTGACGATCATCTCGGGGACGTTCCACCTTGGAATGGGGGATAAGTTTGACGAGACCCAAGGGACGCCGCTTGTGGCTGGAGACTTTGCGTTGATTCCGGCTGACGTGCCGCACTACGGCTGGGCCAGTGAGGCCACCGTCCTCCAGATTCAGGGCCAGGGCCCGTGGGCCATGCGCTTCGTCGAGCCATCGGATTCCCGGCGAGCCGAAGCCGACCAGGCGCCCGGCGCGTCGACGCCCTCCAGCTACTAATCGGCCGGCCTCAAATCAGCCACGGCAGCCGCGTCCTGCGGCTGTCGTGTTCCGCGCTCCACGCAGCTGGACTTACGGAAGCACCCAGGAGTCCGCAAGCCGTCCAACCAGGAACCCAACGAGCGCAGCCAACCCGGCGATGCTCAACATCTCCAGCCCGCTGCGCCACCAGGGCTGCTTCACGAGCCGCCCCTTGAGGCCGCCGAAGAGAAACAGCGCGACGAACGTCCCGACCAGGGACACGAGGATGGCCGTTCGAAAAGGCAGGAAGTAATACGGAAGAATCGGGACTAACCCGCCGGCGACATAGGCGGTCCCCATGACAAAGGCGTTGCCGATCGGCTCCTCGAGGTGCTGGGGCGCGATCCCCAGTTCTTTGTGCGCCATGTCTTCCAACAGGAGCTTCGGATCGCTGAGGAGGCGGCGGGCGATGATCTCGATTTCCGAATCGGCATACCCGCGCGCGCGGTACATGTCCCAGATCTCGCGCCGCTCGCCCTCGGGATCCCGGCGGATGGCCTCTTCCTCCTCGCGCAGCAGCCGTTCGAGGTATTCGCGCTGAGATTTCGAGGACAGGTAAGATCCCGCCGCCATCGACAGCGACTCGACGACGATGATGACCAGGCCCGCGACCACGACCGCCTCGCGGCTTTGGGTGCCGGCGGCGATGCCGGTCAGCGCCCCGACGGTAGAGATGAGGCCGTCCTGTGTGCCAAAGACGGCGTCGCGCAGACGCATCCGGACGGCATCGGTGGGACGCTCAGTCATGAGCTCTATTGTCGCGTGGCCGTCCGACGCGGACAACAAAAAACGCCCTGAATCCGCCGCCTTGCCTGCCGTACCCCGACGTTCTCACCTGCCGTACTCGGCGGATTCAGGGGTCATCCCGTACCCAGGGCCATCCATACCCTCCTTCCCTGGTGGGTCCGGATCACTCCGGCCTGACTCACGGCGCGCGCTCATCATTGCCCGGGTTTCGCCGGGCCACGACGCGCCGGACGGGCCTTCGCTCCCGTACCCATACGAAGTCTATCTGATCGGCCGCTCGGCGTCTATGATCTGGCTCAGCCTGCGCGAGTCCCCCTCCCGAGCCGTTCAACGTGAGCCCGCGGGTTACCCGTGCTTCATCGGGGAGCCGGAGCGGTCCCGCCGTTGGCGCCGCTTGGGCAACCGCAGCGCTAGCGTGCGCATCTTGCGCTGCCACAGCTGCCCGACCCGCGCCGCACCGCGATCGCAGGTCCCTGATGGGGGGCGCACCGGCACCGCCTCGCGGCGGACGCGCACCTTCTTGCTCCGAGATGATTGCTTCCAGTGGAGACGCGTCACCTGTTTTTAGTCCCCGACGCCGCGGGCGCGTCGCACGAGCCACAAGGACAGCGACCCTGCGACCGGCACCGCCACGCCACTCCACCACAGCGGGACCTGGAGCGCTCCAATTGTCACCGAGACGCCCAGCAGCAGCCGCACCAGGTGCACGAAGGCGATCGTGGCGAGGAATCCCGCCCACCACATGACCCACAACCGGCGCCGCTCCATCGTCTCCTCCTCTCACGCTTGCCTGGCCCACAAGGAAGGTTGCCCCTCGCACACGCACGAAGGCTCGCAGTCGGCGAAGGGCGCGAAATTCTCGCGGAACTTCGCCGCCAACTCCCGCGCCTTGGCGTCGTACGCCTTCGGATCGTTCCAGGTCGAGCGCGGATCCAGCACCTCATCCGGCACGCCGGGGCAGCGCGTGACCGCGGCGATCCCGAATGTGGGATCGAGCTTAGTCTGCGCGTCATCGAGGCGGCCGGTCAAGGCGGCCTCGACCATCGCCCGCGTGTGCTGAATGGGAATGCGGTGTCCCACGCCGTAGGGCCCGCCGGTCCAGCCGGTGTTGATGAGCCAGCAGGTGACGCGGTGCGCCTCGATCTTCTCGCCGAGCAGCTTGGCATACACGCACGGCCGCAGCGCCATGAACGGCGCCCCGAAGCAGGCGCTGAACGTCGCCTTCGGCTCCGTCACGCCCACCTCGGTGCCCGCCACCTTCGCGGTGTAGCCGGAGATGAAGTGATACATGGCCTGCTCGCGCGTCAGCTTCGCGATGGGCGGCAGCACCCCGAAGGCATCGCAGGTCAGCATGACGAGGTGCCGCGGGTGCCCGGCCATGCGCGTGGCGCTGGCGTTCGGGATGAAGGGCAGCGGATAGGCGCCGCGGGTGTTCTCCGTCAGCGAGTCGTCGTCGAGATTGAGCGCACGCGTGAGCGGATCCATCGCCACGTTCTCCAGCACGGTGCCGAAGCGGCCGGCGGTCGCATAGATCTCCGGCTCGGCCTTGGGCGAGAGGCGGATCATCTTGGCGTAGCAGCCGTTCTCAAAATTGAACACGCCGTCATCGCTCCAGCCGTGCTCGTCATCGCCGATGAGCGTCCGCCGGCTGTCGGCGGACAGCGACGTCTTGCCGGTCCCCGACAGGCCGAAGAAGATGGCCGTCTGGCCGTCCGCGCCGACATTCGCCGAGCAGTGCATCGAGAGCACGTGCTCCAGCGGCAGGAGGTAGTTCATGATCGTGAAGACCGACTTCTTGATCTCGCCGGCGTAGCTCGTGCCCCCGATCAGGATGAGCTGGCGGCCGAAATGGACGAGGATGAACGTCGGCGAGTTCGTCCTATCGCGCTCCGGCTCCGCCTGGAAGTTGGGCGCATGCAGCACGGTGAAGGCCGGCGTGAACCCCGCCCCGGCCTCGGGGGTCGGCGCCGTTTCGAACATCGTGCGGACGAAGAGGCTGTGCCACGCCGTCTCGGTGATGACGCGGATCGGCCGCCGATAGGCCGGGTCGGCGCCGACGAAACAGTCCTGGACGAAGAGCTCCTTGCCCTCCAGGTAGGCCAGCAGGCGCCGATGCAGCGCCTCGAACCGCTTGGCCTCGAAGGGCCGGTTCACCTTGCCCCACCAGATATGCTTCGCGCTGGACGCCTCCCGTACGATGAACTTGTCGTTCGGCGACCGGCCGGTGTGCTGGCCGGTGCGCACGACGAAGGAGCCGCCCTGGGCGAGCTGGCCTTCCCGTCGCCACAGCGCCTCCTCATACAGCGCCGGCACGTCCAGGTTCCAGGAGATCCGGCCGGGACGCTGAATCCCGTGCCGCTGCAGGCCGTCCTCGGAGGCGACGGCGCGGGAACGCGCGGGCCGCGCGGCCCGATGGCGCGGCGTCCGCGAGATCGCACGAACGGTTCGACGTGTCATGGTGGATCCTTTGGTCTCATGCCGCCTGACACCCACTCTACGCACCGCGCCGGCCGGTCTCTATGACAGCCGTCATGCTTACCGATCGGGTCTGCGGCCCTACGGGACCGGCGACGGGGGTCAGTTGAGCTCGCGGCGGCCTTCCAGGGCGCGCGCCAGCGTCGCTTGATCCGCGTATTCCAGGTGACTGCCGACTGGAATGCCGGAGGCGATCCGAGTGAGCCGGATGGGCCGGCTGCGCAACCGCTGGGCCAGATGCGCGGCGGTCGCTTCGCCGTCCTTGTCCGCGTCGGTCGCGACGATGACTTCTTGGATCACGCCGCCGGATAGGCGCGCCATGAGCTCCTCAATCTTCAGCAACTCCGGGCCAATGCCGTCCAGCGGCGCGATCGCGCCCAGCAGGACGTGGTAGAGGCCGCGGAAGGCCCCGGTTTTCTCGATCGCCAGCACATCCTTGGGCTCCTCGACGATGCACAGCAAGGAGGGATCCCGCGCCGGATCCTGGCAGACGGGGCAGCGCGCCGTCTCGCTCAGATTGAAGCAAACCTCGCAGAAGCCCAGTCGCTCTTTGATCTCGACGACCGATTGGGCCAGCTCGCGGGCGGCCTCCTTCGAACCGCGGAGCAAGTGAAACGCAATCCGCTCGGCCGAGCGCGGACCGATCCCCGGGAGCTTCTCGAGGGCCTCCAGCAGGCGGACTAAGGGCTTCGCGTGCGAACTCATCATCACGGCTGGCGGGGGCGGTCGATCACCGTCGCGTTGAAGAGCCTCACGATGTCGTGGACAAGACCGCTCGGAGGCTCACCGCCACCTCCGGCCGCTGACTCGCCGGCAGACGAGGCGGCAGGATCCGTTGGAGGCAGCGTCGCATACTCCACCATCACCACGCCCCCGCACAGCTCTCCAAGGAGCCGCTCGATCAAGCGTCGGTTCTCCACGGCGGCCAAGACTTCATGATGGAGCGCGGACCCTTCAAGACCGACGATCACTTGCCGGCCTTCGGCGGCGAGCGGCCTGGCATGGGCGAGGTACGCCGCCAAGGACATGCGCTGGGCACCGAGCCGCTCGAGGAACTTCGGCCATATGCCCAGGATCTGCTCGAGCAAGACCGACTCGCTCCCTATGACCGCCTGCCCCGCTTCCTGCGCGGCGGCCGCGGCTGGCTCGGGTGCGACGAACGCCGCTCCGGAATTCGACGGCTTGCTGGCAGCCGGCGCTGGATCGGGCCGCGAGGCTGCCGGACGCGAGGAAGATGCCGCGGTCTCAAACGCCTCCAAGCGACGGCTGATCTCTTCCAGAGACGCCCAGTGCTCTCGAGTCGCCAGCTTCAACACGGCTAACTCCAGAATAATCTGCGCCGTGGAGCTGCGTCGCGCCAGCTCGTAGGCATTCGTGAGCATCTGGAGCATCAGCAACAGCTCGGGGGCCGTGGAGCCGCCCGCCTGCTCGCTCAGCCGCTTGATGCGCTCTGGCGGCTCGTCAATCACGCGGGCCAGCGCCCCCTCCGTCGAGCCGCCCGACTGCAGGCTTCGCACGACGAGGAGATTACGCACATGCTGGAGCAGGTCGGCCAAGAGCTGGGACGGCTCGCGCCCTTGGGCCAGTTGAGCGGTCGTCTGCTCCAAGGCCTGGGCAGGCTCGCGCGCGAGGATGGCCTGCGCCCACGCGAAGAGGGCTTCCGAGCCGACGGCGCCCAACAGCGCGGTCACATCGTCCTCTTGGATGGCTCCTTCGGTAAAGCTGGCGAGTTGCTCAGGATGACTTCGGCGTCGCGGAGGCTGCCCTCCGCGGAGCGCGCCACCGCATAGAGCGCCGGTTCCTCGATGGACAGCCGCTCCTTCGTTGCCACGGTCGTCAGGGCGGCGACGAGCGTCGGCACTTCGAGCCGGCGAAAATCGAACCGCTGGCAGCGCGAGAGGATGGTGGCCGGTACCTTGCCGGGCGCGGTCGTGGCAAAAATGAACCGCACGTGCGCCGGAGGCTCCTCGAGCGTTTTGAGCAGCGCGTTGAACGCCTCGAGGGTCAGCATGTGGACTTCGTCGATGATGTAGACGCGGAAGGCCCCGGTGGTCGGCGCAAACCCCACCGTGTCGCGCAGGGCGCGGATCTCGTCGATGCCGCGGTTGGAGGCTCCGTCGATCTCGAGGACGTCCAGGCTGCGCCCCTCGGTGATCTGCGTGCAGTTGGCGCAGCGGTTGCACGGCGTGGGCGTGGGCCCCTGCTCGCAGTTGAGAGATTTCGCGAGGATGCGCGCGGCCGACGTCTTGCCGACGCCGCGCTGGCCGGCGAAGAGATAGGCTTGGCCGAGGCGCTTGGTCTTGAGCGCGCGCATCAGCGTCTCGGTCACGTGCGGCTGGCCAATCAGCTCGTCAAACGTTTGCGGCCGGTATTTGCGGGCGAGGGGGAGGTAGCTCATCCCATGAATGGAAGTGTTCTCTGTCTCATGTCTCGTGCCTCATGTTCTGCTTCGCTCTGCCGACGCACGGCCTTCGGTGGAGCTTCGCAGCGCCGTTCTTCTTCGCTTGAGTTGCTTCGAAGCCCCACCGCCTTCCTGAACATCTGCAGGGCGAAGAAGAACGGAGAGGGAGGGATTCGAACCCTCGGTACCGGGTTTCCCCAGCACAACGGTTTAGCAAACCGCTCCCGTCGACCACTTGGGTACCTCTCCGTACCGCCGCGTTGGGATGAGGCGGGAAGACTATCAGACGTTCACGGGGGACTTGCGCAGCAAGGCGTGACACTCGCCCGAGAGCACGCCGCGATCCACCACGAGGCGGCGGTTGAGCCGTTCGTTGTTCGTCAGATCCAGGACCGAACCGCAGGCGCCCAGCTTCAGATCCGCCGCGCCAAAGACCAGCCGCGAGACGCCGCTGAGCAAAATGGCTCCCACGCACATGGCGCAGGGTTCCACGGTCACGTAGACGGTGGCGTCCGTCAGCACGTCGGACTGCAGCGCGTTGGCCGCCTGCGTGAGCGCGATCAGCACGGCGTGCGCCGTCGGGTCCTTGAGGAGCCGCACCTGATCATGCGCGCGGGCAATCAGCTGCCCCTGGGACATGATGACCGCGCCCACCGGCCGGTCACGCGAGCCCATGGCCTGCCGGGCCTCTTTGAGCGCTTCGCGCATGCAGATTTCGTCGGTCTTCGTCGTCATGTCATCATCGTTCGGCGCCAGGCACCTTTTTGAAAAGGTGCCAGGCACCGACTAAGGTGGCGCGCTCGCCGAGATTCGAACTCGGAACCGCCAGCTCCGCAAGCTGATGCTCTATCCAGTTGAGCTACGAGCGCAACGACCCTTCAGTCCAAGTGAATCAGGGGTCGTTCGAGGAGGGGAAAGCGTGGTTTTCCCTTCCCGTAGACCCATCCCTTTCCTTAAAGGAGCGGCCCTGCTTGTAGTTGCTTCGGAGCCCCACCGATTTCTTGCGCCTTTGCGGGGCGAAGAAGAACGGAGAGGCTGGGATTCGAACCCAGGAGCCGCCTTGTGGGCAGCTGCACGGTTTCCGGCCGTGCTCCTTCGGCCGCTCGGACACCTCTCCATTGTAGTCGTTTCATCAATCCCCAACAATCATCCGAGTGGCAGAAGAACGGAGAGGGTGGGATTCGAACCCACGAGGGTCTTGCGACCCTACCGGTTTTCGGGACCGGCCGAATCAACCAGCTCTCGCACCTCTCCCAGTCTTCGGATCGCTGAGCTAGCAGTATGTCCGATGCTGTTCCAAATGTTTGGCGCTGTGCGTTCGCTAAAGCGGAAGGGCGACACGCGCTATGACCTTACACTCGAAGAGTGGCGGAGAGGGTGGGATTCGAACCCACGAGACCCTTCATCAGGGCCTGATCGCTTTCAAGGCGATTCCCGTCAGCCACTTGGGTACCTCTCCGGTCGTGGCCAATCAAAGAAACAAGCGCTGCACGACCATGCCGTAGGTCGCCTGCGCATGCCCGAGCCCGTCACTTAGTGTCCGGATGAACGACACCCCCGGCACCGCCAGCGGCAGGCAGGCGGCGGCGATGAGCACCGTCAACACGAAGACGAGGCTCAGCGCCAGCAGGTACGTCTCGAGGTGCCAGCGCTTGCGCTGCTGCTGCAGCTCATCCGCCGCCATCAGCCAATGGAACGCCATGGACAACCCGATCAGAAAGGCCAGGGGCCCGTCGAGCATCGCCCGGTCAATCGCGCGGCTCAGCAACCACCCCGCGAAGCAAATGAGCACCGTCGAGACCGGCACGACGTAGGGGCTAAAGGCGACCAGCGTCGACCCCTGCGCGGCGGCCTCCGCGCCTTTGCCCTTGGCGGCCTTGCTGCTTCCCTTCCCGCCTTCCTCGACCGAAGTCACCTGTCCGCCGAAGAGCCCTATGGCGATTGCGGAGAGCAGCCGGCGGCTCGCTCGGAAGAGCCCGGCGGGCCGCCACAGCAGGACGTGTACCCCGACGTAGGTCAGAAAACCCAAGACAATCCACTGGCGGAAGGTCGCGCCAGACAGTGTCGCTGCGTCCACTTGATCCAGGAGGCTGCGCAACAGTCCGATCGCCACGGGAAGCACGATGGCCACCATCGCGGCCTTGATGAACCGCCCCAGAAGCGACCCCGCGCTAAAGGAGACTCGCGCCATCCAGATAAGGCTGAATCACCTCGGGGACCGCGATGCGGCCATCCGCCTGCTGATGCGTTTCCAGCAGGCAGGCAACCGTCCTCGCCAACGCCACCCCGGAGCCGTTCAGGGTATGGACGTGCTCCACCTTCTTCGTGCTGTCCTTGCGATACCGAATCTTGGCCCGGCGTGCCTGGAACGCCTCAAAGTTGCTGCAGCTGGACACCTCAAGAAAGCGGTTCAGGCCAGGCGCCCACGCCTCCAAATCGTAGCATTTCGCTGCCGAAAATCCTAGGTCGCCCGTGGCCAGACACACGACGCGGTAGTGCAGGCCAAGGCGCTGGAGGATCGTTTCGGCATGGCCGCGCAACCGTTCCAGCTCCTCGTACGAGCGCTCCGGCGTGGTGAAGCAGACCAGCTCCACTTTGTCGAACTGGTGCACCCGCATAAGACCCCGCGTGTCCTTGCCGTAGGAACCTGCCTCGCGGCGGAAGCAGGGGGTATAGGCCGTATAGCGGATGGGCAGCCGCGGTTCGTCTAAAATCTCCTCCCGGTGGAGATTCGTCAGCGGCACTTCGGCCGTCGGCACCAGGAAGAGCTCGTCGTCGCGCAGCCGGTACAGGTCTTCCTCGAACTTCGGGAGCTGCCCGGTGCCGAACATGGCCTCGCGGTTGACCAGAACCGGCGGCAAGATCTCCGTGTAGCCGTGCTCCTTCGTGTGCACGTCGAGCATCCACGTAAAGAGCGCTCGCTCCAACCGCGCGCCCGCGCCTCGATAGAGCGGAAAGTGCGAGCCGGCGACCTTCGCCCCGGCCGCAAAGTCGATCAGCCCCCGCGATTCGGCCAGCTCCATGTGCGTCTTCGGTTGGAACTTGAAGCTGGCTTTCTGGCCGACCGTGCGCTCGATCCGATTCGCCGAGGTATCGCCCACCGGCACCGACTCGTGCGGCAGATTCGGCAACAGGGCCAGCGCGCGCTCGAGCGGCTCCTCCAGCGTCTTCAGTCGCTGCTCCCGCTGCGCAATGGACTCTGAGAGTTGCTTGAGCGCGGCCGGCGTCGCGGTAGTCTTGGCGCCCTTTTGTCTTGCGAATTCATCCGAGCGCTGCCTGAGGTGCTGCCGGTCTTGGTCGATCGTACTGATGAGCTCCCGCCGCTCGCGATCCAGACGCACGAGATCGTCGAGTGATGT
>JAHFGW010000035.1:5772-10442 GCA_023247235.1 Candidatus Omnitrophota bacterium | reverse complement strand
GAACAGCATGCGCAGCTCTGCAAGCAAGAGCTGCTGATCCTCTGGACCGACTACTTCAAACCTGAGGCCTTGACGATGTTTCCAAAACTCCACGAGACCTTCTGGAAGGCGGCAAAGCTCTGCTCCTACAACAAGCAGCATGTGGAGCTGGCCAAGGCGCAAGAGTTGATGGAGGCAGTCTCAGAAGTTCGGGACATGTTCCAAAAGGCTGAGGCGGCCAAGGCTAAGCCGTAAGATATCTTCTCGTTCAATGTTCATTGTTCGGTGTTCACTGTAGGTTCTGATGATTTGGTCGGCGCATTCGCCGTTGTAAGGTTTTTGCTTTTACTACGAACTATGAACAACGAACTCCGAACAAGCGACTGATGCCACGCTTCATCTCACCACGACGGCTCATGCGGGTGTTCGGTCACAGCATGGCGCCGGTCCTCAGGCCCGGCCAGCTCGTGTTGATCGACCAGGAGGCCTACCGGGGGCGCCAGCCCCGCCGCGGAGAGATCGTGGTGGCCAGGCCGTCGGGACTCGGTGGCCGTGCGTTCGTGAAGCGGGTGGTCGGGCTGCCGCGCGAGCAGGTTCGCCTGGGGGCCAGGACGTGGGCGCTCGGAGCTGAAGAGTTCTTCCTGCTGGGGGATCAACAGGAGCAGAGCATGGATTCCCGGATCTTCGGGCCGGTTCGGCTGGAGGAGCTGGTTGGCTCGGTGCGCGCGCGCATTTGGCCGTGGAAGCGGCTGACACCGACCTCTTCGACGGCGGGCGAGGCGGTCACTCGGGACATCCATCTTGAGTCCCCATGAAGAAAGTCCTCATCGTCTTAGCGGTCTTGGGCCTTGCCCTCGTCGTCCTGCTTGCCGTCGTGGTCGCGACGACGGATGTGGACCGCTTCCGCCCCTTGGTCAGCGAGCGGCTTTCCCAGGCGCTGGGCCGGCCCGTGACGCTGGAGCGCTTGAGTTGGAAGTGGCAGGATGGCGTGGCGGTGCAGACGAGAGGGGTAGCGGTTCACGAAGGATCCGCACAGACCGAGCCGCTCATTCGAATCGAGTCTGCGTACGCCGTGGTGAAGCTGGGGCCTCTCTTGCAGCGGCGGATCGAGGTTTCCTCCGTCGGGCTTGACCGTCCGCAGCTGCGCCTCATACGGGATGCGCAAGGACAGTGGAATTTGACTGGTCTGGCGGTTGCCGGAGCGCCCGCGTCCGCCGCGCGGCCGCCCGCAGCGCAAGGCGGTGTCGCGTTCAAGGTCGGCTCGGTGCGCCTACAGGATGGCATCGTGCGCATCATCGATCAGAGCACGCGGCCGCCCGCGACCGTCGAGCTCCGCGCGGTAAACGTGACGCTGCGCCACATCGCGCCGGGCGAACCGATGGACATCGACGCCGGGGCGTCGCTCGGCGCGACCAACTCCACGCTGCGCCTGCGCGGACAGCTCACGTTGCCCGGCCCGCAGACACCCGGCGCCATCGAGCAAGCCCGGCTCATCATTGACCGCCTGCCGCTTGAGGCCATCATGCCTCCGCGCGGCCCGAACGAGCCAGCCCTGCATGGCGTGCTCAGCGCTGAGCTTGCGGGGCGCGTGCCCACGCTGGAGGCCTCCCAAGCCGCCCGCAGCGCTGTCGCCGATGGGCGCATCAAGCTGTCGGAACCGGTCGTCGTGAATCTGAATATCTTGCGCGCCGTTTTTGAAAAGCTCTCGATCGTCCCTGGGCTGGTGCAGTCGCTGGAGGCGAGGCTGCCCCCGGAGTACCAGGAGAAGCTCGCAGCGCGCGATACGATCCTGGCGCCGCTCGATGTCACGCTGCGCCTGCGCGAGGGCTGGCTGCAGTCGGATGAGGTGGCGGTACGCACCGACACGCTGCAGCTCGCAGGCCCCATGCGCGTCTCGCTCGATGGGGCGCTCCAGATGCCTACCACGCTGCGGATCGAGCGCCGGCTTTCAGCGGCCATGACGCGCAGCGTCCAGGAGCTGGATGCGCTGCTTAATGCGCAGGGCGAGCTGGAGCTGCCGGTCGCCATTGAAGGGCGGCTGCCGCGCGTGGCGGTCCTGCCGGATGTCCAGGCGATCGCCTCGCGCCTGGCGGTACGCACGGCCGTGGGTCTGCTGGAGCGGGCCTTGAAGCCCAAAGGGGAACCTGGGACTCCAGCCAATTCAGGACAGGGAGTTCCGGAAGGCCAGCAACCCGCGGAGGATCCGCTCGGCGGCCTGCTGCGTGGGTTGCTCAAGGGCGAGGAGCCGGCGCGTTGACTATGTTCATTGTTCATTGTTCATTGTTCATAGTTCGTTGTCAGTTGCCCATGAACGACGAACAATGAACTACGAACTAGGGCTTGCGTTTGTCAGGCGCTTGCGCTATGTTGGTTATCGCCTGCTGTTCTTTCCTCAGACCGCACATCCCACGGACCGCTATCAGTAACGAGCCATGAAAGGCATGACGGCACAAATCAGCGTGGTCACGCTGACCAACTCCAACGGCTGGACCTTCACCGTCCAGGTTTCCGAGCCTAACGGCCAGACGCGCCACAGCGTCAGCTTGAGCCAGCAGGACTTTGAGCAGCTGAGCTCCGGCAAGGAGATCTCGCCTCAGGACCTGGTGCGCAAGTCGTTCGAGTTCCTGCTGGAGCGCGAGTCGAAGAACCAAATCCAGCGCCAATTTGACCTTCCGTCGATCGAACGATTCTTCCCCGACTACCCCGCCGAAATCCGCAAGCGCCTCTGATTTGTTCGTTGTTCACTGTTCACTGTAGCATCCTAAGAGGCAGGGGATAACCCACCATGGGAGGGATCATGATGCGGCGGATCTGGCTTGGACTGATGATCGGGATCACGATCACGGCGGCGGGCGTCGGCGCAGCGCCGCCGGAGTCGGAGGAGCCGCTGCGGGAGACGGCGGTTGGCGCGCCTCGAGGCACGACCTTGGCCATTCCACCGCAGTACGGGTCGCTGGTCGGCGTGGTGATGAGCTCGGATGTGCACCACCTCTATTTCCAGGATGCCAGGGGGACGATTCGCATTCTGCTCATCGGCGCGCCGGGCGCGGTGCAGCGGGCGCGGCAGAAACTGCAATTGCTCACGAACGAAGTCTATACCATCGAGCGTCGCGCGCCTGAGATTCCAGGCTAATGGCGCAGGCTCCACCGCGTGGATGGCGCTATCGATTCGACGAGACGAATCGATTGGTGCTGGAACGTCCGCCGGGCGGCGACGGTCCACCGCAGCCTGTCCAGGTGCTGGAAGGGGCGGTCACGACGGATCGGCACAACCGGCTGGTCTATGAGGTCGAGCGCCAGGCCGGCCAGCCGCCGCGTCGCATTGAGTTAGACGGCACCTGGGATCTGACCGCCGGGCACGAGCTTGGATTGACTCTCGATGCGTCGGCCGGGCCGGATCGCCAGACGCTCTGGCTCAGAGGCGCCTTTGTGGCGGCTGGCGCCCGTGAGCTGGCCTTCGCGCTGCGCCGCAGCGCCGCTGTCGATGGCGCGAAGGCCGGCAGACGGGCGGAGACAGAGCAGCGGCTGATCTTGAGGGGCCGGTGGGAGGCGGACGCACAGAACCGGCTCACCTTCTTGATCGAAAAGGCCGATGGGTCCCAGGACCGGCTCATCTTCCAGAGCGGCTGGACCGTGGATCGTCGGCATCAGCTGGTCTATGAGTACCGCGCATCAGAGCGCGCCCGAGCCGCCCTGCATACATTCCGCCTCAGCGGCGTCTGGGACATTCCAGGGGCTGATCGGCTCGTGCTGCGGGTGCAGGCCTCTAGCGACTCGATCTTGGCCTTTCGCGCCAGCCTTCAAACGCCCAGCCTCAGCGCGCGCGAAGGGCGCATCATCTATCAAGTCGGTATCGGCCTTTCGACCGGCACGACGCGTCGTCAGATCGTGCTCTTTGGCACCTGGAAGCTGCGCCGGGATCTGGCAGTGGCCTTTGAGCTGGAGTCCGAGGGCAGCCGACGCCAAGCCCTGATCTTCCGCGCGACGTTCGCGGCCGATGCGCGCCATCGCGTGACCGCGCAGCTGGTGGACCGTCGCGGGGAGCCCTTAGGGCTCTCGGTGACATTTACGAAGCAATTGCTGGGCGATGCGGAGCTCTTTGTGCGGCTGCAAAAGACCGGACGGGACGCCGAAGCGCTGGCCGGCGTCCGCGTGCAGTTCTAGGCCTTCCTGCATGGCGATCTTTCCGATCTCACCGCAGAAACAGCAGGCGCTGGAGCGGTTCATGCGCCGCCTAGGGGTACAGGAAGCAGATCTGGAAGAGCGCTTTGTCCGCTCCGGCGGCCCGGGCGGCCAGAATGTCAATAAGGTCTCGAGCTGCGTCGTGCTGCGCCATCGGGCCAGCGGCCTTGAAGTCCGCTGCCAGCAAGAGCGCTCTCAGGCGCTCAACAGATTTCTCGCTCGGCGCATTCTCCTGGAGCGGCTGGAGGCACAGCGTCTCGGCCGGTTGAGCGCCGAGGCGCAGCGCATCGCCAAGATTCGCCGTCAGAAGCGCAAGCGGTCGCGGCGCACGCAACTGAAGCTCTTGGCATTGAAGCGGCACCGCGGCGAAACCAAGACGCTGCGCCGTCCGCCGCGCACCGTCGAGCTCGACTGACGGCTGGCGGGGGACGCGGGGATGCGCTACCATAACCCCTCGTGCAGAAGCGTTTGGTGATGGTCAAGTCTGGCGGGTGACGCCGGAGGGGAGG
>JAHFGW010000035.1:0-5672 GCA_023247235.1 Candidatus Omnitrophota bacterium | reverse complement strand
GCGGCAGGACCCGCCGAACTTGACCACTACCAAGCGTTTGAAGGAGAGGGCAGTGTCACAATGGAGGAGTGGGACATGGCCATGCGGGTGCTCGGCTTGATGCTGGGAGCGGGAATTGGACTGGGAATGATCAGCTCGGCGTCTGGAGAGCCGGCGAAACGGCCACGGGCGACCATCGAAACCACGAAGGGCGAGATTGTCATTGAGCTGTATCAAGGCGAAGCGCCGAAGACCGTAAAGAATTTCATCGACCTGGCCAAGAAGGGATTCTATGACGGGATCCTATTCCATCGCGTGATTCCGGGATTCATGGTCCAGACCGGCGATCCGACCGGCACAGGAACCGGCGGGCCGGGCTACCAGTTTGCGGATGAGATCTCTCCCGCGCTGCACCACGACGGGCCCGGGGTCGTGTCCATGGCCAATAGCGGGCCGAACACCAATGGCAGCCAATTCTTCATCACGCTCGCGGCGACCGACTGGCTGGATGGCCGGCACGCGATCTTTGGGCGCGTGGTCGAGGGCCAGTCCGTCGTGGAGCAGATCGGAGCGGCTGAGCGAGACGGGCGCGATCGTCCACGCCAGGACATTGCCATGACCAAGGTAACGATTCAGGAGTGACCGGGGCGCCGACGGAGGTGCTGCGATGATCACGGGATGATGCTTCGTCATGCCAACCCGGCCCCAAATCCTCGTGGTGTTTAAGAAGGATGCCTACCGGCAGTACGTCCGGGAACAGCAAGACGCCCGCCTGATCCGGCTGCTGCGTCGCGGCCATCCGGACGTCCTGGAGATGCGCGCGTCCCAGGCCATCCATGAAGATTCGCTGGAGGCGGCGGTCACGGCGTTGCGGGGGCTTCCGGTGGATGTGGACCTGGCGTTCCGCGCGACCCTGCGCGTCCCCCGCCCCAGACCTGGGCGGGGCGGGCGGCGGCGCTACGATCTGGTGGTGTCCGTCGGCGGGGACGGGACGTTTCTGCAGGCCGCCCGCTCGGTCGGGGGCACGCCGATCCTGGGGGTCAATTCCAACCCTTCGCGCAGCGAAGCGGTCTTCTGCGCGGCGAATCGCCGAACCTTCCCTCGGCTGATCCGGCTGGCGCTGGCAGGGCGCCTGCCCGTGTTGCAGCTCTTCCGGCTGGAGGTGCGTCTTAACGGCCGGCCCGTCGGGACGCCGGCGGTCAATGACGTGTTGATCGCCCATGAGGACCCGGCCACGATGAGCCGCTACCGGCTGCACATTGGCTCGGTGGAGGAGTTCCAGAAGAGCTCGGGGCTGTGGATTGCCACCGCGGCCGGCTCAAGTAGCGCGGTGTTGGCTGCTGGGGGTGTGAGATTGTCGTGGGCATCCAGGCGATTCCAGTATCGGCCTCGGGAGCTCTACCGGGGGCGGTTGAGCCACCACCGGCTGAGGGGCGGAGTGTTGGGACCGGGCAAGACAGTCCGTCTCACCTGGCTCATGCGCCGTGGAGGGGCGTTCATTGACGGCCCGCACGTGCGGATCCCGTTGCGGTTTGCGGATCAGATTGAGATCCGCCCGCTGTATCGGGAGCCGGTGCGAGTCCTCGGGAAGAGGAAGGGACCTGCCCGTGCCGCTCTGGGAAACTCAGCCGCGCCGCGGCATTCCAAAGGCAAGTCAGCGCCGCGCCGACCCCAGGATGGGGGGCGCAACATGCAGGCTATTCGACATGCGCAGGACCGAAATGGCTAACCCGCTGCCGAATAGCGCGAAGGACGTGTCAAACAGGCTGCCGGATGAGCCGGCAGCCGCAAGCATGTACCGCCAGCTTACGCTGACATCTGGACGTTGGACGCTTGCGGACCCTTCGGACCTTGCGTGATCTCGAACTCCACCTTCTGGCCCTCCTTCAGCGACTTGAAGCCGTCGCCGCCGATGGCCGAATAGTGGACGAAGACGTCCTTGGACCCATCCTCCGGGGTAATAAATCCATACCCCTTCTGGTCGCTAAACCATTTGACTGTTCCACGTGACACTCTACTCACCCCCTTCCAGGTTCAACAGGCTCTCAAGACACAAAAACCGCCCGCGACCCAAAGATCGCTGGGCGGTTGACCCAATGCGACTGAGTTGTCTAACTTGCAGAACTCGAACTTCGGTCACGAACCTAGCGTAATTCAACTGAACTGGTAACGCTAACCCTTTCCACGATGCAACCGCATCAATGAGTCAGCCAGGCGGTTGCGGCGCTTACAACAAGACCGTCTGGGCCCCGATCGTGCATCGTGCGGCGGCACCCACACGGTCCATCGAGCATTCTGGCTACCTGCTAGTGTACAGAAGGAAGGCCGACTTGTCAACAGCTATTTCGGCCGAGGTGCTTTGGCGAATTCTTGATGGGCGAATAATCCTTAACTACTTGTCTCAATGTATGATAGGATGACACCTATGATGATATTTGGCTGGCGAAGTATTGGGATGACCCGTCGGGCAACGGTGCTCGCCTGCCTCCTGGTGAGCTCGACCCTCGCCTCGCCTGTCCTGTGGGCGGCCCAGCCACGCCAGCCCCACGTGGCCGGCCAGTTCTACCCATCAGATCCCCAGGAGTTGCGGGCGTTGATCGATGAGCTGGTATCCCGAGAGGCCATCGAGGCTGGCGCTCAGAAGCCCAGAGCGCTGATTGTGCCGCACGCGGGCTATCGCTATTCCGGCCCGGTCGCGGCCAGCGCCTTCAGACTGCTGCGCGGCCAGCGCTATGATGGGGTCGTGGTGGTTGGGTTCATGCACCGGTTTGTCTTTGAGGGCGTCTCGGTGGACATCCAGGACAGCTACCAGACGCCCCTTGGGCTGATTCCGGTTGATCAGGCGGGCGTGCACGCGCTCAAAGTCTGGCAGGGCGCCAACCACAGCCAGTCCATCCGGTTTGTGCACGAGGCCCATGAGGCCCCTGAGCATTCCCTGGAGGTCATGCTGCCGTTTCTCCAGGCGACCCTGGGAGAGTTTAAGCTCGTTCCGGTGCTGATCGGCAGGGCCGATGCGAAGGTCCTTGAGCACCTCGCCGACGCCTTGGCGGAATTGGCCAAGCGTGGCGACTACCTGTTCGTGTTCAGCACGGATCTGTCGCACTACCACGAGTACCAGACTGCGAAATTCATCGATGAGCGCACCGTGAACTCGATCATGTTTGAGACCCCCCAGGCGATCGATCGGCTGTTTGACCTGGGGCTGGTGGAAGCCTGCGGGCGTGGCCCCATTACGACCGCGTTGTTCCTGGGGGCCAAGTTAGGCTATCTACGGCAGCAGCTTATCAGCTATGCCAACTCAGGGGACACCGCGGGCGATCATGCTTCCGTGGTGGGCTATGCCGCGATTGGATTGTTTGACCAGCCGGCGCCGCCGGAAGGCTTGCCGGAGGTCGCCGGGTGGGCGCTGGTCCAAGCGGCCCGCCGAAGCCTCGGCGAGTGGTTGGTGCGAGGCCAAACCCCGGAGCCGGTGTCGGTCGAGCAGTATCCTGAGCTGGCCAGGTCCAGCGGGGTGTTTGTCACCTTGCGTCGGCATGGCGCCCTGCGCGGCTGCATCGGCCGGCTCCAGACCAAGGAGTCGCTCGCCCAGAGCGTGCCGCAGGTCGCGCTCGATGCCGCGCTACAGGACACCCGCTTTTCACCGGTGACGGCCGATGAGCTGGACGAACTGGAAGTCGAAGTCTCCGTGTTGACCCCGGCTAAGCGCTTGGCGACCTTGAAGGACTTGGTCCCAGGCCGCGATGGCGTCATTCTAGAGCATGACGAGCACCACGGCGTTTTCTTGCCGGCGGTCTGGGCCGAGACTGGCTGGACGCGGCTTGAGTTTCTGCGCGAGCTGGCGAGCCAGAAGGCCGGGCTCCCTGCGGACGCGTGGCGTAAGGCGACGCTCCTCACCTTCCAGGATCAAGTCTTCGTGGAGTCCCCAGACCACCCGCATTGATTGGTCGCGCACGCCGGGTTGCGGTGCAACAGATAGCGATGCGCGGCCACCCATCGGTAGACCCACCCGCCCACCCGGCCTGCGCCCGGCAGGTAGACCAGCGGGGCGAGCGGCCAGAGCAGGGGCAGCCGCAGGCAGAGCCGCCGGAACGCCTCAAACCCCCCGGTGATCCGCCCCCCGGGCTCGATCAGCACCATTTCGCTCCGGCAGCGCTCGACCGTGAGGCCAGGATGCAGCGACGTCAGATCAGGCACCGGGCGAAAATCCCGCAGGTCCAGCCAGCCGAAGAGATCTAGCACCCTCAACCGCTGTAGGGAGGCCAGGCAGAAGCCGCATGCTCCGTCATAGACCAGCAGGCCGTGGGGCCCTGCCGCGGTGAGGGCCCGCCGCGCCTGAATCCAGTCCACCAGCCGCTCCGGCGGGACGAATAAGAGCATCATGGCAGGAAACAGAAACAGGAAGATCGTCGGCACATGCAGCGTCAGCCAGAGCATCAGTTGAAAGGCAATGCCCAGGAGGATGCCGAACGTGCGCGTGCGGGGCATGAACCACAAGAACGGCAGGGTGTACTCAAAGCCAATCAGCGTCAGGCCCAGCAGCTTGCAGAGTTCCGGCTGCTCAGCCAGCCAGCCACGGAACGGGAAGTTCCGCACGACGCCGATCGCAGGATACCGCATGAGGTAATAGTAGGGGTTGTCCCACAGCCAGTTCCCTTGGCCCGACATCTTGCTCAGCGCGGTATACCAGAACGTCCACGCGAGCTGCAGCTGCAGCAGCCGCTGGATGACGAAGGGCCGCAGCCGGCGGTAGGCCTGCGCGTCGCCCCCCCGCCCCGCCCCATGGCGGGGCGGGGCAAGCAGGCTATCGAGGGAGAGAAAGTCGCCGTGGTACCCGGTGCAGCACATCAGAAATAACGTGACCAGCAAGATGTCGAAGCTGAGGGTGCCGATGTGAAAGTTATTCAAGGCATAGAAGTAGTAGCACGTCAGCGTCATCAAGATGGCGCCCAGCTGAGCCCAGAGGCCCAGCGCGAAGGCGGCCCAGGCGATGAAGAACAGGGCGGTGAACATCCCTACCACCCAGTCCGGACTGCGCGCCACCAGCGCGAGGAGGCCGCCGGGAAAAAACAAACCGTTGGTGGTCTTGAACGCCGTGGAGAGGTAGTTTTCGTCCATGTGGAAGAATGAGGGAATCATGTGGGCGCCGACCGTGAAGGCGACCGCCAGGCGAAAGAGCGAGAGGCCAATCGAGGGCCGCTCGATCAAGAACGCACGGGTCCAGAGGCGGCGAAGGCTCAGGGGCATTGATAGAAGATCCGTCGGAGAATTTCCTGGGGGTGGTTGACCAGATTCGTGTACTCAGCGTGCACGATGGCGAAACCCTCATAGCGCGGGAATTTCCGCTCCAGGTAGCGGCAAAACGCGGAAGCGTGCCGCTGGTCCAGGACGCCGATGAGCACATTGCGCCGGATGTTGTCGTAGCCCAAGGCGCGCGTGCGGAAGATCTCGTGGGGCTCCAGCAGCTCGGCCGAGCGGCCGTGCAAGCCATAAACCTCGGCGAAGCCGTAGCCAGGATCCACCCGGTAGAACATGATCCAACCCGCCGGCGGAAAGAGCAGCGGGATCTTGGGCAGCTCACGGACGCCCCACCGTCTGGCCAGGAGATTGAGGTGGGTGACCCGGAAGGTCTGATAGTGGAACAAGAGCGTCCAGGCGATCACGAACGCTGTGATCCCCAGGTCACGTCGGCGCAT